>NZ_CP109151.1:5533040-6230050 GCF_035920385.1 Micromonospora sp. NBC_01739 | reverse complement strand
AACTCGGCCTCGAATCCGAAACCTTGTCTGGGGCAACCGCTCCAAACTATCCGAATCGTTCTCGCGGGTCAAACCTTAAGCTCAGGCTCAGACCTTCTGAGATCGTTCGGGCCCGCGGTGGCGCACGCCTCTCGGCGGTCGCTTCTTCCGTGGAGAACCGCAGACCGGCCAGTTGCCCTCAGGCAACCCGCCCGGCTCCTGCCGGCTCCAGAACCTTACCCGGTCGGCTTCGCGATTGCAACCTCAACTTCAGGCCCACTCGCACCGCCCGGTCTCGGCCTCACGATCACTCGTAAGACCGGCGCCCGTTCTCGGCCGGTTTGCCCGGCCTCCCTCGTGCAGAGAGAAAGTTACGCGCACCCACCGGAGAAGGCAAATCAGCGACTGTCGATCAGGGATCAGCATCCAAAGGTGTCTCTCATCCGGTCGGGGTTCGGGTGAGCGGAATTCACCGGCAGCCCGTCCTGCGCACGGGCGTCAGCTACCTGCCCTCGGGCGCACACTCCTGGCACGTACAAGCATCTGCGCAACTGTGTCCTCGCGGCGGCGACCGCAGAGGGCACCGGCGTGCCAGAGTGTCTGACATGGATGACGTGTCCCGGCCTACCAGCCCGGTCCTCGCCGAGGACGCGCTGCTCGGCCTGTTACTCCCCTTCTGGCAACTGATCATCGGGGCCTTCGTGCTCTTCGCCGTGGTGGTGTCGATCGGGCGGCTGGTCCGGCGGGGCCCCTCGCGAATGAGCACCGCCCTGCTGGTGACGGCCGTGGCCATCGCCGGCTTCGCGGTGGTGGGGGTACTGCTGCAGGGATAGTCGCGCTCAGAGCCGGCGGTTTGCCAGGCTGGGCAGTTCTGCTCGGATGCGGGCCAGCCGGTCGATGTCCACCTCAGCGATGGCGAACCCGGGGCCGTCCGGCACCTGGGACAACACCGTCCCCCAGGGGTCGATCACCATGCTGCGCCCGTAACAGGTCCGGCCCGGCTCGTGGTCCCCGGTCTGTCCGGCAGCCGCGACGAAGCACTGGTTCTCGATCGCTCGGGCGCGCAGCAGGACCTCCCAGTGGTCACGCCCGGTGTGCATCATGAAGGCCGCCGGGACCACGAGCAGATGAGCACCACCCTCGGTGGCGAGTTGCCGGTAGAGCTCGGGGAAGCGCAGGTCGTAACAGATCGACAGCCCCACCCGCAGCCCTTCGACCTCCACCACCACGGACTGGTCGCCCGGGGCCACCGAAGCCGACTCCTGGTACGAGACCCGACCGGGGATCTCCACGTCGTACAGGTGGATCTTGCGGTAGCTGGCGGCGAGAGTGCCGGCGCGGTCGAAGACGAGGGTGGTGTTCCAGGTGTGCTCGGGGTCGGGGCCGGCCTCGTGGAAGGAGCCGGCGATGAGCCAGATGCCCCGTCGACGGGCGACGTCGGCGAAGAACTGACCCACCTCGCCGCCGACCGGTTCCGGCGCCGGCATCTTGGCACCCGGCCCCAGATAGTCGACATACTCCGGCAGGAGCACCAGGTCCGCGCCGGCGTCGGCCGCGCGATCGATCAAGGCCTCCGCGGCGGCGAGATTCGCCTTCCGGTCGTCGCGGGAGTTCAGCTGGCAGACGGCGACGCGCATGACAGCCAGGGTACGGGCGGACGGTCGAAACCGGCAGGGTAAGGCACTCCCCTACCGGATCAGGCCGACTTCTCCTCGCGCTCGCGTCGGGCCCGACGTCCGGTGAACTCGCGCGGGACGATGGTCGGGTTGACGTTCTCCAGCACCACCTCACGGGTGATGAGCACCCGGGCGGCGTCGGGGTTGCTGGGCACCTCGTACATCACGGAGAGCAGGACCTCTTCCATGATGGCGCGGAGGCCACGGGCACCGGTGCCGCGCAGCATGGCCTGGTCGGCGATGGCCTCCAGAGCCGGTCGCTCGAACTCCAGCTCCACCCCGTCGAGCTCGAAGAGGCGTTGGTACTGCCGGACCAGGGCGTTCCGCGGCTCGGTGAGGATGCGCACCAGGGCCGTCCGGTCGAGGCTGCGGACACTGGTGATCACCGGCAGGCGGCCGATGAACTCCGGGATCAGCCCGAACTTGAGCATGTCCTCCGGCATCACCTGGCTGAAGATGTCGTCCGTGGAACGCTCGGAGACGGCCCGGAGCCGGGCGCCGAAGCCGGTGCCGCCGTGGCCGGTACGCGCCTCGATGATCTGATCCAGGCCGGCGAAGGCACCACCACAGATGAACAGCACGTTGGTGGTGTCGATCTGGATGAACTCCTGGTGCGGGTGTTTGCGGCCGCCCTGCGGTGGCACGTTCGCCACGGTGCCTTCGAGCATCTTCAGCAGGGCCTGCTGGACGCCCTCGCCGGAGACGTCACGGGTGATCGACGGGTTCTCCGACTTGCGGGCGATCTTGTCGACCTCGTCGATGTAGATGATGCCGGTCTCGGCGCGCTTGATGTCGTAGTCGGCGGCCTGGATCAGCTTGAGGAGGATGTTCTCCACGTCCTCGCCGACGTAGCCAGCCTCCGTCAGGGCGGTGGCGTCGGCGATGGCGAAGGGCACGTTGAGCATCCGCGCCAGGGTCTGCGCCAGGTGGGTCTTGCCACACCCGGTCGGGCCCAACAGCAGGATGTTCGACTTGGCCAGCTCGACGCCGTCGTTACCGGCGCCCGGCGCGTTGGCCGCCTCCGCCTGGATGCGCTTGTAGTGGTTGTAGACCGCGACGGCGAGCGCCTTCTTGGCCTGCTCCTGCCCCACCACGTAGGTGTCGAGGAACTGGCAGATCTCCATCGGCTTGGGAAGCTCTTCCCACTTCACCTCGCCGGACTCGGCCAACTCCTCTTCGATGATCTCGTTGCAGAGATCGATGCACTCGTCGCAGATGTAGACCCCGGGGCCCGCGATGAGCTTCTTGACCTGCTTCTGCGACTTGCCGCAGAAGGAGCATTTGAGTAGGTCGCCGCCGTCACCGATCCGTGCCACCTACGTTCTCCCTGCACTCATCGGCCGGAGCCCCGGCCACGACCTGCGGACGCTTCGCTCTGCCCGTCTCCACCCACCACGCCGGTCGCCCGACGAAGCGGTACTGACCCGACGTTACCCGCTGCAGGGGCATTCTCCGACCCCCAAAACGGGTGTGTCAGAGGCCGGCGGGTGACAGACCCGACCGGCCCCTGATCCCGTGCAGGTCAGCCGGCCGCGTTGGCGGCCAGCAGACCCTTCTTGCGACTGCTGAGGATTGTGTCGACCAACCCGTACTCCCGGGACTCCTCGGCCGTCATGATCTTGTCCCGGTCGATGTCCTTGCGGACCTTCTCGACCGGCCGGTTGCAGTGCCGGGAGAGCATCTCCTCCAGCTGGGTGCGCATCCGCAGGATCTCCCGGGCCTGGATCTCGATGTCCGAGCCCTGCCCGTAGCCACCCTCGGTGGCCGGCTGGTGGATGATGATCCGCGAGTTCGGCAGCGCCATCCGCTTACCCGGGGTGCCGGCCGCCAGCAGCACCGCCGCGGCGGAGGCGGCCTGGCCGAGGCAGACCGTCTGGATGTCCGGCCGGACGTACTGCATGGTGTCGTAGATCGCCGTCATCGCGGTGAACGAGCCGCCGGGCGAGTTGATGTACATGATGATGTCCCGGTCGGGGTCCGTCCCCTCCAGGGTCAGCAGCTGGGCCATCACGTCGTTGGCCGACGCGTCGTCCACCTGAACGCCGAGGAAGATGATCCGGTCCTCGAAGAGCTTGTTGTACGGGTTGGATTCCTTGACCCCGTACGACGTGCGCTCGACGAACGACGGCAGGACGTAGCGGTTGTGCACGGCCGCGAACTGGGGCGGCAGGCTGAGGTCGGTCATCGTCTGCTCCTCGATCAGCTCAGGGTCCCGGCGCCCTCGGGAACCTGAGCGGCCCCGATGATCACCTTGTCGATGAAGCCGTAGTCCATGGCCTCCTGGGCGGTGAACCAGCGGTCGCGGTCCGAGTCCGCCTCGATCTGCGCCTGGGTCTGTCCGGTGTGGTGCGCGACCCGCTCCTGGAACATCCGCTTGGTGTAGAGCATCTGCTCGGCCTGGATCGCGATGTCCGAGGCGGTACCGCCGAGGCCACCCGAGGGCTGGTGCATCATGATCCGGGCGTGCGGCAGAGCGTACCGCTTGCCCTTGGTGCCCGCGCAGAGCAGCAGCTGGCCCATCGAGGCCGCCATGCCCATCGCCACGGTCGACACGTCGTTGTCGATGTACTGCATGGTGTCGTAGATCGCCATGCCGGAGTAGACCGAGCCACCCGGCGAGTTGATCCAGAGGAAGATGTCCCGGTCCGGGTCCTCCGCCGCGAGCAGCAGCAGCTGCGCGCAGATGCGGTTGGCCACCTGGTCGTTGACCTCACTGCCGAGGAAGATGATGCGTTCCTTGAGCAACCGGTTGTAGACCGAGTCGTCGAGGTTGCCAATTGAGTCGCCGCCTCGGGCGTCGAGCGCCCGCGGCTTCGCTGGGATGTGCATGTCGGTCATGGCAGCCCTTCGCTCTCCGTACCGTCCTGTCCGACACTAACCGCTCAGCCGGGCGGCAGAGTCCCGCTCCGGGCACTGTTCGCTCTCAGCGCAGGGGGCCCGGGACTCGTACCCGGAAAGGGGTCGGGCCACCACCCACCGCGACCGGCGGACGGTGGCCCTCACCCGACGATCAGTGCTCGTGCCCGTGCTCCGCCTCGCTGGCCTCGCGCAGCGCGTCCAGGCTGATCTCGTTGCCTGCGGTGTCCTTGATGGTGATGCGCTCCATGACCGCGGCCAGCGCCTTGCCCCGGCGGACGTCACCGAAGACCGCGCCGGCGGCGCCGGAGCGCACCAGCTGGTCGTAGTACTGCTGAGGGGCCATGCCGGCCCGCTGGGCGCGGTGGACGATCTCGTGGCCGAACTCGTCGTCGGAGACCTGCACGTCCTCGGCGTCGGCGAGGGTGTCGAGCAGCAGCTGGACCTTGATGCCCTGGGTGGCGGCCTCGGTCAGCTCGGCGTCGATCTGCTCCTCGGTCTTCTCCTCGGCGGCCAGGTAGTCCTCCATCGAGGCGCCGATCCGCTCCAGCTGGTCGACCATCGCCTGCTTGCGGCTCTCCACCTCGTCGCGGATGACACCCTCCGGCGCCGGCACCTCGGCGGCCTCGACGAGCTGCTCCAGGGCCTTGTCCCGGGCTGCGTAGATCTGCTCGACCCGCTTGCCCCGGGTGACCCGCTCACGCAGGTCGTTGCGCAGCTCCTCCATGGTGTCGAACTCGCTGGCCAGCTGCGCGAACTCGTCGTTCAGCTCGGGCAGCTCCTTCTCCTTGACCGTACGCACGGTCACCAGGACCTCGGCGTCGCGGCCGGCGAAGTCGCCACCGACCAGCTGGGTGGTGAAGGTGGTGTCCTCGCCGGCGGCGAGGCCGACCAGGGCCTCGTCCAGGCCCGGCAGCAGCTGCTTGCTGCCCACCTCGTGGGAGATGTTGCTGGCCGAGCCGCCCGGCACCTCCTCGCCGTCGACGGTGGCCCGCAGGTCGATCTGGACGTAGTCGCCCTCGGCCGCGGCCCGCTCGACGGTCTTGAGGGTGGCGAACCGCTCGCGCAGGTTCTTCACCTGCTCGTCGATCTCGCTGTCGTCGATCTGCAACTCGTCGACGACGACCTCGAGGGAGGCCAGGTCCGGCACGGTGATCTCCGGCCGGACGTCCACCTCGGCGGTGAAGTTCAGCGAGTCACCGTCGTTGAACTCGGTGATGTCGACCTCGGGACGGCCCAGGGTCTTCAGGTCGTGCTCGCGGACCGCGGCGAGGATGTTCTGCGGGATGGCCTCCTGCACGGCCTCGTTGAGCACCGTGCCCCGGCCCACCCGCTGGTCGATGATCGCCGCCGGCACCTTCCCCTTACGGAAGCCGGGGATCTGGATCTGCTGGCCGATCTCCCGGTACGCCTTCTTGAGGCTCGGCTCGAGCTCGACGAACGGCACCTCGATGGCGAGCCGCACGCGCGTCGGGCTCAGAGTCTCGACGGTGCTCTTCACAGGCGTACTCCTTGACGGATCTCGGTTGATTCTGGGCGCACTTCGGCCCATCGAGTGTAGGCGAACCGGCGTGGCCGACCGGCAGCGCCCAGGGACCCGGCGGCGAAGCATCCCGCTCGCCCACCGTCCCGGGTGCACCGGCCCCACGCTGGAGGCAGTCGGGGTGGCGGGATTTGAACCCACGGCCCCTCGCTCCCAAAGCGAGTGCGCTACCAAGCTGCGCCACACCCCGTGGCGTCGAGCAGTCTATGCCTTCGACCCGACAACCGGATGCCGGGGCATCCCCCAACGCGCCGAACAACCCCAAATCGGACACGCCTGGCTTGTGTGCTGGCCGCCGTTTCGCCGATGTTGCTGCATCGGTGCCGGCCGGGTACCCCCAGATCGCCGAAACCGCGGGGCCGACGCCGGCGCGGCGGCGGGGATACGGCCGCGCGCTCATCGCGGGCATTGGGTAGGCTGTCGGCGCGTCCGGGTTTCCGGGCGTACGCGGGCGTAGCTCAATGGCAGAGCTTCAGTCTTCCAAACTGACGGTGCGGGTTCGATTCCCGTCGCCCGCTCCATCAACTCCGGCCCAGGTCAGCGCCATGACCGCCGGAACCAGTGATGGCGGAAGCTCGGCGTCGACTACCCGGGCCGCTTGTCCTCGACGTGGATGACGTGCAGCTCGTGGCCGTCCCGGTCGCGCTTGTGGCGGCCGTACAGCCCGATGGCCAGGTCGCTGCTGTCTGAGATCTCGTCGGGTCCCACGTAGGTCAGCACGTCGTCGTGGTGGCCGTAGACCACCCATCCGAGACCGGGGTCGAGGGTGATCGTGCCGAAGTCTCCGGCGGACGAGCCGGGGTGGACGGGGCCGTACTCACGCAGGATGTCGACGGCCTGAGCGGCGAGGTCGATGTCGGGTCCGGGGTCTGGCAACACGACGCAGGTGCCGTGGGCGAACACCACCCAGGACTTGCTGTCCCCGTCGATGATGCCGCGCCAGGTTCCGGCCAGATCTCGCTCAGACATGGAGGATGATCCTCCCCGAGTCGGTGCACCGGCGCTACCCCGAAGCCTTCTACCGCCCCGCTCAGGCGGGGTTCAGTTGGCGGACGGTACCGAAGCTTTCAGGTCCTGGTCTGGGGCTTCGATCTGGGCATAAGGCCGATGGTGGCGAGGATGCCGAGGCCGACGACGGCGGCGCCGACCAGTTGGACCGTGCCGTAGCCGACGCCCGCGCCGAGCAGGGTGAGGAACGCCGCCACCGAGAGGGCGCCGCCGACATGGTTCGTCGATTCGAACAGCGCGGAGGCCGAACCTCGGTCCTCCGGGGCCGCAGCGCCTATGCACTCCCGGGTCAGGGCCACATAGACGGGTCCGGCGCTGAGCCCCCAGGCGACCAGCCAGGCGATCACGATGGGCAGGGAGCCGCCGGTACCCACCGCCACCCCGGCGAGGCTGCCGGCGCAGAGGGTCAGGGCCACCGTGACGACCGTACGCGGGCCGTAGCGGCGGACCAGCCAGCCTGCCGGTGCGGCGCTGATGAGGGAGCCGAGCAGGACCGGGGCCAGGACGAGACCGGTCTGGGCGGCCGACAGGCCGTGGATCTCCTGGAGGTGGAGGCTGCCCACGACGACGATCGCCGCGTACGACGCCGAGTGGGCCGCGAAGGCCAGGCAGCTGGCGGTCAGGGAACGCGAACGGAACAGGGCGGGCTTGAGCAGCGGGTCACGTATCCGGCGTTCCAGGGGGACGAGGACCGCCAGCAGGAGCAGGCCGGCGACGACGATGGCCGGTGCCGGACCGGACAGCCCCTGCTCGGCGACCCGGGTGGCGCCGTAGATCAGGATTACCAGCCCGCCGGTGGCCAGCAGGGCACCGGTGACATCCAGGGATCGGCGGCCGGCTGTCGGCTGATCCGGCGGCAACAGCCGGAGGGCGGCGAGCATCGCCACCAGGCCCACCGGGACGACGGCCAGGAAGATCCAGCGCCAACCCCAGTAGGAGGTGATCACCCCACCGCAGACGGCCCCGGCCAGCCCGGCGGAGTTGGCGGCGGCCGCGACCACCGCGAAGACCCGGCTGCGCCAGGGCTCCTCCGGGAAGAGTGCGGCGGCCGACGCCAAGGCGGCGGGGATGGCGAAGGCGGCACCTAGGCCCTGGAGTACCCGTCCGGCGAACAGCAGCGGCAGCGAGGAGGTGGCGCCGGCGAGCAGCAGGCCGAAGGTGTTGACCCCCAGGCTGGTGACGATCAGGCGCCGCCTACCCCACAGGTCGCAGACCCGACCGCCGAGCAGCAGGAACCCGCCGATGCTCAGGGAGTAGAGGGTGATCACCCATTGCAGTTGGTCCGGGGAGATGGCGAACTCCCGGCCGATCTGGGGCAGGGCGGTGGCGACCGCGAGGCTGTCGAAGAGCACCAGGAACATGACCCCGGCCAGGACCAGGGAGACCGGCCAGCGGCGTACCCTTGCCAACTCCGCTGGCGGTGCTGGTGGTGCGGTCAGTGCTGATTCCATGTCGCCCCGACCACACACCGTAGTTCCCCGGTGGCGGGTGCGCATCTCGGCGCATGGGGCCTACCCGGTGGCCGACCGTCGGCGGATGGAGTCCCGGGCCTCCTCGGGCAGGGCCTCGGCTACCAGCAACTGCGGCAGCAGCTCCGGTTCGAGGGTCAGGGCACGAAAGGCCAGCTCGATGGTGACCTGGTGGTCGGGCCGGTACACGATCTCGATCGGGTCGTCGCCGCGAAGCTCACCGGGTTCGATCACCCGCAGGTATGCCCCGGGCACGGCGGCCTGGGTGAACCGCTTGATCCAGCCGCGCTGCTGCAGCCAGTGCTGGAACGTCGAGCAGGGGATCCGTGGGGAGGACACCTCCAGTACGACGTCCGGCCCGATCCGCCAGCGCTCCCCGATCAGGGCGGCGTTGACGTCCAGGCCGGCGGTGGTCAGGTTCTCCCCGAAGCCGCCGTTGCCGAGGGTGATGCCCAACTCGGCCGCCCAGCGGTCCAGATCCTCCCGGGCGTAGGCGTACACGGCCTGGTCGGTGCCGCCGTGATGCTTCACGTCGTAGACCCGGTCACCGACCAGACCCACCTCGCCGGTGCCCTTGGGGCCGGGCACCACGACGGCGACCGGGCCCTGCACCGGGCGTTTGTCGATGCCGGTCAACCCACCCTTGGCCGGGTTGGGCCGGGGTCTGCCCACGTTCACGGAAAGCACTCGCATCCGGCGAATGTTAGGCCGACCCACCCCAGGGCGGCGACTCAATTGGTCGTCAGGCCGCCGGTTGCGGGTCCTGGTAGCCGGCGGCCTGACGGCGGAAGAGCCGGGCGTACGTGCCGTCCAGGTCGATCAGTTCCTCATGGTCGCCGCGTTCGGTGATCGTGCCGTCGGCCAGTACGACGATCAGGTCGGCGTCGCGCACGGTGTTCATCCGGTGGGAGATCAGCAGGCTGGTCCGGCCGGCCCGGTGCGCGGCCAGCCGACGACTGACCTCGTACTCCGCCTCGGCGTCCAGGCCGGCGCTGGGCTCGTCCAGCACCAGCAGATCGGCCTCCTCGCGCATCAGCGCCCGGGCCAACGCCACCCGCTGCCACTGGCCGCCGGAGAGCACCACTCCGGTGGTGGGGTCGTCGCGGTCCTCGGCGTTCATGTAGACCCGGGTGAGCATGGTGTCGTAGCCCCGGGGCAGCGCCCCCAGGATGTCGTCCACGCCGGCCAGTCGGGCCGCCGCCCGAATCCGGGTCAGGTCCTCCAGGGCGGTCACCGCACCTATCCCGATGTTGTCGGCGGCACTGAAGTCGTACGACATGAAGTCCTGGAACAGCACCCCGATCCGCGCCCGCAGCTCAGCCGGGGGCAGGTCGCGCAGGTCCACCCCGTCCCAGCGGATGCTGCCCCGGCTCGGGTCGTAGAACCGGCACAGCAGTTTCACCAGCGAACTCTTGCCGGCCCCGTTGTGCCCGACCAGGGCCACCGAGGACCCGGCGGGAAGGGTGAAGCTGACCCCCCGCAGCACCCAGGGCAGGTCCTCGTCGTAGCGGAACCACACGTCGTCGAACTCGATTCCCTGCCGCAGCGGTGGCACCTGCGGCAGGGCGGTGGGGCGGGCGGGCAGGTCGGGTGGGGCCTCCACGACGAAGCGGTAGTGCCCGAACAGCAGCATCGCCTCGTGCAGTCGCCCGGCGTTGACGAAGGCACTGCTCAGCCCGCCCTGCACCCCGGCGACCGCGGCCACGAAGACGGAGACGTCGCCGATGGTCAGCGCGCCGGACCGGGCGGCGGTGACCGCCCAGAACAGGCCCAGCCCGGCCACCACCGCGCCGAGCAGCCCCTGCACCGACTGGACCAGCAGCTCACGCCGGTCCATCCGGCGTTGGCCGGCGTGGATGCCGCGCAGTTCGGTGAGCATCCGGGCGCCGAACAGCCCGCTGAGGCCGTACAGGCGGACCTCCTTGGCGGCGGTGACACTGGTCATCAGTTGGGCGTAGAAGAACTCCCGCCGGGCGGCGTGGCCGTACTCCCAGAGCAACGCGGCCCGCTGGCGGCCCAGGCGCAGTTCCGCCCGCAGGGTGGGTACGGCGGCCGCCGCCACGACCAGCACCATCCACGGATTGATGGCGGCCAGGGTGGTGAGGAAGGCGGCCATGGTGAGCAGCCCCTGGGCGGCCCCGAGGAAGCCGCTGACCACCTCCGGCGGCCCGGCCGGGCCGGTCTCGGCGGCGATGCTGAGCCGGTCGTGGAACTCCGGGTCCTCGAACCGGCGCAGCCCGAGCATCCGGCCGACGGCGGCGAACAGCCGCTGCCGCGCGGTCAGCCCGACGGACCGTTGCAGCTCGGCGTCGACATAGCGGCCCAGTTCGGGCATGAGCACCGCGGCGGCACCCGCGCCGGCCAGCAGCAGCACCGGCCCGGTCAGCCGGTCGTCGCCGGCGGCCAGCCGGTCCAGCACCACCTTCATCAGCCAGGCGACGGCTACCGGCACCGTGCCCGCCACCACGGCGAGCAGCACTCGGGCGATGAGCCAGCCGCGGGATGCGGCCCAGGCCATCCGGGTGGCCTCGGCCAGCGAGCCGCCTGCCTGTCTGATCACGAGGCGCTGGTGACGGGCACCCGGTCGAGTACGAAGTGGCTGGCGACCACGGTGTCGCCGGAGAGCAGCCCGAACGCCGGGTAGCCGTCCACCCCGAAGGCGCGGGCCACCGGGCCCCGCTCAGGCTCGTTGATCACCTGGGCCACCGGGGCCAGCCGCTCGCAGAGTTGGGTGGCGGCCTCACCGGTGCCCAGCACCACGGCCAGGGTCTGCTCCCGGGGGATCGCCTCGGCCCGGGCGACGAACCCGGGCAGGCTCTCCGCGCACGCCGGACAGCTCGGGGAGAGGAACCCCACCAGGGTCTCCCCCCGCAGCCCGGCCCGGGACACCGGTGTGCCGTCGACCGTGGTGGCGGTGAAGTCGCCGACGGTGGCACCGGCGGTCAGCATGATCGGCTCGGGGTTCTCCACCCCCTCGATGCTGACCTTCAGCAGGGTGGACTGCCGCCGTAGCTGCGCGAGCACGACCAGCAGGACGGTGGTGTTGACCAGACACAGCACCGTGACCACGAGCAGCAGGACGGACGAGGGGGCCATGTCAGCTCCGGACGGTTCAGCGGTGAGGGTGGACAGCGACGGTGGCCGGACCCCGCCGAAGGCCAGCGCCGCCCCGCCCAGGGCGACCGCGGTCAACAGCAGGTTGCGCAGGACGTGCGCGGGGCCGGGCGGACTCTCGGCGCCCCCGAAGCAGTGACAGGGCTCCCGGACCCCGCGACGGACCATCCCGGCCACGGCCACCGTGAAGGCCGCGAACAGGCCGGTGGCCAGCGCGAAGCCCGCAGCCGCCAGGGCGGGGAGGGCGACCGCGGCCAGCAGGATCCCGGCGGTGAGCGCCTCGGCCGCCAGGACGGCCACCGCCAGGGCCCCCGCCCGGGCCGCCGGCACCCCGACGGTACGCGGCAGCGAGGCGCGGAAGGCCGCGAAGGCGGCCCGGTCGCGTACCTTGCCCACCAGGGCCCAGCCGAGGGTGCCGACCAGGGCCAGTTGGGCGACGAGCAGCAACGCCCCGATCATCTCAGTAGCCGACCTGGGTTACCTCGCCCTGCCGGAAGGGGCCGCCGGCCAGCAGCAGGTCGGCGATGGTCTCGTCCATCGGCAGACCCAGGTCGTGTTGCAGCCACATGAACTGGCCGCCCGGGTTCACCTCCAGGAAGACGTACTCCCCCTCGGGGGTGACGATGAAGTCGATGGCCGCGTAGACGAGGCCGAGGCGGTCGAGCAGGCGTTGGGTCTTCGCCACCACCTCGTCGGGCAGTGGTTTGTACGGGCCGTAGGGCAGGTGGTTCTCGCCGCGCCAGTCGACAGAGGTGGTGGGCAGGGCCTGGGAGTCGATCACCACCGGGAACCAGGTGTTCCCGACGACGGTCAGCCGGACCTCGTACGCCTTCTCGATGTACTCCTGGAACATGCAGATCGTGTGCTGGACCCGGTCGGCGTTGGCCAGCACCTCCTCGCCCACCACAGTGGTGTAGAGGCCGCTGGGGAAGGCGCCCGGATAGTGGATCACCCCGCCGGTGAGGGCCTTGTAGACCACGGGCTGGTCGGTGGCACCGACCAGGGCGCGTACCTCGGCGGGGTCGTTGGTGAGCAGGGTGCGGGGCACCCGCATGCCTACCTGCTTGGCCAACTGGAGTTGGTAGGGCTTGAGCTCGGCGACCGCGTCGACGTCGGGACGGTTGACCCAGAGGCAGTCCGTGCTGCGCAGGATGCCGCCGATGCCGTGCAGGGCCTCGTTGCGGGCGAACTGCTGTTCGGCCTCGCTCATCTGCTCGTGGAAGCGGAAGGCTGTGGGGCGGCGGTACCACACCCCGGAGAGCCGATCGAGATCGACCTCCCGCCCGCGGTGCAGCAGCCGCCGCCGCTCGCCATCGAAATCCGAGGTGGTGAACGTCAGCGTCTGCGGGAAGTAGCTCAGGTCGACGCGGACGATGTCGGCCCCCCGGGCGGTGAGGGTCCGCACGACGGGGTCGACCGTGGGATCGAAGTCCTGGGTGAAGATCAGGATCCCGCGATCAGATGGCGAGGTGGTCATGCGTTGTCCTTAGGCGCAGGCGTCGTCGGTTACGCAGTCTCCGCAGTTGGAGCCGGAGGTGCGGGTCTTGGTGTAGACACCGGCGGTGATCGCGCCGTCCGGGGTGACCCAGACCTGCTGGTCGGCGTCGTAGTAGCCGAGCTCGGTCTCGGTCTCCGCCGGGGTGCCCGGCTCCCAGTTGGCGAAGAGGTAGCCGAAGGGCTGGCGGTCGTGGTCGGCGGGCAGCGGCTGGCTGAAGTCGTGCCCACTGGTCATCGACAGCGAGGTGCGCAGGGGGTTGCGGGTCAGGGTGGTCGTCACGGGTGATCTCCTTCTTCTCCGACTTTTTCGGCTGGCGGGTTGTCAGCCGACGACAGCGGCTCGGTAAGGCCGATAATCCCGGGTACCTCAGCGGAAAATGACCAGGTCTGGTCACCCACGTCATAGTGCCCGGCGTCAAGGATGAGATCGGATTCCAATTCGTCGTGGTCGGCGCGATCGTAGAGGTATCCCAGTGGTGCCAGATGGTGCCCACGACGGCGTTCACGCAGTTCGACATCGACGGCCCGCACGACGAGACGGGTGCCGTCCAGCTCGGGGCGGTCCAGTCGAAGGACAGTCACCGGGACGCTGGTGTCCCCCGGAAATCCATCACCTTCGTCCTGTGCCCCGTTCACAGAGCCCATCCTTATAGACGCGCTGAGATTTGAGAAGACCTCAGTTCATGGAATTTTCACGGCCCGCGATGCTTGCGGTGACAGCATTTCACCTGCTAGCGGCCCCATTTTCCGCTTACCGGCATAAGCGTCTGGTCGCGCTAAAGTACGGTGACGACAGTAAATTTGCGGCCAAGCCGGACAGAATCTCTCATGTCCGGACTGTGGCGGACCTGGCACCGCTGGTGGTCGCGGGGGATGAACCGGCTCCGGCCGGGTATGCAGCGGCCGTCCTGGTGGAGTGACGACCTTCCGGTCGCAATGCGCGACCGGCTCCGTCGGGCGGGTCGGCGTGAACGTCGACCCGCCCGACGACGCGACTCAGGTGGTCAGCCAGTTCCAGGCGTCCATGATCCACTGGGTCTGCTGGAGGTAGGCGATGCCCAGGCCGGTCAGGAAGACCGCGGTGACCAGATGAGCGCCCCGCGCGCTGCGCCGTACCCGGCCCAACTGCCGCTCCAGCACCAGCCGGCCCAGCAGCCGGGTCAGCGCGAACAACCCCGCCGCCACCAGCAGGCTCAGCACGAAGATCAGGAAGGGCCCGGCCAGATCGCCACCGCCGGAGATCGCCCAGATCCCCCAGCACACGAAGGCGAACAGGGCGCCGGCCGTACTCCACTCGCCGCCCTTGCGTAGCTGGGCCACATGCCAGCTCAACGGCCGGCGCGGCGCCGGCTCACCCGGCCAGCCGGTGCCGGTCGGCACCTGGTCCACCGTCGGAAACGGTTCGGTACGCGGTGCGCTGGCACCGACCGAGGCCACCCCGCGTCGGTACGGGTCGCGCTGCGACGGAATGCCCGCACCGGGCTGCGGCGGCACCTCCACGGTCCGCTCCGCCCACGGCTGCGTCTTGTCGGCCATCTCGTCCCTCCCCCTCGGTCGGCGGTGAACTCGATCACCGTCCGGCCCTGCTTCGAGGGTAGCCAGCCCGCAAATAGGTCGCCGCACCCGTGCCCATCCGTTAGACACGAAGCCGTGACCAGCCGCTCCCTGCCGATCAGCAGCGCCCGCCCGGAAGACTTCGACGAGATGGGGCGCCACCTCAACTTCCTGTTCCATCACGGCCTCGAACCCGAGGCACATGAGACCGAACGCAGGATCTTCGAACCGGAGCGTGCCCTGCTGATACGCGACGGTCCCGAGTTGGTCGGCACCGCCGCCGCCTTCACCCGGGCGTTGGGGGTGCCCGGCGGCGAGGTGGCCGCCGCCCACGTCAGCATGGTCGGGGTGGCCCCCACCCACCGGCGGCGGGGTCTGCTCACCACGCTGATGCGCCGACAACTGACCGAGATCCACGAGGCCGGCCGGGAACCGGTGGCGGTGCTCTGGGCCAGCGAGGGCCGGATCTATCCCCGCTTCGGGTACGGCCTGGCGGCGCAGCGACTCCAGATCACCGGCAACACCCTTGAGCTGCGGCTACCGCCGCCGACCGCCGACGAGGGCCGACTGCGCCTGGACTCTCCGGCCGACCGCCTGGCGGACCTTAGCCGGGTGTACGACCGGGTACGCGCTGCCCGACCCGGTTGGTCCGCCCGCGACGAGCGCTGGTGGCGCTACGTCCTGCTGGATCCGCAGGCCCACCGGGGCGGCGCCACCGAGCGGCGGGTGGTGCTGCACGAGGGACCCGAGGGCATCGACGGGTACGGCCTGTTCCGCACCAAGGCCGAGTGGGACGGCACCGGCCCGAAGTGTCAGACCACGGTCGACGAGGTGGTGGCGACCAGTGTCGCCGGGTACCGGGCGATCTGGCGGCTGCTGCTCTCGATGGACCTGACCCGCCAGGTGACCTTCCTGCGGGCTGCCGTGGACGAGCCCCTGCTGCGGATGGTCGACGAACCACGCCGACTGAGCCCGACTCTGGTCGACGCCCTGTGGGTACGGGTGGTCGATGTGCCGGGCGCCCTGTCCGCCCGGCGTTACGCCACCGACATCGACGTGGTGATCGAGGTGACCGATGACCTGCTGCCCGCCAACAGCGGCCGGTGGCGGCTCAAGGGCGGCCCGACGGCGGCCAGTTGCGTACCGGTGACCGATCCGGCCGACCTGGCCTGCGACGTGAGCTGCCTGGGCGAGTTGTACCTCGGCGGTGCCCGGCTGACCGCCCTGGCCGATGCCGGCCGGCTACGCGAACTGCGGCCCGGCGCCCTGGCCTCCGCCGATCCGGCGGTCGGCTGGCACCGCGCCCCCTCCGCCCTCGAGGTCTTCTGACCCTGCCCGCACCGACCGCCGACCGGCTCGACTCCGGTCGGCGGTCTGGCACAGACCAGCTCGGTTCCACCGCTGACGGTGAGTGAGGTGGTGCGTCCGTATGTGCTTTCACTGTCAAACATCGAGGGTATGACCCGCCGTGAGACCGTGATCGACAACCGTCATCCCAGGTAGGGTCGTGGGGTGGCGGACGAGGGACGACGGCGACGACGACACCGACACCAGGGCGTACCACCGCAGACCACCGACGCCGGCGCCGCGGCGACAACCGCAGGAGTGCACGACGGCGGGGAGCCGCCGCCCCGCGCACGACGCGGCGGCGGAGCCGAGGAAGGCGAACGAGGGCTACGCGGACTGGTCGGATCCGGCTCCTCACAGGTGAGCGTGACCGCGGCCATGCGGGCCCGGGACGCCGCCCGCCCCACCGAGGAGGACCTGGCCGCCGCCGAGGCCGAGATCGTCATCGTCCGTCGGAACTGGATCCCCCGCGACGAACTCCCCCGCCGCTGACCCGGCTGTGCGGTCGCTGCTCGCAGTTGCGCCGAACGGCGGGATCCGCAGCCACGGGACCCCGCCGTTTCGGCGTAACGGAGTTGGTCTGTAACGAAGAGTCAGGGCAGGTCGGGCAGCTTGCGGGTCTGCTCGTACTCGGCGACCTGGGCGATGCGGCGGGCGTGCCGCTCGCTGCCGGAGAAGGCCGTGGTCAGGAACGCCTCGACGATCGCGGTGGCCTCGTCCAGGGTGTGCTGACGGGCCCCGACCGCGACCACGTTGGCGTCGTTGTGCTGCCGGCCCAACTGGGCGGTCTCGATGCTCCAGGCCAGAGCCGCACGGACTCCGGCCACCTTGTTGGCGGCGATCTGCTCGCCGTTGCCGGAGCCACCGATGACCACACCCAGGCTGCCCGGGTCGGCCACCACCCGGGTGCCGGCGTGCAGACAGAAGGCCGGGTAGTCGTCGTCCGGGTCGAAGACGTGCGGGCCGACGTCGACCACCTCGTACCCCTGCTTGGCGAGATGGTTGGCCAGGTGCACCTTCAACTCGAAACCGGCGTGATCGGATCCCAGGTAGACGCGCATACCGGGCAGTCTGTCAGGCCGGCCGCACCGGGCACCGGCGGGGCGGTACCCAGGTGCGACTATGCCCCTTTCGGGTCGGTGCGAACCTCACCCGGCACCGACCCGACAACCCTCACGCCGGGTCCGGCAGCTCCGCTACCACCAGGCCGCCACGCGCCTTCGGGGTGAACCAGGTGCTCTTGCGCGGCATCTTCTCCCGAGCCAGGTTCACAGCGACGAAGTCGTCCACGGTCACCGGCGCGATGAGGATGGCCAACTCGGCCCGGCCGGCCTCGACCTCACCGGCCAGCCAGCTGGCCGGGTAGTCGCCACCGACGTAGGTGATCCGCTTGTCCCCCGGGTCCAGCCCCAGGGCGTCGCGCAACAGCAGCCGCTCGACCAGGGCGTGGTCGAGGTTCTCCAGCCGGCCGGCGCCGGTGTGCGGCAGGGTCACCGCGTACGCCTGGCCGGGTAGCTGGAGCACGATGGTGCCGCCGGCGGCCGGGACCTGCGCCGGGCCCTCGACGGAGCTGACCTGCGCACCGGCGGCGGTCAGCCGGTCGAGCAGCTCCTGCGGGGTGGTCGGCAGCTCGCTGATGAGGCGGTTGTACGGCTGGATGGCCACCGAGGCGGGGGTGGTCACCACCGCCAGGAAGCGGCGGAATCCGCCGGTCTGGGCGGCGAGGCTGCGGTGGTTGCCGTCGGCGACGACCAGTTCCCCGCCACCGGCCAGGGCGGTCAGCTCGTCCTGCTCCGGGCCCGGCCCGAGCAGCCAGATGGCGTGCGTACGCCCGGCCTGGTCCAGGTCGGTCGCGGCGGGTGCGCCGGCCGCGTCGGTGGCCTTGGCCAGCGCTGCGTGCAGTTCGTCACCGCGCCCGGTCTGCAACAGCAGCACCGGCGAGAGCAGGTGCCCCAGCGCCTCGGCCAGGGCCACCCGCTCGCGCACCTTGGCGATGAAGACGTCCTCGTTGCGGATGACCAGGCCCGGCTCGTCGGCCCGGGTGGAGATCTGATCGGTGTCGACCATGGCGAAGATGCCGTACGCCGGCTCCTCCCCCGGCGCGGTGATCCGGTACAGGACCACGACCTGCTCGGCGGGGGTGTAGCTGCCGTCGGCCTTCGCCTCGGCCAGCCGGGTCACCGCGTCCGGCAGCGCGTCGCCGAAGGACTTGCCGAGGCTGTCCGGAGCCCGGTGTGGCATCTCGATGCCGAGGGCGCTGTGCGGATTCGCCTCGATGATCGCGGTGATCTCCGCGTCGTCGGCGAACTCGTCGTAGTTCTGCGCTCCGGTGCCGCCAGTGGTGATCCAAGCCCGGGTGATCGGGTGCACGACCGTCATGACCATGACGCTACCGTCGCCGCCTCCGGCCCCGCCGCCCGACCCACACCCCCGCCCACCAGGTGAAAGGAAGGGCCCCCGCTTAACGCCTGCGGTAGTGCAGGGGTCCCTTGTTAACAGTCCGGCTCCGCCGCCCGACGATGCCGGCCGGCGGGCGCCGGCACCACGCCGGGACGTCGTACCGGTCGCGGGCCCTGGTTGCGGATCTCCCGACCGGGCGGCGTCAGCCGGGAGGTGGCCGGCACCCGGGCGACCCCCACCACGGGGGTACGCCCGAGCACCCCGGGGGCGTTGAGCGGACGCTGCTGCGGCGCCGGCCCACCGCCGGAGCGGTCGTACGGTGGGCCGGGCCACAGCTCGGCGAGGTCAGGTCGGGGGGCGGCCCACTCGCGCCGCTCCCCGAAGGTCAGTCCGGCCTCGGCGAAGTCCGGTCGAGGGCTCTCCCGGTCCTGCCTGGGTACCGGCTGGCTGAGGTCCGCCGGGTGGGTCGCCTCGTTGCCGGTCCTCTCCCTACGAGCCCGACGGTCGGAAACCGGGGCACGGTGTTTGGCCATCTGGCGCCTCCACGAGTGCGGCCGACGGGCACGGGTGCGGCCCGCCGGCTCTCTGCGGACACCTGGTCAAACGACTCCACGAAGGCAGCGGTGACGCCGGGTACGGCGCCCGAGGCGACGCGGAGCTGGTGTTAACAAGGGACCCGGCCTATACCCGAGGCGTTAACAAGGGGCCCTTCCTTGCACCTCAGTCGAAGATGGGGTCGAGGTCGCGGGTGCGCTTGAGTTCGAAGAAGCCGGGGGTGCCGGCCACCAGCAGTACCCCGTCCCAGAGCCGACCGGCGGCCTCCCCCTTGGGTGCCGGGGTGACCACCGGGCCGAAGAAGGCCACCTTCCGGCCCTCCGGTCCGGGTGCGTGGATGACCGGGGTGCCCACCTCGGTGCCGACCGGCCGCATGCCCTCCTCGTGGCTCTGCCGCAGGGCGGTGTCGAGGCCGCTGTCCTCGGCGGCCTCGGCCAGTTCGGGGTCCAGGCCGGCGTCGGTGAGGGCGGCGACGAACAACTCGCGGCCGACCTGCTCCTTGCCGAGGTGGATCCGAATGCCCAGGGCGGTGTAGAGGGCACCCACCGCCGCCGACCCGTACCGCTGCTCCGCCGCGATGCACACCCGCACCGGCCCCCAGCCGGTACGCATCGCCTCCTGGTACGGCTCGGGCAGTTCGCGGCCCTCGTTGAGCACCGACAGGCTCATCACGCGGAACCGGACCTGGACGTCGCGGACCTGTTCCACCTCCAGCAGCCAGCGGGAGGTGACCCACGCCCAGGGGCAGATCGGATCGAACCACATGTCGACGCTGGTGCGTTCGTTCATAGCGAGGTCCCTTCGGGATGCTGGCACCGGGCAGCGGTGCACCCTCCGATCCTTACTCCACAGCGACCCGATCGCGCTGGATACCACAGCGTGACCTCGCCCACCACCGGCTGCCCGTCCGTGGAAGACTTCAGGATCGGACGGGCCGTCACAGGCGGTCCACGATGATGTGGCCGTGGGGTACGGCGAGAAACGGATGGAGACGAACGTGCCGGGAGTGCGCAACCTGACGCAGGTCGAGGCGACCGAGCGGGCCCGCCTGCTCGAGGTGACGGGGTACGACATCAATCTGGACCTGTCCAGTGCCGTCCACGCGGCGGGGGGTCGCACCTTCCGGTCGATCACAGAGGTGCGTTTCCGCTGCAGCGAACCGGGCGCCGGCACCTTCATCGAGGTGGCCGCCGACTCGGTGCGTTCGGCGACCCTCAACGGCACCCCGGTCGACCTGACCGACTTCTCCGCCGAGAAGGGACTGACCCTGACCGGGCTGGCCGAGGAGAACCTCCTCGTCGTCGACGCCGACTTCGCGTACTCGAACTCCGGGCAGGGCCTGCATCGCAGTGTCGACCCGGTGGACGGGGAGACCTATCTGTACAGCCAGTTCGAGACGGCTGACGCCCAGCGGGTCTTCGCCTGCTTCGACCAGCCCGACCTCAAGAGCGTCTACACCTGGCACGCCACCGTCCCGGAGCACTGGAAGGTGATCTCCAACGCGACCGTGGAGCGGGTGGAGCCGGCCGGTGAGGACCTCAAGACGGTCCACTTCGCCACCTCGGCGCGGATGAGCACGTACATCACCGCGCTGTGCGCTGGGCCGTACCACGAGGTGCGGGACAGCCACGACGGGATCGACCTGGGCCTGTTCTGCCGGACCTCGATGGCGCAGTACCTCGACAGCGACGACCTGTTCCTGGTCACCAAGCAGGGCTTCGACTTCTTCCACGAGCAGTTCGGGGTGCGCTACCCGCTGCCCAAGTACGACCAGCTGTGGGTGCCGGACTTCAACGCCGGCGCGATGGAGAACTTCGGCTGTGTCACCCACGCCGAGTCGCACTACCTGTTCCGCTCCCAGGTCACCGACTTCGAGTACGAGCAGCGGGCCAACACGATCCTGCACGAGATGGCCCACATGTGGTTCGGTGACCTGGTCACCATGCGCTGGTGGAACGACCTGTGGCTGAACGAGTCCTTCGCCGAGTGGGCCAGCCACTGGTGCAACACCCACGCCACCCGGTTCACGGAGGCCTGGACGACCTTCCTGTCCGTCCGGAAGAACTGGGGCTACCGGCAGGACCAGCTCTCCTCCACCCACCCGGTCTACTGTGAGATGCCGGACCTGGAGGCGGTCGAGGTCAACTTCGACGGCATCACGTACGCCAAGGGTGCCAGTGTGCTCAAGCAGCTGGTCGCGTACGTGGGGCTGGAGCCCTTCCTGGCCGGTCTGCGGGCCTACTTCGCCAAGTACGCCTGGGGCAACGCCACCTTCGACGACCTGCTCACCGAGTTGGAGACCGCCTCCGGTCGCAAGCTGCGCACCTTCGCCGCCCAGTGGCTGGAGACCGCACAGGTCAACACCCTGCGGCCGGAGCTGACCATCGGCGCGGACGGCGCGTACGAGCGGGTGCTGGTGCGGCAGGAGGCCCCGCAGGGGTACCCGACCCTGCGTACCCACCGCATCGGGGTGGGTCTGTACGACCTCGCCGACGGCCGGCTGGTGCGCCGCCAGCGTCTGGAGGTCGACATCGACGGTGAGCTGACCGAGCTGACCGAGTTGGTCGGGGTGCCCGCGGCCGACGTGCTGCTGCTCAACGACGACGACCTCACCTACGCCAAGCTGCGGCTGGACGAGCGGTCGATGGCCACGGTGGTGCAGCACATCGGCGGGTTCGAGTCCTCCCTGGCGCGGGCCCTGTGCTGGACGGCGGCGTGGGACATGACCCGCGACGCCGAACTGGCCACCCGCGACTACGTGGCGCTGGTGCTGGCCGGTCTGCCCGCCGAGACGGACATCAACCTGGTCACCGCCACCCTGCGGCAGGCGAGCAGCGCCCTGACCTTCTACGCCGACCCGGCCTGGGCCCCCACCGGCTGGGCCGAGCTGGCCCGTACCGCGCGGACCGCCCTGGCCGCAGCCGAGCCGGGCAGCGGGTTCCAGCTGGCCTGGGCCCGGACGTACGTCTCGGCGGCCCGCGCTCCGGAGGACCTGGCCGTGCTGCGCGGCTGGTTGGACGGCAGCCAGGTGACCGAGGGGCTGACCATCGACACCGAGCTGCGCTGGAGCGTGCTCCACGCGTTGGTGGCCAACGGGGCGGCCGGTGCCCCGGAGATCGAGGCCGAGCTGGCCGGGGACCGGACCTCCAGCGGGGAGCGGGAGGCCGCGTACGCCCACGCTCTGGTGCCGACCGAGGAGAACAAGGCGGCCGTCTGGGCCCAGCTGACCAGTGCCGAGGCCCTGCCGAACTGGCGCAACCGGGCCTTGTTGCAGGGCTTCACCCACCCGGCGCAGGTCGAGCTGATCACGCCGTACCGGCAGCGGTACTTCGAGGCCGTGGGACAGGTGTGGGCCAGCCGCGACAGTGAGCCGGCGCAGGAGTTCGCCCTGCTCGCCTACCCGGCGTACCTGGTGGAGGAGGAGACCGTCGAGGCCACGGACGCCTGGCTGGCGCAGCCCGGCTACCCGGCGCCGCTGCGCCGGCTGGTGGCCGAGGGCCGCGACGGGGTGATCCGGGCGGTGGCCGCACGGGCCCGGGACGCCCGCACCGCCTGAGGCAGGTTTCCCGGCGCGGGTGGATCATCCGCCCGCGCCGGGCACTCCAGACGCACCTGATCCGACACGACTGAGCCCGGCCCCGCAGTCGCGGGAGCCGGGCTCGATCGTGCTTGGCAGGGTCAGCCCTTGCCGGCGTACCGGGAGAGCTGGTCGAGGCCCTGGATGATGCCGCCGGCCAGATCACCACCGCCGAAGGAGGCCACCATCGACAGCGCGGCGATCTTGGCGTACGTGTCCGGGACCCGCTTGCGGGCGTACCGGCCGGTGACGATCTCCAGCTGCCGCTGGTTCGGCGACACGGCTATCAGCACCGAGCGGTCCGGGTCGGCGAGCTGCCCGTGCAGCCGCTCGGCGTGCTCCCGGACCGGCTCGTCGAGACCGCCGACGAAGACCGAGAAGACCAGACCGGTAGTACGGTCGGCCAGCCGCAGCGCCTCGTCGATGCGCAGCAGCTGACGGGTCGAGAAGGGCCCGTCCAGCACGTCGGGCCGGGGGTCGGTCCCCGCCTCGGGCTGCATCTCACCAACGGTCACTTGCGCCTCCGGTTCCACCAGCCGGCGCCTCGGCGCCGGCCTGCTCCTGCTTGCGGCCGGTCAACGCCGGCGCCTGAGCCCCGGCGGCCAGCACGGTGCCGGCCGAGTCGGCCAGCTCGTCCGGCTTACCGAGAAACCAGACCGGCGTGAAGTTGAACGGACGGCCCGGCCGGTAGCGCTTGGCACCGCCGCCGCCCCCGTCCCGGCTACCCGCGTACACCAGGCCGGCGATCACCAGCACGACGGCTGCCGGGATGCCGACGAAGACCAGCAACGTGTCGGTTACAGACAATCCCAACGCCCCCAGGCGGAAAGAGAGACCTTCGACCGGATCGGGTGGCGGGTCACCGCGGTGACCTCCCGACTCCGCTGCCACTCACGTTAGCGGAGCCGACGCTTCGCCAAAGCGCGGGGTCGCGATCCCATCCGCCACACAAGTGCTCAACCTGCGCAACTGTGGCGATCAGTGTCGCCTCAGCACCGTACCGTTCGGTGAGGAGCACGCCGATCGGCAGCCCTTCGGCGGTCGTGCCGACCGGCCACGAGACGCACGGATCACCCGTGACGTCGAACACGGCACAGTACGCGAGAAGCAGCGTTGCCGGTCAAAGTTCCGGCACCTCAGGAGAGGGTGCCGGGCGGCGACACCCATTCGGACCGAGGGCCACCCACCTCCGCCAGCAGATCGAAATCCCGGTCGTAGTGCAGGACGGTCGACGAGTATTCGGCTGCGGCCGCCGCCACCATCACATCGACCGGACTCGCGGCCCGGTGGTGACCGCGAGTCGTCAATGCCAACTGCAGATCGCGAGCCCGGGTGGCCACTGCGGAACTGATCGGCAGGTCGATCATCAGCTCCGCGCGCCGGGCGCGAATGGTCATCGCATCGCGGAAGTCACGGGCGCTGCGCCCATCCTCCAGATCGAGCGGCAGACAGGTCGCGGCGAGTTGCTCCTCCAGGAGCGCCCGGATGCGCTTGCCGACGGCCGGATGACGCAGCCGCCCCCAGGCCGAGGTGTCGATGAGATAGAGGCCGGGCGGCGGTGTCACGCGACGTCCCGCTCACCGTGCGGTGTCTTGTCGTCCTCCAGCAGACCACTCCAGTCGCGATCGACCGAAAGCAGCTCGCGGATCGCCTCCACCCGCTCGCCGCGCTCCGCGACCATCCGGAGCGCGGCGTGGATGGTGTCCTTCTTACTCTTGGTGCCCAACTCGCGACGGGCCCGTTCAAGCAGCTCATCGTCAAGATCTATGACCGTCTTCATCCGACGATTATATACGCGCCAGCCTTCGTTATATACGATCCGTGCCGAGGAACCGTCGGGCGTTGCCGCCCAGCAACAGGGCGCGCTGGTCCTCGGTGAGGAAGTCCGCCTCGTGGATCACCCGGCCGACCGGGCGTTCCCCCAGCGGGTACGGGTAGTCGCTGCCGAGCAGCACCTGACCGGGGCCCATGGTGTCCACCAGCAGGCGCAGGGCCGGTGTAGCAAAGACCACCGAGTCGACGAAGAAGCGGTCGACATACGAGCTGGGTGGGGTGGCGGAGGCACCGCGTACCAGGTCGCCCCGGCGGTGCCAGGCGTTGTCGGCCCGCCCCAGCCAGAAGGGGAAGCTGCCGCCGCCGTGCGCGAAGCAGATCCGCAGGCTGGGCGGCACCTTGTCGAAGACCCCACCGAGGATCATCGACAGCACCGACAGGTGGGTCTCGGCCGGCATCCCGGTGAGCCACCGGGCCATCCACCGGTCCAGGCGGGGGCCACCCGGCATGTCCCAGGGGTGGACGAAGACCGGGGCGCCGACCTCGGCGCAGTGGGTCAGGAAGGTCACGATCCCGGCGTCGTCCAGGTCCCGGTCACCGACATGGTTGCCGATCTCCACACCGACATGGCCGGCCGCCAGGCAGCGGTCCAACTCGGCGCAGGCGGCGTCCGGGTCCTGCAACGGCACCTGGCAGAAGGGCAGCAGCCGGTCACCACCGGCCGCGGTCACCTCCAGGGTCAGGTCGTTGAAGATGCGAGCCACCTTCACCGCCTGGTCGGCCGGGCGTTCGTAGCCGAAGAAGACCGGGGTGGGCGAGACCACCTGCACGTCCACGCCGTCGGCGGTCATGTCGGCCAGTCGGGTGGGCGCGTCCCAGCACTGGGCACCGATCGGGCGGAACTCGGTCTCCCCCACCATGATCATGGCTTCGCGTTCCGAGTCGATCCGCAGCCAGGGCCAGCCGGACCCGCCGCAGGCTGCGGCCAGGTCCGGCCACCCCTTCGGTACGACATGCGAGTGCACGTCCACCACCGGGTGGGCAAGCGGCTGGGCCATCAGCCCTTGCCCGGGTGCAGGGTGCCACAGTTGCCGCAGGTGCGGGCCGCCTCGTCGGCGTAGAAGGCGCCGAACACCGGGGGCAGGTCGGCGGCGATGTCGCGGACCTGCAACTCGACCTCGTGCACCTTGTGCCCGCACTCCGGGCAGTACCACTGGAACTTCTCCAGGGTCCCCTCCGGACGGACCCGTTCCACCACCACCCCGATCGAGCCGGGCTCGGGCCGCTGCGGCGAGTGCGGGGTGTTGCGCGGCAGCATCCACATCTGTCCCTCGCGCACATGCACCGTACGCGGCCCCTCCGGGGTCATCAGGTTGACATGCATGTTGCCCTTGACCTGGTAGAAGAACTCCTCGTACGGGTCGACGTGGAAGTCGGTGCGCTGGTTGGGGCCGCCCACCACCATCACGATGAAGTCGTCCGACCCGGGGAACATCTCCTTGTTGCCCACCGGCGGCTTGAGCAGGTGCTGGTTCTCGGCGATCCAGTTGGGAAAGCTGAACGGCTCGACGATCTCACTCACGATTGACCTCCTTCGGGCAACACGGCCACGGCTTGCATCTCGATCAGCAGGTGCGGATGCGGTAACTGGTGCACGGCCACGGTCGTCCGGGTCGGCCCGGTGGCGTCGAAGAACTCCGCCCACACCTCGTTGTACCCACCGAAGTCGTTCATGTTGACCAGGTACGAGGTCACCTGCACCAGGTCGGACAGGTCGGCGCCGACCGAGCGCAGCAGGTCACCGATGTTCTCGATCACCGCGCGGGTCTGCACCCGAATGTCCAGGTCCGTCGTACCGAACTCGTCCACCGATACCCCGGCGAAACTGTTGTCCGGCCGCCGCGACGACGTACCGGAAACAAAGACGAACCCACCCGCGACCTTCACGTGCGGAAACGCCCCCCGAGGAACCGCCTTCCCCGCCACCACCCGCGCCCCGTCAGCCATGCCGACCCCCTTCGACCCGCACCACGTCAGGGGTTCCGGGCAGCCCGACCGGCGCAGGGATCAAGCCTGACCGCCCGGAGCCGGTCGGGCTGCCCGGAACCCCCACCAGGCCGATCCGCGCGCTCATGACGCCGCCTTGAGGGTGGCGGTGCCGAGCTTCTCGACCACTGCCCGGACCTGAACCCCAGGCCGCAGCGGAACAGCCGCCGTGGCCGCGCCGGCCAGGAACACCCAGCCCTCACGCATCCGTACCCCGTGCCGTCCGGCCAGGCGGACCCCCTCGTCGAGGGCCCGGCGGGGGTCGCCGAGGATCGCCGCGGTCGAGCCGACCTGGGCCACCCGACCGTCGATCTCCAGCAACACCCCGAGGTTGTCCAGCCCGTCCGGCACCGGCGACCAGGGGCCGACCACGAAGGCGGCGGCCGAGGTGTTGTCGGCGATCACGTCCGGCAGGGAGAAGCTGAAGTTCGCGTACCGGGAGTCGATCAGCTCGATCGCCGGGGCGACCGCACGGACGGCGTCCGTGAAGGCCCCGACCGGCTCGCCCGGCTCGGGCAGCCGGTCCAGCAGGAAGGCCACCTCCGGCTCGACCCGGGGGTGGATGTAGGTCGACACCTCGACCGTGCCCCCGTCCGGCACCCACATCGCGTCCGTCAGCCGACCCCAGATGACCTCGTCGACCCCGACCTGGGCCATCTTCGCCTTGCTGGTCAGCCCCATCTTCAGACCGACCAGCCGCTCGCCCCGGTCCAGCCGACGCTGCACCAGGGCGGCCTGCACCCCGTACGCGGCGTCGACGTCCAGGCCGACCTCGGCGGCCAGTTGCGGAATGGCGGTGGCGGTGGTGGCGGCCTTGTCCAACTGCTCGGCGATGCCGGCCGGGTCCAGCCCGCTCATGCTTGCTCCTCGGTTCGCGGTTGCGTGGCCGTCGGGTCCCCGTCGCGGGCCGGGTCCCCGGCACCCTCGCGGACCAGGTCCAACGCCACGTCGACGATCATGTCCTCCTGGCCGCCGACCATCCGCCGTCGACCCAGCTCCACCAGGATCGAGCGGACGTCCACCCCGTAGCGGGCGGAGGCGCGTTCGGCGTGCCGCAGGAAGCTGGAGTAGACCCCGGCGTACCCCAGGGAGAGGGTCTCCCGGTCTACCTGGACCGGCCGGTCCTGCAACGGGCGGACGATGTCGTCCGCGGCGTCCATCAGCGCGAACACGTCACAGCCGTGCTTCCAGCCGTGTAGTTCGGCGACCGCGACGAAGACCTCCAGCGGGGCGTTGCCCGCCCCGGCGCCCATCCCGGCCAGTGAGGCGTCCACCCGTACGGTGCGCCCCGACGGCGATCCCAGCGGCCCGTCACCGAGGATCCGGCCGTGTTCGACCGCCAACACACTGTTGGCCACCCCGAGGGACAGGTTGTGGTGGGCGTGGATGCCGATCTGGGTGGTCGGCTCCAACACCTGCCGGTACGCGTCGACCCGCTGTGCCACGTCCGACATCAGCAGCCGGCCACCGGAGTCGGTGACGTAGACGCAGTGCGCCCCGTAGGACTCCATCAGTTTGGCCTGCGCGGCCAGCCCGGCCGCGTCGTTCATGTGCGACATCATCAGGAACCCGGACACGTCCATGTCGTTGTCCCGGGCCCAGGAGATGTGCTGGGCGGAGATGTCGGCCTCGGTGCAGTGGGTGGCGATGCGCACACTGGTCACCCCGAGGGCCTTGGCCGCCTTCAGGTCGGCGATGGTGCCGATGCCGGGCAGCAGCAGGGTGGTCAGCTTCGCGTTCGTCATCACCTCGGCCGCCGCCGCGATCCACTCGGCGTCACTGGCCGCACCGTGGCCGTAGTTGACACTGGACCCGGCCAGCCCGTCGCCGTGGGCCACCTCGATGGCGGCCACCCCGGCGGCGTCCAGGGCGGCGGCGATGGTCCGCACCTGGTCGACCGTGTAGCGGTGGGCGATGGCGTGCATGCCGTCGCGCAGGGTCACGTCCTGGATGTAGAGATCGGTCACGACGAGACCATCCGTTCGGCCGTACGCAGCGCGGCGCTGGTCATGATGTCAAGGTTCCCGGCGTACGCGGGCAGGTAGTGCCCGGCACCGGAGACCTCCAGGAAGACCGAGACCTGTAGGCCGGTCAGCTGCCGTCCCAGCGAGGGCACGTAGGTGTCCACCCGGTCGAACTGCACGTCCTGCTTGAGCCGGTAGCCCGGGACGTACTCCTGCACGTCGGCGACCATCTCGGCGACCGAGGCGGCGATGGCGGCCTGGTCGGCGTCCGGGTCGGGGCAGAGGCAGTAGACCGTGTCGCGCATCAGCAGCGGCGGCTCGGCCGGGTTGAGCACGATGATCGCCTTGCCCCGGTCGGCGCCGCCGACCACCTCGATGGCCCGGGCGGTGGTCTCGGTGAACTCGTCGATGTTGGCGCGGGTGCCCGGACCGGCCGAGCGGGAGGAGATCGAGGCGACGATCTCGCCGTACGCCACCGGGGTGACCCGGCGTACCGCGGCGACGATCGGCACGGTGGCCTGCCCGCCGCAGGTGACCATGTTGACGTTCGGCTCGGCCAGGTGCTCGTCCAGGTTGACCGGCGGCACCACGTACGGGCCGATGGCGGCCGGGGTCAGGTCGACCACCCGGCGGCCGTGGGCGCGCAGCACGGCGTCGTTGTGCCGGTGGGCACCGGCGGAGGTGGCGTCGAAGACCAGTTCGACGTCGGCGAACTCCGGCATCTTCACCAGGCCTTCCACCCCCTCGGCGGTGGTCGCCACCCCGAGGCGGCGGGCCCGGGCCAGGCCGTCGGAGGCCGGGTCGATGCCGACCATTGCCACCATCCGCAGCGACTCCGACAGCCGCAGCACCTTGATCATCAGGTCGGTACCGATGTTGCCCGACCCGATCACCGCCACACCGACGCTCATGAGGAGCCACCTTTCGTTCCCGACTGCGGGGCTCGCAAAACCGGCTCACTCCTCGCGCTCACGGGATCCAGGGAGAAGCAGGTCCGGACCGAGCCGAGGCCGGAGATCCGGGCCTCGTACGCCGCCCCGGGGGTGACCGACACCATCGGGCCCAGGGCTCCGGAGAGCACCACCTCACCGGCGCGCAGCGGCTCACCGGCGCGGGCCATCGTGGTGGCCAACCAGGCCACCGCGTGCAGGGGGTTGCCCAGGCAGGCCGCCCCGGCACCGACCGACACCGGCTCCCCGGCCTGCTCCAGCACCATCCCGCACAGCCGCAGGTCCACCTCGGCCAGCCGTCGGGGTGCGGTACCGAGCACGAACAGCCCACTGGAGGCGTTGTCCGCCACCGTGTCCACGATGGAGATGTCCCAACCGGCCACCCGGGAGTCGACGATCTCGATGGCCGGCAGCAGGTGGTCGACCGCACGGATCACGTCGACCGTGGTGACCCGCTCGTCGGGCAGGTCCGCGCCGAGCACGAAGGCGATCTCCGCCTCCACCCGGGGCTGGAGCAGCCGGTCGATCGGCACCTCCACCCCGTCCGGCACGGCCATGACGTCGGTGAGGACACCGAAGTCCGGCTCGTACACCCCCAGGTTCTCCTGGACCGCCCGGGAGGTCAGCCCGATCTTCGCGCCCACCCGGCGCTGCCCTGCGGCCAGCCACTGGCGTACCTGGTGCTGCTGCACCTCGTACGCCGCGGCCACATCCCCCTCGGGCAGCAGCCGCCCACGCAGGGGTGGGCAGGGCTTGCCACTGGTCCGGGCCTCGGTCAGTTCCTCGGCCGCTAGCTGAAGGTCGCTCATGACATGTCCACGCAGACGTTGGTGAGTTCGGAGTAGAAGTCGAGCGAGTGCACCCCGCCCTCCCGGCCGATGCCGGAGGCCTTCACCCCGCCGAAGGGGGTACGCAGGTCCCGCAGGAACCAGGTGTTGACCCAGACGATACCGGCGTCCAGCCGGGCCCCGGCCCGGTGCGCCCGGCCCACGTCCCGGGTCCAGACGGCCGCCGCCAGGCCGTACTCGGTGCCGTTGGCCAGCGCGTACGCCTCCTCCTCGGTGTCGAAGGGCGCCAGGTGCACCACCGGACCGAAAATCTCCTCGGTGTTGGTGCGGGCCTGCGGGCCGAGCCCGGCCAGCACGGTCGGCTGCACGTACGCCCCACCGTCGCGGGCATCACCGAAGTGCGGCACTCCCCCACCGGCCAGCACCTGGGCACCCTCGGTCCGGGCCAGGTCGTAGTGGCCGAGCACCTTGTCGCGGTGCCCGTGCGAGATCAGCGGCATGTTCACGGTCGCCTCGTCGGCCGGCCAGCCGTACGCCAACTCCCCGGCTCGCTTGGCCAACCGGGCGGCGAACTCCTCGAAGACCGGCCGCTGCACGTAGATCCGCTCGGTGCACAGGCACACCTGGCCACCGTTGGTGAAGCTGGACCGCACCGAACCCTCGACGGCCGCGTCCAGGTCGGCGTCGGCGAAGACCAGCCCGGCGTTCTTGCCGCCCAGCTCGAAGCTGACCGCCTTCACCCCGTCGGCCGCGGCCCGCATGATGGCCGACCCGGTGGCGGACTCGCCCGTGAAGGTGATCGCGTCGACCCCGGGATGGCGGGTGAGGAACTCACCGGCGGAGTCCGGGCCGAAGCCGTGCACCAGGTTGAACACGCCGGCGGGCACCCCGGCGGCGGCCATCACCTCGGCCAGCAGGGTGGCCGAGGCCGGGGTCTCCTCGCTGGGCTTGACCACGACGGCGTTGCCGCAGGCCAGGGCCGGAGCGACCTTCCAGGTCAGCAGCAGCAGCGGCAGGTTCCAGGGCACGATGATGGCCACCACGCCGACCGGCTTACGGACCGCGTAGTTGAGGGCCCGGCCACCGGTCGGGGTGACCGTGGTGAAGGACTCCGTCGGGGCGGTCGCCACGATCTCGGCGAAGGCCCGGAAGTTGGCCGCACCCCGCGGAATGTCCAGGGTCCGGGCCTGGGAGATGGACTTGCCGGTGTCCGCCACCTCGGCGGCCACCAGGTCGTCGAAGCGTCGCTCCAACTCCTCGGCTACCCGGCGCAGCACCTCGGCGCGTTCCCGCTCCCCCATCCGTCCCCACGGCCCGCGCAGCGCCGCCCGGGCGGCGGCCACCGCATCGTCCACCATGGAACGGTCGGCCTCGACCACCTCGAAGACCGGCTCACCGGTCACCGGGCTGCGCTTGGTGAACCGGTCACCGGTCGAGACGAACTCGCCGCCGACGAAGTTGCGCAGCAGCCCGGGGCCCTCCGGCGCGTGGCCGGACATCAGCCGGGAATCCCACAGGGTCATCCTCGCCTCCGGCGACCGAGAGCCAGCACCGCACCCGCCAGCACCGCGGCCGCACCGGCGGCGACCGCACCGAGCACCTGGTACTGCCGGCGGACCCGGCGACGCACCTGGGCGTACGGGACGGTGGTGAAGGAGACCAGTTCGTACTGGGAGACGTAGCGGCCCGGCAAGGCCCGCTCCAAGGCGTGCTCCACCTTCTTCCGGGTCTGGAACACCGGGGAGGCGACCTTGTCGCGCATCTCCACGAAGTTGGCCAGCGCCATCCGGGCGATCGCCTCGGCGTTGTCCTGCCGACGCTGCTGGTACAGCGGCAGGGCCGCCGCCCAGTCGTCGCCGCACTCGTCGAGGCAGTTGTCCAACTCGACCACGTCCTCGAAGGCGCAGTTCGCCCCCTGGCCGTAGAAGGGCACGATGGCGTGCGCGGCGTCGCCGAGCAGACCCACCCGCCCGTTGAACTGCCACGGGTCGCACCGCACCGTGCCGAGCACCCCTACCGGGTTGTGCTGGTAGTCGTCGACCAGGTTCGGGGCCAGCGGCGGCAGGTCCGGGTAGTGCTGGGCGAAGTACCGCTCGATCGCCGCCTTGCTGCCCAACGAGGAGAAGCTGGCGGTGCCGTGGTTGGGCCAGAACAGGGTGCAGGTGAAGGAGCGGTCCGGGTTCGGCAGGGCGATCATCATCGAGGTGCCGCGCGGCCAGATGTGCAGGGCACCCGGGTCCAGGGCGAAGTCCCCACCCACCGCAGGGATGGTGAGTTCCTTGTAGCCGTAGTCGAGGAAGTCGACGCTCTCGGTGAGCAGGCCGTGTTCCAGCAGCTGTCCGCGTACGGCCGAACCGGCGCCGTCGGCGCCGAGCACGACCCGGGCGTTCGCGGTGACCGTGCCCTGCGGGGTTTCGAAGGTCATCTGGGCGGTGTCCGGGTCCAGCCCGACCAGCCGGTGGTCGAAGGCGATCCGCACCTGCGGCAGCTTGGCGGCGGCGTCCAGCAGGGCGTTGTTCAACGCCCCCCGGCTGATCGAGTTGATCGCCCGATCGCCCTCGGCGCTGTACGGCTGGAAGTCCGGCTCACCGGCCACCGGGTGCACCATCCGGCCCCGCATCGGCAGGGCGTCGGCCATCACCTGCTCGTCCAGGCCGATGCGGCGCAGCGCGTCCAGGCCCCGCTCGGAGAGAGCCAGGTTGATCGAGCGGCCCCGCTCCGGGGTCCCTACCCGCGGGTCCGGTCGCCGCTCGTACAGGGCAACCGCGTGCCCCCGCCGAGCCAGGTAGCAGGCCAGCAGGCAGCCGGCCAGTCCGGCCCCCACCACCGCGATCTCGTCGTGCCGGGTGTTCACGCGTTCACCTCCACCGTCGCGGCCAGGGCCTCGGCGACTCGCCAGCAGTCGTGGTACGTCGAGTAGAGCGGCACCGGGGCGAACCGGACGATGTCCGGCTGCCGGGCGTCCGCGATCACCCCGTGCTCGTACCGCAGCCGCTTGGTCAGTTCGTTCGCGGTGCCTTCGCCGATGCGTACCGACAGCTGGCAGCCGCGCCGGCCGGGGTCTCGGGGGGTGACCACGGTCAACGGCCGGTCGGCGACCACCTCGTCGAGCAGCCGCTCCAGGTAGCCGGTGAGCCGCAGGCTCCGCTCGCGCAGCGCCGGCATCCCGACCGAGTCGAACAACTCCAGGGAGGTACGGACCGGGCCCATCGCGAAGATCGGGGGGTTGGAGATCTGCCAGGCCTCGACCGTGGCCGGGGGCCGACTCACCGGGGTCATCTCGAACCGGGTCTGCGCCGCCGTGCTCCACCAGCCCTCGAACCGGTGCAGGGCGGGATCTCCGTGGTGCCGCTCGTGCACGAACACCCCGCCCAGGGCCCCGGGACCGGAGTTCAGGTACTTGTACGAGCACCAGGCCGCGAAGTCGACCTCCCAGTCGTGCAGCGACAGCGGCACGTTGCCGGCCGCGTGCGCCAGGTCCCAACCGACGACCGCACCGGCGGCCCGGGCGGCGGCGGTGATGGTGGGGATGTCCATCAGCTCGCCGGTGAGGTAGTTGACCCCGCCGAGCAGCACCAGCGCCACCGTGTGGCCCTCCGCCGCCAGGAAGGCGGTCACGTCCTCGGTACGCAGGTTCTCCTCACCGGGACGGGGGGTCAGCCGGACCACTGTGGTGTCCGGGTCCAGCCCGTGGAACCGGGCCTGGCTGCGCACCGCGTAGCTGTCCGAGGGGAAGGCGGTGTCCTCGATGACGATCCGGGTCCGCTCCCCGAAGGGCCGGTAGAAGCTGACCATCAGCAGGTGCAGGTTGACCGTCAGGGAGTTCATCACCACGGTCTCGCTGGGCCGGGCGCCGACCAGGCGGGCCGCCGGGGCGGTCAACAACTCGTGGTACGGCAGCCAGGGGCGTTCCGCCTCCAGGTGGCCCTCGACCCCCAGCCGGCTCCAGGACTCCAGGTCGGCCAGCAGCTCCGTACGGGTGGCCTTGGGTTGCAGGCCCAGGGAGTTGCCCGCCAGGTAGGCGGTCTCCGGGTAGCGCCCGCCGTCGGCCGGGGGCACATGGAACAGGTGCCGGTGGCCCGGCTCGGCGGCGTCCAGGCGCAGCGCCTCGGCCTCACCGGCACTCATGGTCTCGTTCTGGTTCATCCTCGCCTCACATCGCCGTCCGAGCCGACCACAGCTCGGGGAAGACCACCCGGGCCATGCTGCGTTGCAGCCAGGCCAGCCCCGCCGAACCACCACTGCCGACCTTGGCGCCCATGGTCCGCTGCACCGCCTTGACGTGGTGGTGCCGCCAGTCACCGAACTGCTCGGCAACCTCGGTCAGCGCCTCGCCGAGCATCCGCAGGTGGTTGTCCGGGCCGTTGTCGGCGTAGATGCGGACCCAGGCCGCCTCCACCGCGGCGTGCGGCTGGTGCTCCTCGCGGACCTCCCGCTCCAGCAGCTCGGCGGGGATCTCGTGTCCCTGCCGGGCCAGCAGGGCGACCACCTCGTCCCAGACACTGGGGGCGGCCAGGGTCGCGTTGAGTTCGGCGTACACCTCGGTCTGCCGGCGGAAGGGCCGGATCAGGGTGGTGTCCCGCAGCCCCAGCAGGAACTCCAGGTGCCGATACATGGCCGACTGGAAGCCGGAGCCCTCGCCGAGCAGGTTGCGGAAGCGGTTGAAGTCGGCCGGGGTCATCCAGCGCAACCCGTGCCAGGCGGCGTTGAGGGCCTCCAGGTGCAGGGCGGCCCGGCGCAGCGGGGCCAGGGCCTCCCAGACCCGGTCGGCGCGCAGCAGTCGGGAGGTCTCCCGCAGCTCGTGGCAGGTCAACCCGAAGTACAGCTCCATGATCTGGCTGACCATCAGGAAGGACATCTCGCCGGGGTCGTCACTCAGCGGCTGTTGCAGTCTGTGCAGTGTGCTGGCCTGCACATAGGCGTCGTACGGCACCCGTTCGGCGAACTCCAGGGTCGGCTCGCCGCCGTTGCGGGCGGCACGGGCCGCCCGTTGCTTACCGGTCACCGGACGCACCGCCGTCCGGGTTCCCGGGCGCAGCTCGGTCTGCTCCATCCGTCCACTCCTTCCTGGCTGGCGATTCCAGACATGATCTCTCGGCGTCACCCCCGGATGGAATGCCTCTTCAACGGCGGTACGCCCGGAGGACCTGCCGAACGTGAGGCGATAGCGGTAATTGACTTGTCAGACGTAAGGTCTACGCGTGGACGAGATGGACTGGGCCCTGCTACGTGAGTTGCAGGCCGACGCACGGTTGTCCTTCAGCGAACTCTCCCGCCGGGTGCACCTGTCCCCACCTGCGGTGGCGGAGCGGGTCCGCCGGCTGGAGGAGAGCGGGGTGATCACCGGCTATCACGCGCATGTCGACCTGACCCGGGCCGGACGGACGGTCGTCGCGTTGATCCGGATGTCCTGCTACGGGACCCGGTGCATCCTGCACGACCCCGAGGTCGCCACCTGGCCGGAGATCCTGGAGATCCACCGGATCACCGGGGACGCCTGCAGCGTGCTGAAGGTCGCGGCCGGTTCGATCGGGGAGTTCGAGGGGGTCATCGACCGACTGGCCCCGTACGGCCAGCCGTCGAGCACCATGGTGCTCTCCTCCCCCCTCAACTGGCAGCCCCTGACCCGATGCAAGGAAGGACCTTCCGCCAACCCCGCCGGCAGAGGACGGACCCCCGCTTGACACCCCTGCCGGGTTAGTGGGCGGAGCAGGGGGAAAGCACCGCGGGTCAGCCCAGCAGGACCGGTGCGCCGGTGCCGGGAGGGAGGATCATGCGGGGTCTGCGAGCGTACGGAGGCGTGCTGCACGCACCCTCGACCATCGTCCGACTTCTCGGGGCGTTCGCACTGATCGGGGCGTTCGTCCTGTTCGGTGCCGCACCGGCCCGAGCAGGTGAGAACACCTTCATCGAGGTGACCCCGAACAGTGTGCAGGCCGGTTCCCGGGTGCACCTGCGGGCCAGTTGCGACAACGCCAACAACCGGCAGGCCGAGGTCGAGTCGGAGGCCTTCAACCGGGTCTTCCTTCGACCGGACAACGGCTTCCTGACCGGTGAGGTCACCGTGCCGGGCAACAAGGCCGCCGGGGACTATCCGGTGAACCTGCGGTGCGGCAACGGCCAGAACGCCAGCACCAACCTGACCGTGCTGAACATGCAACAACCCACCAAGGGCCCGGCCACCGGAGGTGGTGGCACCGCCGGACCGGGCACCGGCTCGACCCTGCTGCTCGGCGGCGTGGCGGTGGTAGCCGCAGCGGTGGTCTTCGGGCTGGTCAGCAACCGACGCCGGACCGGTTCCTGACCCAGGGCGGACGCCATGATCGGCCACCGCGTACCGGTGCCCGAGCCGCGTCCGGCCCCACGGCCGACCGCCACCCGCCGGAGCACCCGAGTCTGGCGGAGGGCGGTGGCCGTGGCCGGCCGGCTCGGCCGGGTCACCGCGCAGATGGGTACGGCCAGTGTCACCACACCGGACCCCTCGACCGCCCCGGTGCCACCACGGGCCCGTCGGGCCTGGTCGGCGGCGACCCGGAACGGGTTCCGCAGCGGCCCCGGACTGCCCGTGGTCCTGATCGCCAGCCTGATGCTGTTGATCGTCACGATGCTCGGGGTCGAGCGACTGACCGGGTTCAGCCTGCTACCGGACCGCTTCATCGCCGGGCTGGCACCACCGCCCAAGAAGTTCCCGCTGCTGCCGGCGAGCCGACCGGTCGGCATCGAGATCAACAAAATCGACCTGGCCGCGCCGGTGCACGAAGTCGGGGTGGCTCCGGACGGCAGCATCGCCGCACCGACCGCGGAACGCGCCCAGGAGGCCGGCTGGTACGACCAGGGCCCCTCACCGGGCCAGTACGGCCCGGCCGTCATCGTCGGGCATGTCGACACCAGCACCGGGCCGGCGGTCTTCCAGGACCTGCGGCAACTGCGGGCCGGTGACCAGGTCGGGGTGGCCCGCACGGACGGCAAGGTCGCGGTCTTCGAGGTCGACCGGGTCGGCCGGTACGACAAGGAGGCCCTGCCGGCCGACGAGGTCTTCGGCGACTTCAGCCGGCCGCAGCTTCGGCTGATCACCTGTGGGGGGCGCTGGGTCGGGGGTTCGACTGGGTACGCGGACAATGTGATCGTCTTCGCTTCGTTGGTGGAGGCTCGGTGATGCTGTTGCGGTTGTGGGGTTTGCGGGGGAGCCCGACCCGCTCCGGGCGGTCAGGCTTGATCCCTGCGCGGGTCGGGCTCCCCCGCAAACCCTCGGGCGACCGGCTTCGCGGTCCGGTGGCGGGTGCGTCTGGTGGGGCCGCGGTAGCCAGCGGGGGTGAGGTGGCAGGGGCGGTGGCTGGCCGGGGACGGCGGCCCGGGCGGTAGCCGGCGGGGTGAGAAAGCTGAGGCGGTAGCCGGGGGGGGTTAGGCGGCTTCGGGTTCGCGGAGGTCTAGCCAGTCGGCCCAGCGGGGGTCGGGGGCTCGGTGACCGAGTACTCGCCAGGCGATGCCCTTGGGTGCGGTGGGCAGGGAGTGCAGTCGCCAGCCCAACTCGGCGGGGGTCTTGTCGCCCTTGGTGTGGTTGCACCTGGCGCAGGCGGCGACCACGTTCTCCCAGGCGTGTGGGCCGCCCCGGCTACGCGGGAAGACATGGTCGATGGTCTCGGCCGGCCCTCGGCAGTAGGCGCAACGCCAGCCGTCCCGGGCGAAGATCGCCCGACGGGACAGACCAACATGGGTTCGGTAGGGAACCCGGACGAACCGGGTCAGCCGGACCACCGAGGGCACCGGTAACGCGCTGCGGGCGCTGTGCAGGATGCCCTCACCGTCGGCTACACAGACCGCCTTGGCGGAGAGCACGAGGATCGCGGCGCGACGCACCGACACGACACACAGCGGCTCATAGGTGGCGTTGAGAACCAGCGCGCCGGAGCCCACCGTGGGTCGTATGTCAGGCATCGCGTCACCCTCCCGGTCAAGCGGCTATCAACTCGCCACCGCCGACCGGTGCAGGACACAGCCATACACCATGTCGACGCCGGCCGAATCACCGACGTCCGTTGCGCCAATCGTCCCTGATCGGACCGGCGAATGCACGCCCTAATCCTGGGTAGCCCGCAGAGCTTTCGCCCGGGATTCGGTGTCGGCGGGGCCCGGGGTCACCCGGCGGTGGGTCGGTCACCGGCCCGCCGGGAGGTTGCGGTACGAAATCAGGGTGACCGTCAGCATGCTCAGCCCCTCCCCCGGCCCCTCCACCCCGGCCGCGGAGGAGACCCCCAGTCCGGAGTGCCTGAACGAGATCGTCTGCAAGTGGGTGTGGACCAACTTTGACTCCGTGTGGTTCGCCGAGGGCAGCTACTGGATCCTGGTCAAGCCCCTGCGGATCCTCCTGATCCTGTTGCTGGCGATCGCCACCCGCTGGCTGGTGCACCGCACGATCCGGCGACTGGTCCGCACCACCAGCGACGCGGGCGTACCGACCATGCTCCGGCCGCTGCGTGAGCGCATCCCCAGCGCCGCCACCGAGCCCGGCGAGTTCGTCCCTGAGCGGCGTCGGCAGCGGGCCGAGGCGATCGGCTCCGTGCTGCGCAGCCTGAGTACGGCGTTCATCTTCGGCATCGCCGTACTGATGGTGCTCAAGGAGTTCAGCTTCGACCTGGCGCCGCTGCTGGCCAGCGCCGGCATCGCCGGGGTGGCCCTGGGCTTCGGCGCACAGAGCCTGGTCAAGGATCTGATCGCCGGTCTGTTCATGCTGATCGAGGACCAGTACGGGGTCGGCGACAACGTCGACCTGGGCGAGGCCACCGGGGTGGTCGAGGCGGTCGGCCTGCGGGTCACCACCGTCCGGGACGGGCGGGGGGTGCTCTGGTACATCCGCAACGGGGAGATCGTCCGGGTGGGCAACAAGAGTCAGGGCTGGGCCCTGGTGGTGATCGACCTGCCGATCGGTTTCGCTGGCAACGAGGAGGCCACCGCGGTGCTGCGTACCGCCGCCGCCTCCGTCGCGGTGGACCCGGAGTTGGCGGCCTCGATCGTCGAACCGCCCGAGGTGCTCGGCGTGGAGCAGGTGACGGTGGACGGCACGGTGATCCGCACGGTGGTCAAGACCACCGCCGACGGGCAGGGCGCCGTGGGCCGGGAGTTGCGCCGCCGGCTCGCGGAGGCTCTGGAAAATTCCGGAATCACCGCCCGGATCGCTGCGGTACGGGCCCTGCCCGGGTACCTGCGGGACGACAACGAGACTGGTCAGGGCGGGGCTACCTGAGCAAACGGCGAGGGGGTCGCGGCCGAGCAGCCCCTCGGGTATCGTCCGTTCGTTCAGTCAGAGATGCGACGATCCAACCGTTCGCCCTAGCCAGTTGTCAGACGATCGGGCAGAATCCGGTGCACGCGCTCCCCGAGCGTGGTCACGTCCTCGCTGATTCGTAGATCTGACGATGGCCTCGGGGCGGCCATCATGAGTGGCCTGCCACCGGCCGATGGAGGCGATGGTGTCGGACGAGCGGCCTCCTCCGGAAGGTCCGGCCACTTTCCGTGAGGTCTTCGCCCAGGGGGAGTACCGCGCCGTCTTCCTGGCCAGCACGCTGACCTGGATCGGCGACTATGTCGCCAAGGCGGCGGTCACCCTGCTCGTCTACCGGGAGACCGACTCCGTAGCGCTCTCCGCCGCCGCCTTCGCGGTCAGCTACCTGCCCTGGCTGATCGGCGGGCCGCTGCTGGCCACGATCGCCGAGCGGCACCGTTACCGCCAGATCATGGTGGTCTGTGACCTCATCCGGATGGCCTTGATGCTGCTCATCGCCATCCCGGGGATTCCGGTGCCGCTGATCCTGGCCCTGCTGTTCGCCACCACCCTGGCGAATCCTCCGAGCCAGGCGGCCCGGTCGGCGTTGATGCCCCTGATCCTGCCGGGCGACCGACTCGTCGTCGGAATCTCGGTCAATGCCAGTGTCGGGCAGGCCGCCCAGGTGGTCGGCTACCTGCTCGGTGCCGCGGTGGCTACCGTCAACACCACCGCCGCGCTGGTGATGAACGCCACCGCCTTCGCCATCTCGGCGGCCCTGGTCCGCTTCGGGGTCCGCGACCGGGCACCGGCGATGCCCAGCACCCACCGGCGGCACCTGCTCCGGGAGACCGCCGACGGGTTCCAGCTGGTGTTCCGTACCCCGGTGCTGCGGGCGATCGCGATCCTCGTCTTCGGCGCCATGCTCTGCTCCATCGTGCCCGAGGGGTTGGCTGCCGCCTGGGCCAACGAACGCGCCGACGGCGGGATGCACGCCGGTGTGGCGCAGGCTCTGATCATGGCGTCCAGCCCGGTCGGGTTCATCCTGGGTGGGCTGTTGATGGGCCGGGCGGTGGCGCCGGCCCGGCGGATCGCGCTGCTGCGTCCACTGGCGGTCATCGCCCCCCTGGTGCTGGTGCCCGCCCTGCTGGACCCGCCACCGGCGGTGGTGGCGCTGCTCGCCGCCGCCTGCGGGTTCGCGGTGGCCGGCATCCTGCCGGTGGCGAACAGCCTCTTCGTCCAGGCCCTGCCGCACGGCTACCGGGCGCGGGCCTTCGGGGTGATGGCCACCGGGGTCCAGGTGATCCAGGGCGCCGCGGTCCTGGCGACCGGTCTGCTGGCCGAGCACTACCCGATTCCGATCGTGGTCGGTCTGTGGAGTGCCGCCGGGGTGGTGCTGATGGCCCTGGTCGCCCGCAGCTGGCCCGACGCGCAGACCGTGGCGGCCACCGTCGAGGCAGCTCAGCGGACCCCTGCCGGGGCGGCCACCCCGCCGGAGGACCCGGATCCGGGCAGTGTCGGGCCGGGTCGACCCCGGCACGCGGTGAGCTGAACCACCCCCTCGGCGCCTCCCGGCCCGGTCACCGGCGGACGATGCCTGGCAGGATGGAAGGGTGAATCCCGCAGGTGAGTCCGAGCCCCGCGGCGAGGCGGTGACGCTGTACGAAGCCGTCGGCGGCGAGCCCACGTTCCGCAAGCTGGTCGATGAGTTCTACGCCGGCATCGCCGGCGACCCCTTACTCCGCCCGATGTACCCGGAGGACCTGGAGCCGGCCGCCGACCGGATGCGGCTGTTCCTCATGCAGTACTGGGGCGGCCCGAACACCTACTCCGCCCAACGCGGCCACCCCCGGCTGCGGATGCGGCACGCGCCCTTCCGGATCGGCGCAGCCGAACGGGACGCCTGGCTGCGGCACATGCGCCAGGCGGTCGACAGCCTCGACCTGCCGCTGGCGACCGCCACGGAGCTCTGGAACTACCTGGAGCGGGCGGCCTACTTCATGGTCAACGCCATGGAGGACCCGGCCGGCTAGGCGGCGGCCCCGCAGCGACGCCCCCGGCCGCAGCTCGACCGGGGTGCCGTGCTCGGCCGAGGTCAGGGCCGGGCGGCCCCGTCACGGCCGGGCGGCCCCGTCACGGCCGGGCGACCTCGTCAGAGCAGGGCACCCTCGTCGTGCAGCCAGTCGACGAAACTCGTGGCGACGGCGGCGCCGCAGTCGAGCAACTCGACCAGCAGCGCGTCGTGGGCGCCGGCGGCGAGTGGCACCTGCAACTCGGCGTAGATCGGCAACTGCCCCCGCTCGGTGGCGTCGCCGACGTACGCCTTGCAGAAGCGTCGGGTGTGGTTCCACTCGTTGACCACCCGGTAGGCCCGGTCGGCCCAGTCCGGCGGCACGGTCGCGTGCGGGCGGGCCCGGAGCACCAGGATCTCGTCCTCGGGGCCTTCCAGGGCGACCAGCACCGCATGGCGCTCCCACATGGCCAGCAGGTTGCCGTCCCCGTCAGCGAGATAGCGCACGTCGAGCAGGTCCAGGGCGTCGCAGATGCGGCCCAGGGTGACCGGTTCGACAGTAGCTGACATGTCGGCGATCAAGGGATGCTCCCCGGCCGGGCAGTCATCCTCGGGTTTACGGGGCGTCGGCGGCCCGACTCTGACGGCCTCCTCCACTGTGACCCTGCTTCGAGTTTCCGGGTCGCCGCCACTGGCGGGACCGGGGCGCCATGACCACCACGGCATCGCTCGCGCACCTCACTCCCCAGCGGATCCAGTTGCATACGGTGGGTTGGATCCGAGGATGGACGGTACCCGGACAGTCGAACCGAAGCATCCCCCCAACGCCCGCCCCAAACCAGAAGGTTGAGGGGTGATCATACTTTCGGAGGAGCAGAAAGCGGTTGCAGGGCAAGATCCATAGCCTTCTGCGACCAGACGGCTCCATACGGTCCCACCAGGGCGACCCAACGGCCAGCCACGCGTACCCGAACATCGTCAGTGCTCGACGAATCGTGGGCGGACCCCAGGAATCCCATCCGGATCAACCCCTGCACCAGTCGCTGAGTGACCTCCACCGGACGGTCAGGCGCGTCGTCCGGCGTCACCACTACGGCGACATGATCCAGCAGAGCGTCGCGCAGGGTCCGCTGCCCCACCGCCCGACCTCCGACGCCGTGGGTCGTGGCCGTACGCAGGGTGCCGGCGGCGGCCTCGGCCAGCCGGCGCAACTCACCGCCCGGCAGGACCTCCACCGGTCGGCTGGCCGCCGGCGGCAGCGCCCAGCGCCACTGGGAGTCACGCGAGGTGGGCAGCCCGGTCCGGCCGGCCGCCAACTCGGCCAGCAACTGCCCGGCGGCCACGGTGACGTCCCCGGCACCGGGGCCGGAGACCGTCCGCACGGCCAGCACCCCCCAGGGCAGCCGAGCCCACAGGGCCGTACGCCCCGGCGTACCGGCCGGACGCAGCCGCACCAGGGCGGCCGGCTCCAGGCGGACCAGGCGAGCCAGGAAGGCCCCGGCGTCGGCGACCCCCTCGATCCCGTGCCGGGTCTGCGCGGCACCGGACTCCGGTGCCGCGCCGCCCTCGCTCATGCCACCTCGTCCGGGGCGTATTCGAGCAGGAGGGCGCGTTCCTGCTCGGTGAGTCGCCGGGGCACCTGCCGGACCAGGTCGAACGGCACCAGCACCGAGCGCGCCTGGCTGACCAGCAGTTCTCCGTCGTACATCTCGTAGCCGAGGATGAAGGAGGCGGCGCGGACGCGTTCCACCCACATCTCGATGCGTACCGTGGGGGCCGCCTCCGCGCTGGCCCGAGCCAGGGAGTAGTCGACCGGGCGCAGGTAGTCGACCTCGTGCCGACGGATGACCACCCCGTCGGCGAACGAGTCGATCCCCCGCGCCCGGGCGCCGACGAACATCAACGCCACCCGGGCCTCCTCGTAGAGGGTCAGGAACCGGGCGTTGTTGACATGGCCGTACGCGTCCAGGTCGGACCAGCGCAGGGTGCAGTGATAGATGAACCGATCAGCCAAGACGGTCGCTCGCCGGTCAGTCGCGGGTCAGCTTGCGGTAGGTCACCCGGTGCGGTCGGGCCGCCTCCGCGCCGAGTCGGTCGACCTTGTTCTTCTCGTACGCCTCGAAGTTGCCCTCGAACCAGAACCACTTGGCCGGGTTCTCCTCGTCGCCCTCCCAGGCCAGGATGTGGGTGGCCACCCGGTCCAGGAACATCCGGTCGTGGGAGATCACCACGGCACAGCCGGGGAACTCCAACAGGGCGTTCTCCAGGCTGGACAGGGTCTCCACGTCCAGGTCGTTGGTCGGCTCGTCGAGCAGGATCACGTTCCCGCCGATCTTGAGGGTGAGCGCCAGGTTGAGCCGGTTCCGCTCGCCGCCGGAGAGCACCTTGGTCGGCTTCTGCTGATCGGGCCCCTTGAACCCGAAGGCCGCGATGTAGGCCCGGGAGGGCATCTCGACCTTGCCCACCATGAGGTAGTCCAGCCCGTCGGAGACGACCTCCCAGACGGTCTTGTCGCCGTCCAGGCCCTGCCGGTTCTGGTCGACGTAGGACAGCGAGACCGTCTCGCCGACCCGGACCGAGCCGCTGGTCGGCTGCTCCAACCCGACGATGGTCTTGAACAGGGTGGTCTTACCGACGCCGTTCGGGCCGATGATGCCGACGATGCCGTTACGCGGCAGCGAGAACGACAGGTTGTCGATCAGCACCCGGTCGCCGAAGGCCTTGGTCAGGTTCTGCGCCTCGATGACGGTGTTGCCCAGGCGCGGGCCCGGCGGGATCTGGATCTCCTCGAAGTCCAGCTTGCGGGTCTTCTCCGCCTCGGCGGCCATCTCGTCGTACCGGTCCAGACGGGCCTTGGACTTGGTCTGCCGGGCCTTGGCGTTGGAGCGGACCCACTCCAACTCCTCGGAGAGGCGCTTCTTCATCTTGGCGTCGCGGCGCCCCTCGACGGAGAGCCGGGCAGCCTTCTTCTCCAGGTAGGTGGAGTAGTTGCCCTCGTAGCCGATGGCCCGGCCCCGGTCCAGCTCCAGGATCCAGCCGGCCACGTTGTCCAGGAAGTACCGGTCGTGGGTGATCGCCAGCACGGTGCCGGGGTACTTGGCCAGGTGCTGCTCCAGCCACTGCACGCTCTCCGCGTCCAGGTGGTTGGTGGGCTCGTCGAGCAGCAGCAGGTCCGGCGCCTCCAGCAGCAGCTTGCACAGCGCCACCCGGCGGCGCTCGCCACCGGAGAGCTGGGTCACCTCGGCGTCCGGCGGCGGGCAGCGCAGCGCGTCCATGGCCAGTTCGAGCTTGGAGTCGATGTCCCAGGCGTCGGCGTTGTCCAACTCCTCCTGGAGCCGGCCCATCTCCTCCATCAGCTCGTCGGAGTAGTCCGTGGCCATCTGCTCGGCGATGGCGTTGAACCGCTCCAGCTTGGCCTTGGTCTCCGCAACCGCCTCCTCGACATTGCCGAGGACGGTCTTGGCCTCGTTGAGGGGCGGCTCCTGGGCCAACATGCCGACGGTGTAGCCGGGCATCAGCCGGGCCTCACCGTTGCTCGGCTGGTCCCAACCGGCCATGATCTTGAGAAGGCTGGACTTACCGGCACCGTTCGGGCCGACCACACCGATCTTGGCCCCCGGCAGGAAGTTCAGCGTCACGTTGTCGAGCACGACCTTGTCGCCGTGCGCCTTGCGCGCCTTATCCAGGACGTAGATGAACTGGGCCACGGTGCGGGCTACCTCCGTCGGTACTTGATCGCTGATGTGCGTGACACGCGCCAACGTGCGGGGCGCGGAACGCGCCGTGGCCCCCCACCTTGAGCGGGAGTCGGCCGCGCACACGCCATCGTCAATCCTGACAGGTCCGCCGGGCCCCGCCCACATCGCCCCGCCCGCCTGAGCAGAGGTCGTCACGGTGACCTGTCAACATGATCACGTACAAGGTTCGGCCGGGCTGGGACGGGTACCTCACTCCGGCACTGAGCACCAGACGCCGCAGATACGCTCAGTACGCTCATCGCGGTGGACCCGTCAGCAACCCGGAGGTGGCCGATCGTGACCGTCCGTAGCTCCTTTGTCGTTGTGGCGAACCGCCTACCGGTCGACGAGGTGAGCACACCCGAGGGACGGCAGTGGCGACGCAGCCCTGGCGGGCTGGTCACCGCCCTGCACCCCGTCCTCGCCGAGCATCAGGGCACCTGGGTCGGGTGGGCCGGTGGCACCGGCGCCGCCCCCGAGCCGTTCGACCTGGAGGGCATCCGGCTGCACCCGGTGCCGTTGAGTGCCGAGGAACTTGAGCGCTACTACGAGGGCCAGTCCAACGCCACGATCTGGCCCCTGTACCACGACGCCGTCGAGACACCGGCCTACAAGCGTCGCTGGCGTGAGGCGTACCGGCTGGTCAACGCCCGGTTCGCGGAGGCTGCGGCGGAGGTGGCGGCCGAGGGGGCCACCGTGTGGGTGCAGGACTACCAGCTCCAACTGGTGCCCGCCATGCTCCGGGAGCTGCGCCCCGACCTGCGGATCGGCTTCTTCCTGCACATCCCCTTCCCGCCGATCGAGCTGTTCATGCAGATGCCGTTCCGCGCCGAGATCCTGCGCGGGCTGCTCGGCGCCGACCTGGTCGGGTTCCAGCAGCGGCTGGCCGCCCAGAACTTCGTCCGGCTCGCGCGTCACCTGCTAGGTCTGCGCTACGAGGGGCAGATGATCCAGGTGGACGGGCGCCAGGTGAAGGCCGGGGCCTTCCCCATCTCGATCGACACCAAGGAGATGGAGCGACTGGCCGCGGACCCGGCCATCCAGGCCCGGGCCAAGGAGATCCGCGAGGAGTTGGGCAACCCGCGCACCATCATCCTGGGGGTGGACCGCCTCGACTACACCAAGGGCATCGAGTTGCGACTCAAGGCCTTCCGCGAGTTGTTGGCTGACGGAAAGTTGACAGTCCCAGACGCTGTTATGGTGCAGGTAGCCACACCGAGCCGCGAGCGCGTCGAGCACTACCAGGCACTTCGCGTCAAGGTTGAGCGCGAGGTCGGTCGGATTAATGGCGAATTCGGCCGGGTCGGTGTGCCTGCCGTGCATTATCTGCATCAGTCGTACAGTCGGACCGAACTTGCTGCGATGTACGCCGCCGCCGACGTGATGATGGTTACCCCGCTGCGAGACGGTATGAACCTGGTGGCCAAGGAGTACGTCGCATCAAGGGCGGACCACGGGGGCGCACTCGTACTCAGTGAGTTCGCCGGCGCGGCCACCGAGCTGCGTCAGGCGTTCCTGTGCAACCCGCACGACCCGGACGCTGTCAAGGACGCCCTGCTCCGGGCCGTGCATGTGGAGAAGCCGGAGGCTCGTCGCCGTATGCGGACTATGCAACGCCACTTGCGCACCCATGACGTGGGGCACTGGGCTAAGTCTTTCCTCACCGAACTCGGTGTACCCGACATGGAGGCGGCGTGAGCGCCCCCTCCAACGAGATCATCGTGCCCACGGCGGGCACCCTGGACCGGGAGATGATCTCCGCCATCGGGCGGATCGCCCGAGTCCCCCAACTGCTGATCGCCTGCGACTACGACGGGACCCTGGCCCCGATCGTCGAGGACCCCAGCAAGGCCGTACCCCTGCCGGAGGCGGTCGCCGCGGTACGCGCCCTGGCCGCGCTGCCGCAGACCACCGTCGCGGTGGTCTCCGGCCGGGCGCTCCGTGACCTGGCCGCGCTCTCCCGGCTGCCCAGCGAGGTCCACCTGGTCGGCAGCCACGGCTCCGAGTTCGACATCGGCTTCGTCGAGCGGCTCTCCCCCGAGCTGATCGAGGTGCGGACCCGACTGCGCAACGCACTGCGCGAGATCGCCGCGGCCCACCCGGGGGTACGGCTGGAGCGCAAGCCGGCCAGTGTCGCCGTACACACCCGGGGGGTCGAACCCCAGATCGCCGCCGCCGCCATCGAGGCGGTCCGCAGTGGTCCCGCCACCTGGCCGGACGTCACCGTCACCCAGGGCAAGGAAGTCATCGAGCTGTCCGTGGTGGCCACCCACAAGGGCACCGCGGTCGACCAGTTGCGCACCCAACTGTCGGCCAGCGCGGTGCTCTTCATCGGTGACGACGTCACCGACGAGAACGCCTTCGGCAACCTGAGCGGCCCGGACGTCGGCATCAAGATCGGCCCCGGCGAGACCAAGGCCGACTACCGGGTGGCCGAGCCGATCGAGGCCGCCCGCGTACTCGGGCTGCTGCTGGAGACCCGCCGGCACTGGCTGTTCGGCGAGCGGGCGGTGCCGATCGAGCGGCACTCGATGCTGGCCAACGGGCGTACGGTCGCACTGCTCACCCCCGACGCGAAGGTGACCTGGCTGTGCAACCCCAAGCCCGACTCGGCGGCCATCTTCGCCGACCTGGTCGGGGGTAGCCCGGCCGGGCACTTCAGCGTCGCCCCGGAACGCGGCGGCATCCCCCTGGGTCAGCGCTACCGCTCCGGCACCATGACGGTGGAGACCCGCTGGTCGGGGCTGACCGTCACCGACTGGCTGGACAAGCCCGACCCGCGGACCACCCCGGACGGGCCGGCGATCATCTCCGGTGACTCCACCCTGATCCGGGTGCTCACCGGCACCGGGCGGGCCCGGGTGGAGTTCGCCCCCCGACCGGAGTTCGGGCAGGTCGCCGTCCAGCTCCAGCCGCTCGACGACGGCCTGCTGGTGCTCGGCTCCAACGAGCCGATCGCCCTCTACTCCCCCGGGGTGCAGTGGGAGGTCGGCAACGACGGCGGCTACGAGAGCGCCAGGGCGGTGGTGGACCTGTCCGCCCTCGGCGGGCAGGTGGTGCTGGAGCTGCGCTTCGGTACCCACAGCCTGGAACACCACCGGCTGTCCATCCATGAGCGGCAGGCGGCGGCGGAACGACCCTGGAAGGAGTGGGTGGCCTCGCTGCGGCTGCCCACCACCGCCCGGGACCTGGTCGCCCGCAGCGCGTTGACCCTGCGCGGCCTCTGCCACGAGGCCACCGGCTCGATCCTGGCCGCCGCCACCACCTCCCTGCCGGAGGAACTGGGCGGGGTCCGCAACTGGGACTACCGCTACTGCTGGCTGCGCGACGCCGCGATGACCGCCCGTGCCCTGGTCGACCTGGGTTCCATCGCCGAGGCCGAGGCGTTCCTGCGCTGGGTCGACGGCTGTGTGGAACGCACCGGCGGGCACCCCGAGCGGCTGCACCCCCTCTACACGGTGGACGGTTACGAGCTGGGTGCCGAGGCGGTCATCGACACCCTGCCCGGCTACGCCGGCTCCCGCCCGGTCCGGGTCGGCAACCTCGCCAACCACCAGCTCCAGCTGGACGTCTTCGGCCCGATCGCCGACCTGATCGCGGCCACCGCCGACGTACGCGGCTCGGTGCGCGCCGAGGAGTGGCGGGTGCTGGAGAACATGGTCGAGGCCGTACGCCGCCGCTGGCACGAGCCCGACCACGGCATCTGGGAGGCCCGCCTGCCACCCCGGCACCACATCTTCTCCAAGGTGATGTGCTGGATGACGGTCGACCGGGCGTTGCACGTGGTCCGTCAGCACGGCGGCGAGGACCGCCCCGAGTGGGTGGAACTGCGCGACCGGATCGGCGCCAACGTGCTGGAGTACGGCTGGCACGAGCACGCCGAGGCGTACAGCGTCGCGTACGGCGACGAGGACATGGACGCCTCCTCGCTGTGGATCGGCCTGTCCGGTCTGCTGCCCGGAGACGACCCACGATTCCTGTCCACCGTGCTGAAGATCGAGGCGGATCTGCGTAGCGGACCGGTCGTCTACCGCTACCACTGGGACGACGGACTGCCCGGTCGGGAAGGCGGCTTCCACATCTGCACGGCGTGGCTGATCGAGGCGTACCTGCGCACCGGTCGGCGTACCGATGCCGAGGAGCTGTTCCGCCAGATGATCGACACCGCCGGCCCGACCGGTCTGCTGCCCGAGCAGTACGACCCGCTGGCCGAACGCGGCCTGGGCAACCACCCGCAGGCGTACAGCCACCTCGGGGTGATCCGCTGCGCCCTGCTGCTGGACAACATGCTCAAGCATTAGCTCACCCTCCTTCAGGCGGCCGGAGACAGTCTTCTGTCTCCGGCCGCTCGCGCGTCCGGGTGCGCGCGGTGTGGGCGGGGCGTCCTCGCCGTTACGGCGAAACGGCGGGACCCACGCGAGCCGGAAACCGCCATAACGGCGCAACGGAGTCGATCACCTTCCAAGCAGCCCACCTGGTTGGATCGGGGAGCCGGTGGCCGAGAAGATGGCCCAGCGGCCACGAACGGACTTGCGTCCCACGGACGGACTTGCGTCGTGGAGCCGACCCGTTCGCCGGGTTTACCAAGGAACGCTGGCGGCCTGCGGGGCGTTGTACTCGCCTGGACGACCGAGGAAGGCGCCGGGCTTGAGCCGGGCGGGTGCGGGCCGGAATGTGGCTCCGCCGGATGGCGTTGTATCGGGTGGCTGACCGAGCAGGGCGCCGTGACCGCCAATGGTCAGGTGTGATCCGCCCCCGGGAATCACCGCCCCCGGTCACCGGTTGTAGTTGCTTCCGACGACGCGCAGCCGCTCCCCCGGTACGTCGCGGACTTCCCCCACTCTTCTTTGAGCGCCGGACGGTGCTTGCGTACCCCGTGCCGATCCCCCTCGGCGGGTGCGCCAACCCCCGAATGGAGCTTCATCATGAACTCGATCTTCCGTAACAGCGTGCTCGGTATTGCCGGTGTGGCCCTGGCCGGTGGTGTGTTCGCCGGTCCCGTTGCCGGGCACACGGACGCCACTGCGGTGAAGTCGAACCCGGTGGCCGCCGTGCAGGCCGACAAGCCGAAGGCCGACAAGCCCGACGCCGGCAAGCTGATCCCCCACGGTGTGCAGGGCGCCCAGTCCCGCATCGACCTGAACGACGAGCAGATCGCCAACACCAAGGCGATCATCGCCGCCACCAAGAAGAACGGCATGGACGAACGCGCCGCCGTCGTCTCCATCGCCACCGCCCTGCAGGAATCCAAGCTGGAGAACCTGGGCCACCTCGGCGACCGCAACGACCACGACTCCCAGGGCCTGTTCCAGCAGCGCCCCTCCAGCGGCTGGGGCACGGTCGAGCAGATCACCGACCCCGAGTACTCCACCACCGCCTTCCTCAAGGGCCTCAAGCAGGTCGACGGCTGGCAGGACATGCCCCTGACCAAGGCAGCCCAGACCGTCCAGGTCTCGGCCTACCCCGACCACTACGCCCAGTGGGAACAGCAGGCCGCCGACCTGGTAGCCCAACACTGGAACAGCTGACCCCGACAGACATTCCTCCACAGGGGGAGCAGGAAACCGTTGGCCGGCACCCGAGGTTCGGGTGCCGGCCAACGGCCGTCTGCACCCTCTACCAGGGCAGTCCGGCGATGAACTCGATCCCATCCGTGCGACCAGCAGCACTCAGAGGCTCAACAGGAGGCGGGAGCATCCGCCGCCAGCGGCAAGCAGGGACCCAGACCCCCGAACGCGCCGGCAGGATCAACGAAGGCCGACCAGGTCAGGCTGGGGCGACCGTGCCCGGCGTAGGGATCAAGCCTGACCGCCCGAAGCCGGGCACGGTCGCCCCAGCCCAAACCGCAACCACCCAAGAACAAAGCCGCAGAGCCGAGCACAATTCACCCCAGGGACGATCAAAGGAGGGGAAGAACGCCGACCACATCCCCCACCACCACGACCGCCGGCGGCCGTACCCCCGCAGCCGCCACGTCCTCTGCCACCGAACCTAGCGTCGACCGCAGGGTTCGCTGCCCCCCGGTGGTGGCCTCCTGGACCACTGCCGCCGGGGTGTCCGCCGGTCGCCCGTGTTGAAGCAGAGTGGCCGTGATCGCCGATAGGTTCTTCAGCCCCATCAGGATCACCAGGGTGCCGCGCAGGGCGGCCAGCGCCTCCCAGCGCACCAGCGAGGCCGCCGAGTCGGGCGCTACGTGCCCGGAGACCACGGTGAACTCGTGCGCCACTCCCCGGTGGGTGACCGGGATCCCGGCCGCCGCCGGGGCGGCGACGGAACTGGTCACCCCCGGTACCACGGTCACCGGTACGCCAGCTTCCGCGCAGGCCAGCAACTCCTCCCCGCCGCGTCCGAAGACGTACGGGTCACCGCCCTTGAGGCGGACCACGAAGGCACCGGCCAACGCCCGGTCCACCAGGATCCGGTTGATCTCCTCCTGGGCGCGGGCCGGGCCGTAGGGGATCTTCGAGGCGTCCACCAGTTCCACGCCGGTACGCAGTTCGTCGAGGAGCAGGCCGGGCACCAGCCGGTCGGCGACCACCACGTCGGCCTCGGTGAGCAACCGCCAACCCCGGAGGGTGATCAACTCCGGGTCCCCCGGCCCGGCCCCCACCAGAGCAACTCGCCCAGGTGACCCGGCCTCGGTGTTAACAGGGGACCCCTGCTCTACCGAATCCGTTAACAGGGGGCCCTTCCTTTCACTTTCGCGCAGGAGGGGGCGGATGGCGTCGCGGATGGTCATGGCGCGGCGGGGGTCGCCGCCACCGAGGACGGCCACGGTTACCGGGCCGTGTCGGGTCACCGCCGGGGTCCAGGCGGTGGCCGCCTCCCGGTCGTCGGCGCGTACGCAGAAGATGCGGCGCTGGGCTGCGGCGGCGCTGACGGCGGCGGCGGCCTGCGGGTCGTCGATGGCGACGTGGACCAGCCAGGCGCCTTCCAGGTCCTCGGGGTCGAACGGGCGGGGGATCCAGCGCAGTCGGCCGGCGTCGGCGTGGGCCCGCAGCGCCGGGGTGATCTCCGGTGCGACCAGCAGGAGTTCGGCGCCCGCGTCGAGCAGGGCCGGTACCCGCCGGGTGGCCACGGCTCCCCCGCCCACCATGACGACCCGCAGGCCGGCCAGTCGAAGCCCGAGGGGGTACGGATTGCTCACTTCTCGGTCACGCCGGCTGAGTCGAAGGTGGCGACCTCGTGCAGTACCCGCACGGCGCCGGTGACCATGGGCAGGGCCAGCAGGGCGCCGGTGCCCTCGCCGAGGCGCAGGCCGAGGTCGATCAGCGGGGTGAGGCCGAGTCGCTGCAGGGCTACGGTGGCCCCGGGCTCGGCGGAGCGGTGCCCGGCGATCATCGCGCCGACCGCCTCCGGGGCGAGGGCCGCGGCGGCCAGCGCGGCGGAGACCGCGATGACCCCGTCCAACAGCACGGGTACGCGTCGCGCGGCGGCGCCGAGGAGCAGCCCGGTCAGCGCGGCGTGTTCCAGTCCACCCACGGCGGCCAGCACCCCGAGGGGATCTGTCGGGTCGGGTGTGTGCCGGGCCAGTGCCGCCCGGACCACTTCGATCTTGTGCTGGTAGGTGGGGTCGTCGATGCCGGTGCCCCGCCCGGTGGCCTCGGCGGCGTCGACTCCGGTGAAGGCGGCGATCAGCGCGGCGGCCGGGGTGGTGTTGGCGATCCCCATGTCCCCGGTGATCAACAGGGCCGCCCCGGAGTCGATCAGCTCCCCGGCGATCCGGATGCCGACCGCTACGGCGGACCGCGCCTCGTCCCGGGTGAGCGCGGCGGTGACGGTCATGTCCCGGGTACCCCGCCGGACATTGGCCTCGACCAGCCGCGGCACGTCGACCAGCCGCGGCATGTCGTCGGGGGTGGGCAGGGGGGTGGCCACCCCGACGTCGACCACGGTGACCGTGGCGTCGGCTTGGCGGGCGAAGGCGTTGACGACCGCACCTCCGGCCAGGAAGTTGCCGACCATCTGGACGGTGACCTCCTGCGGCCAGGGGGTCACCTGCTGGGCGTGCACCCCGTGGTCACCGGCGAAGATGGCCACGGCCGCCGGGCTGGGCAGCGGCGGCGGGCAGGTGCCGGCCAGACCGGCCAGGCGTACGGACAGCTCCTCCAGGAGGCCGAGCGAGCCGGCGGGTTTGGTCAGCCGGGCCTGCAACTGCCGTGCCGTGCTCATCGCCGCCTCGTCGAGCGGGCCGATCGCCGCGATCGTGGTCTCCAGCATCATGCCTCCAGAAATTTCGCCAGTACCTCGATGAACGCGTCCGTGCAGGCCCGGTCCCGCACCGCGATCCGCAGCCAGTCCGGGCCGAGCCCGGGAAAGGTGTCTCCTCGGCGTACCGCCCAGCCATGATCGCGTAGGACGGCGCGGAGCCGGTCCGCGCCCGGCCGATGGATCAGTACGAAGGCGCTGGTCGGTCGCCCGACCACGCGTACCCCGGGCAGGGCCGACAGGCGGGTCACCAGGTGGTCGCGGTCGGCGGCCAGTTGCGCGGCGATGGCGCGCTCGGCCTGGACCGCGGTGGGGCCGGCGCAGGCGGTCGCGGCGGCCAGGGCGGGGGTGGAGACCGCCCAGAGGGGTTGTACGGCGGCCAGTCGGCGCAACAGGTCCGCCGGGCCGAGCAGGTAGCCGATCCGCAGCCCGGCCAGCCCCCAGGTCTTGGTGAGGCTGCGCACGACCAGCAGCCCGGGAAGGTCGCGGCGGGCCGCCAGGGATTCGGGCTCGCCGTGGTGTCCGGGCGCGGCCGTGGTGTCGGCGAAGGCCTCGTCGACCACCAGCACCCGACCGGGCCGGGCCAGGCCGGCCAGGTCGGCGGCGGGATGCAGCACCGAGGTGGGGTTGGTGGGATTGCCGATCATGACCAGGTCGGCGTCGGCGGGGATCCGGTCGGGATCCAGCCGGAAGTCGTCCGCCGGGTCCAGCAGTACCCGCTGCACCTGGTGTCCGGCGGCCCGCAGGGCGGCCTCCGGCTCGGTGAACTGGGGGTGCACCACCACCGGTCGACGGATGCCGCGCAGCGCCTGGGCGATCAGCACGAACCCCTCGGCGGCACCGGCGGTCAGCAGTACCTCCTCCGGGGGCCTACCGTGCCGGGCGGCTACCGCGGCCCGGGCCGGGCCAGGATCCGGGTACGCGGCCAGGTCGGTCAGGGTCGCCGTGATCGGTTCGGCCAGCCAGCTCGGCATCGGCGCCCGCCGTACGTTGACGGCCAGGTCGACCAGCCCGGCACCCACCTCCGCGTCACCGTGATGGGTGAGGTCCGGCTCGGTGGCCGGAATCAGGGGTGCGTGCATGTCCGCGATCCTGCCGGGAAGGCGGCACCGGGGACAGCAACCCGAGGGGTGGGCCGCATCACCACCGCATCACCACCGATCACTTCATGAGTATTTCTCATGGATGATTCGGAAATGTCATAACTTATCGGTGTGAGCAATCGACCCCTTGCTGCCGCTGGTCGTTTCGTTCCCCTGCTCCGTGCCGGGCTGATCGCCGGCCTCGTCGTCGCCGCCGTGGCGTACCCCGTGGTCGCCCTGACCGGTGTCGGGGCCAAGGCGACCGCGCACGCCGTGGAGAACAAGACCAGACTGCTGACCACCGCCCTGCCCGCCGAGACCTCCTACCTCTACGCGCCCGACGGCAAGACCGTGCTGACCATGTTCTTCGAGGAGTACCGGCAGTACACCAAGCTGTCGGACATCTCGCCGCACATGCAGCAGGCGATCGTGTCGGCCGAGGACAACCGCTTCTACCGGCACCACGGCGTCGACCCCAAGGGGGTGGCCCGCGCCTTCGTGGCGAACGCCCGCTCCAGCGGGGTGTCCCAGGGTGCCTCGACCCTGACCATGCAGTACGTCCGGATGGCGCTGCGGGACAGCGCGAGCACTCCCAAGGAGGTGCAGGAGGCCACCGCCCAGACCCCGGTCCGCAAGGTCAAGGAGATGCGGATGGCGGTCGACCTGGAGAAGGAGCTGAGCAAGGAGGACATCCTGGAGCGCTACCTCAACTCGGCGTACTTCGGGCACCGGGCGTACGGCATCTACGCCGCCAGCGAGATCTTCTTCTCCAAGACCCCTAAGGAACTCACCCCGGTCGAGGCGGCCACCCTGGCCGGCCTGGTGAAGTCCCCCTCCCAGTACGACCCGGCCAGCTCGGACCAGAAGGAGGCCACCGCCCGGCGCAACTACGTGCTGGACAACATGGCCCGGCTGGGCTACCTGTCCCCGGACTCGGTGCAGGCGGCGAAGAGCGAGCCGATCCGGCTGCGGCTGACCTACCCGCCGAACGACTGCGCCTCCGTGCCGGAGAAGTGGAACAGCTGGGGCTTCCTCTGCGACTACCTGAAGAACTGGTGGAGTGCTCAGCCGGCCTTCGGAGACAACCGGCTGGAGCGCCTGGACAAGCTACGACGGGGCGGCTATCGGATCGTGCTCAGCATGGACCCGAAGATCCAGTCGGCGGCCGAGGACAACGTCGGCACCAAGGGCAACACCGGCAGCCCCTTCGCCAACGGCATCGTGCTGGCCGAACCGGGCACCGGGCGGATCAAGGCGATGGCGGTGAACCGCAGATACTCGTTGCAGGTGGACGAGAACCCGCTGAGCTCCAACCCGGAGGCGGGCCCGAAGGTACGGGCCAACTATCCGAACACGGTCGCACCCCTGATGGGCGGCGGCGACCTGCCCGGCTACCAGGCCGGATCGACCTTCAAGATGTTCCCCATGCTGGCCGCGCTGGACGCCGGCATGACCCTGAACACCGCCTTCAACGCACCGCACCGGTACCAGTCGGAGATCTACGACGGCTGGGCACCGACCAACGCCAGTGGCGCGATGAGCGGCATGCAGACCATGTGGTCCGGATTCGGCAAGTCCGTCAACACCTACTTCGTCTGGCTGGAGGAGCAGGTCGGCGCGGAGCGGGCCGTGCGGCTGGCCGAGCAGTTGGGGCTGCGCTGGCGTACCGACGTGGACCGCGACCACGCCTCCCCCTCGAAGGCCAACAAGTGGGGGGCCTTCACCCTGGGGGTCTCCGACGCCACCCCGCTGGAGATGGCCAACGCGTACGCCGCCGTAGCCGCCGACGGGCGGTACTGCGAGGCGATGCCGGTAACCGCGATCTACAACCGGGACGGCACCCCGGCCACCTACACGACTCCCGGTGGCATCGCCCGGGAGGTGGCCAAGCCCCGCTGCCGCCAGGTGGTCAGCGCGGACGCCGCCCGGGCCGCCACGGACGCCGCCCGCTGCCCGACCGGTGACACCCCGGCCAAGGGTGGCTGCGGTGGCTGGTCGACCGCGGACAGTGTGCGGGGCACGGTGGGGCGCCCGGTGGCCGGCAAGACCGGTACCACGGACAGCACCCGGTCGGCCTGGTTCGTCGGCTACACCCCGGAACTGGCCGCGGCCAGCTTCATCTCCGACCCGGACAACCCGTTCAACGCGGTGGGTGACGGCCAGTCACAGATCCCGATCGCCGCGGTCGCCAACACCCTCCGCGACGCCCTGAAGGGCCAACCCGTCCGGCAGTTCACCCCACCATCGGACCGGATAGTGGGCTGACCACCGGCCCGGCGTCCGACTCGGGCGCCGGGCCCTCCGTCCCCGCCACCGACCCGCCGGATACCAGGGCCGGTCCGCCGGAACCGGCCGGCGGTCCGCCAGCCACCGCAGGCAAGCCAGCAGGTACGGCAGGTGGGCCAGCAGGTACGGCGGGCGAGCCAGCGGGCACGGCGGCAGGGCCCATGGGTACGGCGGGTGGGCCGGCGGTCGCGGCGGTGACCAGGCGGGTCGCCAGGTGGGGGTACCCGGCCCAGTGCGGGACCAGTTGGGAGGCGTGCACGCCACGCCAGACGAATCCCTCCGGGGCGCCACCGGCCCAACTCCAGGCCGGGCGCGGGCCACCCCGGGGGGACAGCACCCCCCGGTGTTCCTTGTGCCCCACGACCACCTCACCCCGGGTGGTGATGATGCTGTCGCTCTGGGCGGTGGCCTCCCGGTAGCCGACCACCAGTCCGTCGCGGAGGCTGCCGACCGCGTCCAGCACCCCGCACATGGGCAGCCCGTCCACCTCCCGGGCCAGCCACAGCAGGCCGGCCCCTTCGGCGACCACCGGCCGCCCGATGCGGGCCAGTTCCGCTACCGCGATGCAGAGCCGCCGGTTGGCGGACAACTGCTCGACGTACGACTCGGGCAGGGCGCCACCGACCACCAGGGCCCCGGTACCGGTCGGCAGCGCCTCGTCGGCGAAGGGGTCGACCGTCACCACCTGCGCCCCCGCCGCCCGCAGCAACTCGATCGTCTCGACCTGGCTGTAGGTGCCGCCCGGCCCGCCGACCACCGCGATGATCGGGCCGGGGGTACCCGAGGGCGGCGCCTCGGCGGGCTGGGGTGACCAGGGCGTCAGGCCCAGGGCCGGGGCGGACCGGGCCAACCCGAGCAGCCGTTCCAGGTCGACCGTGGCGGCGACCGCCTCGCCGAGTCGCCGGACCGCCCGGGTGGCCTCCCCGGAGCCGGTCACCACCGGCCCCACCTGGTGCCGCCGCGACGGCAACACCGCCGGCAGATCCTGCCGACGCAGGGCCCCGTAGACCGGCATGCCGATGTCGTCCAGCGCCTCGCGCAGCAACGCCTCGTGTCGGGAGGAGGCGACCCGGTTGAGGATCACCCCGCCGATCCACAACTGCTCGTCGTACGCCCGGAAGCCGTGCACCAGAGCCGCCACCGACTGACCCATCGCGGCGACATCGACCACCAGCACCACCGGGCTGCGCAGGGCGGTGGCGACCGCGGCGGTCGACTCGGTGTCGCCCCGGCCGCTGAGGCTGTCGTACAGGCCCATGCTGCCCTGCACCAGCGCCAGGCCGGTGCCGGCGGCACCGTGCAGCAGCAGCGGGGCGATCCGCTCCAGGCCGACCAGTCGCGCGTCCAGGTTGCGCCCGGGTCGGCCGGAGGCCAGCCCCAGGTAGGCCGCGTCGACCTGATCCGGGCCGATCTTGAAGCCTGCCACCTCGGTCCCCCGGTCGGCCAGCGCGGCGAGCAGGCCGATCGCCAACGCGTTCTTGCCGTGCCCGGACGAGGGGGCGCTGAGCACCAGACGCGGCACGACAGTCATCATCGACTCCTCGCGTACGGACGGGCGTGCCGACCGTCGGCGCGCTCCGCCCGCGTGACGATAGCCGAACCGGACGACTGGCACGCACCGGCCGGTACCCCTCCCATTCCGACCTCCCACCCCTAGCGCCCATCGCGGCACCGGTACGGTGCGTCACCGCGCAGCATGGCGGCGATGGCCGACCGGGTAGCCTCTTGGCGTGTACCGGTTCCTGCTGACCCCACGCTGGCTGGGCATTCTCGCGCTGACTCTGGTCGCCGCCACGGTGATGGTGCTGCTGGGCAACTGGCAACTGGACCGCTACCGGGGTCGTACCGCGATCAACGAGCGGATCGACGCCGGCCTGCGGATGGCGGCGGTGCCGCTGCGGGACGCCCTGCCCGCCCCCACCGGGGGTCCGGGCACGGTAGGGCCCCCGCCGGCCGAGGAGCGGACCTTCACCCGGGTCACCCTGACCGGCCGGTACGACACCGACAACACCGTGTTCGTCCGGGGTCGTACGGTCGACAGCAAGGTCGGCTTCGAGGTGCTCACCCCGCTGGTGCTGACCGACGGCACCGCCGTGGTGGTGAACCGGGGTTGGATCCCGCCCGCCCCGGGTGGGGCGCTGGCCCAGCCGGTGCTGCCGACCACCCCGACGGGCGAGGTCACCGTCGAGGGTCGGGTACGCGCCAGCGAGAGCGGGGACGCCAAGGTGTCCCGCCGGGAGGGCCGGTTGGAGAGCCGCCGGGTCTCCCTGCCCCAGCTCGCCCCCCAACTGCCGTACCCGCTGCACGGGGGGTACGTGCTGCTCGACGAGCAGACCCCGGCCGCCGATCCGGTGTTCAAGGCGGTGCCGGTGGGGCACGCCAACAACTGGCAGAACCTGGGCTACGTGGTCCAGTGGTGGATCTTCGGGGGGATGACCGTCTTCGGTTTCGGGTGGATCGCCCGTCGGGAGGCCCGCCGCCTGGCCGGGGTGACCGACGACCGGCCCCGCGACCGCGCCGCCGACCCCTCCCCCGCCTGACCGCCCGCTACGGCTACCCGGCCGGCGGGCGGCCCGCCCGGATGGCGCGAACGGTGTCGATGGTGTCGGCCTCGGCGGCGGACTTGTCCTCGCGGTAGCGCACCACCCGGGCGAAGCGCAGCGCCACGCCGCCGGGATAGCGGGTGCTGGTCTGCACCCCGTCGAAGGCGATCTCCACCACCTGTTCGGGGCGGACCCGGACCACCCACTCCCCCCGCTGGACCGCCAGGGCCAGGAAGCGTTCGGTCTGCCAGCGCAGCATCTCGTCGGTAAGGCCCTTGAAGGTCTTGCCGAGCATCACGAAGTCGCCGGTACCCGGATCGCGTGCCCCCAGGTGCAGGTTGGACAGCCAGCCGGTGCGTCGGCCACTGCCCCACTCGACGGCCAGCACGACCAGGTCCAGGGTGTGCCGGGGCTTGACCTTGATCCAGGCCGCGCCTCGCCTACCGGCCTCGTACGGCGCCTCGGGTGCCTTGACCACGACACCCTCCTGACCGGCGGCCAGGGCGGCGGCCATCGCCTGGCCGGCCTGCTGCGGCCCGGTAACCGCCATCCGTCCCACCAGCAGGGCGGGGTCGACCGTGTCACCCAGCGCCGCCCACCGCTCCCGTCCGGGCAGGTCGATCAGATCCGTCCCGTCCAGATGCAGCAGATCGAAGAAGTACGGGGTGAGCACGGCCGCGCCGGTGCGGGCGGCGACAGCGCGCACCGCCGGGGCGACTTCGGCTGATCCGGTGGTGCGCCGTGCGGCCGCGCTGGAGGTCTGCTGGAAGGGCAGCGGCCGGCCGGTCTCGTCCAGCCCGATGGCCTCCCCGTCGAGGACCAGTTCCCGGGCCGGCAGGGCCCGCACCGCCTCGACCACCGCGGGCAGCCGGGTGGTGATCTCGTCCAGGCTGCGGGTGTAGACCGCGATGTCCGACCCGCTGCGGTGCACCTGGATGCGGATGCCGTCGAGCTTGACATCGACCACGGCGGGCAGGCCGGTGGCGGTCAAGGCCTCGTCGACCGTCGCGGCACTCTGCGCCAGCATGGGGGCCAGGGGCCGCCCGACCCGCAGCCCGAATCCGGCCAGGGCGGCGGACCCACCGGCCAGGGCGGCCACCGCCACCTCCCGCAGGTCACCGGCGAGCAGCAGGGCCCGGCGTACGGCCGTCACCGGCACCTCGGCGGCCCGGGCGATCGCGTCGGCGAGCAGCCCCGCCTGGGCGCCGTGGCGCAGCTCGCCGAGGAACAGGCCGGTCAGCAGCCGTTGCTCGTCGGCGGTCGCCGCCGCGTAGAGGCGGTGCACCAGGGCACGCCGACGGGCCTGCGATCCGCTGCCGTGCACCGCGGCGATCTCGTCGATCGCCGCGTCGACCGCACCGACCGTCAGGGTGGGCTCCGCCGCCGGCGGGGGCAGGTCACGCAGACCGGCCCAGCCGACTCCGGTCTGCCGTTGGCGCAGCTCACCGGCGAGCCAGCCGGCCCCGGCCGGAACCTCGACCGGGTCCAGCCGGCGCAACGCCTCGGCCAGCAACTCGACCTTGGCCAGTCGGCCGGTGGTGGCGCCGACGGCTGCGGAGGTGGCGGCCAGGTCGAGGAATCGCACGACCCCGATCCTGCCAGCCACCTCCGACAACAGCCGCCGATCGCCGCGCCGTCGATCCCCCAGGGGGCGACGAATCCGCTCACCACCGGCCCGCCAGCCGGAAGCCGGTGCCGCAGACCCGCCGGTCAGCCGAGCCGCCGCTCAGCCGGTGCGGCCGACCCGCCGGTCAGGCCGCCACCGGTTCCTCGACGCGCAGGCCCCGGGCACGGACCCCCTCAGCGATGCGGGACAGCGAGGCGTCCAGGGCTACCAGGGCGGCGGACAGCTCCGCGAGCTGTTCCTTGAGCGTGTCCTCGGACCACGCGGAGACGTCGATGTCTCCCAGAGCGCTGACGGCGGCCCCCAGGCGGGCCATCTCCTCGTTCGTACGCATGTTCGAGAGGCTACAACAGCCCCGCGTCCGACACACCGGAAACGGCCACCAATCGTCGGAAGTTACGGGTCGCGTCGTGAACCGGCCTCGGCCACCTTGGCCAGCAACAACGCCTCGGCCAGGCAGACCCGGGCGAACTCCCCCAGGTGCAGGCTCTCGTTCGGCCCGTGCGCCCGGGCGTGGGGATCCTCCACACCGGTCACCAGGATCGCCGCCTCGGGGAACATCTCCTGGAAGGTGGCGATGAAGGGGATCGAGCCGCCGACGCCGATGTCCACCGGATCGGTGCCCTCCCAGGCCGTCCGGAAGGCCGACCGCGCCGCGTCGAACATCGGGCCGCTGGCCTCGATGACGCAGGGCGCCCCGTCGTGTTCGAGGGTGACCTGGACCTGGGCGCCCCAGGGGGCGTACCGGTGCAGGTGGTCGCGCAGCGCCGCGTACGCCTTCTTGGGGTCGTCACCCGGGGCCAGCCGTACGCTCACCTTCGCCTTGGCCGCCGGGACCAGGGCGTTGGGCGCCTCGGCGGTGGCCGGGGCGTCGATGCCGAGCACGGCGAGGGCCGGCTTGGTCCAGAGCCGGTCGGTGATCTTGCCGATACCCAGCAGGCCCACCCCCTCGACCAGGCTGGCCTCGGCGCGGAACCGGTCCTCGGGATAGTCGACCGTGGCGCCCTCCCGGCCGGTCAGGCCCTGCACCGCCACATTGCCGGCGTCGTCGTGCAGGGTGGCCAGCAGCCGCACGAGGGTGGTCAGGGCGTCCGGCACCGGCCCGCCGAACATGCCGCTGTGCACGGCGTGCTCCAGGGTGCGCACCTCGACGAAGCAGTTGACGATGCCCCGCAGCGAGGTGGTCAGCGCCGGTACCCCGACATCCCAGTTGGTCGAGTCGGCGATCACGATCACGTCGGACTCGAGGGTGTCGCGGTGCTCGGCCAGCAGCCGTTCGAGGGAGTCGGAGCCGTACTCCTCCTCGCCCTCGATGAACAGCACCACCCCTACCGGCAGCCGGTCGCCGAAGGCCCGCAGCGCGGCGATGTGGGCCATGATGCCGGCCTTGTCGTCGGCGGCACCCCGGCCGTACAGCCGTCCCTCGCGCTCCACCGGCTCGAAGGGGTCGGATTCCCACAGGGTCCGATCACCGACCGGCTGCACGTCGTGGTGGGCGTAGAGCATGACCGTCGGCGCACCGGCCGGGGCCGCCTTGCGGCCGATCACCGCCGGCTGCCCACCGGCCCGCACGATGTCCACCTCCAGGCCACAGTCGCGCAGCAGCTGCGCCACCGCCTCGGCGGAGCGTTCCACCTGGGTGTGGTCGAACCCTTCGAAGGCGATGCCGGGGATACACACCAGGCGTTCCAGGTCGGCCCGTACCCCGGGCAGTTCCCGCTGCACGGCGGCGTGCAGCTCGGCCTCGGTCATGATCGGTGTGGTCATGACCGGCATCGTATTCCGGCCTTACCGCACCCCGACGCCCACATCACCGACTCCGGTCCCGCCGCCCGCAGTCGACCCCGCCGCCAGGTAGTAGCGGTCCGGATCGTGCGGCAGGCTCGGTGCGCCGTCGACCACCAGGTCGGCGCGGGAGACGGTGCGGTCGGCCTCGAAGTGCTCCTGCTCGCCGAGGTGCCACCGCCGCAGCTCAGGCAGGATGGCCGGGCCGTCCCGGGCCACCGCCCGGGTCAGCCGCAGGGGCTGCGGGGCGGTGACGAAGACCGCCAGGCTCAGGTCGGGCTGTGCCTCGGCCCGGGCCGCGCTGACCCCCTCCACGATCAGCACCGGCCCCACCGGCACCGGCACCGGGTGGGGCAGAAACCCCTGCCGGACCCAGCTGTACCGCTGGTAGGCGCCGGCCTGACCGGCCCGGACCGGGGCCAGCACGCCGGACTCCAGGCGGGGCCAGAAGGTGAGTTGGTCGTCCCACCCGTCGAGCAGATCGTCGGTGTGCACCACCGGTGGGTGGCCCGCGTCGGTGGCGGCCAGGGCGTCGGCAAGCCGCGCCGCGAAGGCGGTCTTGCCCGCCCCGCTGGGACCGTCGATCGCCACCAACCGGGTACCCCCCAACCGGGCCGGCCGGGCCAGCACCCGTCGGGCCAGATCGGCGTACGCCGCGAAGATCACCACCACGGGCAGGAACGTTACCGTTCGTGTTGTCCCACACCGCTTCCGGCCGCTAATCGCCTACCCAGACGGCACGATCGGATCGTGTCCCATTCCGTGATGAGTCCCGGCGTCGAGGCGTTGCTGGAGCAGGCCCGCGCGGGCATGACCCGGTTGACCCCGCAGGAGACGGTGCAGGCCGCGGCCCGCGGCGCGCTCGTGATCGACACCCGTACCGACGCCCAACGTCGGGAACAGGGCGAACTACCCGGCGTTCTCGTGATCGACCGGACGGTGCTGGAGTGGCGGCTCGACCCGGCCAGCGACTGGCGCATCCCCGAGGCCACCGGGTACGACATCGAGGTCGTCGTGGTGTGCCGCCAGGGATACAGCTCCAGCCTCGCCGCCGCCAGCCTGCGCGCCCTCGGTCTGCACCGGGCCACCGACATGATCGGCGGAGTCGACGCCTGGCGCGCGGCGGGCCTCCCCTTCTCCGATCAGCCGGCCGACGTACGTCTCTGAGCCGTCCGGCGCGCGGGCGTCGACGCGGCGGCTGCTCAGGCCGTCATCAGCGTCAACGTCTCCTCCACATACGCGACCATCAGCGCCTCCATCTCGGCATCTCCGGGCGCCTCAGGTCCGGCCGTGAAGAGTTCGACCATGACGTACGCGTCACCGCGCGCCACGTGCACCTTCGCCCTCCGGCCCGCCATCGGTCCGTACTCGGGGATCTCCTCCTTCTCGACCGGCATGAGCCATATCCAGGCGCCGTCACCGAGTTGCGGCAGTTCATGCCAGGTGCCGAGGATGTCCCGTACCGGTTGCTCCGGCACGGCTTCCCGGGCGTCCTGCGGGGAATCGGCGAGCACCATGAAGACGGTGAGGTCGTGCAGTGCGGTCGGATCCCGCTGCATGACCCCGAGCGCGCATTTACGCGCCGGATCATCCGCCCGCGACGGCCAGTCCCGGGTAGCCGTGGTGCCGCCATACAGATCGATCAACGGCTGCGGGTCGAGCTTCGCGCACAGCTCGTCCACCAGTTGATAGGTCGGCGGAGACGGCTGCGGGGTGGCCAGCTCCGACGGGGGGCCGGCGCAACCGGCCAGCAGGGTGCCGAACAGCGCGGGCAGCAGCACGACGGCACGCCGTGGCAGACGGCTGGGAAACGTCACGGCAAGATCATGTCATGGCTTTCCGGTACGAGGTCAGCCCAGCGTTCCTGCGAGCGGTGCTCCTGGCGGGACGACGAGGGGTGCTCCTGGCGGGACGAACGGGAGGCCGGTCGGCGGGCCGGACTCGATCAGCCGCCACAGGGCGGTCGTGTCCAGGTGTTCCTCGACCAGGTCACCCAGCAGGTCGAGGGTGCGTTCCCGGGCGGTGGCGAAGGAGGTGTCCGGGGCGACCCGGAACCCGGTACGCCCGGCGAGGCGGGCCACCCGGGTGAGGAACCAGCGGCGGAACTCGTCGGACTCGAAGGCGCCGTGCCAGTGGGTGCCGTGCACGACCCCGTGGGCCGCACCCTCTCCCGCGCCGTCGAGGTCCCGCAGCAGCGGAGTCAGCTGCGCATCGGCGGCCGAGACGTACCCGTGGTGGATTTCGTACCCGTGGACCGGCCGGTCATCGGAGAAGGTGCCGGCCGCCGGGCGGACCGTCTTGCGGGGAGCGAAGGTGATCTCGATGGGGAGCAGACCCAGGCCGGGTACGGTGCCGTGTCGACTCTCCACCGGGTCGTGGATGGCGCGGGCGAGCATCTGGAAGCCGCCGCAGATGCCCAGCAGTGGCCGACCCGCCGCCACATGAGCGGTGACCACCTCGGCCAGGCCGGTCTGCCGCAGCCAGGCCAGATCCGCCACGGTCGACTTGGATCCGGGCAGCACGATCAGATCGGCGGCGGCCAACTCGGCCGGCTCGACGGTCAGCCGCACCCGTACCCCGGGCTCGGTCGCCAGGGCCTCGACGTCGGTGGCGTTGCTGATTCGGGGCAACCGCACCACGGCCACGTCGAGCCACTCGGTGCCGTGCGGGGCGGCGGGTCGACCGAGCGCCCGGCCGTAGGCGAGGGAGTCCTCCGCGTCCAACCACAGGTCCACCGACCAGGGCAGCACGCCGTAGGTCGGGCGTCCGGTGAGCTGTCCCAGCATCGCCAGCCCCGGTTCCAGCAGGCCCCGGTCGCCACGGAACTTGTTGACCACGAAACCGGCGATCAGTGCCTGGTCGGCGGGATCGAGCAGAGCCAGGGTGCCGAACATGGCGGCGAACACCCCACCCCGGTCGATGTCACCGACCACGATGGTCGGCAGCCCGGCCTGCCGGGCCAGGCCCATGTTGACGTAGTCACCCTCCCGCAGGTTGATCTCCGCCGGGCTGCCGGCCCCTTCACAGACCACCACCTCGTACGCCGACCGCAGCTCGGCCAGCGCGGCGTAGGCGGTCTCGGCAAGGCGCGGACGCAGCGCCGGGAAGGTGTCCGCGGTCATCGTGTCGACCGCCTCGCCGAGCAGCACCACCTGGCTGGACAGGTCGCTGCCCGGCTTGAGCAGCACCGGGTTGAACCGCAGATCCGGGGCCAGTCCGCAGGCCGCCGCCTGCATCGCCTGGGCCCGCCCGATCTCGCCGCCCCGCCCGTCCGGACCGACGACCACGGCGGAGTTGTTGGACATGTTCTGCGCCTTGAACGGCGCTACCCGCACACCCTGGCGGTGCAGCCAGCGACAGATGCCGGCGGTCACCACGCTCTTGCCCGCGTCCGAGGTCGTACCGGCGACCAGCAGACCCCCGGTCATCCCCGATGCCCTGCCCGGCCGGCCCTAGCCCCGACAGCCCGGCGGGCTACGGCGGCGGTCAGCCGGCCGACCGTCAGCGGGTAGGCCGCCGCCAGCCCGAGCGCCGCCAGCCCTACCGCGCCGGAGATCCGGGCGGCCCGGGGCAGGTGACGGGCCTCCGGACGTGGCCCGTCACCGAGGAAGGGACGCGCCTCCGAGCGACCGAAGTAGACATTGCGCCCACCCAGCCGTACGCCCAGGGCCCCGGCCATCGCCGCCTCACACTGCCCGGCGTTGGGGCTCGGGTGGTCGGCGCGGTCCCGCCGCCACACCCGCCAGGCCCGCTGCCGGTCGCCGTGCCCGACCGGGGCAAGGGCGACCGTCAGCAGGCCGGTCAGTCGCGCCGGCACCAGGTTGAGCAGGTCGTCCAGGCGGGCGGCCGGGGTGCCGAACCGGGCGTACCGGGCTGAGCGGTGACCGACCATCGCGTCCAGGGTGTTAGCCGCCCGGTAGCCGAGCAGCCCCGGCAGCCCGGCCACCGCACCCCAGACCAGGGGGGCCACCACGGCATCCGAGGTGTTCTCCGCCACCGACTCGACCGTGGCCCGGGCCAACTCGGGCTCGTCCAGGGTCGAGGGGTCCCGCCCGCAGAGGTTGCCGAGCCGTTGCCGGGCGGCCGGCACGTCACCGGCGCGCAGTTCGCGACCCATCGCCTTCGCCTCGTGGCGCAGGCTGCGCCCGCCGAGCACCACCCAGGTCCCGGCGGCGACCAGGGTCGCGCGGGCGATCGGCCGGTGTCGGGTGGCGTAGGCAGCGGCGGCGCCCACCAGCACCGGCGCGCCGACGGCGAGCGCGGTGAAGGCGGCACCGGACAGCCGGTGGGGCCGGTAGAGGCGGCGCTCCAGGGCGGCGGCGGCCCGGCCGAACCCGGCGACCGGATGCCCGCGTCGAGGGTCACCGAGCAACGCGTCCAGCGCGTACCCGGCGACGAGTCCCGCCGCGTTGGCCACCGCACCCGCGTGCCGCACCACACCACCTCCGGCCGGCAGCCTAACCGAGCCCGACACGTCGATTAGCCCGATGCCAGGTCACGACAGCCCGACCGGCAGTCGACAAGAGGCGATCAGCCCGATGCAGTTACTGCGTCTCTTCGTCGGCCAGCCGCCGGCCACGCCGTTCGGCGTAGGCGCGCACGTCGGCAGCATCCCAGATCCGGCCAACGGTCAGGGTGTCGATAGGCGCGGGGAAGTCCGGTCGGTCGACCAGGATTGCGGCACGCTGGCGCGATACGCCGAGGTGGTCGGCGACCTCTGCTAGCGCCATGACTCGCACGGGCGGACCCTCCGGCGACACGGATAGGCAGGTTGCCACCGGGGACGTTTGACTACCCACCCGCCCCGGGCCCGTGGCTTCCCCCGTTCACGGGTCCGGGGCGGGGCCCGCGCGCCGAGATGCCCCGGCGCGCAGGTCGCTGGCCGCGCGGGTCGCCGGGCCGTGCACCACCCGGACCAGCGCGGTCAGGCTGGCTGCGGCAACCGTCCGCGACCCCGCCGGCTTCGCCCGGCCATCGCGACGTCCGCCTCCGCCGAATCCGCCTCGGGTTCCGCGCCCTCGGGGGGCGACGGCGCCAACTCGTCGGTGGACGCCTGCTCGCTGTCGGCAAGCTCGTCGAACGGATCGGACGGAAGCAGGTCGCCCTCGTCGGGGCCGACGCCCTCGCCGTAGCTGCCGGTTCCCGACAGTCCGGTACGCGGCGAATCGAAGCCGGGCACCTCGAAGTCCTCGTCGACCGGGCCCTGGTCGAAGCGGGCGGGGGCCTCCTCGTCCGGTACCGACTCGGTCGGCTCGCCGTGCACCCGCTGCTCGGCCTCGGCGTCGGAGACCGCACTGGTGCTCAGGCTGGGCCGGTTACGCAGGAAGCGACCCCGCCCCCGGGACAGGTCGTGCCCGACGGCGACGGCCTCCAACTCGTAGAGGGTGCGGTGGTTGCCGGCCTCGTCGGTCCAGTCCCGGGTGTAGAGGCGCCCGCAGACGACCACCGGATCGCCGACCATCACCGAGGAGGCCACCCCCTCGGCGAGCTTGCGCCAGCAGTTCACGCGTACCCGCAGACTGTTGCCGTCTACCCACCGGCCGCTGTCCCGGTCCAGGCGCCGGGCGGTCGAGGCGACCTTGAAGTTGGCCACCAGGGTGTTGCTCTGGGTCGTACGACGCCACTGCGGCGCGGTCAGCACGTTGCCGACGATGGTGACATAGGTATCGAACATCGCCCCTCCACCGGGGTCCGGGGCTCACCTGCGTGAGCCGACTCGCCACCGAGCCTGCGCCGCCGTCCGCCGTCGGTCAGCCCCGTACGGAGGATCTGTGGACAGCCACGACCCCTGTGGACAAACGCCTGATCAAGGTCCCGGTGTGGTAGGCCACCCGGCCCTGTCACCCGCCCGCCCGACCGGGCAATGATCGAGACGCACCAACGTTCCGGATGACTCTCGACGGGGTAGGGATCTCCCCAACCGCGACGTCGAACGAAAGGTCAGCGATCATGAGGATGACCATCAGCCGTTGCACCCGCGTCCACGGTGAGGTGCGGCGATGACCGCCAACCCGGCCACCGTGGCGCAGTGCCTGCGGCTCAACGCCGGCTTCTCGCAGGCCGACCGGGACTGGATCGCCGAAGAGTTCGCCACCCTCGACGCCCGGCTGGCCGGCTTCCACGCCGACGCCACCGACCTGGAGTTGTCGATCAAGAACCGGGAGGCGCGGGGCCAGCGGGTCACCCTGGAGTGCCGGATCGCGGGCCGCGAGAAGATCGTCACCACCTCCTCGGAGGAGGACCTGCGCGCCGCGCTCCACGACGTCCGCGACGACCTGCGCCGCAAGCTCAACGACGCCAAGACCCGGCAGGAGCCGCGCAACAACAAGCACCTGCGGGTCACCACCCCGCCCGGCCCGGACACCCCGGTCGAGGGCGAGGAGTTGATCGAGGCGGGGACGACGACCGACGAGAGGTGAGACGGTCGCCCCGGCGCCCTTCGGAAAGCCCGAGGTGAGCCCCGTCCGTCAGCCGTGGGCGGACGGGGCTACCACTCGGTAGGTGGGGCGGCGTACCGTCGGCGATGTGGAACCGGATCTGCTGGGACCGCCGTACGAGCGGCACGTCATCGACCTGGGCAACGACGATGAGGGCCGGGTGGTCGCCACCCTGGTCCGCCGCCGGGCCGAGAGCCCGAGCCGGCGGGCCGTGCTGTACGTGCACGGCTTCGTCGACTACTTCTTCCAGACCCATGTGGCGGACTTCTTCGCCGCCCGAGGCTGGGATTTTTACGCCCTCGACCTGCGCAAGTACGGTCGCAGTCTGCTGCCGCACCAGACCCCCAACTTCTGCCGCGACCTCGGCGACTACTTCCCCGAACTGGACGCCGCCGCCGAGATCATCCGCAATGAGGACGGGCACGACACCCTGCTGGCCATGGGCCACTCCACCGGCGGCCTGATCGTCTCGCTCTGGGCGCACGACCGCCGCGACGCCGGCCTGGTCGACGGCATCGTCCTCAACAGCCCCTTCTTCGACCTCAACGCCCCCTGGCTGGTGCGTCGGCCCCTCGTGGCCGCCGTCGCGCGCCTGGGCCGCCGGTCGCCGCAGCGCATCCTCCCGTTCAGCCTGGGCACGGTGTACGGCGAGAGCCTGCACGCCGACCATCGCGGTGAATGGCGGTACGACCTGGCCTGGAAGCCGCTGGCCGGGTTCCCCGTGCGGGCCGGCTGGATCAACGCCGTCCGCACCGGTCAACGCCGCCTGCGGGCCGGACTCGACATCCAGGTGCCGGTGCTGCTCGCCTGCTCCACCCGTTCCTTCCGCGGCACCAAGTGGCACGAGTCGGCCACCCTGGCCGACGCCGTACTCGACGTGGAACACATGGTCCGGTGGGCCCCCCGCCTCGGCCCGCACGTCACCCTGGCCCGCTTCGACGGCGGCCTGCACGACCTGACCCTCTCCGGCCCCGCCGTACGCGAGAAGGTCTTCGCCGAGGTCGGACGCTGGGCCGACGCCTTCCTGGGCGCCGGACCGACGCCGACCGACCCGCCCGTGCCCGACCCCCGCCGCGCCGCCCTTGACGACGACGCCGTGGGCGAGCCCGCGCAGGCCGATGCGACGCCCTGAACACGGCCGACAGCCCCGAGTAACCGAGTGCGCGACACCCCGACGCGTGCGACGCTGACCCGGCCACCCATTCCGCCGCGGGGGGCCGGGGCGGCGGTACCCTTCTCGCGCGATACCACGGCGCGCCCGTAGCTCAGCGGATAGAGCAGGGGACTTCTAATCCCAAGGCCGCAGGTTCGAATCCTGCCGGGCGCACAGCCACTTTCCTCCTTCGAGCGCCTCGCGCGGGCCTTTTCGTGGGGCAAGCGAGCTACGGTGGCCCGCCTGCAGCCGCCTCGAACGGACGCAGCAAGCATCAGCGCGGCAAGATCGAAAGCCTTAGCTGGACCGGCCGGTCGGCCCTGCTCGGCATGATGGGCGTATGCGTCTGCTGGTGCTCGGCGGAACCTGGTTCATAGGACACGCGATCGTCACCGCTGCGATCGATGCTGGCTGGGAGGTCACGACGTTCAACCGAGGCACCTCAGATCCCTTTCTGGAAGCCGTACGGCCTATCCGGGGTGACCGGACCGATCCTGAGGACGTAGCTGCCCTCGCCGCTGTTGGCCCTTGGGATGCCGTGGTCGATACCTCGGGCTACGTGCCGAGGAATGTCCTTGACGTGGCTCGCGCCCTCGCTCCCGTCGCCGATCGCTACGTCTTCATGTCCACGGTCAGCGTCTACCGAGACTGGCCGCTGAAGCCCCTCAGCGAGCAGTCGGAGGTGCTCTACTGTCCGCCTGACGCCGGCCCCGACACTGAGGACGGACCGGCCCGGTACGGCTACCGGAAAGCCGGCTGTGAGGCAGCTGCCGTCGCCGCATTCGGAGCTGACCGGACAACGATCCTGCGCCCTGGTGTCGTGCTGGGTCCGCGTGAGTACGTCGGCCGCCTGCCGTGGTGGCTGCGCCGCGTGGCTGCCGGTGGAGAAGTCCTGGCCCCCGGCTCCCCCGACCGCACCATCCAGCCGATCGACGTACGCGACCTGGCCGCGTTCGCACTCCACACCATCACCGAAGAATCCTCCGGCGCGTTCAACGTCTGCGCCCCCATGGGTGGCGCCACCTTCGCAGGACTACTGGCGGACTGCGCCCACGCGACCCGGGCTGACGCCATCTTCGACTGGGTGCCCGACGAGGTGTTGCTCAGCCATGGCGTACGGCAGTGGTCCGAGCTGCCCCTCTGGCGCACGTCCGGCGGCGTGTGGCGCGTCGACACGACCAGGGCGCAGGCAGCCGGCCTGCGCTGCCGGCCGCTCTCCCTGACCGTACGCGACACCTGGCGCTGGATGGTGGAGAGCGGCGAGGCCGGCAACCACGATCAGGCCGCCGAGATCGGCATTGGCAGGGAGAAAGAGGAGCAGGTGTTGGCCGCCTGGCACTCCTCAGGTAAGCGGACGGGCTAGGCGTTCGACGGCGATCACCACTGCATCAGCGGAGGAACTTGAAGATCGTTTCGGTGGCGTCCAGTGGACGCGGGCCGGCTGCGAGCCGGTGAACGCCGACAGGGAATCGCACATCGTCCGGAGCGTGGAATGCCTCCTCCGCGAGGCCGGCATCTCTATCAGATCAAGGCGGTCCGCAGGCGGGCCGCGCAGGCCTGCGGGCAGGCACCGATACTTGGCCAATGGACGAACATCTCGCACCGGTTCTTCGGGTCACCGATGCCGACGCCTCCGCCCGGTGGCACGAGGGGCTCGGCTTCGTCAAGCAGTGGGAACAAGGTTCGCGCCTGAACTGCCACGCTACGTCGGAATCGCCCGAGGAGGCATGCACCTGCACCTGTCCGAGCACACAGGTGATGCCCGCCCCGGCACATTGGTCTACCTCTACGTCGGAGACGTTGATGCGATGGCCGCCGCTTGTGGCATCTCGGAGGTCGATGACATGGAGTGGGGACGCGATTTTGAGGTGACCGACCCGGACGGCAACAGGTTGCGCGTAGGCACATCGAAGACGGCAATCTGATCCGCCACTCAGGTCTCGGAGTCCTCTCGCTGCGCAGTGCAAAGGGCACACCGGGCAACAGCAACATGGCAGAGTGGCATACCTTCCTGGAGCCGTCGCACCGGAGGCATCATGAGCAGACCGATTGATCGCCACGCTGTCGGCGCGGTTGTCGCCTGGGTGGTGTTCGTCGCGCAGGTGCCCGTCATCTACGCCGGACTGCTCGTGTACGTGTGGATCACCGATGGGGATCCCGGTGGCCCACTCGCCCTTCCGGCGATCTGCTGCTCGGTGGCGTGCTTGGGTGCCGCCCTGGTGCCGCTGCTGTTCGTGCCGGCGGTCTGGGTCGGCGAGATTTCCGCGAAGAGCGGACGGCTTTACGTGAAGTTGCTGGTCGCGTTCGTCGTCGCCGCAGTGCTGGCAACGTTCTACGTAGCAGGCATCGCAGCACTGACCAACGGATCGACGGTCGTTGCCACACTGTGGGTGTGCCTTTTCAGCGCGGGCGCTGTGCTTGGCCCTACTGCGGCCTACGTCGCCGTAGCCCACCGCAGGCTGAGAACGGGTTCGAGCTAGCTGCTTTTCCGGCTGCTGCCGCGCCATCCGTGCGCCAGTAGCACCGTTGCCGCGCCAGCACTACTCGCGGCGGTCCGCCAGCGTGGCGACGCATGTCGAGCCGGGTCAGGGCCGCGCAACTTTCGGTATGGCGGCCGACCGCGTCGGCCTACGAGGTGTGGGCGCGGGGCGCTGTAGCCGTAGTCCGGCCGGCTGTACGAAGATCGATCGGCGGACCACGGCGTCGCCCTTGGCGTTCAGCTCATACACATCGAGCCAGCACCACCCGTCGTACGTGGTCCAGTCGAGCACTCGGATGACTCGGCACATGATCGGCTTGATGAACTGCACGCTGGCCGAGCCGGTCACTCGCACCAGGTCGCCGGCCCTCGGTAGCTGGGAACTCATCGCCATCCCCAGAGGTGGCGGAATCTGCGCCACACCCTGATCCGGGCACGGGCGACCTCCAGCGAGGGTGGGGAGGTCGGAGCCCAAGCGCCAGTTCGATCCGGATAGACGGTGGCCGGGCCGGTCCGATCCAGCGGCGGCGACTGCGCTGGGCAGCCGACCAGTCGGCGCAGGACACGCTTGATCACCGGACGCAGCGTGAGCATTCGAGTCCTCTCCGTTGTTTACCGCTCACGCAAAAGGTAATGCAGCTAGTCCTAGAAGTCCAGGAGGTACAACTTGTCTAGTACGTACAAGACTTACTCGATGACTGGTGCTTTCTGGTCGTACGTAGGTTGAGGTGATGGTCGATCAGTTCTCACCGACGCCCCTGTACGTGCAGCTCGCTGACCTGATCACCAAGCGCATCGAGTCGGGAGAGTTGCAGCCACTCAAGCCACTGCCGAGCGAACTCCGGCTACAGCAGGAGTACGGCGTGGCGCGCGGCACGGTCCGCGCTGCGATCGCGCTGTTGCGGGAGCGGGGGTTGGTCATGACCATGCCGCAACGCGGAACGTACGTGACGGAGCGTCAACCCGAGGCGTAGGCAGCAGCCGGGTAGCCGCCCACCGATTTGGCCGCCGGTGTGCTGACGCCTTCCCCGGTCTTCTGCTGAGGGCCACCAGAGCCGCAGCGGCTCTGGCGGCCAGATGCTCAGCGGACCACCACCTGCTGGCCGTTCCAGAACAACGCACCGCCCTGGAACCGCTGGATACGTCCCCCTTCGTGGTCTTCCTCGTGGGAGATCGGGTATCGGAGATGACTCTTCTCGAAGCCCATCTCCGCCCACTTCTGGCGGATCCCGCCGTACACCTCGTGGGCACCGGTCTGCTGCGTCCAGTAGATCGACGCGTCGACGGGTCCGTTCGGCGTGAACGCACGGAAGTGGTTGAACCGACCGATCCCGTCCGGGGTGGCCGTCTCATCCGTGATGGGGTAGCCGAACTGCTCCTTGCCGATCTGGAGCCAGCGCTCTCCGATCAGGCCCCAGATGACGAAGGCCCCGATCTGGGGGTGCCAGTAGATCATTCCGCCTTCGAAGTTCTGGAACCGACCGACTCCGTCGGCCACGGTGCCCTCGCTCATAACCGGGAACTTGAGCGGACTGTTCGAGTACCCCATCGACGCCCACTTCTCCAGAATGGCGCCGAAGACGGCGTGGCCCCTCGTGTCCACCAGGCGTAGGTGGTACTTCACGTGCGCCATGTCGCCCGACCCCGCGATGCAGTCCAGGTGGAACGCCAACCTGTCGGCACCGTCAAGGCGGGCGTCGCAATCCACCTCGCCGACGAACGGATGGTTCCAACCGATTCGCACCGTCGTGTTGGAGTCGCCAAGGCGGTAGGTGACCGAACCGTTCGTTCCGGTGGCGAAGGAGCCGCCCTTGCTCTGCGAACCGAAGATGTCGATCGTCTCAGCCGGCACTTCGGCACTCGGGGGTTCCGCGAACCCGCCGTGATCGTGGGTGTGGGACTGCACTCGCAGCACATGCCCTGTCCGGTTCGTCAACTCGATCAGACACGAACGGGAGCCGTGGAGCATGTCCGCCACCCTCTTCGACCCCTCGTTGATGCCCGCAGTCCCAGCGGCGGCAGCCAGCGCTACTCCTACACCCATCACCGTCTCCCCTTCGACCATGGGTCGCTCAAGCTGCGGGCGGTTACCCCGGCGGATCGGGATTACACGGCATGGACGAGCCGGCCCTGCGGGCTGGCGCACCGCTCAGGGGTTCTCGGACACCTCCCGGCGGGCCGGGCCGACGATCGAGTACGTGACCAGGCCGCCCAGGGCGAGTATCGCGGCGACAAGGGTGGCGGCGTCGTTGTCGGGTGGCTGGCTCTGCCAGGTCGCGGCGGCTCCCCAGCTGCCGGTCATCGGATAGAGGGCCGCGACGGTGGTCCAGCCCAGCGGCAGGAACCACGACCGGGCGGCACCGACCACTGTCGCGCACAGGGCGGTGAGCCCGAGCAGACCGGCGGCGTCGCGGACCACCAGGGCGACCGGCCCGAACCGGGCGCCGGTGTACCGGGTGACGAGCAGGACCCCGAGCGCGACAAGCAGTACGGCGAGCAGGTGTGCCGCGCGTCGCCAGGGCCACCGCATCGAGGCGGTCCGGTCCAGGTCGTCGTCCGGGCCGGCGAGGGTCGGTGCCAGCACCGCGACCATCAGCAGGACGGTCATGACGACCACCGTCGGGGCGACCTCCCGCTCCTCGGCGAAGGCCAGGTACAGGGCCCAGACCAGTGTCGCGCCGCCGAGGGCCGCAGCCAGGGCCAGGGGTACGCGCCGCGAGCGCAGGTAGAGCACCGTCCAGGTCACCGGGCACTCCCGGGCAGGATCCCGCTGATGTCCGCGCAGGCCAGGAGGGCGTCGCGGACCGCCGTGACCCGGGCCAGCGCCTCGTCGTCGGGCAGCTCCCGCAGCCCCTGCCAGAGCGTGACCGCCTCGGTGTTGATCTCTGGGTCCTCGAAGATGAGTTCAGGAATCACTCCGACATCCGACTGCGGCTCACGGCCCAGGAGCCAGTAGGCCGCCGCACGTTCGACCACCTCATCGCGGTTCTGGCACTGCAGCTCGTACGAGACTCCCAGCCCTTTGACGATCTCGATCAGCACAGCGTCCGGGTGGGCTAGCTTGCCACGTTCGTCGATCCGGACCGGGATCGTGACGGCATCGCTCCGGGGCGGCCTGACCTCGTCGAGCATGTACATGTGGGTGTCCTCGTGCACGGCGGTCGGTGCGTTCGGCAGTTTCGCCAGCACCGTCAGGCCCTCTCGGGCCAACGGGGTCAGCGCGTCGAGCACGTTGGCGTGGATCCGACTGACGCACACCGTCGGGGTGTCGTCGGTACAGACCAACTCCCGCGCTACCGGGTCGACCGGCCAGTTCACTACGTCTTCATCCCGGGGTACGACCGCGATCGCCGCGGTGAGCCCGAGCACCAACGGCACCACCGCCGCCGTACGGGCACGCCAGCCACCGGCCACGAACAACAGCAGGCCGGTGACGGCGAGCGCGGCCATCGAGATCGCGAGCGCACCGCTGACCCGGTTGTCGATCGTCTGATAGGCGTGGAACATGCTCGAACCGTGGACCGGGGTGAACGCCGCAGCCAGCCAGTCGTCCAGCCGGATGGCGCTGAGGAAGACCAGCAGGACGCCGGCCACCGCCAGGGCGGGGGCGGTCACCAGGGCGGGGAGCATGCGCCCGATCCCCAGTCCGAGCCACGCCGCGGCGATCAGGGACAGCGCACCGACTCCGGTCACGACGGCGAAGTTCAGCACGGGCAGGTGCTGGGCGGTGGTGATGATCCCGATGATGCCCGCCCCGGTCACCAGCAGGTAGGCGACCGCGAGGGTGATGGCCATCGCACCGAGGACCGGCAGCATCCGCTGGGCGCGGGGCCGGGCGGTGGTGGTGAACAGTTCGCCGACTTTCGCCCGGTGCTCCCGGCGGCCCTGCCAGGCACCGGCGGCCAGGGCCAGCGGCCACAGCAGGAGCAGGTACTCCCGGATGGCCATGGCCAGCGGCATCCAGCCACTCGACCAGCGGCCGGTTGCGCCATAGAGCGCGCCGACCCCGATCACCACCGTGGCCAGGGCCGCACCCAGGGCGGCGGAGCGGCGCAGTTCGATGCCGAGGATGCTCATCGGGCGGCCTCCGTACGGCTGCGGCGCAGGATGGCGGAGTAGCCGCGTTCGGCCGCGCTGTCGCCGGCGTACTCCTGGCCGCCCTGGGCGATCAGCATCTCCGGGGTGCCCTGCCACTCCAGCCGGCCCTCGTTGACCAGCAGGACCTCCGTGCAGGCCGCCGCCACGTCCTCGACCAGGTGGGTGGAGACCAGCACGCAGCTGTCGGTGCCGATCTCCCGCAGCAGTTCGCGGAAGTCCAGTCGCTGTTCCGGGTCCAGGCCGACGGTCGGCTCGTCGAGCAGCAGGATCTGCGGATCGTTGACGATGGCCTGCGCGATGCCGGCCCGGCGCAACATGCCGCCGGAGAGGGTCTTGAGTCGGGCGTCGGCCTTGGCGGTCAGCCCTACCCGGTCGATGGACCGCTGTACGGCGGCGGGGATGCGCGCCTTGGGCATCTCCTTGAGCCAGGCCATGTACGCGACGAACTCCCGCACCGTGAACCGGGGGTAGAAGCCGAAGTGCTGCGGCAGGTAGCCGAGGGTACGGCGGACCGATCGCAGGTCGGCGCGGCCGTCGACCGGTTGCCCGAGCAGGGTCAGCCGACCGCCGGACGGGGCCAGGACGGTCGCCAGGGCCCGCATCAGGGTGGTCTTCCCGGCGCCGTTGGGGCCGAGCAGCCCGTGCACCCCGGGGTTCAGGGTCAGGTCCAGGCCGTCGACGGCCAGGTGCCGTCCGGCGCGGACCCGCAGGCCCTCCGCGTGGATGACCCAGGGATGGGTGGTGGGGGTCGTTTCGGCCGTACTCAGGGCACGCATCATCGTCTCTTCTCAGTTCGGTGGTCGGCGGGTCGGCCCTAGTCGTGGTGGGACAGCCGCCGGAATCCGTTGACCCGGAGGATCGCGCCGACGGTCAGGACCGCCGTGGCCAGCGCCCACACGGTGGCGCTTTCCGGTTCCAGAAGCACCGGTATCCGGGCGGTGGCCAGGCTGGGTGCGACCACGACGACCGTCCAGGTCAGGATCAGCCCGATCGCGGCTCGCCGTACCCCGACGAGGGTTCCCAGCAGGAGGGTGGCGACCGTGAAGGCCAGGCAGGGCAGCAGGATCAGCGCCAACGACACCCCGGTCCCGGCACCGACGAGAGCGAGCCCGGGAATGACGAAGGCCAACACCACAGCGGTACGCCGCAGCAGGGTGATCAGGCCGGCGGCGGGTGTGGCGGCGACCACTTCCCAGGCCGGATCGGCCCGGCGGTGCCAGGCGACCGCCACCCCGGGCAGCGGGGCCAGCGGTGCGATCAGCAGCACCAGGGAGGGCAGCCCGGTCCGCAGCCCGCTGAGCAGGGCGGCGCAGGCGATCACCGCGGCGGTCATCGCCAGCCAGGGCGCCAGGGTGCCGACCAGCCACCGGTGCCGCAGCACCGACCAGGGTCGGGTACGGGTGTCCGGAGCCGGTGACGCGGCGATCTCCCGGGCCAGGCCGGCCGCGACCCGCTCGATCACCGCCCGGCTGTCGCCGGTGGTGCTACCGGCCAACCGGGCCCGGCAGTCCGCGCACTCCTCCAGGTGCACCTCGATCGCCCAGACGCTGGGTTCGTCGAGGGCGGGATCCCCGGCGGCGTACCGGTCGAGCTGTGACAGGGAGACGTGGGTGCTCATGACAGGGCCTCCCGCAGGGCGATCCGCGCTCGGCGGACCCGGGATTTGACGGTGTTCTCCGGTACCCCCAGCAGCACCGACGCCTCACGGGAGGAGAGTCCGTCGAGGACGGTGGCCCGCAGGGCGGCACGTACCTCGGCCGGCAGGGCGAGCAGGGCCTGTTCCAGTTCCTGCCCGACCCGGGCGGCCATCACCTCGTCCTCCGCCGCGGGGGCGGTGGCCGGCATGAGGGGTACCTGCGGCCGCTGGGCCCGGCGGGCCCGGCGGCGGAAGGCGTCGACCAGGTGGTGGGCGGCGATGGTCCACAGCCAGCCCACCGCGCTGCCCCGCGCCCCGCCGCCCCCGCGGCCGGCGAAGCTGCCCGCGGCCCGCCACACGGTCAGGTAGGTGTCCTGCAACACCTCGGCGACCAGGTCGGGATCGGCGCACCGGCGGCGGAGGCGCACCTCCAGCCACGGCGCGGTACGCCGGTAGAGCTCGTCGAACGCCCGCCGATCTCCCCGGGCGATCCGACGTACGAGTTCTCCCTCGTCAGCCGCGTCCATGCCTGCTTTCACAACCGGTAAGACGACCGGCGTACCGGCTTCGGGTCCCGATTCGGCGTGACCGCCGTCACATCGACTGTCCGGGGTGGGCAACAAGGTGCGGCCCGGCCCGCACCGCCGACCGGGCGGTGGCGGGCTGGGCCGCACCAGGGTACGTCGAGGATCGCTGGTGGTCAGCCGACCTGACAGGTCGTGCCGTTGAGCCGGAAGTCGTTGGGCGGGTTGTTGGTGCCGGAGTAGGTGGCCTGGAAGCCGAAGCTCGCCGTGCCGTTCGTCGGCAGGGCGGCGTTCCATCCGGCATTGCGTGCGGTCACGGTACGCCCGGACTGGGTGATCTCGGCGTTCCATCCTCCGGTGACCTGCTGGTTACCGGTGAAGGACCAGGTCAGGGTCCAACCGTTGAGGGCGGCGCCCCGGTTGGTGACCCGTACCTCGGCGGTGAAGCCGGTGTTCCACTGGTTGACCGTCCAACTCACCGTGCAGGCCGCCGGCCCGGAGGTGGGCGGCGGGGTGGTCGGCGGAGGCGTGGTCGGCGGCGGGGTGGTGGGCGGAGGCGACGTCGGCGGGGGCGTGGTGGGCGGCGGGGTGGTGTCCCGGGGCGGGAAGCGCAGGATCCGGTCGTCACTTGCCGCCGGGGTGCCCCGGCCGTCGCGGTTGCTGGTGGTGACCCAGAGCCAGCCGTCCGGGCCGTATTCGACCGTCCGCAGTCGACCGTAGGTGCCGAGCAGTTCCGCGGTCGGGGTGCCCACCGACCCGGATCCGGTCAGCGGCACGTTCCACAGCCGGTTGCCGCGCAGGGCGGCCACGAAGAGCCGGTCTCCGGCGATGGTGGCGCCGCTCGGTGAGGCCTCGGCGGGGGTCCAGGTGATCAGTGGGTCCCGGAAGCGGGGGTCGCCGGCCCGCCCCTCGACGGTGGGCCAGCCGTAGTTGCCGCCCGCCACGATCAGGTTGACCTCGTCCCAGGTGTTCTGGCCGAACTCGGTGGCGTACAGGCGTCCCTGGGCGTCCCAGGCCAGCCCCTGTACGTGCCGGTGGCCGAGGCTGTAGACCGGCGAGCCCGCGATCGGGTTGTCCGGCGGCACCGTGCCGTCCGGTCGGATCCGCAGGATCTTGCCGTTGCGGCTCTGCGGGTTCTGCGCGGTGGCGGTCTGTCCGGCGTCACCGACCCCGACGTAGAGCATGCCGTCCGGCCCGAAGGCGATCCGGCCGCCGTTGTGGATCGAGGCCCGGCTCAGCCCGGTGAGGATGGGCTGCTGGGTCTGCGGGGCGGTCAACCGGAAGCGGGAGATCCGGTTGTCGGTCGCGGTGGTGAAGTAGACGTAGATCCAGCCGTCCTGGGCGTAGGTCGGGGAGACCGCCAGGCCCAGCAGGCCCCCCTCGCTCGTGGCACTCACCCCGGAGATCTGGACGACCGCCTCGGGCTGCTGACCCGGCCGCACCCGGACGATCTGCCCGGTGGGACGTTGGGCCACCAACGCGCTACCGTCCGGGAGGAAGTCCATCCCCCAGGGCACCTGGAGCCCGGTGGCGACCGTTTCCGGCCGGGAGAAGTCGAAATCGCCGACGGCGAGCGCGGCCGGCGCCCCGGCGGCGACTGCGGCGGACGGACCTTCGGCACCCGGGACCGCACCGGCCAGCCCGGCGAGGCCGACACTGCCGGCCACCAGACCGGCGGTGAGTGCGGTTCCGACTGCTAGTCGGATCTTCATGCCACCCCCTGACACATCGAGATTGATCAATGCATATTACGTCAGGTGCGGGCTGCCCGCGAACCGAGGCCACGATCAACAACCTGCGGCGGGTCGCCTCCTGACGCGCGGGTTCGACACTCCGCCGCCGAAGCCGAACGGCACTCCCACGGTCGCATTATGTTATTCTCCGACGTCGATTTCTCAGCGCGTACCCGGATCGGGTCGTTTGTCGCGAAGGACGCCTTCACCCGATGCCGGCACTGGCCCCACTGACCGCACCGCCCTCCACAGTCGATCCTCCGGCGACCGGGGCCTTCGCCTTCGTCTTCACCCGGTTACCGGCACTGCTGCGACTCACCTGCGGGCTGGTCTGTGCGGTGGTGGCCCTCGCCGTGCGTACCCCACCGGTGCACACCGACCTGCTCGTGCCGGCGGTGGCGGTGCTGACCGCCTGGTCGATCTGGTACGCCGCCCGCGCCTGGCACCACGGCGTCGGCGCACCCCTGATCGTCGGGGAAGTCGCGCTCACCGTGGCCGCCTGCCTGGCCATCCCGGTGCTCGTCGCGCCGGAGGTGCTGCCCGGAGAGGCCAGTTGGATCGCGGTGCTGGCCAGCGGCACTGTGATCAACACCCAGGCCACCGCTCCGGCCCGCTGGTCGATCCCGGCGGGGTTGCTGGTCACCGTGGCCTACGCGACCGGCGCCCAGGCGGCCGGCAATCCCACCGAGGCGCGGGCCCACGCGGCCACCCTGCTGGCCCAGACCGCCATCACCGCGATGTTGACTGCGGTGATGCGCCGCCGGATGGCACGGGCGGACACCGACTTCGTGGCCGCCCAGCGCGCCTCCCGGGCCGCACTGGTCGCCCGTAACGCCCGGGAGGCGGAACGCCAGCAGAACCGGGACCTGCACGACACCGTCCTGGCCACCTTGACCATGGTCGGACAGGGGGTGGTCACCGGCCCCTCGACGGCGCTGCGCGAGCGGTGCGCCGCCGACCTGCGTACCCTGGCCGCCCTGGCCGAGGCCCGGTCGGTGCCGGCGGACGCCACCCGGCGGCTGGACGAACGGCTGCGGGAGGTCCTGGCCCGCCTGCCGAGCCTGCCGGTCAACGCGGACCTGCCGCCGTGCACCCTCCCGGCCGCGGTCGCCGAGGTGATCGCGGAGAGCGCCCACGCGGCGCTGGCCAACGCGGCTCGGCACGCCCCCGGTGCCGCCACCACGCTGCGCCTGCGCAGCCGCGCCGGCCAGGTGGTGGTCGAGGTACGCGACGAGGGTCCGGGCTTCGACCCGGCCACCGTCCCCGCCCACCGGTACGGGCTGCGCGAGTCCATCATCGGCCGGATGGCCAGCATCGACGGTCGGGCCGAGGTGGACTCCGCCCCCGGACAGGGCACCCGGATCCGGCTGGAGTGGTCCGATGTCGGCTGATCCGGAAGCCGTCCGCCTCTCCCCTGGCGTCATGCCGACCGCCGGCGCGTACGACGGCAGGGCGGCGACCACGGCGGTGAAGGTCGGGGTGGGGCAGGCGGCGGCTGCGGTGGCCCGCATCTCCGACCGGGGTGCCCGGATCGTGGCGGTCACCATCGCGCTGGTCTGGCACCTGACGATCGCCCTGCCCGCCGTGTTGGGCACCCGTGCGGAACTGGCCGCACCCCAGGTGGTGCTCGGCGGATGGGTGCTGGTGGGGGCCGTCGGGCTGCTGGCCGGGGTGCGGCTGTTGCGGGACGACCCGTTGCCCCTGCCGCCGCTGGCCGGGCTGCTGCTGGCGGTCGACGTGGCGGTGTTCGCCGCGGTGGGACGCGCCCACCTGTTCGGCCCGGCCAACTGGGTCTGGGGCACCCTGGCCTGGTTCTTCCTGGTGGTGCTCTGGGGCCGGCCGGTGCGGTGGCTGCTCGCCCTGCTGGCCGCGCACGGGGTCACCGCGCTGGCCGCAGTCGTCTGGTACGACGCCACCGGGGCGGCCGACCTGGCTCGCACCGCTATGGCGCTCTACGGCACCTCGTCGCTGCCGGTGGCGGTCTTCGCCGGGGCTCGGGCGCTCGGGCTGCTCTCCCGGGACCGGGCGGCCAACGCCGCCGCGGCCAATGTGATGCTGGCCGAACGGGAGGCCGCCGAGCAGGCCCGCAGGGAACGGCACGACCGGCTGGCCGTGGCCAGCGAGGCCGCCACCGAGGTGTTGACCGAACTGGCCCAGGGGCGGGCGGATCCCTCCGACCCGCAGGTCCAGCGCCGCTGCGTGCGGGCGGCGGCCCGGCTGCGGCGGCTGATCGTCGAATCCGACGATGTGCCCCATCCGCTGCTGCACGAACTGCGGGCGGCAGCCGACCTGGCCGAGCGCGAGGGCCTGTCGATCGATCTTGTCACAATCGGTACACCACCAGCACTTCCGGTGCAGGTTCGTCGTCGGCTGGCCGAACCGCTCACCAGCACTCTCGCCGACGAGCGGGACTGGGCGCGGCTGACCATCGTCGCCGGGCCGGAGGAGGTGGTGGTCAGCCTGGTCGTCCCGGACCGGCCCGGCCCGGACACCGCCGGGCCGGCACCGGAGCGGGACGACGAGCAGGTGGAGCACCTCTACGAACGGGACGGGGAGATCAGATGGACGCAGACCCGCTGGCGTCGTTGACGCCGGGGCGGCCGGTCGGGGTGGCGATCGTCGACGACCACCCCGTGGTCATCGACGGCATCCGCGCCTGGCTGGCCATCGAGCCGCGGCTGACCGTACTGGCCACCGGCGACGATCCCGACGCGGTGCTGCGGGCCGCCCCCCATGCCGATGTCGTCCTGCTCGACCTGCGGCTGCACGGCCGCCTGGTGCTGGACAAGCTGGCCGAGCTCAGCGCCACCGGCCGACGGGTGGTGGTCTACTCGGAGCACTCGGATCCGCCGACCATGCTCGCCGCACTGGACGCCGGAGCGGTGGCCTTCCTCGCCAAGCACGAGGGACGGCAGCACTGTGTGGCTACCGTGCTGGCCGCGGCCAGCGACCGCCCGTACGTGGCGCCCGCACTGGCCGGGGCGATGGTCGGCGACTCACGGCCGGGCCGACCGGTGTTGTCGGACAAGGAACGTGAGGCGCTGCTGCTGTGGTTCCAGTCGATGTCCAAGGCCTCGGTCGCGCGACGGATGCGGATCAGCGAGCACACCGTCAAGCAGTACGTCGACCGGGCGCGGATCAAATACAGCCGGATGGGTAGGCCGGCGGCCACTAAGGCGGCCCTGCTGGCCCGGGCGATCGAGGACGGTCTCATCCGACCGGAGGAGATCGGCATCTACCGGTCGCAGGCGTCGACCGAGTGGCCGACCCCCTAACGGGCGTCATGACACCGCAGGTGGCACTGGGCGAGGCTGATGCGCAGATGCCGTCTGCACCGGAGGTTCGTCAGGATGCACGATGACGCGTCCCCCTTCTTCGTCGCGCCGCACCGCTTCGACGCGGCGGACGACACCAGCCCGACCCTGGACCGGCGCCACGAGTTGGTGCCGGCCCAGGACGAGTGGGTGCTCGCCCGGCACCAGGTGAAGGTGGCCGGCCATCTACTCGGCCCCACCGAGGCCCGGCGGACCTGGGCGCTGCCTGAGGCGGTCACCGTGACCGTCACCGACCACCGGCTGGTGTACGTCGGCAGCAACCCGCATCTGGCCGTCGTCGGCGCCCGGCCGAGGCGGGGGGCGTCGACCCTGGTCAGCGGCCAGATCCGCTGGCAGTGGCCGTCCCGGCTGGAGTTGTCGAGCACCGGTGCGGGCTCGGCGGCCCGGCTGCTGGTGGTCTGCGACGCGCTGCGCACCATCCAGCAGCCGGCGCTGGCCCTGATCGGGCCGGGCCCGCAGATCGAGCGGTTGAGCCAGGAGATCCGCCGGGCGGTCGCCACCTTCCGGTTGACCCGTCCCGAACTGGTGGACCTGTCCCCGCCGGAGCGGGACGCGCTGTCCCGGCACGCCCTGGTCTCGCCCCACCCCGGTCAGCCGCGGGTGATCCTGCCCGGGTCACTGCCGGTCGAGTTCCGCTCCCGGGACGACTACTACCGCCCCCGCAGCACCTACCCGATGCGGTACGACGCGGTCTCCGGCCACCGGTAGGGCCGCCGGAGGCGGTCAGCGCGTCCGGGTCTGGCGCTCGGCGGTGTCCAGGGCGGTGGCCTGCTCCGGGGTCGGCGCGGTGCCGCCGAGGTGGGCCGGCAGCCACCACCGGTCCTCGGGGTCGGCCGGCTGGTCCGGGTACTCCCGCTGGGCCCGGTCGACCAGCTCCGACAACCGGATCTTCAGGTCGGCGTTCATCGCGGTGGGGTCCGGATAGTCGGCCGGTTCCAGGGGTTCGCCGACCAGGATGGTGATCGGGGTGTGCCGGCGGGTGAGGGTGCGGGGGCGGCCCTTGGTCCACAGCCGCTGAGTGCCCCACAGCGCCACCGGCAGCAGGGGGACCCCCGCCTCGCCGGCCAGCCGGGTGGCACCGCTCTTGAGTTCCTTGACGGTGAAGGATCGGCTGATGGTCGCCTCCGGGAAGACGCCGACCACCTCGCCGGCGCGCAGGGCGGTGAGGGCGGCGGCGTACGACTCGGCACCGGCGCCCCGGTCCACCGGAATGTGTCGCATGCCGCGCATCAGCGGGCCGGACACCCGGTGCCGAAACACGGACTCCTTGGCCATGAAGCGGACCAGCCGCCGAGAATCCAGGGCACCCAGCCCGCAGAAGATGAAGTCCAGGTAGCTGACGTGGTTGCTGGCCATGACCGCCCCGCCGGTACGGGGCACATGGTGGCTGCCTTCCACGTTCAGCCGCAGGTCGAGCACCCGGAACATGGTCTTGGCGGCGGCGATCACGGGCGGATACACGAGTTCCGGCATGCGCCAACTTTACAACCAGTAGGTTACGCGCGGGTAGGGACCAGGGTCGGGCGCAGTGGAGCCCGACCAGGCAGACTCGCCGAGCCCTCAGTCGGCGAGTCTGTGCAGGTCAAGGCGGCCACGGGCAAAGGCGTCCACCCGCCCCCAGCGCCCCGGGATGTCCAGCACCTCGATCCGACCCATGCCGACCGGCAGCCGCGGCTCCACCGTCAGGTGCCCGTCGTGCGGCTCCAGACCCAGCATGGTGCGCAACAGCAGCAGCGGGGCCCCGGTCGACCAGGCCTGCGGGCTGCACGCCGTGGGGTACTCCACCGGGAACCTGGTCTGCTCACGCGGGTAGCCACCGAAGGCCTCCGGCAACCGGCCGTCGAAGTAGCGGGCGGCGTCCAGGATCCCGCTGGCCAGGGTGGCGGCCTCCTCCACGAAGCCGTAGCGGCGCAGGCCCCAGGCGCAGAAGGAGGTGTCGAAGGGCCACACCGTGCCGTTGTGATAGCCGATGGGGTTGTACCGGACCTCCCCTTCGGCCAGGGTCCGCACCCCCCAGCCGGTGAAGAGCCGGTCACCCACCAGGTGCGCGGCCACCTGTGCGGCCCGCTCCTCGGCGACGATGCCGCTCCACAGCAGGTGCCCGATGTTGGAGCTGAGCACGTCGCACTGCCGGCCGTCCGGGTCCAGGGCCAGGGCGTAGTAGCCCTCGTCGGCCACCCACCAGTCCCGGTTGAACCGCTCCTTCAGCTCACCGGCCTCCCGCTCCAACTGCTCCGCGTACTCCGGGTCGTCCCAGAACAGGCGGGCCAGTCGGGCCGCGCGCAGCTTCGCGTCGTACGCGTAGCCCTGCACCTCGCAGGTGGCCCGGGGAAAGGGCGGCAGGGTGCCGTCGGTGTACGAGATGGAATCCCAGGAGTCCTTCCAGCACTGGTTCTCCAGGCCGGTTTCGGTGTTGCGCCGCTCGTACCAGATGTAGCCGTTGCCGACCAGGTCGGCGCACTCGTCGATCCACCGCACCGCCCGACGACATTCCTGCTCCAACTCCCGGACCAGCGCCACGTCGCCGCTCCACCGCTCGTACTCGTCGAGCAGCACCACGAACAGGGGGGTGGCGTCCACCGATCCGTAGTACGGCGAGTGGGGCTGTTCCTCGAACGCCGCGCTCTCGCCGTAGCGCATCTCGTGCAGGATCCGGCCCGGGTCCTCCTCCCGGAAGTCGTCGAATCGGGACCCCTGCAGGGAGGCCAGGATCCGCAGGGTGGTCACGCTCAGCTCCGGCGTGAACGGCAGGGTCTGCAGGCAGGTCAGGATGCTGTCCCGGCCGAACATGGTCATGAACCAGGGCAGGCCGGCGGCGGGCAGGGTCTGCCCGCCGAGCGACAGCGGGGTGAACCGCAACGCGGCCAGGTCCACCAGGCACCGCTGGTAGGTGGCGGCGACCTGACCGTGCTCGCTGTTGACCTTGGGGGCCTTGGCGATCCACTCCTGGAGATCGTGGTGCAGGGCCAGCCGCTCGGTGTCGTGCACCCGCAGCCCGAACCGCAGGTCCCGGCCGCCGGGACCGAGGGCGTGGGTGCGCACGTCGATGCTTGTGCTCCACTGCTCGTTCGGCTCCAGGTGCAGCCGGTAGGCGAAGCCGTCGCGGTCGTAGGTCGCCGGCTCGGAGGAGCAGATGACGGTCTCTCGCCGGAAGTTGCCCCGCCGGTAGCCCAGCCGCAACCGGTCCGGGCCCGCCTCGGCGTACGTCTCGCCCTTCTTGTTCAGGATCTCGTCCTTGACCTCGAACAGGTCCGCGAAGTCGGCGGCGGCCTCCATCCGGACCTCCAGATCGACCGCCTTCTCGTCATGGTTGAGGATGGTGATGCTCTCCCGGAAGCTGCCCCCGACAACTCGCTCCCTGATGATCGACAACTTGGCGTCGACATAGTGGGTGGCCATCCCCGGCACCAGGAAGAAGCGCGACTCGTAGTACTGGAGGTCGTCGTAGGAGAGGGCGTTGAGCCGCTCGCCGTTGACGGTGAGCAGCCACTTGGACAGGAACCGGGTGTCGATGGCGAAGAGCCCCGTCGGCTCGGTCGGGTTCGCCTCGATGTCCCCGGTGGTCTCGGACACCACGAAGGTGTTGCCGTCCAGGATCCGCACGGTGTTGCTCTGCACCATCAGGGCCTCTCCTTCCGGTAGCGACGCGGTCCCCGGCTGTCCGCAGGCCCGGGGAGGATCCGATCCAGTTGCACGACCAGGCGGGCGTCACCGGTGATGGTCATGTCTCCCCGCAGCAACGCGGCCAGCCCGTTCTCCCGTCCGAGGACCATGTCATCGAACAGTTCCGGGCTGGTGCCGACCACCGTGTCCGCCGCCATGTCCTCCCGGCTGATCCGCAGCCGACCCCGGTCGATCCGGATCAGCCAGTGCGTGGTCTGGGGCCCCTCGTGCAGGTCCAGGCGCACGGTTCCGGAGAGCTTCGCCAGCAGGGGGTCGTACCCCTGCCGGTCGAGTTCCTCGAAGAACCGCACGGTCGCTTCCCCCATCGGGCCTCTCCCTCCCGGTCGGCAGGTCCGGAGTCCGTGCGGGCGGCGCAGGTCCTGCGGCGACCTGCCCGCACCGTCGCAGCAGGGTCCCCGGCTGGTGGACGGGCAATCTAGCCCGAATCGGGTGAGGGGTGCCCGACGCGCGGGGTGAGACAGCCGAAAGCCGGCCCCCCGGAAGATCGGGGAGCCGGCCTACGGGCGTACGGAGTCAGTTGTTCGGGTCGTCGGCGCTGATGTCGGCCAGCACGGACTGGGGTTCCCGCTCGACGGCCAGGTCACCCATGGACACCAGACCGATCAGCCGGTCGTCCTCGACCACCGGTAGCCGCCGGATGGCGTAGGTACGCATCAGGTCGGCGGCGGAGATCACGTTGTCGTACTGGCTGACCGTGATCACGTCCTTGGTGGTGAGCTGGTGCAGCCGGGTGGTGTTCGGGTCCAGGTTCTCGGCCACCGCCCGGATCGTGATGTCCCGGTCCGTGATGATGCCGATCACGTTGTCGCCATCGGTCACCACCACGTCGCCGATCGCAGCGTCACGCATCTCCTGGGCGGCCGCGACAAGGGTGTCGTTGCCGTCCATGGTCACCAACCGGGTGGTCATGAACTCTCCGACCGTTGTCATGGTGCCTCCCTCTCGGTGTAGGGGCGACCATGCGTCTACCCGAGGGCCCCGACCAGTAACGCACCTGGCCGGGGCCGGGGGAAGGCTAGAGTTCGGCGGCGACCAGCTCGGCGATCTGCACGGCGTTGAGGGCGGCACCCTTGCGCAGGTTGTCGTTGGAGCAGAACAGCGCCAAACCGTGCTCGACGGTCTCGTCGGCCCGGATCCGGCCCACGAAGGTCGGGTCCTGCCCGGCCGCCTGCAACGGGGTGGGTACCTCGCTGAGCGCCACACCGGGGGCACCGTCGAGCAGCTCGGCGGCGCGCTGCGGGCTGATCGGCCGGGCGAACCGGGCGTTGATCTGCAGCGAGTGCCCGGTGAAGACCGGCACCCGGACACAGGTGCCGGAGACCTTCAGGCCGGGGATCTCCAGGATCCGGCGGCTCTCGTTGCGCAGCTTCTGCTCCTCGTCGGTCTCCGCCGAACCGTCCTCGACGATCGAACCGGCGAGCGGCAGCACGTTGAAGGCGATCGGGCGGGCGAACGAACGCGGCGCGGGGAACTCCACTGCGGCACCGTCGTAGGTCAGGCCGGTAGCGCCCTCGGCCACCTTGCGGACCTGCTCGTCCAGCTCGGCGACGCCGGCCAGGCCGGCACCGGAGACCGCCTGGTAGGTGGAGACGACCAGGCTGACCAGCTCCGCCTCCTCGTGTAGCGGACGCAGCACCGGCATCGCGGCCATGGTGGTGCAGTTCGGGTTGGCGATGATGCCCTTGGGGCGTACGGCGATGGCGTGCGGGTTGACCTCGGCGACGACCAGCGGCACCTGCGGGTCCGTCCGGAAGGCCGAGGAGTTGTCGATGACGACCGCACCGGCCGCGGCGACCCGGGGGGCCAGCTCCGTGGCGGTGCCCTTACCGGCCGAGAAGAGGACGATGTCCAGCCCCGAGTAGTCCGAGGTGGCCGCGTCCTCGACGGCCACCTCCCCGCCCCGCCACGGCAGGGTGCGCCCGACCGAGCGGGCCGAGGCGAAAAGCCGCACCTGCTCCGCCGGGAACTCCCGATCCGCCAACACCTGCCGCATAACGCCACCGACCTGGCCGGTGGCCCCCACAATGCCGATCCTCATGCCCGCGAGGCTACCCAGCCAGGCAGGGCGGCTGGGAACGCTTTCCCACCCATCGGCGACCGACATCACATCGGCTACGCCGACGCGTGGTCGATCACCTCCCCCAGCCCGGTGGCCACCAGTTCGTCCCGGATGAGGGCGGCGTCCCCCTCCACCACCAGGGTCAGCGCCTCCGGGTACAGGTGGGTGGCGGCGGCCGCCGACACCTGCGCCACGTCGGCGTCGAGCAGGGCCTGACGCAGCCGGGCGTGGTAGTCGTCCGGCAGGTCGTGCACCGCCAGGGTGGTCAGGGCCCCGGCGATCGCCCGAGGGCTCTGCAACTCCACCGACAGCTGCCCGGCCCGCCAGGACCGGGCCACCGCCAGCTCGTCCTCGGTCACCCCACCGGCCTGGGTGCGGGCGATCTCCCCGACCGACTCCACCAGGGCGGGCGCGGTGACCGCGGTCTGCACCCCGGAGCTGACCGCGAACCGGCCGTAGCGGCGGGAGGAGGCGAAATCACCCCGGATGCCGTACGTGTAGCCCCGTACCTCCCGGATCAGGTGATTCAGCCGGGAGGTGAAGGCGCCACCGAGCACCGTGCCGGCCAGCACGATCGGCACATGGTCCGGGTGCCCCCGGTGGGGCCCGGGGTGGCCCAGGCGCAGGGTCGACTGCACCGACCCCGGTCGGTCCACCAGGATGATCCGACGACCGGTACGCACCGGGACCTCGATCGGCCCACCCCGGTCCACCGGCCCACCCCCGGTGCCGGCGAAGGCGGTCACGGCCAGGGCGTCCAGGTCGATCCGGTCCAGGTCACCGGCGACCACCAGGGTGCCGGGGCGGATGAACCACTCCGAGTGGAAGACGGTGACGTCCTCGACGTCCAGGGCGGCCACCGAGTCCGGGTCCCCGTACAAGGGCCGGCCCAACCGGTTGTCGATGCCGAACAGGTCGGCGCGCAGCACCGCGTCGGCGCGCGGGCCGGGGTTGGCCCAGTCCATCCGCAACGCCGTCGCCTCGTCGTCCCGGACCCGCCGCACATCGTCCGGGTCCAACTTCGGGGTACGCACCGCCTCGGCGAGCAGTTCCACGGCCGCGCCCAGCCGCTCCACCGGGACCTGCACACTGACCTGGAAGCTGTCCCAGTCCAGCCCGGTCACCAGTTCGGTGCCCAGGGCCTCGATGGCCAGGGCGTACGCGGTGGCGTCCCGCTGACTCGTGCCCTCCTCCAGGGCCTTGGACAGCACCCCGCCCAGCCCCTCCTTGCCGACCGGCTCCCGGCCCGCTCCCGCGTCCAGCAGCAGCACCGCCACGGCCAGGTTCTGCCCGGGCAGATGCGCGGCGATCACCTGACCGCCGGCCACGGTCCGACGGACCACCTGCGGGAACCGGTACGGACGAGCCGCGCCCGGACCGGGACGTTCGGCGATCAGAGTCATGGCTTCTCCTCGGGGCGGTAGATCAGGGTGACCCGGTCGTCGGCGGTCAGCACCTCGGCGGCCACCTCGGCGATCTGCTCGGCGGTGACCGCCTGCCAGGCCGGCAGCCGCTCGGCCGCGGTGGCCGGGTCGCCGAACTGGGTGGCGTAGCGGCCCAGCACGTCCGCCCGACCATCCACAGTCGACATCTGCCGCCACCAGGAGGTGGTCAGCAACGCCTTGGCGCGCTCCAGTTCGGTGGGGGTCACCGGCACGGTGGCCAGTTCGTCGACCACCTGGGTCAGCCCCTCGGTCAGCCGCTCGCTGCCGATCCCGGGGCGGGCGGTGACGGTGGCGATCAGGGGTGCCGGGGCGTGCGCCAGATCCACCCCGTACGCCCCGACCAGGTCCGGTTGGGCGATCCGTTCGCCGTCGGCCAGCCGCTGGTAGAGCCGGCTGCCCCGACCGCTGCCGAGGACGGTGGCCAGCACGGTCACCACGTCGTAGCCGGGGCTGCCGAAGGGGTGGGTCCGGTGTGCCACGTACACCCGGGGTGCCGGCACCTCGGTGACCACCTCCTCGACCGCCGGAACGCCGGTGGCCGGCACGGTGCGGCCGTCCGGTGCCGGCGGGATCTCCGCGCGGGGCTCGACGGCGCCGAAGTACTTCTCGGCCAGCCTGACGACCTCGTCCACGGTGGTGTCACCGACCACGGTGAGCACCGCGTTGTTCGGTGCGTAGTAGGTCTGGTGGAAGGCCTGGAAGGTGGCCAGGTCGGCGGCGTTCAGATCGGCCATCGAACCGATGGTGGCGTGGTGGTACGGATGCCCCGGCGGATAGAGCAGCGGCAGCAGCCGCAGCCACGCGTCGCCGTAGGGCACGTTCTCGTAGCGTTGCCGGCGCTCGTTCTTGACCACTTCCCGCTGGTTGTCCAGCGTCTCCTGGGTCAGGGCCGGCACCAGGCCGCCCATCCGGTCCGCCTCCAGCCAGAGCGCCAACTCCAGGTGCTCGGCCGGGACCGTCTCGAAGTAGTTCGTCCGATCCGGATTGGTGGTGGCGTTGAGCGAACCGCCCGCCCCCTGCACCAGCTTCATGTGCTCGGTCTTCGCGACATTCACCGAGCCCTCGAACATCAGGTGCTCGAACAGGTGGGCGAAGCCGGTCTGTCCGGCCGGCTCGTGGCGCGAGCCGACGTCGTACCAGAGGTTGACCGCGACCGCGGGTGCGGTGCGGTCCTCGCTGACCACCACACGCAGGCCGTTGTCGAGTCGGGTCGTGGAGATGGGCCAGGGGTAACCGCTGTCGGGCATGGCTCCGACGCTATCCGATCTCCGCCGACCGGTGCGGTCGGGACGCGGGCGTGCCGCGCCCCACCGCAGGTTCGGCTCAGTCGGGAGGCTCGATCGGGGTCACCGTCTGCTCCGAGGTACGCCGTTCCAGCACGGTGTCCGGGGCGGCTGCCGGGTTGTCCTCCCGGATGTCGGACTCGGTCAGGATCGCGTCGGCCTGGGCCTCGGGATCCTCGCTGCCGGCGGCCGCCTCCTCGGGCAGCAGGTGGGCTCGGGACTCGATTCGCTCCTGATCGCTCTTCGCGTCACTCATGACTGCTCCCATACCCCCACCCCCGCTCCCCACTCGTGCCACGATCTCGTCCGGGCTAGGGCGTCCATCGGATACCTCCAGATTGCGGCGTTCGGTGTCGGCGAAGTTACCGAGGGCTCCATCGACGCAGGTAAACTTCGAGGAAAGGCTTTGCCGACCGGTGGGTGAGCGCTCACCCACCGTCGGGTAGGCTTGGCACCGTGACGCGGTCGTATCGATGGTTTAGGCAGCCGGCTCGTAAGCCGGTGACCTCACCATGATCTGACGTCACCGTTTTCGAGCCGGCCGGGCAGGAATGGATTTCCTGCCCTTTTGCCTACGAGCAGCCGGCTCGTCCCGGGTCCCGGCACCGGGTGCGGTCGGCGAAAGGATGCCCACCGTGACGACCCCGGAAAACCGTCGCGTCATCGATCAGCGGATCGACCATGTCGTACCGCTGACCACCCCGGCGCTGCTGCACCACGAACTCCCCCTGGACGAGGAGCTGACCACGGCCGTGGTCGCCGGCCGACGCGCCACCGCCCAGGTCCTCGACCGCGTCGACGACCGCCTGCTCGTGGTGGTCGGCCCCTGCTCGGTGCACGACCCCGCCGCCGCCCTGGAGTACGCCCACCGGCTGCGTACGGCGGCCGACCGCCTCTCCGAGGACCTGTTAGTGGTGATGCGGGTCTACTTCGAGAAGCCGCGCTCCACGGTCGGCTGGAAGGGCCTGATCAACGACCCCGGCCTGGACGGCTCCGGGGATGTCAACTCCGGCCTCCGGCTGGCCCGGGCCCTCCTGCTCGACGTGGTTCGCCTCGGCCTTCCGGTCGGCTGCGAGTTCCTCGACCCGATCACCCCGCAGTACATCGCCGACACGGTGGCCTGGGGGGCGATCGGCGCCCGCACGGTGGAGAGCCAGGTGCACCGGCAGCTGGCCTCCGGGCTGTCCATGCCGATCGGCATGAAGAACCGTCCCGACGGCAGCATCGCCACCGCGGTGGACGCGATCCGGGCGGCCGGGGTGCCCCACGTCTTCCCCGGCATCGACGTCTCCGGCACCCCGGCGATCATGCACACCCGGGGCAACGCGGACGGTCACCTGGTGCTGCGCGGCGGCGGCGGGCGACCCAACTACGACGCCGCCTCGGTGGCCGGGGCCCTGGACCTGCTGCGCGCCGCCGGCCTGCCCGAGCGGCTGGTGGTGGACGCCAGCCACGCCAACAGCGGCAAGGACCACCGCAACCAGCCGGCCGTGGTCGCCGACGTGGCCGGGCAGATCGCCGCCGGTCAGCGGGGCATCGTCGGAATCATGCTGGAGAGTTTCCTGGTCCCCGGCCGCCAGGACCTCGACCCCACCCGGGAACTGACCTACGGCCAGTCGATCACGGACGCCTGCATCGGCTGGGACACCACCGACGAGGTGCTCACCGAACTCGCCGCCGCGGTACGCGCCCGCCGGGCCACCCGCCCCAGCGCGGACCCGCACGTCCTGACCACCCCCGCCTGACGACGACACCCCCGCACGCCCCTCCCCGCTTCTGGCCGACCGAGCCGGGGCGGGGGCGGTGTGCCCGGGCGGGACGGGACGGGTGTTTGGGGGCAGGGGGCGCGGGTAGCTCACCGAGGTGACCGACGACGTACCCGTGACCGGGGCACCCACCGCGCCGACGACGCAGGCCCGCCTGCCGGAGGCCGTACTGGCCGACGTGCCGGTGGTCGACACCGCCGCGATCGACCCGCCCACCACCGACCTGCCGGGCTCCCTGGCCGCGGTGCCGGACGAGATCGAGGTCGAGACGGTGGACACCCGCCCCCTGGAGGAGTTGCTCGACGAGCTCTACCACGGTCAGGAGCGGATCAGCCAGGTGGACATCTACCGCCGCGCGCTCGCGGCGGAGCTGCCCGCACAGCTGCTGGCCCGGCTGAACGCGCTACCCCAGGGCGAGTACGCGGTCGACGAGGTGACCGACCTGCTGGGCGGCTCGGCGGGCTGACCCCCCGCACCGGCCGACCCCCTCAGCCGACCCAGTGGCGACCAGGAGAGGACCGTGATGTCGCAGCCCGCCGAGGACCAACACGACGACGAGATGCCCGCCCTGGCCCAACCCCCGAAGGGCAGGGACACCCTGCCCGAGGTGGATTTCGCCAACGAACATGAGACCACCGCGGTCGACGACGACATCCTGACCGGCGCCGACGAGGACGAGCGGGAACCGGAGTCCCCCCGCGGCTGGTCGGGAATGCAGCGCTGACCGCCCTTCGCACCCAGACACCGCCGGCCCGGACGGATCACCGGGCCGGCGGCTGTTCTTCGCGGTACGGCTCATTCCTGCTCGGCGTGGTGCCGCCCTTCCGCGCCCTGCTGGGCCATCGCGTACCCCATCTGGAGGAAGTCGGAGGCGGCCACCGCGGTCAGGGCGGTGGCGACCAGCCGGGTCAGTCGGGGGGCCAGCACCAGACCCCCGGTGAACCCGGTGGCCACCCAGACGGCCAGGCAGAAGGGGCAGCTGAGCAGTTCGCCGATCGCGTGCCGGGTGGAGCTGCCGGAGTCGCGTACCTGCTCCATCACCTCCCCGCTGCCGATCGGATGGTCGTAGCGGGTGAAGGGGGCCCGCAGGGGACTGGTCACGGCGTCCTTGGACAGCAACCGGCTGAGTTTGTGGGTGGCGATCGACAGGAGCACCACATCGGAGGTGGCCGGCCGCTCCGGCACGGTCCGTCCGGTCGCCCTGACCAGGGCGGCGATCGCTCCCGCCGCCCCGGCGTAGGTGCCCATGGCGGCCAGGTACCCGCCCAACGGGCGATGCTCGTGCGGGGCGTACGCCTGGCGCAGCCTGTTCACCTTCTGTTTCAGCAAGCTCACCCGGACTCCTTCTGATCACGCTCTAGCTGTTTCATTCGGCCGGTCAGCCGGCCTGGAGGTTGTCGGCCACCTCTCGGGCCAGGTTCGCCAGCGCTTCGTCGGCCAGCCGGTCGGGTTGGCCCGCACCGGACAGGTCCAGCCCGGCCCGGGTGCCGCCGGTGTCCTGCGGGGTCACCTTCAGCTCCGCCGTCCAGTCCGTGTCGCGCGAACGCCAGCGGGCCCGCAGCCCGTCCGAGTCCCCGTCGCGTACGGCGGATCGCAGCGGCTCGGGCAGCCAGGCGGCACTCCGGTCCGGGTCGGTAGCGGTGTTGAAGACCACCTCTGGCGGTGCGGAGATCCCCCGCTCGGCGTAGACCATCAGACCTCCCGGAGCCGGGTCGGGTCGACCTCCCGACCGGGGTGCCGGGCCAGGTACTCGGTCTCCAGTTCCGCGGTACGCCGCAGGTGGGTGGCGAGCGCCGAGTCGGTGGCGTGCCGCAGGGTGTCCAACCGGGTCCGGTGCAGGCTCTCCATCTCGCGGATGAGGTCCTCCTCGGTCAACTCCTCCGGGTCGACACCGAGTGGTTCGATGCCGGAGTTGGCCGCGGCCACCCGGCCGTCACCCCACAGCGGCATCCGCTGCTCGGGGCTCACCTCGGTGCCGCCGGGGGGAAATCCGTCCGCTGATCGGGATGCTGTCATCTCGCGCCCCCTCGTCCGTAGTGGGCTGGCGTCTGTACGGTTGCCCACCCCCCGGTCGACCAAACCACCGCCACCACTACGACACGGTGTCGGAGAAGAACGAGGTCCCGGTACCCTCGGTGCCATGAAGCGGCTCTGGACCCCGGCGTGGATCGCCCGCCACGCGGCCATGGTCGTACTGGTGACGGCCTTCCTGGCGCTGGGCTGGTGGCAGGTCAGTCGGGCCGCCGCCGGCAACGCCATCAGCTGGGGCTACGCGATCGAGTGGCCGATCTTCGCGGGGTTCGTGGTCTTCGTCTGGTGGCGTGAGGTCCGCCACGCGCTGCGCGACACCCCGGCGTCGTCGGCGACCGGCGACTCCGCGGTCGTCGAGGCGGCCGAGGCCGTTGCGGCGGGCCGGTCCGCCGGGCCGACCGGGGTACGACCACAGCCGGGCATCGGTCGGCCGGTACGGGTCACCCGCACGGTCGACACCCCCGGCGAGGACGACCCTGAGCTGGCCGCATACAACCGCTACCTGTCATGGTTGAACGCCAATCCGGGCGCCAAGCCCGGCGACTATCCCGGCTGAGCCGGCCCGGAAGGACACCAGAAGTGCGCGCTGCCCTCACCCGTTACCGCGTGATCGCCTGGATCGTCGGTGTGGTGCTGATCCTGTTGGTCGTCATCGGCATGCCGTTGAAGTACGGCTTCGACGAGCCGATCGTGGTGGAGACGGTCGGTCAGGCGCACGGCTTTCTCTACATGCTCTACCTGGTAGCCACCTTCGACCTGTCCCGGCGGGTCAACTGGCCGCTCAAGCGGATGGTCCTGGTGATGCTGGCCGGGACCGTGCCCTTCCTCTCCTTCTGGGCCGAGCGCAAGGTGGGCGCCATGGTCCTCGCCGAGCAGCCGGAGCCGGCCCCGCAGCCGGTCGCCGGCTGACCCCCGGCGACTCAGCGCTGGGGCCGCCACAGGTCGGCGTTGGCCAGGGGGTCCTCCCAGCCGCCGTGGCGGTGGATCTCCCGGGCCCGCCGCAGTGCCCGGCTGACCTGGCCGAACTGGTGTTCGTCGTCGCTGGCGAACAGCAGCTCCGTGGCACCTGCACGCTGCCCCCACAGCTCGTACGCCGGGGGTCGCCACCGGTCGCCGGCCGCCGCGACCAGCACCGGCACCAGGAACACCGCACCGAGCAGCAGGTACGCCCCGGCGGTGAGCCGTTGCAGTCCGCCGGTGAAGCCCAGGGCCAGCCCGATGCCGACGATCACTGCGGCGGAGACCAGGGCGGCCCGGGTGGCCATCCGGTCGTGGGGCCCCCGGGTGGTGTGTAGGTGGGTCAGTTCCGCGACCTGCCAAGTGGTGGTGCCGACCGTGAACCGGTCGGCCGTGACGATGATCCCGGGTCGGGCGTAGAGCAGGGTGGGTTGTCCACCTGCGGTACCCCCCGGTGACCAGGGTGGTCGTGTCCTAGCACCCTCACGCTCCACGGCCCCTCCTCCACTGCTGGTGTCGAGGCGACCGGCGGCCGGCTCCTCGAGGCAGATGTGCGGGAATCCCGGCTGTGCGCTTATTGTGTGCCCGTCTCGCCACCCTGGCCTGGCCGTTTGCGGTGCTCAGCGGCGGGGTGGCGGGCCAGGGCGCCGGAAACACCATGCCGATTCCGGCTTGTCGGATATGGCGCCCCAGGACCCGGGCGTCATGTGCCGGAACGGACCATTCTCACTTTCACTCCATGTCGGCTCATTACCGACGAAAGCAAACCTGATTCCGTCTCACCATCACCATTGGTCCCGGCTTTCACTGCCGCCGACTCCCGTCCCGTACTACCTTGGGCGAGTCGGCCCGGTCGGCCGCCGTCCGCCCCGGACGGCACCGGGCTGGTGCCGCCGCGGAGCGTCAGCAGGCCCGCGTCGGCGACGGGAGAGGAGCATCAAGCTCTTGTCGCCCCTGTTACACACGCTGCGGGCCCTGACCGTCACCGCGTTCGCTCTGGTGCTGATCGCACCGGCCACGGTGGCTCGGGCCGAACCCTCCCCCGCCGAGTTGACCCGGCGGATCGACAATGCCTCCACCGAGTTGGAGAACGTGGTGGAGGCGCACAACGAGCTGCGCGAGAAGATCAAGAAGAACCAGGCCGCCGTACGCCGACTCCAGCAGCGGATCGGTCCGCTGGAGCAGCAGGCCGAGCAGAGTCGCGCGGATGTCACCGAGTTGGCCACCACGGCATACAAGACCGGCAACCTCGGCGCGGTGGACGCCCTGCTGCACGGCGGGGACTCGGCGTCCGTGCTGGACCGGCTGGGCACCCTGGATCACCTGACCCGGCAACGCCAGGCCACCATCGCCGGTTACACCGCGGACCAGCAGCGGCTGCTCGACGAGAAGACCCGGCTGGATGTGACCCTCACTCAGCAGGCCGCGCGGTCGCGGGAGCTGACCAGCGCCAAGCGCCGGATCGAGCGGGACCTGGCCAAGTTGTACGAGCTACGCCGGCAGGCGTACGGCCGGGCCACCGAACGTGCCACCAACCGGCCGGACAGCGCCAAGGACGCCCCCAGCATCTCCGGCCAGGCCGGTGTAGCCGTCCGGTACGCCTACGGCGCCCTGGGCAAGCCGTACGCGTGGGGCCAGGACGGGCCGAACGGCTACGACTGTTCCGGGTTGACCTCCGCCGCCTGGCGGGCCGCCGGCAAGTCGTTGCCGCACAACACCCGGATGCAGTGGGGGGTGGTCGCCCACATCAGCCGCAGCGAGTTGCGCCCGGGCGACCTGGTCTTCTACCGCAGCCTGGGGCATGTGGCGATCTATGTGGGCGGCGGACAGGTCATCCACGCACCCACCTTCGGGCGGAATGTGGAGAAGCGGGCCGTCGACCTGATGGCACCCTACGGTTACGGCCGGGTGCGCTGAGTCCGCGCGACCCGGTCAGACCTGGTCCGGCCGGTGCTCATGACGAAGGGCCGGCGTCCCCCTACCGGACGCCGGCCCTTCGCTAGTCATTCCTACCAGGTCAGGCCGCTTGCAGCCCCTCCGCGCGAGCCAGCTCACGTAGCCGCCCGAGCGCCTGGATCTCCAGCTGGCGGATCCGCTCGCGGGACAGCGAGAACCGCGAGGCCACCTCGGTCAGCGAGTGCTCCCGGCCGTCCTCCAGCCCGTACCGCGCCCGCATGATGCCGGCGGACCGGTCGTCCAGGTGGTTGAGCAGGCCCTCGATGCGCTGCCGCTCCAGGCCGGTGAGCACGATCTCCTCCGGCGAGGGGGCGTCGCTGTCGGCTACCAGGTCACCCAGGTTGGTGTCACCGTCGTCACCGACCGGGGTGTCCAGCGACACGGTGTCCTGCGACCAGCGGACCAACTCGTTGACCCGCTCGACGGTCACCCCCAGGGCTGCCGCGATCTGCTCCGGCTCGGGGTCACCACCCAGCTCACGGGTGAGCTGCCGGGCCACGTTGCGCATCCGGTTGACGTCCTCCACCAGGTGCACCGGCAGCCGCACGGTGCGTTCCTGCTGGGCGATCGCCCGGCTGATCGCCTGGCGGATCCACCAGGTCGCGTAGGTGGAGAACTTGTAGCCGCGTTCGTAGTCGAACTTCTCGACCGCTCGGACCAGGCCGGTGTTGCCCTCCTGGATCAGGTCCAGCATCGGCATCCCGGAGCGGACGTAACGCCGGGCGATCGACACGACCAGACGGAGGTTGGCGCGGATGAACAGGTCCTTGGCCCGCTCGCCCTCGGCGACCAGTCGGCTCAGTTCCTCCCGGGTGACACCGTCGGGCACGCGGTCCTCGCTGAGCAGGTGCTCGGCGTACAGGCCCGCCTCGATGGCCTTGGAAAGGTCGACCTCCATGGCGGCGTCCAGCAAAGGCGTCCGGGAGATCTCGTGCAGGTAGACTCCAACCAGGTCGCGCTCCTCGGCAACCTCGTCGGTTCGCATCCCGATGTTCTTGTCCACGTTGCCCACGGTCCCCTCTATCGCGCCGGTTGCCCGGTTCCTTGCCATCCCCACGCTCATCAGCCCCTCCCCCGTAACCTCCGCTGTGCCCATCGGTGCTGACATCTACACAACAGATGAGACGTATCGGGGATTCCATGTCGTGGGTCGAAAGTGTCACGAATGCCTGATAATCAGCTGAGAGCACGGTCCACGTTTGCTGTCAGCACCCTGTCGAATGATCTGGTAGACAGGGACCTCGGTGAGGTCGACGGATCGACGAATCGCTGACCGTACCCGCCCATGGCAACACTGCCCGGCCGACCGATACAGCGACCCGGGTCACCCCCGTGCTGCGATGCTGGTCACTGCCAGATACGCGTACGCGGAACGGTTGGTTCATCCACGCCGGTGGTAATACCCCACGCCCTGATGAACAATCCGTGCCCCCGTTCTATGCCCGGGTTTGCCCCCCGCCGTGGGCTCGCGTCCCCCACCACCGACCGACGCGCGGGACGGGCGACGGCAGTAGCGTGTGGCCATGGCCGAACGCAGCGTGTTGATCACCGGAGGCACCGGCGGGCTGGGCACCGCGGTGACCGCGACCTTCGTCGAGGCGGGCTGGCGGGTGGTGGCGCCACAACGGCACCAGCCGACCCCGAGCCCCGATCCGGGCCCCAACGCTCCGGTACGGCTGGTCGCCGATCTGACCGAGGCGGACGACGTGGCCAGGGTCACCGAGGTGGCCGCCGAGGATCCCCAGGCGCCGCTGCGGGCCGTGGTCAACCTGGTCGGCGGTTACGCCAGCGCCGGTCTGGTGCACGAGACCCCGATCGAGGAGTTCGAGCGGATGCTGACCCTCAATCTGCGCCCCACCCACCTGGTCACCCGGGCCGCCCTGCCGCGTCTGATCGAGGCCGGCGGGGGCGCGGTGGTCTGTGTGGCCTCCCGGGCGGCGGTGGCCCCCTTCCCGGGGGTCGCCGGCTATGTCACCGCCAAGGCCGCGGTGCTCGCCTTCGCCTCGGCTGTCGCGGTGGAGTACAAGTCGGCCGGGGTGCGCTGCAACACCGTGCTGCCGAGCATCATCGACACCCCGACCAACCGGGCGGACATGCCGCAGGCCGATCATTCCCGGTGGGTGGCACCGACCGAGATCGCCTCGGTGATCCGTTTCCTGGCCTCCGAGGAGTCCGCCCCGACCAGCGGCGCCGCCGTACCGGTCTACGGTCGGGCCTGAGCCGGCGCCACCGGGGCGACGGGGGCGACGGGGTTCGCTACCCGTATCCCGCACCAGGCCTGGTCCTGCGCCGCCCACCACCCGGTCAGGTAGGCCTGGATCGCCTGGGCCACCTCCTCCGCCGGCCGGTTCGCGTCCACGACGACGAAGGTCGGATATTCCGGCAGGGTGCGGTAGGCGTGGTCGGCTGCGGTCAGGTAGGTCAGGCTCTCCTGGTCGGTGCCGCGCCGCTCGATCCGCCGGTACGCCTCCGCCGGGTGCACCGCCATCAGGAAGGTCACCTGCGGTTGCGGAAAGATCCGGTACGCCGCTCGGACGAGCCGCTCCCAGCGCTGCCCACCGTGGGCCCGGAGGCTGGCGTACTGGCAGACGGCGTAGCGGTCCATCACCGCCGTCCGGCCGGTGAACCAGCCGGCCAGCAACGCCGCCGCGATGGCCAACCAGCGCAGTACGGACTCCACCAGCAGCATGCCGTCCCGCCCGACCAGCCGGTGGGCCTCCCCCCTACCCAGTCGGTGGGCCGCCCGCCCCAACCAGCGTCGGCCGCCCGCATTGCGGTGGTAGGTGGCGTGATGTCCGGCCGCGCTGAGGGCGTCGGCCAGCAACTGTGCCTGGGTGGTCTTGCCGGAGCCGTCGATGCCGACCAGCGCCACGGCGCGGAGTCGGCTCGTCCGACCGCGCTCGGATGAGGGAGCCGACCATGCCGGCAGAGGAGCTTTCGTCGCACTGACCACCCTCGACAGATTATCCGACCCCCGCAGCACCCCTGCGCGTTACCTACTGGTTAGGGGTGGTTCGGGGTGTTCCAACAGCGTGACAGGTGTGGGTTGGCGGAATGCCGGGTACGGATGGGAACCCCCGAGGTGCCCCGAACGAGTCGACAGGAGAGTCGAGATGGCCGAGCGCGACGACGAAACTCTTCTCCACACCCTGAAGAAGGTCGCCGCCGTGCTCAAGCAGGCCGACATTCCGTTCGCCCTAGGCGGCAGCTTCGCCGTCTACGCCCACGGCGGGCACTCCAGCGAGCACGACGTCGACTTCCTGATCCGCCAGACCGATGTCGATACCGCCCTGGAGGCCCTGGTGGCCGCCGGTTTCACCGCCGAGCGGCCGCCGGAGGACTGGCTGGTCAAGGTCTACGACGGCGGCCGGATGGTGGACCTGATCCATCGACCGATCGAGACCCCGGTGACCGAGGAGACCTTCACGGACACGGTGGTGCGGCCGGTCGACGCCATCCACATGCCGGTGTTGTCGGCCACCCAGTTGATGGTGCACAAGCTGCTCAGCTTCTCCCAGCACTACTGCGACTTCGCCCGGGGTCTGCCGTTGGCCCGGTCGCTGCGGGAGCAGATCGACTGGGAGCGGGTACACAAGGACACGCAGCACTCGCCGTACGCGGAGTCGTTCCTGGTGCTGCTGGACAGGCTGGAAGTCGTGCCGTTCGTCGGCACGACCGACGGGAGGGGAACACCGTGACCGTGTACCGCGACCCCGGCGCCGGACCACCGGACGAGTACGTCGAGGCGGAGATCCAACGACTGCTCTCCGAGGACCCGGCCGTGGCCGAACAGGGCATCACCGTGGTCCGCACGGAACGCGGCCTCATGCTGTACGGCGAGGTGGAGAGCGCGTACCGGCGGGAGGAGATCCTGCGCGCGGTGGCCGAGCGCTTCCCGGAGGTGTCGATCAACAGCGACATCGGGGTGACCCGCACGCAGGCGCCCACGGAGATCGAGCAACTCTGAGGGAGGTTCGATGGTTATCCGGATCGCCGCCGTGGGGGACGTGCATCTGGACGAGGACGTGGTCGGTCGGTTCCGGCCGGCACTGGAGGAGTTGCCCGACCGTGCCGACGTACTGCTGCTCGCCGGTGACCTGACCCGGCACGGCACCGAGGCCGAGGCCCGCTGCGTGGCCCGGGAGTTCGGTGGCCTGGGGGTACCGGTGATCGCCGTCCTCGGCAACCACGACCACCAGTGCGACCAGGTACCACAGGTGGTCGGGGTCCTGGAGGAGGCGGGGATCGCCGTGCTGGAGGGCACCGGGGTGGTGCTCGACTGCGCGGGTGGGCGGCTGGGGGTGGCCGGGGTCAAGGGCTTCGGCGGCGGATTCGCCGGCCGGTGCGCCAGTGACTTCGGTGAGCCGGAGATGAAGGCCTTCGTACGCACCACTACCGAGAGCGCCGAACGGCTGTCGGCGGCCCTGCGGTCGCTGGACTGCGACATGCTGGTGGCCCTGACCCACTACTCGCCGGTGCCGGACACCCTGGCCGGTGAGCCCTTGGAGATCTATCCCTTCCTCGGCTGTTACCAGCTGGGTCAGGCGATCGACGACGCCCCGACCACCCTGGCCGTGCACGGGCACGCCCACCACGGCTCGGAGCGGGGGGTCACCCCGGGCGGGGTACGGGTGCGCAATGTGGCCCACCCGGTGATCAAGCAGGCGTACAGCATCTTCTATCTGGGCGATGGTCTCGATCAGGCCGACGTTTCCCCAGTCGGGACATCGGGTACTGCGCAACCATGGAGCTGATTCTCTGGATTCTCGCAGTCGTACTGGTGGTTGCCGGCATCCTCGCGCTGTTCCGGCGGCAGATTCTCTGGGGCATCGTCCTCATCGTGGTCGGTCTTCTCGTCGGCCCGGGTGGTGTCAGCATCTTCAATTGACGTGGCGACGACGACGTCGCCCACACCGGACCCGCCGGGGTCGTCATGACCGGAACTCCGTCCTCCCGACTGGAGTCGCCGGGCATGGCGACCCCGGCGTGCTGTCCACCCTCCCTGCGGTGTCCGACATGCGACCCTGAGGTTTGCCGACCCTCCGGGGCGGAGAAGCAGCCCTCATGCGGATGACTACGGCACAGACCGAACGGCCCACCGGCGGTGCGCGACAGTGGTGGGCGCTGGCCGGCTTCGGGTTGGCCGTGTTCGCCGCAGCGGCCCTGGGCAGCCTGGCCGTCACCGGCACCACGGCCGAGTACGCCAGCCTGGACCAACCCGGCTGGGCACCACCCTCCTGGCTGTTCGGGCCGGTGTGGACCGTGCTCTACGTGATGATCGCGGTGTCCGGCTGGCTGGTCTGGCGTCGGGTGGGTCTCGGCCCCGCCCTGATCGCCTGGGTGGTGCAGCTGCTGCTGAACGCCGCCTGGACCCCGCTGTTCTTCGGCGCCGGCCAGTACGGCCTGGCCTTCGCCGAGATCCTGGTGATGTGGGTGGCGATCGGGGTCACCGTGCTGTTGTTCCGGCGGGTCAGCGGGCTGGCGGCGGCCCTGCTGCTGCCCTACTGGGCCTGGGTGACCTTCGCCGCCGCCCTGAACTACTCGATCTGGCAGCTCAACGGGTGACCTCCCGCCTGGGCGCGGCGGGTAGCCGCACCGCGCCCAGGTGGTCGAGGAGAGCTCAGCAGCGGGGCACGTTCGGGATGAACCCGTCGTAGCCGGTGTAGGTGTACGCGTCCGCGATGAAGCGGCCGGCGCCGATCCGGTTCCAGATCGAACTGGTGCCGTAGGTGCCGGTCACCGTGGTGCCGTTGGTCTGACAGTTGATGGTGACCTTCGTACCGGTGGCCAGGGAGTCGACCGCCGAGTAGCCGGTGCCCGGGCCGGAGCGGACGGTCAGATTGGCACCGGCGGTGCGTACCGTGCCGGAGCCGGTGGCCGAGGAGCAGCCGTTGCCGCTGGTGTAGTTCCTGGTGCCCCAGTACAGCGCCAGGGTTCCGTTGAACCGGACCTTGATGTCGGCCCCGTTGAGCCGCTGCTCGTAGTGCAGGTGGGGGCCGCTGGAATTGCCGGTGTTGCCGACCCAGCCGATCACCTTGCCGTAGCCCACGGACTGACCGACGGAGACATTGAAGCCCCGCAGGTGGGCGTAGTAGGTGTGATAGCCGTTGCCGTGGTTGATCCGGACGTATTTTCCGTAGCTGCTGCCGCCCAGGTCGGTCACCCGGTCTACCGTGCCGGGGGCGCTGGCCACCACGGGGTCACCCAGGTCGTCGGTGCGGTTGAAGTCGATGGCGTTGGCCGGGCTGTGGCCGCTGCGGGTCTGCCCGGACCAGGTCTGGCCACAAGGGAAGGGCACCCGGAAGGTCGGCGCCGCCATCGCGGGCGAGGCCGGCAGCAGGAACCCTGCGACCAACAACATCAGCAGGGCACCCGCCGCCAGTAACCGGGCGGTGATGGGGCGCAGCCATCGATCATGCATCTAGCACCTCCGACGTCGAAATCTGTCAATGGTTTGGACAAGCCTGGCAGGAATCCTCGGATATCGATAGACCGAGTATTCGCGGAGAACCCGACCGGCCCGATCGACGGGTTTCGGGATTGTTACTTGTCCGTGTCCCGTCCAGGGGTGGACCCCACTGGATGCAAGCGCTTACATGTGAAAACGCCCCATCGGACCGGCGTCATGTTGACCGGATGTGTCCGGTCAGCGCCGGCTAGAAAGGAGGACGGCATGGCGGTCTTTGCCAGGCCACGCCAGGCCCTCGCGATCGCTGGCGTGCTCGGGCTGGCGCTCGGCGTCGGCGCGTGCGGCACCGGAAGCAGCGACAACAGCGGCACTAACAACAACAACGCCGATTCTGCCGAGTGCGCCCCGTACGAGAAGTACCAGGGCCACAGCGGCAAGAAGGTGGCCATCTACTCGTCAATCCGCGATATCGAGGCCGACCGCCTCGACCAGTCGTGGAAGCAGTTCGAAGAGTGCACCGGCATCGACATCAGCCACGAGGGTGCCGGTGACTTCGAGGCACAGCTGCCGGTTCGCGCCGACGGCGGAAACGCGCCCGACCTCGCGTTCATCCCGCAGCCCGGTCTGATTCAGCGTTTCGCCGAGCGGGGCCAGATCAAGGCCGCCAGCGCCGACACCAAGGCGATGGCCGAGGAGAACTACCCGGCCGACTGGCTGAAGTACAGCACGGTCGGCGGCACCTTCTACGGTGCGCCGCTGGGCTCGAACGTGAAGTCGTTCGTCTGGTACTCGCCGAAGACGTTCCAGGAGAAGGGCTGGTCGGTCCCGACCACCTGGGAAGAAATGATCAAGCTCAGCGACACCATCGCTGACAGCGGCACCAAGCCGTGGTGCGCCGGCATCGAGTCCGGTGACGCCACCGGCTGGCCGGCCACCGACTGGATCGAGGACGTCCTGCTGCGTACGCAGACCCCCGAGGTCTACGACCAGTGGACGACCCACGAGATCCCGTTCAACGACCCGCGGATCGCCGACGCCCTAGACCGGGCCGGCACCATCCTGAAGAACGAGAAGTACGTCAACGGCGGCTACGGCGGGGTCCGCAGCATCGCCACCACCTCCTTCCAGGAGGGCGGCATCCCGATCACCTCCGGCAAGTGCGCCCTGCACCGGCAGGCGTCGTTCTACGCCAACCAGTGGCCGGAGAACACCAAGGTGGCCGAGGACGGCGACGTGTTCGCGTTCTACTTCCCGGCCATCGACCCCTCCCGGGGCAAGCCGGTGCTGGGTGGCGGCGAGTTCGTCGTAGCCTTCGCCGACCGTCCCGAGGTGCAGGCGGTGCAGACCTACCTGGCCTCCGGTGAGCACGCCAACAGCCGCGCGAAGATCGGCGACTGGGTCTCGGCGAACAACAAGCTCGACCTGGCCAACGTCAGCAACCCGATCGACAAGCTCTCCGTGGAGATCCTCCAGGACGACAGCTCGGTCTTCCGGTTCGACGGTTCCGACCTGATGCCCGCCGCCGTCGGCGCCGGGACCTTCTGGAAGGGCATGATCGACTGGATCAACGGTAAGGACACCGCCAGCGTCCTCCAGGGCATCGAGAGCAGCTGGAAGTAATTCCAGCGGTGGGGCCGGTCCGCGAGCAGCGGACCGGCCCACCTGCTCCGTGGAGTAACCCCTGGGAGGGTTGATGAACTTCGACTTCGCCGACCAGGCGCCGAAGATGATGATGTTGCTGTGGGGGCTGGTCGCCTTCGCAGTGGTGGTCGGCGGCCTGCTCTTCGTACTCGACGCGGTGCCGTCCTACTTCGCCCGGCGCCGCGAGGCGCAGGTGCTGGCCGCGTACGCCAGCGGGGGGCCGTCGCCCCGGCGGACCAAGCCCCGCGAGGGTTTCTTCGCGCTGTTCTTCCTGATGCCGGCGGTGCTGCTGCTGCTGATCGGACTGGTGGTCCCGGCGCTGCGGACCACCCTGCTGTCCTTCATGGACGGCGGCAGCCAGAACTGGGTCGGCCTGGACAACTACCGTTGGATGTTCGCCGATGACGCGATCGTCCGGGTGTTGCTCAACACCCTGGTCTGGGTGACCCTGGTGCCGCTGGCCGCCACCGCCATCGGTCTGATCTACGCGGTGCTGGTGGACAAGGCCCGCATGGAAGCCCTCGCCAAGTCCCTGATCTTCATGCCGATGGCGATCTCCTTCGTCGGCGCCAGCATCATCTGGCGGTTCGTCTACGCCTACCGGGGCGAGGACCAGGAGCAGATCGGCCTGCTCAACCAGATCGTGGTCAGCCTCGGCGGCGAACCCCGGCAGTGGCTGCTCGACTCGCCGCTGAACACCCTGCTGCTGATCGTGATCATGGTGTGGATCCAGGCCGGTTTCGCCATGGTGGTGCTCTCCGCAGCGATCAAGTCCATTCCCGCGGACATCGTGGAGGCGGCCCGCCTCGACGGGGTCACCCCGTGGCAGATGTTCTGGCAGATCACCATGCCGAGCATCCGGCCCGCGCTGATCGTCGTGGTGGTCACCATCTCGATCGCCACGCTGAAGGTCTTCGACATCGTGCGTACCACGACCAACGGCAACTACGACACCAGCGTGATCGCCAACGAGATGTACAACCAGGCGTTCCGGTACGGCCAGAACGGGCAGGGCTCCGCGCTGGCGGTGTTCCTCTTCCTCCTGGTGGTACCGATCGTGATCTTCCAGATCCGGAACCTGCGTCAGCAGCGACGGGAGGGCTGAGATGACCACCACCACTCCCCCGGCCGCGGTCGGTGCCCAGCAGGACGACAAGGGTTCCACCCGGGCGTCACGGGTCCGCAAGCGGCTCAACAGCCGCACGGCGACCGTGGCCGCGATCGTCATCGCGGTGGTCTGGACCATCCCCACCTTCGGCCTGTTCATCTCCTCCTTCCGCCCGGAGGCGGAACTGAAGACCACCGGCTGGTGGACGGCCTTCCGGGATCCGCAGTTCACCCTGCAGAACTACCAGGACGTGCTGTTCGGGCAGAACGCCTCCTCCGGGCAACTGGCCAACTACTTCGTCAACTCGCTGGTCATCACCATTCCATCGGTGTTGTTCCCGCTGGCGTTCGCCGCCCTGGCCGCGTACGCCCTGGCCTGGATCAACTTCCGCGGCCGGGACTGGCTCTACATCGCCATCTTCGCGCTCCAGATCGTGCCGTTGCAGATGGCCCTGGTGCCGCTGCTCAGCTTCTTCTCGCGCGGAGTCAACCTGGGCGGGATCACCCTGATGCCCGCCTGGAACCTCGACGGTGCGCAGAACTTCGCCCAGGTGTGGTTCGCCCACACCTGCTTCGCGCTGCCGTTCGCGGTGTTCCTGCTGCACAACTTCATCTCGCAACTGCCCAGGGACCTGATGGAGGCGGCCCGGGTCGACGGGGCCACCCACCCCAAGATCTTCCGCACCATCGTCCTGCCGTTGGTGGCACCCGCCCTGGCCGCGTTCGCCATCTTCCAGTTCCTCTGGGTCTGGAACGACCTGCTGGTGGCGCTGATCTTCGCCGGGGGCAGCGAGGTCACCGCACCCCTGACGGTGCGGTTGGCCGAACTGGCCGGTACCCGGGGCAACGAATGGCAACGGTTGACCGCCGGGGCCTTCGTCTCGATCGTCGTACCGCTGATCGTGTTCCTGTCGTTGCAGCGCTACTTCGTTCGAGGGCTGCTCGCCGGCAGCGTCAAGGGTTGACCCACCGGTGGTGCCGCCGCCTGAGGTGGCGGCACCACCGGAGGTAGTGAGTGGGGTTACCGTGACGAGGATCGACGATGTCGCCCGACTGGCCGGGGTGTCCACGGCCACCGTCTCCCGGGCGTTGCGCGGACTGCCCACCGTGTCCGCGGCCACCCGTCGGCGGGTGCTGGCCGCCGCCGAGCAGTTGCAGTACGCCGTCTCCCCGAGCGCCTCGCGACTGGCCGGCGGGCGTACCGGTGCGGTGGCCGTGGTGGTCCCCCGGATCACCCGGTGGTTCTTCGGGGTGGTCGTGGAGGCGGTCGAGGACTTCCTCCACCAGTCCGGGTACGACCTGCTGCTGCACAACCTGGGTGGACGGGAGCAGAACCGCCAGCGCCTGCTGCATCCGGCCAACCTGCACAAGCGGGTGGACGCCGTGATGCTGGTAGCCACTCCGCTGCGCCCCGCCGATCTGGGTGCCCTGACCACCCTGGCCCTGCCCGGGGTGACCGTCAGCTCCGGCACCGACGTGGCGGGCTGGCCCTGCGTACGCATCGACGACGTGGCCGCCGCCCGCACCGCCACCCGTTATCTGTTGGAACTCGGTCACCGGCGGATCGCGCACATCTCCGGTGACCCGGACGACGAACTGGCCTTCACCGCCCACCTGGACCGGCGGCGGGGCTACCAGGAGGCGCTGCGTGCGGCCGGGCTGCGGCCGGACCCGAGCCTGGATGTGGAGTCCGGATTCGACATCGCCGGCGGCACCCGGGCCACGGAGGAACTGCTGCGCCGGGGTGACCCGCCGACGGCCATCTTCGCCGCCTGCGACGAGATGGCGATGGGCGCGCTGACCGCGCTGCGCGACGCGGGCCTGCGGGTACCCCATGATGTCAGTGTGATCGGCATCGACGACCATGCCCTCTCCGGGGTGCTGGGGCTGAGCACGGTCGCCCAGCCCGCGGCCGAGCAGGGTCGGTTGGCCGCCGAGATGCTGCTGGACCCGCTCTGCCGACCTGGCGCCTCCGCCCCCGACCCGGCCGCCACCCTGGTGATCCTGCCCACTCGGCTGGTCGTGCGGGAATCGACCGCCCCACCGAGGGCAAACTGAACCGACGGGTCTCCATCGCCCGCCGCCGACCTCGTCCGGACGACCATGGGAGTACGCCCTGAACGAGAACCCGACCCCGCAGACCGCACCCGCCGTCGCGGCCCCCGCCTGGTGGACCGAGGCGGTGATCTACCAGATCTACCCCCGCTCGTTCGGTGACTCCGACGGCGATGGGATCGGCGACCTGCCCGGCATCACCGCCCGCCTGGACCACCTGCGGGAGCTGGGGGTCGACGCGATCTGGCTCTCCCCGTTCTATCCCTCACCCCAGGCCGACGCCGGGTACGACGTGGCCGACTACCGGGACGTCGAGCCGCTGTTCGGCACCCTGGCCGACGCCGACGACCTGATCGCCCAGGCACACGCCCGAGGGCTGCGGGTGATCGTCGACCTGGTGCCCAACCACACCTCCTCGGCCCACGAGTGGTTCCAGCAGGCCCTGGCCGCCGGGCCGGGCAGCCCCGAGCGGCAGCGCTACATCTTCCGCGACGGACGGGGACCGGAGGGCGCCGAACCGCCCAACGACTGGCAGAGCGTCTTCGGCGGACCGGCCTGGACCCAGGTGAAGGACGGTCAGTGGTACCTGCACCTGTTCGACACCGCCCAGCCCGACCTGAACTGGGACGCCCCCGAGGTGCGCACGGAGTTCCTGGAGGTGCTGCGGTTCTGGTTGGACCGGGGGGTGGACGGCTTCCGGGTGGACGTGGCCCACGGCCTGATCAAGCAGGCGGACCTGGCCGACTGGCAGGAGCCGCAGGAGATCCTCTCCGGTCAGGAGGTGGACAAGCCCCGCCCGCCGATGTGGGACCAGGACGGGGTGCACGAGATCTACCGGGACTGGCGGCGGCTGCTGGACGGCTACCCCGGCGAACGGATCCTGGTGGCCGAGGCGTGGGTGGAGCCGGCCGAGCGGCTGGCCCGCTACGTCCGCCCCGACGAGATGCACCAGGCCTTCAACTTCGAGTACCTGCTGGCCTCCTGGACCGCCCCGGCCCAGTACGCCGTCATCACCCGCTCCCTGGAGGCCACCGACTCGGTCGGTGCCCCCACCACCTGGGTGCTGTCCAACCACGACGTGGTGCGGCACGCCTCCCGGCTGGGCCTGCCGATCGGCACCCCCCGCCCCAACGGCATCGGGGCGGACGACCCGCAGCCGGACGCCGCGAGCGGTCTGCGCAGGGCCCGGGCGGCCACCCTGCTGATGCTCGCCCTGCCCGGCTCGGCCTACCTCTACCAGGGCGAGGAACTGGGGTTGCCGGAGCACACCAGGATGCCGGACGAGGCCCGCCAGGATCCCACCTGGGAACGCAGTGGGCACACCCAGCGGGGTCGGGACGGCTGCCGGGTGCCGATCCCCTGGGAGGCCGACGCCCCCTCGTACGGCTTCGGGCCGACCGACGCCAGTTGGCTGCCCCAGCCGGGGGTCTGGGCCGAGTACGCCCTGGACCGCCAGCGGGGGGTGCCCGGCTCGACCTACGAGATGTACCGCACCGCCCTGCGTCTGCGGCGTACCCACGGGCTGGGTCGTGGCACGTTGCAGTGGCTCTCCTCCGGCGACGAGGTGCTGACCTTCCGCAACGGCCGGGTGGTGGTGCTGACCAACTTCGGTGCCACCGGCGTACCGCTGCCCGACGGGGAACTGCTGCACAGCAGCGCGCACCTGGACGAGGACGGCTCGGTCCCCACGGACGTCACCGTCTGGGTGCTCACCGGCTGAGGTTCACAGCTTCTCCGCCCGGGTGTGCAGCAACTGGTTGACCTCGGTGATGTCCTTGGGGGAGGTGCGGGCGGCCAGCCAGTACATGATGCCGGTGGGGATGAAGAAGAGCTGGAAGGCGGCCAGTCCGACGGCGTAGTTCAACGGGGGCGGGAAGGCCGCCCGCAGGGCGTGGAAGGCGACCCCGACCAGCCCGTTGCCGGCCGCCCGCCCCACCCCGTTGACCAGGTTGCCCAGGCTGTAGACCGTGCCCCGGTGCTCCGGAGGGTTGGCGTCCGCGATCAGGGCGAACCAGTTCGGGGAGTTCGCCGAGGTCAGCGCCAGGGCCAGCAGGGCGGTGAGCAGGCTCAGCCCGACGGTGGGCTCGGTGACGACACTGGCCAGTACGGCCCGCACCACCGTGCCGGTGCCGGCCCCGTCGGGCACCTCGATGCGGATCGGCACGAAGAACAGCACCAGGTAGAAGGGCAGGGCGGCGAGGATGCCGACCGCGGCCACCGTGGCCCGGCCGGAGAGGGTACGCCGTTGCAGGGCGTCCCCGATCAGACCACCGACGATGGAGAGCACCCCGCCCAGTTGGAACAGGGTGGCGAAGACGCTGCCGACCACGATCGCGGTTTCCATCGAGTAGCCCTGGTCCCGGGCCCGTTCGGCGAAGAGCACCGGCAACCAGACCAGCGACCCGAAGGCGGCCTGGGCGGTGAGGCCCTGGAGGATCAGCCACCGGTTGGTACGCCGACCCAGGATGACCGGCAGGTCCCGGCGACTGATCCGGTAGTCGTAGTCCGCCCCCTCGGCCAGCGCGGCGGCCAGTTCCGGTTCGCTCTGGCCGCGCCGGATGTCGTACGTGAGCAGGTAGGCCGCGGTGGCGACCAGACCGACGACGGTGAGCAGCAGGAACGGACGCCGCCAGTCGACCGCCCCGAGCAGCCCGCCGACCAGGGTGCCGGCCAGGGTGCCCGCCCCCTGGGACAGCCCCCAGAAGCTCATCACCAGGCCCCGACGCCGGGGCGAGATCAGGTCGGTGACCACCGAGAAGCCGACCGAGCCGACCGCCCCCAGCCCCACCGCGGCCAGCAGCTGGGCGGCCAGGAAGGTGGGATAGTTCCCGGCCAGCCCGCTGCCCCCGGTCCCGACCGCCCAGATCAGGGTGCCGATCATGAGCAGGGGCTTGCGGTGGGTACGGTCGCCGAAGTAGGCCCAGCCCACCGCCGCCACCGCGCTGACCAGGAAGCTGACCGCGGTCACCAGGCCCAGCAGGCGCTGCGACACCGCGAAGGACTCGGCGATCGCGCCGTACAGCGGCGGCACCAGGCCGATCGCCACATTGTCCAGCGAGGCGAGCAGCACGAAGACGACGACACTGTAGAAGCGGTGCGCCGCACTTCCCCTTTTCAAGCTACTCAGTTCCAATATTCCTGTTCAGGCAAGGAGAAGCACCGACAAGTCACTGCGCATTCAGCAGACTACAAGCATGCTTATTGATCCACTCATCCATGGCGTCGGCAAATTCGGCCGAATAGCGCATGTTCAGTCGACAGGCCGGCCAGCAATCCACCACTCTCTGCACGGTTTGGGCCGCAACTTCACCCAGATCCGCACCGACCTTCCCGAATCGGTCCCCTAACCGCTTCTCCAGGTTAACGAAAGAAGAAATTCGAATCTTGTCGAAGCGCTTAGTTTTATCGAACCTCAATCCCAAGTCCTCTGGCCCATCCTCCAATGATCTATACAAGTGTGTCGAGACAAGATCGTATGCGGGCGAAAGCCTTGGAATCCGCCCGTTGGGGTAGATTAGGGACCAGTTTTTGAGGTGAGCGTCGCCATTTCCGATAAGAATATTGAAGGTTAATCGTCGCACAAATTCACGCAAAGCGTCCACGTCGCGACCGCGATAAGCAAGTGCGGCTACAGTTTCCATCGATCCTTGATACTTGGCATCCGGGTACACATCACGAACCTGGGCGAAGTCCTCGATATGAATCGAAATCGAACGACGCCCGGCCACCCGATCGAATCGTTTAATCGCGAAGGCCCATTCTTCGGCATTCGGCCACATTCTAACCGGCAAACCTGCCAGCTCATCGCGATGGACTAGTCGAATCTCTGGCACCTCGATACCGACCATCCGAGCCATGGACATCATGGCGAATTCGTTCTGCGGAACATCCGGGTGAACATAGTCGGGAAACTTTACAAGCCAATCGCCGCGATCACCAACCGCAGGTATAGTCAGCCGGTCACCTTGGGCAAGCATCGAAAACTTCAAGGCCACACCAGCAAGTGAGAAACGCCACAATGAATCTATTCTCGAGTCCTTCTTCTGTCCGGAACGTAAGCCCCTCGCCGCCCAGTCTGTCTCCACATCAGGGCCGTCTGCAGAAATGATTTGAACCGCGCCTGGGAGGTCATGGCCGACTTGCGCAAGCAATTCCATTTCCCTATCCAAAGACACCTCACGTTCTGCCGCGATCCACTGCCTTAAGGGTCCCTCGGGAAGAAGATTAGAAAACCAAGGAGGTAACCGAAGCGCAGACGAGTATGGGCTACGGAGGGCCTCCTCGAAGCGTAGACCCAGTACCGGCCGCATGGAGTCGTGAAGGTATCGTTCATTTAGCAAAAAACGCGTGAAGTCGCCTCGCTGGCTGAGGGTCCCGATACGTTCGCCATGCAGCAGAACAGCATAAAACTTCTCAGAAAGTTTCATCCTGAGCATCTTTCAGCTCGTCAAGGTCATCGAACTCCATCGAATCTAACGATGGGGTATCCTCGTAGTCCCATTCTGCCATTCGCTGAAGGAATGCTCGCAGCTGCCGGTTAATCAACTCCTGACGTCCGTTGAGGAATGAATCCCGGTCACCGAAGCCGAGCTGACGCACGATCTGGCGATCTACAGAGAATGATCCCAGCACCGCTTCCCAGGTAGCGTCATCAAGATTCACGGGCTGCTGTGCTAGCAGACTGACGATGTCGTCAACTGGGTCAGTTGCACTTGGAACAAAGATTCTATTAGCAGACCACAACTGCTGCTCCAGAGAAAGGCCACGGGGAAAAATGCGCCTTACTGCAGCGGCGGCAGTAGATTGATCCGCAAGTAACACCGTGAGTTCCTGGGCACCATACGGAACGCCGGTAACGGGGGATCGAGGCTGCAAATCCCACCACGAACAAAGTATGATCTTTGCTCCAGCCTCGTTAGCCTTAAATCGCTCCGGATTGGGCATCGAAGGACGAGCTTCATCCATGGTGGCAATCAGACCACGGACAGACGCCAACTCGTCGCCGGGACGAATGCGCGACGAAAGCGCTCGACTAATCTGAGTGAAGCTTCCTTTGAAGACAGCCGGTCCGGAGACCGCAACGCGCCAGTAGACACGCCGCAACAGCTGCAGATTTCGTTCCTTAGGATTCGGAAAATGAGCAAAGAAGCGGGCAAACACAACCAGCAGAGATCTGTAGGCCAGCAATGAAAGGTGCGGAACTCCGGCGACATTTTGCAGGAAGTTAATCGCTCTAACGAGAGCCTGCTCGCCCTCTGCATAAGCAGTGTCTCGATCCTCACCAGGAAACTCAGCACCGTATCGGCGTCTCGTGTCGTCAAACTCGTTGCGGATCTCCCTTGTGGGGTCAGGGCCTCGTCGAGCGAGAATCGCAGCGAGAACTGTGTCGTCGTCGATAGTTCCGAATCCCGTACGCGCAGCGATACGCTCTGCGATACGGCTAATCGAAAGCCTGTCCTGGGCCCCATCCTCCGGTCCGGCAAAGAGCGCCGAGAAGATCTCTGCTCGACTCAGCCGTTTACCGTAGTTGTTCATGCGGTCAAAAATGTCAGTCAAAATCTCTTCGTCATCTTGCTTGACCAAGTAGGCGGGGACCTTGAACTGACGCAGCAGCTTTGCGATTCGACGTGCTTCCGGAAAGAACTCAGCTACCGCTTGCCCTGGCCCCGCAAACCAATCCAATAGCTTGTCTAAATCAAAGAGCACGGGCAAAGGAATAAACCGAGGCTCGATCATCGTCGGCTGCGGAGCAAACTCTTGCGACCGGAGATCATAAACAATATTGAAAGGCGAATTCCTATTACCTTCAGGATGAAGGGCATTGGCCAGACTAGTAATTCGCTGCTGGCCATCAACCACCCAAAGGGCGTTGTCCGAGGCTGGCGCGGAGATACTTAGGGAGCCAAGGGTGATTTCTTGCGCAGGGGATCTCCTTACCCAGAGCAACAAACTACCAACAGGATAGCCTCGAACTATACTATCAAAAAGCCTTATAACATCTTGCAGGCCCCAACGGAAGTCACGCTGAAAGTGAGGGACGCGAATACCACCGTTCCAAGCCTCGGTGATCAGGTCCTCAAGATCGTAGGTCGCTGCGCTTGGCTGCGTGTCAAGCCTGGCAGTACTCAACTGCCTCTCCCCTCACCAACCAGCCCGATCCTCGCTAGAACCCGAGCTCGGCAGGTCGGCAACTACCGCTGATAAGTATCCGTCGTATCGCGTGACGCGCCCTCAAGCAGGCTAGTCTCTGCCGCACTGCGTGCAGAAGAGACTAGCCTGTTCACGTAGAACGGGGTAGTTGATTGCCAGCTGTCACATACCTTGGCATCGTGCGTCCGCGCTACGCTCCGGGCTTAGGCGCCGCTTCACCCAACCCCGGCAGTACTTCCCGCGTGGAAAGACCGGTCCAGGTGGTGTTCGCGGGCCTGGGCGTAGCGCTCCCGGATGGCCGGGACCGGTTCGGCGGCGTACTCCCGGGTGCCGGCCGGGGTCCAGTCGGGGGCCTCCGTGGTGCCCAGGGCCAGCCAGGCGGCCTGGCGGGCGGCCCCGTCGGCGACGTACTCCCCCGGCGGGGGGACGACGACCGGGCAGCCGAAGACCTGGGCGGCGATCCGGCGTACGGCGGCGGAGCGGGCCCCACCCCCGACCAGGATCACCCGGCGGGCCTGCGCCCCCTGGGCGGCCAGCGCGTCCAGACCGTCCGCCAGGGCGCAGAGCATGCCCTCCACGGCCGCCCGGGCCAGGTGCCCCGGGGTCGAGGTCCGCAGGGTCAACCCGTGCACCGCCCCGGTGGCCGTCGGCCGGTTGGGGGTGCGCTCCCCCTCCAGGTACGGCACCAGCACCAGCCCCTCCGCCCCGGGCGGGGCGGACAGCGCCAGGTCGGCCAGTTCGTCCAGGCCGACCCGCAGCATCCCGGCGGCGGCATCCAGCACCCGGGCCGCGTTGAGGGTGGCGACCAGGGGCAGGAACCGGCCGGTCAGGTCGGCGAACCCGGCTACCGTGCCGCCGGCGTCGGCGGCCGGGGTCTCCGCGATGCTGAAGACCGTGCCGGAGGTGCCGATCGAGACCAGCACGTCACCGGAGCCCGCCCCCACCCCGAAGCCGGCGGCGGCGTTGTCCCCCGCCCCGGGACCGAGCAGGGCCTCGGCGGCACCCGGCAGGGCGGCCGGGTCCAGTCGACCGGCGGACTCGGCCGGACCCAGCACGGTGGGTACCCGCACCACTCGGCCCAGTGCGCGTTCCAGCAGGTCGGGGCGGTACTCGCCGGTGGCCGGCGACCAGTAGCCGGTGCCGCTGGCATCACTGCGATCGGTACGCAGGGCCTCCAGCCCGGGAGCACCGGCCAGCCGCCAGGTCAGCCAGTCGTGAGGCAGGCAGACGGCCGACACCCGGTCGGCGTTGGCCGGCTCGTGTCGGGCCAGCCACCGCAGCTTGGTGACCGTGAAGCTGGCCACCGGCACACTGCCCACGGCCTCGGCCCAGAACTTCCCGCCCCCGGCCTCGGCTACCAGGTCGGCGGCGGCCTCGGCCGAGCGGGTGTCGTTCCACAGCAGGGCCGGCCGGATCACCTGCCCGGCCTCGTCCAGGCAGACCATGCCGTGCTGCTGACCGGCGACGGCGACCGCGGCGACGTCGGCCAGCCCACCGGCGGCCTCGACCGCCGTCTGGAGGGCGGACCACCAGGCCTCCGGGTCGACCTCGGTGCCGTCCGGGTGCGGGGCCCGGCCCTGGCGGACCAGGGCACCGGTCTCCGCGTCCCGGACGACCACCTTGCAGGACTGGGTGGAGGAGTCCACCCCGGCGACGAGCGGCATCCCGTCCGTCCTCAGCGGGCGCCGAGCAGGTGCTCGACGGCGAGCTGGTTGAGCCGGACGAAACCGAAGCCACGGGCGGCCACGGCCTCGACGTCGAACTCCTCGAAGGCGGTGGTGTCGGCGAGCAGCTCGGCGTAGCCCTCGCCCTCGCCGAGGGTCGGCACGGCCAGCTCGGCGACCTTGCTGGCGGCCAGCGCCTCGGCCACCTCCGGGTCGGCCCGGAAGGCCGCGGCCCGCTCCTTGAGCAGCAGGTAGGTGCGCATGTTGGCCGCCGCGGAGGCCCACACCCCGTCGATGTCCTCCGTGCGGGAGGGCTTGTAGTCGAAGTGCCGCGGCCCCTCGTAGGCGGGACCCCCGGCCGGGCCACCGTGCTCCAGCAGGTCGACCAGGGCGAAGGCGTTGAGCAGGTCACCGTGGCCGAAGACCAGGTCCTGGTCGTACTTGACGCCCCGCTGGCCGTTGAGGTCGATGTGGAACAGCTTGCCCTGCCAGAGGGCCTGGGCGATGCCGTGGACGAAGTTGAGCCCGGCCATCTGCTCGTGGCCGACCTCCGGGTTCAGCCCGACCCGCTCGGGGTGGGCGAGGGTGGAGATGAAGGCCAGGGCGTGCCCGACCGTGGGCAGCAGGATGTCGCCGCGCGGCTCGTTCGGCTTGGGCTCCAGGGCGAAGCGCAGGTCGTAGCCCCGGTCGATGACGTACTGGCAGAGCAGGTCGACCGCCTCGCGGTAGCGCTCCAGGGCCGCCTGGACGTCCTTGGCGACGTCGTACTCGCCACCTTCCCGGCCGCCCCACATGACGAAGGTCTTGGCGCCCAGTTCGGCGGCCAGGTCGATGTTGCGCAGCACCTTGCGCAGGGCGTACCGCCGCACCTCACGGTCGTTGCTGGTGAACCCGCCGTCCTTGAACACCGGCTGCTGGAAGAGGTCCGTGGTGACCATCGGCACCACCAGGCCGGTCTCGTCCAGGGCCTTGCGGAACCGGGCGATCTGGGCGTCCCGAGTGGCCGCGTCCGAACCGAAGGGGATGAGGTCGTCGTCGTGGAAGGTCACCCCGTACGCGCCCAGCTCGGCGAGCCGGTGCACCGACTCCACCGGATCGATGGCGGTACGGGTGGCGTGGCCGAACGGGTCGCGGCCCTGCCAGCCGACCGTCCAGAGCCCGAAGGAGAACTTGTCGGCGGGGGTGGGACGGGGTGCCATGACAGACCTCCGGTGGTGTCGTCCGCTATTTGTTCAGTGGTTGAATTAAATGGTGGTGATGTGGCAGTGTCAAGAGGTGATCCCCTCCGCAGCCCCGGCCGGCGCGGTGCGCCAGGGCAGCCTCCGCGAACTGAACCTGGCCCTCGTGCTCGGCCGGATCGCCGCCGCCCCCCGACCCCCCTCACGGGCCTCGCTGGCGGCCGAGACCGGCCTGACCCGGGCCACGGTCTCCGCCGTGGTGGAGGACCTGGTCGCCGGGCGACTGGTCACCGAGGCGGAGCCCCAGCCGCGTACCGGGGCCGGCCGACCGGCTCGTGGTCTGGTGCTGGCCGGTGACGGCCCGGCCGGGTTGGGGCTGGAGGTCAATGTCGACTATCTGGCCGCCTGCGTCGTGGACCTCACCGGCGAGGTCCGGCACCACAGCGTGCACCGCGCCGATCTGCGGCCGATCTCCCCCGCCGACGCGCTGAGCCGGCTGGTGCGGCTGGCCACCGAGGCCCGGGCCGCCGCCGAGGCGCAGGGCCTCATCCTGGCCGGCGCCGCCCTGGGGGTGCCCGGTCTGGTCGACGACGCCGGGCTGGTCCGCCTGGCCCCCAACCTGGGCTGGCGTGACGTGCCGGTGCCCGAACTGCTGGCCGGGCATCCCCCGCTGACCGAGATGATCGACGGGGTGCCGCCGCTGGTGGTGGACAACGAGGCCAACCTGGCCGCGCTGAGCGAGTTGCACGCCGGCGCCGGTCCGGGCAGCTTCCTGCACATCTCCGGTGAGGTCGGCATCGGCGCCGGCATCGTGCTCGACGGTGCCCTGTACCGGGGGGCCCGGGGTTGGAGCGGGGAGATCGGCCACATCCCGGTACGCCCGGACGGGCCCGCCTGCCGGTGCGGGGGCCGGGGCTGCCTGGAGCAGTACGCCGGCCAGGAGTCGATCCTCGCGGCGGCCGGCCTGGCCGGGGCGGACCTGCCGGCCGACACCGCCCCGAACCGGCTGGCCGAGCTGGCCGAGGCGGGCGACGCGCAGGTGCTGCGGGCCCTGCACGAGGCCGGAACGGCCCTCGGGGTGACCGTGTCCAGTGTGGTCAACCTGCTGGACCTGGACACGGTGGTGCTCGGCGGCGGCTACGCCCCCCTGGCTCCCTGGCTGCGCCCGCCAATGCTCGCGGAGATCGACCGCCGGGTGCTGACCGCGGCCTGGTCCCCGGTGACCGTCCGGCCGGCGACCCTCGGGGCCACGGCCGCCGTCGTCGGCGCGGCCGGTTCGGTGGTACGCCGGATCATCGCCCGGCCGGTGGCCTGGTTGGCCCGGCTGTAGCCCTACCACCTCCATTGCGTCCAGGCGGGTCCCTGGGGCACTTCGGTACGCTTGCCCCCAGGCAACCATGACCGTGACCCGGAGGAGCGACACCACCGGAATGCGCACATCCCGACAGCGCAGGACGCACCGCGAGCCGGAATGACCAGCACTCGTGAGGGCCGAGTCGCCGGCCCCGCCCGCCGTGACAAGGCCAGCCAGGGCAGGGCGGAGCGACCGGAGCCGGCCGACCGCCTGGACCTGGCCGGTGAAGTTCTCGACGGGCTGGCCGAGGCGGTGCTGACCGTCGACGGCGACGGGCTGGTCAGCACCGCGAACGCGGCCGCCAGGAGACTGCTGCCCGAGCTGGGCCCCGGCACCGATCTGGCCACCTGCGCGGTGCCGGCACTGGCGACCGCGACCGCCGCCGGGCACCCCTACTTCGAGGGTGAACACCGCAGCCGACGCCTTCGCGGGGTACGCCGGGCCCTGCCCGCCGGCCGTTGCGTCTGGTACGTGCGGGACGTCACCGAGGAGTGGGGCGACACCAAGGCGCTGCGCGCCGAACGCCGTCGTACCGCCTTCCTCGCCGACGCGGGTCGGCGCCTGGGCCTGGCGCTGCACCGCGACCAGGCGCTGCGCGCCGCCGCCACCCTCCCGGTGCCCTACCTGGCGGACCTGGCCCTGGTCGTACACCTGCCGCCGGTTCCCGCCGAGCAACGGCCGCACTGGATCCGATACACCGAGGGGCAGCCCGGCCCGGTGACCGGGGATTCCGACTGGAGTCTGACCACAGCCCTGCCCGGGCTCGCCGAGGCCCTGGACGGCGGATGCCCAGCGCCCGGCCCCTGGTCGGTGGCGGCGCAGCAGGACCTGGACCCGGTCTTCGCCGCCGACCTCGACCGGGAGGCGACCCTGCTGGTCAGCCCGATGCCGGGGGCCGGCCGGACGGTCGGGGCCCTGGTGCTGCTGCGACACCCCGGGCGTACCGGCTTCGACCCCCGGGATGTCGAGCTGGCCCGTGAGTTCGCCGCCCGGGCGGGCGCCGCCCTGACCATGGCCGAGTTGTACGACGAGCAGGCCCACCTGGCCCGGGTGCTGCAGAACAGCCTGCTGCCGCCGGAGCTGCCCCGGGTGGCCGGGCTGGAGGTCGCGGGGGGTTACCGTGCCGCCGGGGACAGCCTGCGGATCGGGGGCGACTTCTACGACCTCCTACCCTCCGAGGGCGGGGTGTTGTTCGCCCTGGGTGACGTCTGCGGCAAGGGGGTCGGCGCGGCCGTGCTGACCGGCCGGGTACGGCAGTCCCTGCAGACCCTGCGGCTGGTGGAACAGCAGCCGTTGAAGCTGCTGCGGCTGCTCGACCGGGCCCTGCTGGACATGCCGGACGCCGCCCGACGCAGCCAGTTCACCACCCTGCTGCTGGGCAGCCTGAGCCAGGATCCCGAGGGCGGCCTGCGGGTCCGGGTCGCCGGGGGCGGGCATCCGGCGCCCCTGGTGGTCGACCCCGACGGCACGGTGACCCGGGTACCGGTGGGTGGAATGCCGGTGGGGGCCCTGCCGGAGGCCCGGTTCACCGAGGTCGAACTGCGGCTGCCGCCCGGTGCGGTGCTGTTCACCCACACCGACGGGGTCACCGAGGCGCGCGGCGGGCCGCACGGTGCGGAGATGTTCGGCGAGCGACGGCTGCACCAGGCCCTCGCCTCCGGTGCCGGGCTGCCGCCCAGCGCCCTGGTCGAGCGGGTGCTGCGCCTGGTCGACGAATGGTCCGCCGGGCAACGGCACGACGACGTGGCGATGCTGGCGGTGACCCCCCGAAAGCCCGACTGACCCCCGGCCAGGGCGGGTCAGGCCGCGCGAGCAGCGGGGGCGTCAGGCCGTACGGGAGACCGGGGTGTCCCCGTTCGACCAGCTCAGCGGAGTGTCGACGACCTCGCGGACCTCCCCGCAGTGCGCGGAGCCCGGCTCCTCCGGCTGCGGCACCAGCGAGGACACCGGCCGGACCACCCGCGCCCGGGCCACCTCGTCGAACTCCTGGAGACCTCGCAGCAGGGCCGTACGCCCCTCCGGGGTCATGTCGCCCAGGATCGCGGCCAGGTGCTGCCGACGGTCCTCGCGCAGCTCGGTCAGGAGGCTGCGGGCCTCGGCGGTCAGGTGCAGGGAGATCTCCCGCCGGTCCGCCCGGCCGGGCTCACGCTCCAGCATCCCGGCGGCGACCAGCCGGTCGCAGAGGCGACTGGCCGAGGAAAGTAACATGTCCAACCCGGCCGCCAGCCGGCGAAGGTTGATCCCGTCCTGCCGCTCGACGAGCATCACGGCACGAAGCTGGGCGGTGGAGATGCGGTTCGCTGTGCGCTCCCGGGCACCGTCCCAGACGGTCAGCAGGGCGCCCGCCGCGACATCCACCTCGGCAGCCATACTCATCTCGGATCCTGGAAAACCATGCAGTTCCGCCATCGTGCGCCTGAGCGTACTCCGATTCTGTCGGTCGATGGGCTTGTGATCAAGGAGATGCCCCATGAGCGATCCGGTCGATCAAGCCCGCACCGTGCTCACCGCCGCCCCCGCGGATCTCCTGCTGAGCCGGATCAGAGAGCTGCTCGACCAGCGGTACGGCATGGTGGAGGTCGACCTGCTCCAGGTCGACTACCGGCTGGCCGCCCTGCTGCCGCTCACCGCCGGGGAGGCGGTGACCGAACCGGGCCACCCGGCCTGGCGGTGCTTCGACCACCAGAGCCCGATGTACGTCGAGGGCACGGCCTATCTGCCGGTCAGCATGCGCGGCGAACGACGTGGCGTGCTGCGGGTGCGGCCGGTCGCGGACGAGAGCCTGCTGCCGGAGCTGGCCGAGATCGGCACCGCCCTGGCCCACGAGCTGACCGCGGTGGACCCCGGCACGGACGTCTACCGCATCGCCCGGCGTACCCGGCGGCTCACCCTCGCCGCCGAGATGCAGTGGGAACTGCTGCCGGGCCGCAGCCGGATGCGGCCCTCCTTCAGCCTGGCCGGGCAGTTGGAACCGGCGTACGCGGTGCGCGGGGACAGCTTCGACTGGTCCGACGACGGCAACCGGGTGTGGACCGCCACCATCAACGGCATGGGCTCGGGGGTCGCCGCCTCGATGCTCACCACCCTGGCCACCTGCGCCCTGCGCAACGCCCGCCGGGCCGGCATCTCCCTGGCCGATCAGGCCGCCCTGGCCGACCAGGCGATCTACGCCCTGCACCGGGGCGAGCAGTACCTGGCCACCCTGCTGATCGAGGTGGATCTGCACAGTGGACTGCTCACCGCGGTCGACGCGGGCTCTCCCCGGCTCGTCCTGCTCCGGGCCGGCGAGGTCAGGGTGCAGTCGTTGGAGGAGCAGTTCCCGCTGGGCATGTTCGAGGGGTCGCACTATCGCGAGCAGCACCTCCAACTGGAGCCCGGTGACCGCCTCTTCATGATCAGCGACGGGGTGCTCGACGCCACCGGGCAGGAGGTCCGTTACGGGCAGAGCGCGCTGGATCGGATGCTGCGTCGTACCGCCCCGATGAGCCCGCTGGACGCGGTCCGGGCCCTCCTGGGGGACCTGCGGGCCTTCGTCTCGGCCGATCTCACCGACGACGCGGTGATCGTCTGCCTGGACTGGTACGGGCCCCAGCCGTGAGCGCCACGGCTCAGTAGGCGCCCCGGCTGTTGACCACCGCGCCGAAGGTCTTCCACAGGATCGTCAGGTCGGCCGCCAGCGACCAGTTCTCCACGTAGTAGAGATCCAGCCGGATGCCGTCCTCCCAACTCAGATCCGACCGGCCGCTGACCTGCCAGAGACCGGTCATGCCGGGCTTGACCAGCAGTCGGCGGGCCACATCGCCGTCGTAGCGGGCCACCTCGGAGGGCAGCGGAGGACGCGGCCCGACCAGACTCATCTGCCCCAGCAGCACATTGACCAGTTGCGGCAGCTCGTCCAGCGACCACTTGCGCAGCAGCCGCCCGACCCGGGTCACCCGGGGGTCGTCGCGCATCTTGAACATCAGGCCGTCGGTCTCGTTGCGCGCGGCCAGCTCGGCCAGCAGGACGTCGGCGTTGACCACCATGGTCCGGAACTTGAAGACCCCGAACTCCTCGCCCCCCTGCCCGACCCGGGTCTGCCGGAACAGCACCGGCCCCCGGCTGTCCAGCTTGATGGCCAGAGCGATGAACACCAGCAGGGGCAACAGCAGAGCCACCGCCACCAGCGAGATGGACCGGTCGACGAAACCCTTGACCAGCTTGCGGGTGCCCCGGAACTCCGGGGCCTCCACGTGGATCAGCGGCAGGCCGGCCACCGGGCGGGTGTGGATGCGCGGGCCGGCGACATCGGTCAACGCCGGGGCCAGCACCAGGTCGATTCCGGTGCCCTCCAACTGCCAACCCAGCCGACGCAGGCGGGCGGCGGTGAGTTCCCCGCTGGCGGTGACGGCGACCGTGTCCGCGCCGATCGCGGCGGCGGCCTCCGGGATGCCCCGGAAGGAGCCGACCACGGGCACGTCGCCGAGTCGCTGGGCCACCGGTGCCAGCAGGGCGTCCGGGATGCAGGCACCGACCACCTGATAACCGGCGTACGGTTCCCGGCGCAGGGTGTGCACCAGTTCCAGTACGTGCGCGGTGTCGCCGACCACCAGCACCCGGCGGGACCAGCCGGCCCCGGTCGAGCGGGCCCGGTGCAGGCGCTTGCGGGCGGCGAACCGGGCCAGCTCAAGGCCGACCAGCCCGACCGCGAACGAGATCGCCAGGAAGCCCCGGGACACCCCGACGTCGGCGATGTAACCGGCGATGGCGACCGCCCCGGCCAGGCGGAGGCTGGCCATGCTGACCCGCCGGTACTCGTCCGCGCCGTAGCCGATCACCCGGTCGTCGTAGCAGCGCATCGCCTTCAGCGACAGCAACCAGGCCAGGACGAGGGCGGGAGCCACCAGGACGTAGGGCACGTGGGTGCCCCGTGGGGCGGCCTCACCGAAGCGGGCCGCGTAGCCGGCGAGCACGGCCAGGGTGAGGACGGTGGCGTCCAGCACCACCAGGGTTCGCACGTACGCCCGCTGCCCACCGCGCAGCGAGCTGCTCGATGACGACGTACCGTCAGGGTGTGTTGAAGATCTGGCCGGGGTCAACAGCGTCGCCGAGGTCACCAGCCCTCCCACTTCGCTCGCCGACGGCACGGCTCCAGCTCGACGGTAAGCCGGAACTGCCGGTGCACGACGACATCCTCTCCTGAGAACTATGCCGAGCAATTGCTTCGGACGTATTGCCGTCACTTGCAGCCCCAGCAAACCAGCCGTAATTGGTCTGTGGTATAGGATTCACCCCCGCACCACGGTTCTTACTGAGGCACGACTTAGGCGGGCGCCTTCCGCAGGGCGATGGCTCGTAGGAAGATGTCCCCGATCTTAGTCGGGTCCGCGGCGATGAAGGCACCCCCACCGGCGCTCTGCGCGATGGTGTCCAGCTCCGCCTTGCTGACCTCCGTGCCGATGCCGATGATGATCACCTGGATCGGCTGGTCCGGGTCCTTGATCCGCTTCAGCTCGGCGAGCAGTTGCCGCTGCGAGACACCGTCGGCGTCCTCGTTCTTGCCGTCGGTGAAGAGGACGATCGAGTTGACCTTGCCCGGTTCCCAGTTCTGCTGCACGTTCTGGTACGCGGCCAGCAGGGTGTCGTACAGGCCGGTGTCGCCGCTGGAGGAGGTGATCGTGTCCAGGCTGCGCTCCAGGGAGCTGCGCTGCCGGGACAGCGGGCCGGTCGGCACGACCTCCCGGTAGTCACGCGCCCCGTCCAGGTTGGTGGAGAAGACCCACAGACCGATCGACCAGGAATCGTCGAACAGGTTCAGGCCCCGCCGGGCGGCTTCTGCGGTGACCTGCTGGCGGGTGGCGCCGTTGGCGGTCGGCACGGCCTTCTTCATCGAGCCGGAGACGTCGATGATGCAGAGCATCCGGCCGGAGAGGGTGGCGATGGACCAACTGGAGACGGCCCGCTCCACCGCGTCCGGGGCCAGGCCACCGGCGGCGATGCCGCCCTGGGGAGGCGGCGCGGCGGAGGAGTCACCGCTGGCCGGGCTGGGTGCGCCCTGCGGGGGCTGGAAGCCACTGCCCCAGTTGCCGTCCGGCCCACGCAGCCCCTGGGCGGCCAGCCGGTCCTTGAACGAGGGGGTGGTCAGCACCTCGAACAGCACCCGCGCGGCGGAGGCCTTGGCCGGTTCGATGCCCGGCAGCACCGCGTACGGGTAGTCCAGCGGCAGCGGCGACGGCTTCAGGTACAGCGCCGCCAGCGGCACCGGCGGCTTCTTGGCGTTGTACCGGATGACGTTCTCTTCGGACAGTGCCGCCGCCCCGAGGGCGCTGGCCAGGGTGGTGGCGTCCGGGGCGGTGGGGAACTTGGCCAGCAGGTCCTGGCGCAGGGCCGAGGCACCGGAGGCCAGCGCCCGCAGGGCGCCGATGCGGTCCTGCTCGGCGGTCGCACCCCCGGCGGAGGAGGCCGCCGTCATCAGCGACAGCAGTCCGGACAGGCCGGCGGCGTCGCGGGTCGGCTCGACGATGCCGGTCTTCAACGGCCGGTCGCTGTTGACCCGGGTCAGCAGCTCGGTCCAGCCGATTTCCTCCTGCGGCCAGCCCAACCGCTCGGCGGTCGGTTCCGGCATGGCGACCACCACCGGGCTGCTGGCGACGGAGGCACCGTTGCCCGGTGCGAAGGCGGCCGCGCCGCCGGTCTGCAGCCGCAGCAACCAGGTGGAGGAGTCCGGGATCCAGACGTCCGGGCTGACCGCCGTGCCGCTGGCCTGACCGACCCCGGCCAGGGTGGCCCCGTGCTTGGCCGCCACCACCGCGGCGACCTCTACCGCGTCGGCCGCCGCCACGGTCACGTCGATGCAGGTCCCGTCGACCGCGGCGCCGTTCTGCTCCCACTCGGTGGCCGCCGCGTCGACAGCGGGTGCGAGTTCGGTCGAGACCGCGACGGACAGTTCGATCTTGCCAGCGCAGTCCGGGCCGGCAAGCTGCCGATAGCCCACCCACCCACCGGCGGTGACGACGAGCACGCCGACCGCGGCTGCGGCGGCGGCGCCGTGGAAACCTGAACGCATGCGATGGCGGCCTGCTGACACGCTGACCATCTTCCGGACCTGACCATGGGACTGCCATGGCCGTTCGGACGAAAGTTACAGAGGAGAAACAGTTTACCGTGATTTAGTAACTCTGAGTGATGACTCAACGGCGCAATGTGGATTCATCAATGTCCAACACCCACGATCAGGGCAGAACGCAAGTAGGGCTGGGAATCGTCAGCGGCTCCCCGACCGCCACCGGCACCCCGCTCTCCCGGTCGATCCGGAAGGTACGCACCATGTCCGCCCGCTCGTCGGCGACATACAGATGGTCCCCGACCATCGCGAAATGCCGGGGCCACTCGCCGCCGGTAGCCACCTCCTCGACCAGTTTCGGCAGCCCAGACCCCAGCGCGAAGACGGCGATGGTGCCTACCCCCCGGTTGGCCAGGTAGAGGAAGCGCCCCTCGGCGTCCACCGCGATCTCCGACGGTTGGACGTGCCCGGCCCGTTCGCTGGCCTCGACCCGCCCCGACTGGTGCCACCCGCCCTCCTCGGTCAGCTCGTAGGCCAGCACCGAGCCGTCCAGCTCCCCGCAGACGTAGCAACGCCGGCCGTCGGGATGCCTGGCCAGGTGCCGGGGGCCGGCCCCGGCGGGGGTACGCACCCGGGGTGCCCGGGGGACCAGCCGCCCGGAGGCCGGGTCGAGGTCGTACCGGTAGATGGAGTCCGTGCCGAGATCCACCGCGAGGATCGGTCGGCCCTCGGCCCCGGGGGCGACCATGTGCGCGTGCGGCCCCTCCTGGCGCTCGGGGTTCGGGCCGTGGCCGGTGTGCTGCACCAGGTCACTACGGTCGCCCGGCACCCCCTCGGGGTCCAGCGGGAAGACCGTCACGCTCCCGCCGCCGTAGTTGGCCACGAGCAGGTTCCGACCCTCCGGCGACACCGCCAGGTGGCAGGGATCGGCTCCGCCGGTGGCCCACGAGCCGATCGCGGTCAGGTCCCCCTCGGGCCCCACCCGCCAGGCGCTGATCGTGCCCTCGGGCAGCTCGTTGACCGCGTACAGCACGGGCCGGGTGGGATGGCGGGTGAGAAACGACGGCGAGGCGGTGACCGCGACCGTGCCCAGGGAGGTCAGCTCGCCGGTTTCCGGGTCACGCGAGGCGGCGACGATCCCGGTGCCCCGCCCGCCGCTGTGCGCCGTGTACCCGCCGATGTGAACGATCTCGCCTCGACCTGCCACCAGGTGCCACCTCTCCGCCGAACTGCCTAGGTCCCATCAGACCCCTTCCCCCCGACACCGGCGGTTAGACCTGCCGCCGCCGGCCTTCGCCGGGTCAGGCCGCCGGCACCGGTTCGCCCCGCTGCCGGGCCACGTGCTCGACCAGGGAGATCAGCACAGCCTTGCCGGACTGCCGGTCCCGGGCGTCGCAGAGCACCATCGGCACCTCCGGGTCCAGGTCCAGGGCTCGGCGTACGGCCTCCAGGCTGAACCGCTGCGAGCCGTCGAAGCAGTTGACCCCGACGACGAACGGCACCCCCCGCTGCTCGAAGTAGTCGATCGAGGGAAAGCAGTCGGCCAGTCGCCGGGTGTCGGCGAGCACCACCGCCCCCAACGCCCCGAAGGCCAACTCGTCCCAGAGGAACCGGAAGCGGTCCTGCCCCGGGGTACCGAACAGGTACAGCTGGAGGTCCTCGTTGATGGTGATCCGCCCGAAGTCCATCGCCACCGTGGTCGTCGACTTGCCCTCCACCCCGGAGATGTCGTCGGTGTCGATGCCGGCCCCGGTCAGGATCTCCTCGGTCTGCAGCGGCCGCACCTCACTCAACGCGCTGACCAGGGTCGTCTTGCCGGCGCCGAAGCCACCGGCGATGAGGATCTTCAACGCCAGGGGGACCCGGGGGTCCCGATAATCGGCGTCATAGCGCACGGAGTCCATCCACCACCGCCTTGAGGATGTTGTTGTCGGGCAGGTACGTGGCGCGCGGCGGCTGTTGCACGGCGACCAGTCCCCGGGACAGCAGATCACCGAGCAGTACCCGGACCACACCCACCGCCAGGTCAAGGTCGGCGGCGAGTTCCACCACCGGGGTGCCCCGGCCCGCCAGGGCCACCAACAGCCGGTGCTCGGGATGCAGTTCCGGGAACGCCCCCAGATCCGGGTTCGGCTTCGCCAACACGTACGCGACCAGGTCGAAACCGTCCGCGCAGGAGCGCACCCGGCCACCGGTCAGGGTGTACGGCCGGACCACCGGCCCGGCATCCCCGTCAAGCCACTCGTGCCGGTGCCCGGACAACTCAGTCCGCATCGGCGGCACCCATCGACGCCCGCACCGGTGCCTGGAGGTTCTCCCCCACCCTGGTCACCAGCATGGCCATCTCGTACGCCACCAGGCCGATGTCCGCGTCCGTGTCGCTGGCCACCGCCAGGCAGGCGCCCTGTCCGGCGGCGGTCACGAACAGGTACGCCGACTCCATCTCCACCACCGTCTGCCGCACCGGCCCACCGCCCAACTGTCGGCTGGCACCCCGCGCCAGGCTGGCCAGCCCGGAGGCCAGGGCACACAGATGTTCGGCGTCGGCACGGTCCAGTTCGGCGGAGGAGCCGAGCAGCAGCCCATCCGCCGAGAGCACCACTGCCCGCCGCGCGGCGGGCAGTCGCTCCACCAGATCGTCGAGCAACCAGTCGAGATTGGCACTCTGCCTCGTCGATTGCATCAGGCGTCCCTCTCAGTAACGGTCGGGGATTGCACGGTGACCGGTCCGCCGGTCGACGGTCCAGCCTCCTCGGTGGTCGATTCCCGGCGGGTGGCGGCGCTCTGGTCCGATCGGGGCTGGGCGCCCCCTCCCGCCTCCCCGGCGACCGGGGCCGGTCGACCCTCGGCCGTACCGGCGGCGGCCTGCCGGCCCCGGGCGGTGCCGGACTGCAAGGCGGACATGAACCGCCGCGCCTCCTGCGGGCTGCGCGGCGTCGGCTCGCCCACCCGGGCGGTGCTGCCGTGGGGTGCCGTCACCGACGGCCGCCGGTCGGCCGGTCGCTGGGCCAGCGCGGGCAGTTGCACGGTGGGTGAGTTCACCCCGGCGGAGGCCTGGTCCGTGCCGGGCGGGGGTGCGGCCGTGGTTGCGGAGACCTCCTCGGCCGTGGCCTTCGTCGGCTCGGCGCCGGGGCCGGTCGTGGCTCCGGCCGGCGGACGTCGCCGGATCCGCCGGGGCAGCCCGTCGGACTCGGCCGGCCCCACGGTCGAGGCCTGGCGCGGCCCGCCCCGGCTCTCCGCGGCCGGTGAGCGCCAGCCCTTCGAGGTAGCAGCCGTTCGGCTGCGGGGTCGGGGCACGGTGGCCAGTCGGCTGGCCCGCGCCAGCCGCCGCTGCTCCATGGCGCCCTCGTCGCCGCTGTCCGCGGCGTCCAGGGCGGGCAGCGGCGAGGGCTCGGTGGTGATCAGGTCGGCGGGGATCAACACCACTGCGGTCATCCCGGCGCCCTCCGACCGGCGCAGTCGCACCCGGATGCCGTGCCGGCCGGCGAGTCGGGCCACCACGAACAGGCCTAGGCGGGCGGTCTCGGCCGGGTCGAACTCCGGCGCCCGGGCCAGCTTGCGGTTGGCCTCCTCGATGGCCGCCGCGGTCATGCCCAGGCCCTGGTCGGAGACGGACAGGGCGTACCCGTTTGCGACATGCTCACCGGAGACCGTCACCCGCGACTGCGGCGGGGAGAAAGTGGTCGCGTTCTCGATCAGCTCGGCGAGCAGGTGGATGATGTCCCCGACCACCCGCCCCGCCGTGCCGGCGGACTGCAAGGAGGTGATCTCGACCCGATCGTACGACTCGACCTCGGAGATCGCCCCCCGGATCAGATCCACCATGGCCACCGGCTCACGCCAACCGCGCCCCGGGATGGCCCCGGCCAGGATGACCAGATCCTCCGCGTGCCGGCGCAGCCGGGTGGCCAGGTGGTCGACCCGGAACAGCTCGGCCAGATGGTCCGGATCCTCCGCGTCGCGTTCCAGCCGATCCAGCAGGGCGATCTGCCGGTGCACCAGGCCCTGGCTACGGCGGGCGATGTTCAGGAAGACCTCGTTGAGCCCACGGCGCAGGGTGACCTCGACCTGGGCGGCCCGGATGGCGGCCTTCTGCACCTCCGTGAAGGCCTGGGCCACCTGCCCGATCTCGTCGGTGCCCTCGTCGACCACGGGTGCCTCCCGGTCGACATCGACCTGTTCGCCCCGGCGCAGTCGGTCCACCACCTCCGGCAGGCCCTTCTCCGCGGTCTCCGTCAGCCGCCCGCGAACCAGGGTCAGCCGCCGGGCCAGCGACCGGCCTACCCGCACGGCCACCACCAGCGACACCACCACGGCGATCAGACCCAGCACCCCGGCGCCGGCCAGCCGGGCCAGGATGCTCACCGCTATCGGCACCGACCGGTCGGCCAGTCCGTCGGCCTGGGTCAGCTCGAAGTCCCGCAACGACTGCTGCACGGTGTCATAGCCGGACTGCCAGGCCCGCGCGTCGACCGTGATCCGGCCCGCCGGACCGGCGGCGATCAGCTCGTCCTGCATCGCGCGCAGCCGACCGAACCCCTCCTGCTCCGCCAGCCGCTGGTAGGCGGCCTGTTCCGGGCCGGGCAGGTCGGCGACCGCCGACTGGATGAGAAACCACTGGTTACCGATGCTCTGCACGAGCATGGTGTGCTCGCCCTTGGCGAAGCCCCCGGCGGCCAAAGCCCCGGCCAGCAGGGCATCGGTCTGCCCGAGCAGTTCCCGGGAGCGGCCCAGGTCCGTCAGGGCCCGCGCCTCCCGGTTGAGATTCTGGTCGGGCAGGTTCGCCAACGCCTCGAAGGTGTGGAAGGCGGCCGAGACCAGGTCGCTGTAGAGGCCTACCGCGCCGATCCGGTCCAACTCCCGGCGGTCGATCGCCGCCCGTCCCGCCGGCAGCCCCGCCAACCTGTCGAGCAACCGGTCCAGTCGGGCTTCGAGCAACTCACCGGCGGCCTCTCGGAACTTCTCTCCGGCCACCCGGCGGCGCAGTTGCTCCACCGCGACGTCGGTACGGTCCCGCTGCTCGCCCAGGGCCGGCACCACGCACCCGGCCGACTGCTTGGCGCAGTCCGCCCGGGAGGATGCCAGGTGCACCACGGACAGCCGCCGCTCGCGCTGCAACTCGGCCACCACGGTCTCGCCGGGCCGCCCCAGGTCGTAGAGCAGGGTCCGGGCGGACAACAGGTCGAGGGCCGGTCCGAAGGTGAGGGTGGTGGCGAAGATCCACAAGGCCAGCAGGGCGGTCACCGGCACGACGACCAGGGCGGTCAGCTTGGAGCGGATCGGCCAGTCGCGGGTGTTCAATCGGACCTCGCCCGGAAGGGTGGCTGGAGGGGCTCCGGCACGGCCGGGCAGCACCTTTGCCGGATGCACCCCAGTTGTCCCCCGGGGCGCCGGCTCGGGCGCCTTGGGCAGGATACGTAATCCGCGCTCGCCGCACTACCGTCCGTCGAGACGACCGGTACGTTGACGATCGTTCGGTTGACCCCCATTGCGCCCGAATCCGTGCGAACCGGTCTTCCGTGCAGGCCCTCGCCGACGGCACCGGGACCGGCAATGGGCAACCTGGGCGAGGAAAGTGCTCCGGAACGGGATTGGCGATCAGTGGACGGAGGGAATACCTGCAGGCGAAGGAGGAGCCATGTCGCCCACGCAGATAGTCGTCACCGTCCTCGTCATCCTGGTCGTCGCCGCCGTCGTCGCGGCCCTGGTGGTGGCCAGCCGCCGCCGCGCCCTCCGGCAGCGCTTCGGCCCCGAGTACGACCATGTCATCGCCGAACAGGACAGTCGTAGCGCCGCCGAGCGGGAGTTGCGCGAGCGCGAGCGCCGGCACGCCGAACTCGAGCTGGTCCCCCTGGACCCGGCCGCCCGGGCCCGGTACGCCGAGGCCTGGGAGGAGCTTCAGGTCCGTTTCGTCGACTCCCCCGCCGAGACCGTCGGACAGGCCGACGAACTGGTCACCCGGCTGATCGCCGAACGGGGCTACCCCACGGGTGACTTCTCCGACCAGATCGCGCACCTGTCCGTCGAGCACGCCCGCACCCTGAGCCACTACCGGGACGCCCACGAGATCCACCTGCGCAACAGCCGGGGCGAGGCCGGCACGGAGGACCTCCGCCAGGCCCTCGTCCACTACCGCGCCCTCTTCGCCGACCTGCTCGGTGAGGAACTGGCCTCCAGGACGCCGGAACAGCGCCAGCCTGACGCCGCCCACGACGCCACCAACCGCTGAGGAGACCACCATGCGGCAGCAAGAACAGCAGCTAAACAACGACCACCCCGAGACCGTACGGTCGGCTCCGGTGCCGGTCCCCGACGACCAGGCGACGGACGATTTCGACCGCAGGGACGACATCGACGGCACGGACGAGTTCGACGGTACGGACGAGCGTTCCGTCCGCGCGGAGTCCGAAACCGACCGGAACCGACCGTGGGACGGCCGACCGGGCGACGACGAGCAGGCCGAGTTCCACGAGCCGGGCCCGGTGCCGTCGGCCTTCGGCGCGACCACGGTCGGCGGGGCGGTGGCCGCCTCCGCGCTGGCCAGCCCGCTTCCGCAGGACCAGCCCGACCCGCGCGCGGAGCGCACCGCCCGACCGGGCGACGGTGCCGCCGACGGTACGGGCGAAGGGCTGCGGGCCGACCCCACGGCCGAGTTCGACGGACGTCACGACGAGGTGGACCCCGCCGAGGTGCGGGAGGCCGAGGACGTCAACCGCGACGCGGGCAGCCACCGCGCCGACGACGAGGACTCGGACCGGTCCACCCTGCCGGGGACCGACACCAAGGCGGCGGCGGCCGGCGGGGCCGGTTACGGCAGCGCCACCTCGGCGATGGTCGACCCGGACACCCAGACCACCGAGACCGCCGGGTCGAACGGTGCCACCGCCGCCGTACCGGCGGGGGCGGCGACCCTGTTCGACGACAGTACGGCCCAGGGATTCCGGGACCGCTGGCGCGATGTCCAGCTGCGTTTCGTCGACGACCCCCGGGGGGCCGCCGGTGAGGCCCAGACCCTGGTCGACGAGGCCATGCAGGCGCTGTCGGCCGCATTGACCCAGCACAAGGAGAAGCTCGGCAGCTGGCAGGAGGCCGGTGCCACCGACACCGAGCAGCTGCGGGTCGCCGTGCGCGAGTACCGCGACTTCCTGGACCGGGTTCTCGGTCGCTGAGACCCACCACCGACGGCGGGTGTCCTGTGGGGGCACCCGCCGTCGGCATGTCCGCTGACCTGGCGGGTATTCCGGCAGGGGCCAGGTGATTCGGCTGCGGACAGGGAGGTGGCGACGATGACCGATCGTGGGCGGAAACGACCGCTTGAGGAGAGCCCCGAGGTGGCCGCAGCGGTCGATGACGACTCCGGGGTGCCCCAGCTGATGACCGGGGGCGGCCCGGACGCGGACACCCCGACCTTCACCGAACCGGGCGGGCGGGACGACCCGTCCGACGAGCTCATCGGTGATCCGTACGCCGCCGGTACCGGGGCCACCGGCACCGGCACCGGGGCCGCCGAGGACAACATCCGCACGGGGGCGGAACAACCCTGGGATCCGGAGGATCTGGTGGCGGCCCGGGGCCAGGATCCCACCCCGGAGAACATCGAACGGGCGCGGCGGGAGCTGGCCGAGACCGGTCGGGCGGCGGTCGAGAAGACCGTGCCCTGACCTCACCCCAGGGCGGGGATTCCTCGCCGTGCACAGGGGTGGGCCCCTGGTCCGACCGGTGCGGTCGGACCAGGGGCCCGGGTAACCTGCCGCCGCAGTGCCTCACCTACCGCTGGCGGCGGGTGTGCCTGACCGTCAGGACAGCGGCGGGTAGGCGTTCGCCATCAGCTCGGCGAACTGCGCGGCGAACCAGGCGCCCGAGATCGGGGCGTCCGGCAGGGCGCCGCTACGGCTGTTGCCGTTGCGGTCGTTACCGGTGTAGGTCGGGTCGCACATCCGGTCGAAGCCCTTGCCGTCGTTGTTCGGGATCTCGCGGCTGGAGCCGTCCGACTCGCCCGGGGGCTTGGCCCAGACGTACGCGTCGATACCGGTCGCCGGCGCGGCCTTCGGGCGCTCGCCCATACCCGCACCAGCCTGGTTGCACCAGTTGCCCTTGTGGAAGCGACGGTCGACCCGGCCGCCGTCGATGAAGGCGTCGACGCTGGTCGTCGGACCCGCGGCGGTGGGCCGGTTCGGGCCGCCCCAGCCGTTACGGGAGGTGTCGATCGTCATGCCGATGTCGCTGGGGAAGCCCTGCCGGACCAGTTCCTGCCGGAAGGCCTGAGCGAAGCTCTGCTCGTCGTTGTACCAGTTCCAGTCGATCCACTTGGCCTGGCGGACGGTCTGCCCGTTCACCGTGGCGTCGATCTTCGCGTACGGCTCGATCAGCGCGGAGTAGTTCGCGGTGTTGGTGATGAACCCGTGCACGTGGTTGACGGTGCTGCCGGAGGCGGTAGCGGCCTGCTTCAGGACCTGGGCGGTCGGGACGAAGTTGCTGTCCCAGCCCAGCCAGCCGTGGTGTCCGGCGTCGACGTAGTTGTAGACGTTCGGGATCGAGCCCAGGGTGGCCAGGGCGTAGCCGACACCGTTCACGTAGGCGCCGTTGGCCTTCACCGTGTCGCACATGACCGTGCCACCCGGGTTGTTCGAGGTGTTCGTCACCAGGTTCGGCAGCGAGTCGACCTCGATGACGTTGATGATCCGGACGTTGCGGTACTTCGTGTCGCGCATGATCGCCGCGATCGGGTCGATGTACTCGGCCTTGTACTTGGGCAGCTCGTTCGGCCCCAGCTCACCGTTGGAGGCGAGCGCCGCGCAGTCACGGCCGGGGAGGTTGTAGATCACGAACTGGATGTAGTCGGCACCCTGGCGCACGGCCTCGTCCAGGTGGTCCCGAACGCCCATCGGGCCGTTGGACTGGCTGTCCTCGGTGCCCTCGATGGCCGCGATCCGGTCGATCCAGACGGCGGTCGAGATGTTGGAGACCCGGTTGCCGCCGGGAACCGACTCGGCCCTGGCCTTCCACTCCGGGTTCACGTAGCCCTTGGCGTTCAGGTACGGGTTGTCCACCTTGGTGCCGGGGGGCGGCGGGCTGGTGGGCGGGGGGCTCGTGGGCGGAGGGCTCGTGGGCGGAGGGCTCGTGGGCGGCGGGCTGGTCGGCGGGGGGCTCGTGGGCGGAGGGCTCGTCGGCGGAGGGCTCGTGGGCGGCGGGTTGCCGCCGTTGCAGGCCACGCCGTTGATGGTGAACGAGGTCGGACGCGGGTTGCTACCGCTCCACGCACCGTTGAAGCCGATGCTGGCGGTGCCGCCGGTGGAAAGGTTCCCGTTGTAGGACTCGTTCTGGGCGGTCACGTTGCGGCCCGACTGGGTCCACCGGGCCGACCAGCCGTTCTGCACCCGCTGGTTGCCGTCGGGGAAGGTGAAGCCGAGGGTCCACCCGTTGATCGGGTCGCCGATGTTCCTGATCGTGATGTTGGCGGTGAATCCGCCCGGCCAGTCGTTGGTCGTGTAGGCCACGTCGCATTGCGTCGCCGCGTACGCAGCCGAGACCGGCAACGTCACCAAACCGCCCGCGACCAGCGCGCTCGCGCCGGCCAGCGCGACCGCCCGGCGAGGGCCGGACAGTTTTCTCCACACGTTCATGCCACTGATCTCCTTGGGCGAGACCGGATCCGCTGTACGGCCCGGCACGTGGCCCCAGGGCGTCCTACGCGGGACAGCCGCCGGTGCCAACGGGATTCTTGTTGAGCGCCCGACCCGGACGGGCGTGGTGGTGGTGCGACGATCGGGGGCTGACCCGGTCGTTTCAGTGGGTGGTCGTCCGGTCTGACCGGTGCCCTCGACTCCCTGCTGCGCGGTGTGGCTCCGCTAACCGCGTGGAGCGATTCTTGCATGGGAGCGCTTCCATGGCAATGGCTCGATACTTTCGGAAGTCTAGCGGACAAACCGCCCAAGCCCCTTACCGGCGCGAACACCCTCTCAACGGCGACGCCAGGCCAACCTGGGGACAGTCCGGCACGGCGGGATCGATCCCTACCACCGGACGCACCTATCGGACTAATGCGAAAACACGAATCTTTCCCTGCATAAGTCATGAACCGGTCTAACGTCGGTTCTGGCGCGGTTGCAACCGGCCGCAGGACAAATCAGGGATGGAGTGACACAGGTCATGGCTAAGAAAATGCTCGGGAAGGTCGTGGCAGGCGCTGCGCTAGGCGGTGCCTCCCTGCTGGTGTTCGCGCCGGGAGTCGCGTTCGCCGACGGCCCGCCGCATGAGCCCGAGGGCAAGGTCTTCGCGAAGCCGCACGCCGGCAAGCCCGGTGAAGAGATCAAGCTGGTGGAGATCTGCGAGAAGCCGCAGGAGAAGCCCTTCGTCTGGTCCAAGGTCACCGGCAAGGTCGAGCTTAAGCCGGCCCGCGACGGCGGCAAGTGGGACCGAGGCGACTCGAACGGCAAGGACTGGAAGCCCGGCAAGGACAAGGGCGACTGGAAGCCCGGCGAAGACAAGGGCGACTGGAAGCCCGGCGAAGACAAGGGCGACTGGAAGCCCGGCGAAGACAAGGGCGACTGGAAGCCCGGCGAAGACAAGGGCGACTGGAAGCCCGGCGAAGACAAGGGCGACTGGAAGCCCGGCGAAGACAAGGGCGACTGGAAGCCCGGCGAAGACAAGGGCGACTGGAAGCCCGGCGAAGACAAGGGCGAGTGGCAGGACCGCGAGGAGGCTTCCCAGCAGGGTGCCGGCGGGGGTGCGGCCGCCGACGGGGAAGGCAGCGGGAAGAGCGACGAGCACGGCCAGCACGCCGAGGGTGGGCGCGACTGGAAGGACCGTGACGAGTACGGCGCGGACAAGGGCGACCGTTGGGAGCACAAGAAGGACTTCGTCTACTACGGCGAGGCCCGGATCGCCAAGGACGCCAAGCCCGGCACGTACAAGCTGGAGGGCTCCTGCGGGGAGGGCGAACTGGTCGTATTGCCGAAGGGTGGGGTCGACGGTGGTGACGGTGGCCTGACCGCCGGCACCGACCGTGACATGGCCACCGCCGGGGCCGGCCTGGTCGGCGCGGCGGCTCTCGGCGGCCTGGTGCTGCTGCGTCGTCGTCGGACCGATGAATTCGCGGCCTGACGCGACGACGAGACGGGCCGACGGCCGCCACGGTAAACCGTGGCGCGCCGTCGGCGCCGCTTTCGTCGTCCTCCTGGCGATGGTGGGCGCCGGGCTGATCGGCGCCGCCTTGAAGGGCACCGGAACGGTCCGCCCACCCCAGCCGGTGACTCGGGTGGGCGCCACCCCCTCGGTCGAGGCCCCCTTCGACGACGCCGACCTCGGCGGCGCTCGGGCCCCGGTCGGGCTGCCCCGGTCCGCGCCCACCACGGTCCGCATTCCCCGCATCGGCGTCAACGCGAAGATCATGCCGCTGGGCACCAATCCCGACGGTACGGTCCAGGTCCCGCCGTTGGACCAGGCACTGCTGGCCGGGTGGTACGAACCCGGGCCGAGCCCCGGCGAGGTGGGCAACGCGGTCATCGTCGGGCATGTCGACTCGGCCGCCATCGGGCCGGCCGTCTTCTTCTCCCTCGGCGCCCTGAAACCCGGCGACACCATCACTGTCGACCGCGCGGACGGCCAGCCCGCCACCTTTCAGGTGGACTCGGTGGTCTCCCACCCGAAGAACGCCTTCCCCACCGAGCAGGTCTACGGCCCCAACGACCGGCCGGGACTACGTGTGATCACCTGCGGGGGCCAGTTCGACGACGCCACCGGCGACTACCCCGACAACGTGATCGTCTTCGCCTCCCTGCACTCCTGACCACCCCCGGACAGCGGCGTGGCCCGGCGGTTTCCCGCCGGGCCACGCTTCGTCCATCGATCAGGCGGCGGCCGAGGTACGCACCAGGGTGCGGATCTGCCGCAGCAGGACCGACAGGGCCGCCAGGTCGGCCCGGGACTCGTCGAACTCCCCCATCGCCCGCTCCGCCCGATGGATCGAGGTGGCGTTCGACTCCACCCACTGCTGCACCCGCTCCAGCGGCGGCAGGTCGGCGGGCGTGGAGTCGAGCACCTCGGCGGTGAGCGCGGCCAGCGCGGCGTACAGGTCGTAGCGCAGCGCCATCCGGGCCAGGGTCTGCCACCGGTCCTCGCGGGGCAGCAGGGAGATCTTCGACAGCAGCGAGTCCACCCGGAACCGGTCGGAGAGCACGAAGTAGATCGAGGCCACCTCGCTCACCTCCCGCTCGGAACCGGCCGCGGTCTCCACCACGTCGAGCAGACCGAAGCTGTACATCAGCCGGGTACTCTGCTCGGCCAGTTCCCGCGGCAGGCCCCGCTCGGTCATCGTGTCGATGTGGGCGGCGATCGCCTCCCGCTCGCTGCCGTAGAACAGGGTCTCCAGCTCCGGCAGCAGCTTGGCCACCCCGTCGCGCAGCCGCTCGATCTCGGCCCGCACGTCGATCGGGGACCGACGGTTGGTCACCAGCCAACGCACCGCCCGGTCCAGCAGCCGCCGGGTGTCCAGGTAGACGTCGGTCTGCAACTGCGGGTCGACCTTGTTGTCCAGGGCCTCGACCGCGTCCCAGAGTGCCCGCAGCCCGAACACCTCACGGACCACCACGTACGCCCGGATGACGTCCGCGGCCGGCGCGGCGGTCTCCTCGACCACCCGGAAGATGAAGGAGATGCCGCCCCGGTTGACCGCCTCGTTGACCAGCACGGTGGTCACGATGTCGCGACGCAGCCGGTGCCGCCCCATCCGCTCGGCGAACCGCTCGCGCATCGGCGAGGGGAAGTAGTTGACCAACACCTTGTTGGTCCACTCCTCGTCAGCCAGCCCTTCGGTGAGGATCTCCTTCTCCAGGGCGATCTTCACGTACGCCAGCAGCACCGCGAACTCCGGCGCGGTCAGCCCGGACTCGGTGCGTACCGCCAGTTCCTCGTCCGACGGCAGCCCCTCCAGGGCCCGGTTCAGGATGCCGGACCGCTCCAGCTCACTGATCATCCGCCGGTGCACCGGCAGCAGCGAGGCGGCCTGGGCCTGCGAGTTGTTGATCGCGCGGGCCTGGTCGTAGTTGTCCCGCAGCACCAGCTCGGCGACCTCGTCGGTCATCGCGGCCAGCAGCTCGTCGCGCTCGGGGACGTCGAGCTCCCCGTCGGCGACCGCGGTGTTCAGCAGGATCTTGATGTTCACCTCGTGGTCGGAGCAGTCCACCCCGGCCGCGTTGTCGATGAAGTCGGTGTAGATCCGACCGCCCGTGCGGGCGTACTCGATCCGGCCGTGCTGGGTGAAGCCCAGGTTGCCGCCCTCACCGACCACCCGGCAGCGCAGGTCCTTGCCGTTGACCCGGATCGCGTCGTTGGACTTGTCGCCCACCTCCGCGTTGCTCTGGGTGGAGGCCTTGACGTAGGTGCCGATGCCGCCGTTCCAGAACAGATCCACCGGAGCGGTGAGGATGGCCTTCATCAGCTCCTGCGGGCTGAGCTGCTCGACATCGTCGTCCAACCCGAGCACCGCCCGCACCTGCGGGGAGATCGGCACCGACTTGGCCGTACGGGAATAGACCCCACCACCGGCCGAGATCAGCTCGGGGTTGTAGTCCTCCCAGGTGGAGCGGGCCAGCTCGAACAGCCGCCGCCGCTCGACGTACGAGGCCGCCGCCTCCGGATCCGGGTCCAGGAAGATGTGCCGGTGGTCGAAGGCGGCCACCAGCCGGATGTGCTCCGACAACAGCATGCCGTTGCCGAAAACGTCACCGGACATGTCGCCCACACCGACCACGGTGAAGTCCTGGCTCTGGGTGTCATGGCCCATCTCGCGGAAGTGCCGCTTGACCGACTCCCAGGCCCCCCGGGCGGTGATGCCCATCTTCTTGTGGTCGTACCCGGCCGAGCCACCCGAGGCGAAGGCGTCACCCAACCAGAAGTTGTGCGCTACGGAGACCTCGTTGGCGATGTCGGAGAAGGTGGCCGTGCCCTTGTCGGCCGCCACCACCATGTACGGGTCGTCGCCGTCGTGCCGGACCACGTCCTCCGGCGGCACGATCTCCCCGGCCACGATGTTGTCCGTGACGTCGAGCAGGGCCCCGACGAAGTCCTTGTAGCAGGCCACCGCCTCGTCGCGGTCTCCCGGCTTCTGTTTGAGCACGAAGCCGCCCTTGGCGCCCACCGGCACGATCACGGCGTTCTTCACCATCTGCGCCTTGACCAGGCCGAGCACCTCGGTGCGGAAGTCCTCCCGCCGGTCCGACCAGCGCAGACCACCCCGGGCCACCGGCCCGTACCGCAGGTGCACCCCCTCGAAGCGGGGCGAGTACACGAAGACCTCGAACTTCGGCCGAGGCGCGGGCAGGTCCGGAATGGCCTGCGGATCCAGCTTGAAGGCCACGTACGCCTTGGGCCGCCCACCCACCGGCTTCTGGTAGAAGCTGGTCCGCAGGGTGGCCTGGATCAGGGTCAGGTACGCCCGCAGGATGCGGTCCTGATCGAGGCTGGCCACGTCGTCCAGGGCGGAGGTCAGCCCGGCGACCAGCTCCGCGCTGCGCTGCTCCCGCTGCTCGCTGCTGAGGGCCCCCGGCTCGAACCGGGTCTCGAACAGCTGCACCAGCAGCCGGGCCAGGTGCGGGTACGCGATGAAGGTCGACTCCATGTAGTCCTGGGAGAAGACCGTGCCGGCCTGCCGCAGGTACTTCGCGTACGCCCGCAGCACCACGACCTGCCGCCAGGTGAGCCCGGCGCGCAGCACCAGCTCGTTGAAGCCGTCCACCTCGGCCTCGCCCCGCCACGCCGCCGCGAAGGCGTTCTCCACGTGCGGACGCACCTCGGCCAGGTCCTGGTGGCCCTCGGGCAGCCGCAGACCGAAGTCGTACAGCCAGATCCGCCCGTCGACCCGTTCCACCTCGTACGGGTGCTCGTCGACCACCTGCACCCCGAGGGAGTGCAGCACCGGCAGCACCGCCGAGAGCATCATCGGCTCGCCGTACCGGTAGACCTTGAACCGGACGTCCATCGCGTCGTCGAGGTCCGCTCCCCGGGCGACCGCGCGCGGCAGCGGCTGCTTGCGGAACAGGTGCATCTCCAGCTGGCCGGGCTCCTCCAGCAGCTCCAGCTTGGCCAGATCCTTCATCGCCTCGTACGGGGTGTGCCCGTCCTTGTAGCCCTCCGGGAAGGCGTCGGCGTACCGGACGAACAGGTGCTTGGCCTGCTCGTCACCGAGCTTGCGTTCCAGCACCAGCCGGTAGTCGTCGTCCCACAGCCGGGTGGCGTCGGCCAGTTCCTCGGCCAGCAGGTCGGCGTCGATCTCCCCGGGCGGGTTGGTCGGGTCGGTCCGCACGATGAAGTGCACCCGGGCCAGCATCGACTCGGTGACCCGGGTGGTGTAGTCCACCCCGACCCCGTTGAGCTCCCGCAGCAGGATGTCCTGCATGCGCAGCCGGTTCTGGGTGGTGAACCGGTCCCGGGGCAGGTAGATCAGGCAGGAGATGAACCGCCCGTACGCGTCCCGGCGCAGGAACACCCGCAACTGCCGACGACCGGCCATCCGCAGCACACCGATCACCGCGTGGTACAGGTCGTCGGTCTTGATCTGGAACAGCTCGTCGCGCGGGTAGGTCTCCAGGATCTGGAGCAGGTCCTTGCCGGAGTGGCTGCGCTGGCTCAGGCCGGAGCGGTCCAGCACCTCGGCGACCTTACGGCGGACCACCGGCAGCTCCTGCACGCTGGTCCGGTACGCGGCCGTGGAGAACAGGCCCAGGAAGCGGCGCTCCCCGACCACCGCACCGTTCTCGTCGAAGATCTTGAAACCGATGTAGTCCAGGTACGCCGAGCGGTGCACGGTGGCCCGGGAGTTCGCCTTGGTGATGATCAGCAGGCGCTTCTCGGTGACCTTCTCGTGCGCCTCCGGGGTCATCGAGGACAGGGCCCGCGCCTCCGGCGAGTCCTGCCGCAGAATGCCCAGCCCGGTGCCGAGCACGGCCTCCAGGGCCGGCCCGCCCTTCTCCGAGTCCGGCACCAGCCGGTACTCCCGGTAGCCCAGGAAGGTGAAGTGGTCGTGCGCCAGCCAGCGCAGCAACTCCACCGAGTCGGTGATGTCCTTCTCCGGCACCGGCGGCCGGTTGTCGCTGGTCCGCGCGGCGGCCAACTCGTCGGCCAGGGAGAGGGCCTGCTGGCGCATCTTCGGCCAGTCCTCGACGGCCTCCCGCACATCGGTCAGCACCCGCTGCAACTCGCGGCGCAGCCGGTCCCGCTCCGCCGGATCACGGATCGGGTCGACCTCGATGTGCATCCAGCTCTCGACCAGATCACCGGCGATCGCGTCGTCCGGCTCCACGTCGGCGGCCACCTCGACCAGCCGACCCAGCGGCTCCCGGCGCACCACCACCAACGGGTGCACCAGCAGGTGCACGTCCAGGTGGTGACTGTTAAGCAGGGCGGTCACCGAGTCCACCAGGAAAGGCATGTCGTCGGTGACGATCTCGATGACGCTGTGGTGCTGCTCCTCGTCGGGTGAGTGGATCCGCAGCTTCAACTCGCCCGGTACCCGCTGCTCGGCCAACTCCCGGTGGTCTCGGGCGGCTTCGAGCATCTCCTCGGCGGTGAAGCCGATCAGCTCCTCGTCCGGCGCGAACCGCCAGAAACGCCCCACCAGGGTCGCCGCGTCATGGTCGTCCCCGGCCAGCGCGACCGCCTGGGCCACCAGTCGTTCAGCATTGGGTACCTGCTCGTCGAGTTCGGCGTCCTCCACGTCGCCTGCCAGCGCCTCTGGTGGCAGACCCAGGTCGTAGAGGGTGTCGATACTCGAACCGGTCATGCCGGTCACTCCTGAATCGAGGCGGCCGTAGCCGTCTCCGTCGGTCGCCGTGTCGAAGCTGTCGTCCCGGCTGGTGTCAGCCTGCCGGAGGTCGGGTCCCGGTTCTATCGCCGGACGCCGGTCCATCGGTGCCACTCCCCTCGACCCACTGCGTTGTGGATCACTCTGCGACCAAGCCTAGGCCGACCGACCGGGTCGTCCGTCGGCGGACCTGTGGCCGGCCTTCCGGATCAGGACGGTCGTCCTTTCACCCGTTGCGGTACGAGGTTCGGCCGGATCAGGAGTACCCCAGCTCATGTTGTTCCTCACACCGTGACCGGCCCGTCTTTTCGCCCAACTCCAGCCGACCGGGGCGGTACGGACGCTCGGGAGGTACTACGGTGCAGGGCAGCCTTACGGGGAGGAACCAGTTCTGATGCACCGGCCGCACCGACAGCGTCACCAATGGTCACGACTCGCCGCCACGGTCGCCTGTCTCGTCGCCTCGGCGGGCCTGGTCGCCTGCTCCGGCGAGGACGGCCCGGAACGCACCGTCGATGCCTTCCTCACCGGCTGGCGCTCCGGCGACCTGAACTCGATCGGCTTCGTCGACCCGACCGGCGCCAAGATCCCTGCCGGCACGGTCGTCCAGGAGATCCGGGAACTCTCCGGCGAACTGGTGGACGCCCCGCTCACCCTGGCCCGGCAGGGCGAGCCGACGATCGTGCAGAACACCGCCACCGCGACCGTACGCCTGGAATGGACCCTGCCGGGCGAGACCACCTGGACCTACGACCGGCCGGTACGACTCACCCAGGGCCGCGACGACCAGTGGCAGGTGATCTGGGAGCCGCAGATCGTCCAGGAGCAGCTCACCCGGGGTGACCGGCTGGGGCTGCGGCGGGATCGGGCCCCCCGGGCCAGCGTGCTCGACGCCGACGACCAGCCGATCGTGGCCCCCCGCGAGGTGGTCCGGGTAGGGCTGCAACCCAGCGAGGTCACCGACGTCAAGGCGGTGACCCGTGAGCTGGAGGCCGCCTTCCGGGCGATCCGCCCGGCGATCACCCCACCGGTCGACCTGTCGGGTCTGCCGAAGCGGCTGGCGGAGGCGAAACCGGACGCCTTCGTGGAGGTGGTGACCCTCCGCGACGAGGCGTACCGGCAGATCCGGTCGCGAATCTACGACCTGCCGGGGACGAAGTTCCAGAGCGACAAACTAGACCTGGCCCCGACCCGGGAGTTCGCCCGGGCGGTGCTGGGCACGGTCGACCCGGCGCACGCCGAGGACCTGGCCAAGCATCCGGACCGCTACTCCCCCGGCGACCTGGTCGGGCACGGCGGGTTGCAGGGCCGCTGGGACGAGCACTTGCGCGGCGTCCCCGGCCTCACCGTGATCATCAAGCGGCCCGGGCCGGACGGGACCCTGGTGCCCACCGACACCGAGGTGTTCCAGCGCGAGGCGCAGCCCGGCAAACCGGTCAAGACGACCCTCGACGTCGCCACCCAGAAGGCCGCCGACCAGGCCTTGCGGGCCGAACGACGACGCTCCGCCCTGGTCGCCGTACGGATCAGCGACGGCGCGATCCTCGCCGCCGCCAACGGCCCCGGCGCCGCCGGGGAGAACCTGGCCTTCACCGCCCAGGTGCCGCCGGGTTCCACCTTCAAGATGGTCAGCGCGCTCGGCCTGGTCGAACGCGGCACGGTAACCCCGGACACGGACGTGGACTGCCCGAAGACCCTCGTCGTCGACGGCCGGTCCTTCAAGAACTCCAACGACTTCGAACTCGGCGAGGTGCCGTTCCGCACCAACTTCGCCAAGTCCTGCAACACCGCCTTCGCCGCCCTGGCCCCGCAACTCGGCCCCGACGGACTGGCCGCCACCGGCCGCAACCTGGGCCTGGAGGGTCAATGGCAGGTGGGACTGGACGCCTTCACCGGTAAGGTCTCCGCCGGTGGTGGCGCCACCGAACAGGCCGCCGCCGCGATCGGGCAGGGCACCACGGTGGTCAGCCCACTGGCCATGGCCGCGGCGACCGCAGCGGTGGCCAAGGGTGCCTTCACCCCACCGAAGCTGGTCCTGGACCCGGCCCCGGAGGCGGCCGGTGAGCCGGGCCCGGAGTTGAAGCCCGAGGCCGTAGCGGCCATCCGCGAGATGATGCGTACCGTCGTCACCAGCGGCACCGGCAGCGCCCTGAAGGATGTGCCCGGCGAACCGGTGCACGGCAAGACCGGCACCGCCGAGTACGACAACAACCCGAAGAACACCCACGCCTGGTTCATCGGCTGGCAGGGCGAGGTGGCCTTCGCGGTCTTCGTCGAGAAGGGCGGCTCCGGCAGCGGCACGGCCGTCCCGATCGCCGAGCGCTTCCTCCGCGCCCTCTCCTGACCGGCGGACCTACCGCTTTCCTCACCCGGCCAACCCAACCCGACTACGGATCGTCACGGGTCGGCCTACGCAAGATCTACCGAGGTGACGGCCTATCCGCAGATCAACGGGACCCGCACGCGGACAGGCTCCGCCACCCCACCTGGTCACGCTCCGGAATCATTCACCCGACAGCGATCGGCCATCCATCCCGCACGCGAATTCGGCCGGTTCGCGGGCGCAATTGCCGTACCATCGCTGACCACCATTCATGCGGCTCCGCGCGACATACGCCGATATGATGTCAACCAATCGTGCGATCCATGCCTGCGCCAGAGCAGCGGATGATAAGACTTCCGACCCCAGCGGAGGTCCACGTTGTTCCCTGACTTCTATGCAACCAGCGCCCAGGTACTACCGGTGTTGATGCTCGCGTTGATCTGGGAATCCCGCTTCCTCGACCGACTGGGCCAGCAGAACCGGCACACCCGGCGCGAGGATCCCGATGGTGTCAGATTTTGGACTCGACCCCGGGTACGCGCATATTCCATTTTCATCGTAAGTACGATCATGGGCGGCCTCACCCTGTCGCTACTGGTGCTCGCCGATTACGTGGCGCCCGGTCCGGTTCCCAGGACGCTGCTGGCGGTCTGCCTGGCGTTGGCGGTAGCGACTCTGCTCACCCGCGTGGTCGTCGACATCCTCGCGGCCACCAGACCAACCGATCCGCCGAATGCCGGTCACCGCCCGAACAGCACGGGAGCACCAGCCGGATCACCTGCCGGCGCAGCCGGGGATGGTGAGGCGAAGTGAACCGGATCGACGTCGTCTTCGTCCATGGCCTGCTCTCCTCCCGGCGCGCCTGGCTTCCGATGACGGAGCTGCTGTCCAAGGATCCAGAGCTGCCAGGGCTACGGATTCACTTCTTCGAGTACGCCTCGCAACTCGTTCGGTTCCGGCCGGACCGCCGGATTCCCCATCTCAACGACATCGCCGACCGGCTGCGCACATATCTGCGGGACGATCTTCCGGCCGACGCCCGGCTGGTGGTACTCGTCTCGCACAGCCAGGGTGGTCTGATCGTCCAACGGTTCCTGGCGCGCACCCTGGCTGCGGCGCACGGTCACGAGTTGGCCCCGATCCGCCGGGTGGTGATGTTCGCCTGTCCGAATTCCGGGTCACAGTTCCTCGGCTCGTTGCGCAAACTGACCCTACGACGACGCAGTCCCCAGGAACGGGAATTGCGTCCACTGCACGAGGGAATCATCGAGACCCACAACGCGGTGATTCGTGGCGTACTTCAGGCCCGCGAGCGCACCGCCACGGAATGGCCGATCCCCGTCTCGACCTACGCTGGGATATCCGACAACATCGTCCCGCCGGTGCTCGCCAACTGGACCTTCACCATGACCGGCGTTCTTCCCGGTGATCATTTCTCGGTGATCCGGCCCAGTTCCCCCGAAGACTCATGCTATCGGGCGCTCAAGAAAGAGATCCAGACAGCGGCCGAGGAGCCCGGCGAACCCGAGATCGAACCTGCGGCCTCCCCCGCCGCGGAACGGACCGACTCGTCATCGAAGCCGCCTGCATCGGTCAGGACCGCACCGGCGAGCAGCACTGCCCTGGACCGGCCGGACCGGGCCGGCCGGATCTCCATCGACCCACCCCTGGCCCGCCTCACCTCACCCGTCTACGGGCGGGATGACTTGCTCAAAGAGATCACCGGCGAATTCCGTACCGGCCGGAGCGGCCCATCCGTGCACGTTCTGCACGGTCTTCCCGGCAGCGGCAAGAGTCACCTGGCGCTGGAGATCGCAAGCCGCGCTCTCCGGCAGGGACGCCAGGTCTGGTGGGTCTCGGCGCTCCGATTGAGTTCCGGCATGCGTGAGGTCGCCAGTCGACTCGGTGCACCGACTGGTCTGGTGGACCGGGCGTGGTCCGGCGGCTCAAGCGCGACCGACCTTGTCTGGCGCTTCCTCAACCAGGCCGAGCAGCGTTGGGTGCTCATCATCGACAACGTCGACGAACCGCGGTTGCTCGACCCGGTTGACGAGGACATCGCGGACGGCACCGGCTGGCTGCGCCCACCGACGGACCCAGACAACCTCGTGATCATCACCAGCCGCGACGGCGACCGCACCACCTGGCCGTCCTGGTCGGTGCGGCACCCGGTGCCGCCGCTGAGTGAGCAGGACGGTGCCCTGGTGCTGCTCGACCGGGCCGGCAGCGTGGCCGGTACCGTGGAACAGGCTCAGCGACTCAGCGCCGCGCTCGGTGGGCTGCCACTCGCGCTACGCGCCGTCGGCGACTACCTGAAGTCCGTCCACACCACGCGGGTCTGGCAGGGCACTCAGGTGCTGCGGAATTTCGACAGTTACCTACAGGACCTGCAACAGCGTTTCGCGCTACCGCCAGGTGCTCGGGGGGAACTCGACGAGCCGACCGGCCTCGGTGTCACCAGCAGTGTCTTCGACATCTCCCTGGACCTGTTGGCTCGGCGAGGGCTGACCCAGGCCGGCAATCTGCTGCGGGTTCTCGCCTGCCTCAACGTCGCGCCCGTGCCCTACCACCGGGTGCTCGACCAGCAGGCCCTGATGCGATCTCCGCTGTTCTCCGAGTTCACCGGCCGACAGCGACTCACCGTGCTGGAAGGTCTCGCCGACCTCTCCCTGATCGAGTTGTACGAGGTGGAGTCCGTCCGCGACGAGGACTTCCGGCACGTCATGTCGCTACATCCACTGGTGCACGGGATGATGCGCGACCACCCAGATCTCCGGCAACGAACCAACGAGTACTACAGCCTGATCAGCAAGATGCTGACCGCGGCGGTCAAAGACCGAAACCCGGACGCGCAGTCGGCCTGGGACGGCTGGTACCTCATCGCTCCGCACACCATCGGGGTCGCCCGGGACTATCTGCTGACCAGCGGAGTGCGGTACGAGCGGGTGACCGTCTTGGCAACACTGGAACTGGTACGGCTGACCGCGCGGTACCTGATCGCCACCGGCCTGGCGCTTGCCGCCGAGGAGTTGCTCGTTGCTGTGGTGGCCGGCTGCCAGGCGTTCGATGTGAACCCGACGGACAGAGAGATGCTGGCGCTACGGCACGAACTGGCCCGCGCGGCGCTGGAGTTGCAGCGACCGCACGACGCCGAGGAACTCCTTCGCGAGCTGATCGCCGATCGGACGGCCGTACTTGGCGCCAATCACGCGGACACGCTGGCCAGCCGGCACAAACTCGCCCGCGCCATCATGGCGCAGAACGGTCGGTGGGCCGAGGCAGAACAGGAACTCACCGCGATCGTCGCCGCAGAGGACAGGGTTCGCGGGCCTGAGCATTCCGACACGATGGTCATCCGGCACAGCCTGGCTCGGGCGATCCTTCTCCAGGGCCGGACCGCCGAAGCCGAGACGATGCTGCGGGAGATCCTGGCGATCCGGCTGCGCCACTGGGCACCCACAGAGCCGGAGACCCTGTTCGTTCGACAGAGCCTGGCCCGGTGCCTTTACGAGCTGTCTCGATACGAGGAGGCCGAACAGGAGAGCGGGGCAGCGCTCAACAGCGTCGAGCCCGGCCAGGCGGACCGTCCAGAAGTGCTTTGGCTGCGTTGGACGCTGGCCCAGGTGCACATAGAACAAGGAAAGATCGACACCGCGCGGACCGAGTTGACCCAACTGCACCTCGATCGCGAACGGGTGCTGGGCGAGGCACACCCCGACACGGTGACCACCCGCGAGACGCTGAACAAGCTGACGCGGTTCGTGCCACCACAACCAGGTGCGGCCGATCGGGAGCCGCTAGCTGAGACCGACCAGGAGAAGCAGACATGAGCATCGATCACTCGACACGGGTGTCGGAAAGCTGTCATTCAGCACGACGCGCGAACCGAATCCACCGAATGGTGGTTGTCGTGTCCGCCGCGTCCGGAGATTCTGAAACGATCCGGTCCGACGAAACGGGGGTAGGCATGTTCGCCAGTACCCAGACCGCAGCGGGGTCAGTCGCTCCTGCTTCAGTCACGACGGAACAGACCCTAGGAACCACGCGCACGCCGGTGCCCGAGGAACTCCGGCAGATTGCTCGGGAAATGTCCGGGGCCTACACATCCGCCCTCGAGGTCGATCCCAAGCTCTACTTCAGCGGCGCCACTCCGGCTCCCGCATTGACCGACCACCCCAGGTGAGTTCGTGGTGGGGCCCCGCCCTGGCCGGCCTGCTCCGCGGACGAGGGAGGTTCCATGAATACGAACGGCACCCGACTGTTCGTCGTTGACGCCTTCACGGACGAGCCGTTCCGCGGCAACCCGGCCGGTGTGGTCATCCTCGATGAACAGCGCGATGACGCCTGGATGCAGGCCATCGCCAGCGAGATGCGACATTCGGAGACGGCATTCGCGCTGCCCGGACAGGACGGTTGGTGGCAGTTGCGCTGGTTCACCCCGACGGTCGAGGTGGACCTCTGCGGCCACGCGACCCTCGCCACCGCGCACGTGCTGGGCGGTTCGACCCGCTTCCGTACCCGCAGCGGAGAGCTGACCTGCACGGTGTCGCCGGACGGTTGGATCGAGATGGACTTCCCGGCCGATCCGCCGACACCAGTGTCGGCACCGCCCGAGCTCCGTCGCGCCCTCGCCGACGACGTCACCGTCGTAACCGTGGCCCGCGGGGTGTCCGACCTGCTCGTCGAGGTCGCCAGCCCACACGATGTCCGTGCCGCACGCCCCGACCTTTCGCTACTGGCCTCGATCCCGGTACGCGGCGTCATCCTCACCGCATACGACGATGAGCGTGACCGGATCGTCAGCCGATGCTTCTATCCCGCCGTGGGTGTTCCCGAAGATCCGGTCACCGGTTCTGCCCACTGCACCATCGGCAGTTGGTGGGCCGAGCGACTACACCGCGACGAGTTGGTCGCCGAGCAGCTCTCCACGCGCGGCGGCACCCTGCGGTTGACCCGGCAGGGAGACCGCATCCGCCTCGGCGGGCGCGGGGTCACCGTCTGGCACGGTGAGATCGCGGTCTGAGCATGAAGTATGCCCAGGAGTTGACCTCGACAACGCTGAACCAACTGGCCAATGGTGACCTGGATGCGATTTGGGTTCGGCATTTTTACCCACCGGCGATGTGCCGAGCGGTCCTGCCCGCCGTCGTCCGGGTATGCGAGGCATCCCGTTACACGCTGACCGGGGACTTCCAGAGCATCGGCACCTCGATCGGGGAAGCTGGCGAGTCGACTGCGAACGAAGACCGCTACATGGCGACCGCAGCCGAGACCACCGAGCTCATTCGGCGGGAGGTCTTCGCCGGCCGACTCTCCCCGCTCGACGACCTACGGTTGCGGCTGGACGAGACGTGGCCGGATGGTGCAACGGTGGCCCGCCACGAGGGCCGGATGATGCTGCCCGGAATCATTCGCCGCTGGCCGGCGGGTGGGCACGCCAACCCGCACATAGACCAGCGGGCGATCCCACTGTTGGCCGCCCACCGTCTCCGCCGGCGGATCGGCACCAACATCTACCTGGAGGTGCCGCCACCGGACAATGGCGGCGAGGTGGAATTCTGGACCTTGTGGACTGACGAGGGCAGCTACGACGCCCACCGCCGCAGCGACTACGGCCTCGATCGAGCCGACCTGGGCGAGCCGCACTGGTCCTGCGCTCCGCGCCAGGGTGACCTGCTGATGTTCGACGCCGCCCGGGTGCACGGCGTACGCCGGGTGGACCAGGGTTCGCGGGTCAGCGCCGCATGCTTCGTGGGCGTACCGTCTCCTGGTGAACCCCTCGTGGTCTTCGCCTAGCCGGCGGCTCAACTCACCCACCACCTGAACGGTGGGTGAGCTGTCGCTCAGGCGGTCAAGCCACCCGGGCCGGGCGCGGCATGATCATGCTCGTCTGCGGGGTCCGTGCCGTCCGTATCCGGCAGCACGGCAATGTCCGGCCGGTCCACCGGGAGCCGGGGCGCCGGAGCGGAACGGTCGGGCCGCTCCGCGCGCAGTCGGGGCGGAGCTGAGCCGGGGGCGGTGACCGGGCGCAGGCCGGCTACCAGGGTGTTGACGATCTCGGCGGCGTACGTGCCGTCCGGGTCGTAGTCGGGGTCGAAGACGGTCAGCTCGACGCCGAGGCAGTGCGGGGTGTCGACCAGGCCGGCGAGCAGGATCTCCAGCTCGGCGAAGGCGATGCCGCCCGGATCGGGGGCGTCGACCGCAGGCATCACGGCCGGGTCGAGTACGTCCACGTCGACGTGCACCCAGTAGCCGGCGCAGTCGGCCAACTGCTCGTGCGCCCACTGGGCGGTACGCGCGGCACCCTCGGCGCGCAGTGCCGGCACCGGGCGGGTGATGATCCCGGCGGCTTGCAGATCGAGGCGGTACTCGTCCTGGGCCCGGATGCCGAGCACCACCACGTCGATGTCCCGGAAGTAGGGGCGGCGCCCCTCGATGGCCGCCAGGTCGGCCTGTCCCCGCCCGGTGACCAGGGCGAGATCCTCCCCGGCCGCCGCGCCCACGTACGAGGCGTTGCCAGGGTGCCGGAAGTCGGAGTGACCGTCCACGAAGACCAGGCCGATCCGGCCGCCGATCTCCTCACCCAGGCGGTGCATGGCCAGAGCCGTGCCGAGGATGATCGAGCAGTCGCCGCCCAGGACCAAGGGGAACTCCCCCCGGTCGATGATCGCGCCGACCCGGTCGGCCAGGGCCACCGAGTAGTCGGCGATCTCCCGTGCGTGGCACACCCCGTCCCCCGGTCGCCAGTCACCGGCGTCGTAGCGAGGCGGGGTCAGGCAGCCGGCGTCGCGGGCCCGCAGCCGGGGCAGCAGGCCCTGGTCACGTAGCGCGCCGGGGGCCTTGGCGCAGCCCGGAACGGAGGTGGGGGTGGGTGGGCGCAGGCCAAGGTTGCTCGGCGCGTCGAGGACGGCGATCCGGCGCATCATGGGCCGCTGTCGTTCACGACTGCGGGGCTTGAAAGCTCACTCCTCGCGCTCACAGACCTCGCCCTCCGTTCGCGACTGCGGGGCTCGCAAGCTCACTCCTCGCGCTCACAGACCTCGCCCTCCGTTCGCGACTGCGGGGCTCGCAAGCTCACTCCTCGCGCTCACAGACCTCGCCCTCCGTTCGCGACTGCGGGGCTCGCAAGCTCACTCCTCGCGCTCACCTGGGCTCCCGTCCTGTGGGGGTCGAGGCGGGCCGGCGTAGCGCCGGCCCGCGCTGGCGTGGCTGGGGTCAGAACAGGGCGCTGGCCAGGGCTCGGCGGGCCGAGGCGACCGTCGGGTCCTCCGGGCCGGCGATGGTGAACAGGCCGACGAGGTGCTGGCGTACCTTCTCCCGATCTTCACCGAAGGTGCGCCGGACCAGGCCGACGAGCCGCTGGTAGGCCTGCTCGGCCTGGCCGCTGAGCACCTCGATGTCGGCGGCCAGCAGTTGCGCCTCGACATCGTCCGGCTTGGCCTCCGCTGCGGCCAGCGCGGTCTGGGGGTCGGCACCGGACACCCGGCGGGCGAGGCCGACCTGGGCCAGGCCCGCCTCCGCGGCGGCGTCGTTGGGGGTCTCGGCCAGGATCTTCCGGTACGCCTGCTCGGCGGCGTCCAGGTCACCGTCCATCAGGGCGTCGTCGGCCGCGTCGAGTCGGGGGTCCTCCGGTTCGGCCACGGAGACTCCGCCGGCCTTGAGGATCGCCTGGATCCACTGGCGCAGCTGCGCCTCGGGTACCACCCCGGAGAAGGCGTCGACCGGCTGGCCACCGACCACCGCGTACACCATCGGGATGCCCTGTACCCGGAACATCTGCGCGAGCCGGGGGTTGGCGTCGACGTCCACCTTGGCCAGCACCCAGGCGCCGCCGCCCTCCACGGCCAGCCGTTCCAGCACCGGGGAGAGCTGCTTGCAGGGCTGGCACCACTCGGCCCAGAAGTACACCACCACGGGTGTGCTCAGGGAGCGCTCCAGCACCTCCGACTGGAAGGTCGCCTCGGTCACGTCGATGACGGTGACCCCACCGACAGCGCCACCCGGTAGCCCGGCAGGGATGCCGGCGGGGGGAGCGGCCTGGGTCGGTGCCGGGGCGGGGCTGGGTGCAGGGGTGCGCAGCGCGCTGAGGTCGACCGCGCCGCGGGTAAAGATCGACGAGGTGATCCGTGGGTCGCTCATGGTTATCTAGTCTCGCACGCGCCGCGCCGAACTCAGATCAACCGTGGCCGGAGACAGTTGCCACTGTCACCCCTGCCCAGCCGCCCTTTCGAGGTGGATGTCAGAACCGGGCAGGCTCGCGGTAAACGCCCCATTCCGCGCGCAGGGCGTCACAGATCTCGCCGAGGGTGGCCTCGGCGCGTACGGCGTCGAGCATCGCCGGGATCATGTTCCCCTCGGTACGGCTGACCGCCACCATCTTCTCCACAGCCGCGCGTACCGCCGCCTCGTCCCGGCCGGCCTTGCGCTCGGCCAGCACCCGGCGCTGCTCCACCTCGACCTCGTGCGAGATGCGCAGGATCTCCAGGTCCTTGGCGACCGTGCCGGTGTGGCAGTTGACCCCGACGATCTTCTTGTCGCCCTTCTCCAGCGCCTGCTGGTAGACGAAGGCCGACTCGGCGATGTGCCCGGTGAACCAGCCGTCCTCGATGCCCCGCAGGATGCCGGAGGTCATCGGGCCGATGGCGTGCGGACCCTCACCACCGAGCTGCTTGATCCGGGCGAAGATCTCCTCCGCCTCGGCCTCGATCCGGTCGGTCAGCGCCTCGACGTACCACGATCCGCCCAGGGGGTCGGCCACGTTGGTCACCCCGGTCTCCTCCATCAGCACCTGCTGGGTACGCAGGGCGATCTCGGCGGATTCGTCCGTGGGCAGGGCCAGGGTCTCGTCCAGGGCGTTGGTGTGTAGCGAATTGGTGCCGCCGAGCACCGCCGCCAAGGCCTCCACCGCGGTGCGTACCACATTGTTGACCGGTTGCTGGGCGGTCAGCGACACCCCGGCGGTCTGGGTGTGGAATCGCAGCCAGAGGGCCTTCTCACTGGTCGCGCCGTAGACGTCGCGCAGCCAGCGGGCCCAGATCCGGCGGGCGGCCCGGAATTTGGCGATCTCCTCGAAGAAATCGACATGCGAGTCGAAGAAGAAACTCAGCCCGGGGGCGAAGACATTGACGTCCAGGCCGCGCGAAAGTCCCAGCTCCACGTAGCCGAAGCCGTCGGCGAGGGTGTACGCCAACTCCTGCGCGGCCGTCGAGCCGGCCTCCCGGATGTGGTACCCGGAGACCGACAGCGGCTTGTACCGGGGGATCTCGGCGGCGCAGTACTCCATCAGGTCGCCGATCAGACGCAGGTGCGGCTCGGGGTCGAACAGCCACTCCTTCTGCGCGATGTACTCCTTGAAGATGTCGGTCTGCAACGTACCGTCGAGCTTGGACAGGTCGGCCCCCTGCCGTTCGGCCGCGACCAGGTACATGCAGAACACCGGCACCGCCGGCCCGGAGATGGTCATGCTGGTGGTGACCCCGGCCAGGTCGATGCCGTCGAAGAGCACCTCCATGTCGGCGGCGCTGTCCACCGCCACCCCGCAGTGGCCGACCTCGCCGAGGGCCTGCGGGTCGTCGGAGTCGCGGCCCATCAGGGTGGGCATGTCGAAGGCGACCGACAGTCCGCCGCCACCGGCGCCGAGGATCATCTTGTAGCGCTCGTTGGTCTGCCGGGCGTTGCCGAACCCGGCGAACTGCCGAATGGTCCAGGTCCGCCCCCGGTAGCCGGTCGGATAAAGACCCCGGGTGTACGGGAACTCGCCCGGCCAGCCGATCCGGTCGAACCCGGGGTACGCGGCACCCTCGGGTGGCCCGTAGACCGGCTCGACAGGCATCCCGGAGAGGGTGGTGAAGTCCGCGTCCCGCTTGCGCGCGGCGTCGTAACGGGCCTGCCAGCGGGCCCGTCCGGCAGCGATCTCGTCGGCGTTCATCTCCGGGCTCCTCCTCGAGTCCTTCACGACTGCATGTCGAGTGTAGAGCCCTTCCTGAACGATCGATAAGGAAATCGATACCAGACGGTAACCGCCCCTCCGTCGGCCCTCGGACCGGACCGGCGAGCCCGGGCCGGCCACCGGGGTCCCGCGACCTCAGGCCGCCGGCCCCCCGATGGCCACGTCGTCCACCCGGATGTTGATCTCGTCGACCCGCAGCCCGTACGCCTCGATGGCCTGGGTCACCGCGGCCCGCACCGCGTTGGTCACCTCGGGCACCGGATGCCCGGCGTCCGTCACGATGACCAGGTTGATCACGGCGGCCCCATCGGTGACATGGGCCGAGCAGCCGCGCCGGGCGTCACCGACCTGGTCGAGCCCGACCCGGTCGAGCACCGCGTTGAAGAACCGGGCGACATCCCCGCCCAACTCGACCACCCCGGGCACGGCCTTGGCCGCCGCCACCGCGATCTTCTCCACGACTTCGTCGGAGATCTCCGTACGCCCACCCGCCACCGCGTCCGGAGTAACCGGCAACTCCTGCGTCGACTCGTGCTCCATGCTCGCTCCCCGCGTTCACACCGCCCCGCACCCCGCGGGCCGCTGCGAGCCTAACCGCCGCACCCTCCCCAATAGACACATCACCCACCCACCACCCCCGAGCACCCCCACCCACCACCCTCGTCGATCATGCAGTTTCGGTCGCCTAATTGCCCTATTCGCACCTTATGTCGAGACAAAAAGTGCATGATCGGCGGCGGCGCGGGCGGGCGGCGGCGCGGGCGGGCGGCCACCAGCGGGCGCGCGCGGGGCGGCGCGGGCGGGCCGACAGCGACGTGGCGGGGCGGGCGAGGGGGTGGGAGGGGTTAGTCGGTGAGTTGGGTCAGGAGGGTGTTGGCGGCGGCGTAGGGGTCGGTGGTGCCGGCGGCCACCTCGGCGGCCAGGGTCGGCAGCTGCGTACCGTCGCGCAGGGAGCCGATCCGGGCGCGCAGGGTGCCGAGCGCGATGGCCTCGATCTCGGCGGCGGCCCGCGCCTCCCGGCGGCGACGCAGCTCGTCGTGCTCGACCAGCCAGCCGCGGTGCTTGTCGATCGCCGCGGCGATGTCGTCGATCCCCTCGCCCCGGGCGGCCACCGAGCGCACCACCTGCGGGCGCCACTGGCCCGGTCCCCGCTCGCCCAGGGCGATCATGCCCTGGATGTCCCGGACGGTGTGGTCGGCGCCGTCCCGGTCGGCCTTGTTGACCACGAAGACGTCGGCGATCTCCAGGATTCCGGCTTTGACCGCCTGGATGGCGTCGCCCATCCCGGGGGCGAGCAGCACCAGGGTGGTGTCGGCCAGGGAGGCCACGTCGACCTCCGCCTGCCCGACCCCGACGGTCTCCACCAGGACGACGTCGCAGCCGGCCCCCTCCAGCACCCGTACCGCCTGGGGGGTGGCCGCGGACAGTCCGCCGAGGTGCCCCCGGCTGGACATCGAGCGGATGTAGACCCCGGGGTCGGTGGCGTGGTCCTGCATCCGTACCCGGTCGCCGAGGATAGCCCCGCCGGTGAACGGGCTGGAGGGGTCGATGGCGAGCACCCCGACCCGGTGGCCCCGGGCCCGCAGGGCGCGTACCAACTCGTTGGTGGTGGTCGACTTGCCCACCCCGGGGGAACCGGTGAGGCCGACCACCTGGGCCCGGCCGCCGTACGGTGCCAGCGCCGCCGCGATCGCCGGCAGGGTCTCGTCGCCCGACTCCACCAGGGTGATCAACCGGGCCACCGCGCGGTGGTCACCGGCCCGTGCCCGCTCGACCAGCATCGGTACGTCCCGACTGCGGCGCACCGACCCGGTGGCCACGGTCGGGGCGTGGCCGTGGGACCCGCTCACGGCGTCTCGGAGGGAGCCGGAACGTGGATGATCAGGGCGTCGCCCTGACCGCCACCACCGCAGAGGGCAGCCGCTCCGGTGCCACCGCCGCGCCGCTTGAGTTCCAGGGCCAGGGTGAGTACGAGCCGGGCGCCGGACATGCCGATCGGGTGGCCCAGCGCGATCGCGCCACCGTTGACGTTGACCTTGTCGGGGCTGACCCCCAGGTCACGGATGGACTGGATGCCGACCTGCGCGAAGGCCTCGTTGATCTCGATCAGGTCGAGGTCGGAGACGGTCAGCCCACCCTTGCGCAGGGCGTGCTGGATGGCGTTGGAGGGCTGCGAGTGCAGGGAGTTGTCCGGACCGGCCACGTTGCCGTGCGCGCCGATCTCCGCCAGCCAGGTCAGGCCGAGTTCCTTGGCCTTCGCCTTGCTCATCACGACCACCGCGGCGGCACCGTCGGAGATCGGCGAGGAGCTGCCCGCGGTGATGGTGCCGTCCTTCGCGAACGCCGGGCGCAGCTTCGCCAGGGACTCGGCCGTGGTGTCCGGGCGGATGCCCTCGTCCTCGCTGATCACCAGCGGGTCACCCTTGCGCTGCGGGATGACCACCGGAGTGATCTCGTCGGCGAAGTGACCGTTCTTCTGGGCGGCGGCGGCGCGCTGGTGGCTGGCCGCGGCGAACTCGTCCTGCTCCTGCCGGGTGATGCCGCGGGTGCTGCCGTGCCGCTCGGTGGCCTCACCCATCGCGCAGCAGTCCCAGGCGTCGGTCAGCCCGTCGAGGGCCATGTGGTCCTTGAGGGTCACGTCGCCGTACTTGTGGCCGCCCCGCTGACCGAGCAGCAGGTGCGGGGCGTTGGTCATCGACTCCATGCCGCCGGCCACCACGATGTCGAACTCGCCGGCCCGGATCAGCTGGTCGGCCAGGGCGATCGCGTCCAGGCCGGAGAGGCAGACCTTGTTGATGTTCAGCGCCGGTACGGACATCGGGATGCCCGCCTCCACGGCGGCCTGGCGGGCCGGAATCTGCCCGGCACCGGCCTGGAGCACCTGGCCCATGATCACGTACTGCACCTGGTCGGGGGCGACTCCGGCCCGCTCCAGGGCGGCCGCGATCGCGATGCCGCCGAGCTTGGTTGCCGGTAGGTCCTTGAGGTTGCCCAGCAGCCGCCCCATCGGGGTGCGTGCGCCGCTGACGATCACCGAAGCCATACCTGCCTCCGAGGGGGGTGCCGACCTGTACGCCTTAACGACTGTTCGGTCAGACTAGCGTCATGCCTGAGAACAGCCCCGTCGAGCCCGCTGCCGACTATGTCACAGACATCGGTCTGCGCCGCATCGATCATGTCGGGATCGCGGTCGCCGACCTCGACGCCGCGATCGACTTCTACACCCGGACCTTCGGTATGCGATGCGTGCACACCGAGACGAACACCGAACAAGGGGTACGGGAGGCGATGCTGGCGGTCGGGCCGACCCCGGAGGGCGGCTGCCTGCAACTGCTGGCCCCGCTGACCCCGGACTCGACCATCGCCAAGTTCCTCGACCGCAACGGTCCGGGGGTGCAGCAGGTGGCATACACCGTGGCGGATGTCGAGGCGGCCTGCGCGGCGCTTCGGGAGCGCGGCCTGCGGCTGCTCTACGACACCCCCCGACGGGGTACGGCGGGTTCGCGGATCAACTTCGTGCACCCCAAGGACGCCGGTGGGGTCCTGGTCGAACTGGTCGAGCCCGCCCCGCACCCCACCCACGGGTGACCCCGGGAGCCGAATTCATCGACCGGCGTGACACCACCAACGGGTGTGGCCGTCGTCGGCCCGAGGACGGGTCCGGCGACGGCCTTTCGGTGAACGCGCAATGGTTTTCCGCCTCCCGGCCCCACATCCATTCGCGGGAACCCCGGGAGGCGGAAAGAAAAGCGGTGCACGGATAGCTGCGATGGCTTTTTCTGCGTCACGCTGCGTACCGAAGGGCTCCTCCCCGAGCTGGCAAGATCGCCTGTCGGGCCGTGGTTCCGGTCACCCTACGAGTTGACCATGTAAAGAGGACGGCAAAGGGCGGGCCGCTCTTGCGAAGCACCCCGGGGGGTCTGCCAGTATGTCCCAATGCCCCAGCAGCAATCCTCCCCTCTCGCGTTCTTCGATAACGCGAACTCGCAGCCAGATTTCACGGTTGGCCTGCGCGGATACAACACCGGCCAGGTCGACGACTTCATCGGCCGGCTGAACGCCGCACTGAGCCAGGCCAACAAGGACCGCGCCGACGCCGAGCAGGCGCTCAACGACGCCCAGCGCCGGCTGCGCCAGTCCGAGCAGCGGCTCACCGCCCTGGAGCAGAAGCTCACCGACACCAGCAAGCAGCTCGAGGAGAACAGCCGCCCCACGCTGTCCGGCCTCGGCACCCGGGTCGAGCAGATCCTCCGGCTGGCCGAGGAGCAGGCCAACGATCACCGCAACGAGGCCAAGCGCGAGTCGGAGGGCATCCTCTCCGCCGCCCGCCTGGAGGCGCGGGAGATCACCGACAAGGCGCGGGCCGAGGCGGCCGCGATGAAGGCCACCGCCGAGCGGGAGGCCGGTAACCTGCGTACCGCCGCCGAGCGGGAGGCGGCCGAGGTCCGGGTGCAGGCCCGCCGCGAGGCCGACACCCTGCGGGCCGACGCGGAGCGCGAGACCAAGCAGCTGCGTACGGTCACCGCGCACGAGGTGGCCGAGCTGAAGTCGACCGTCGAGCGGGAGGTCGCCACCCTGCGCGCCACCGCCGAGCGCGAGATCACCCAGCAGCGGGCCAAGGCCGCCCGCGAGGCCGAGGAGAAGCGCGCCGAGGCGACCAAGCTGCTCACCGACGCCCGCGACAAGCGCGACAAGGACCTCCAGGCCCTGGAGCTGCAACTCGCCGAGCGGCGGGAGAAGGCCGAGCGCGAGGAGTCCGAGCGGCACGCCGCCCAGGTCGCGCAGACCCAGAAGCTGGTCGGTGAGGCCGAGCAGCGGGCCCACGCCGCCCAGGAGCGCGCCAAGGAGATCGAGCAGCGCGCCGAGTCCCGGCGGGTCGAGTCGGAGCGCAACGCCACCGAGACGATCGAGAAGGCCAAGGCCCTGGCCGAGCGGACCCTCAGCGAGGCCCGCGCCGAGTCCCAGCGTCTGCTCAGCGAGGCCCGCACCGAGGCCGAGCTGACCACCCAGGCGGCCCGCCGCGAGGTCGAGGACCTCACCCGGCAGAAGGACGCCGTCACCTCGCAGCTCGGGCAGATGCTCTCCGGCCTGGCCGGCATCGTTCCGGGGGTCCCCAGCAACAACACCCCGGCGGCCGAGAAGCCGGCCGCCAAGCCGGCGGCCGACGCCGAGAAGAAGGTGACCGCGGAAACCTCCAGCTGACGACGACCACCGGGGCATGAACCACGACGCGGGGTGACACCGGGTTACCGGCGACACCCCGCGTCGCCCTGCCTTCGCAGGCCCTGGGCACCGCTCACCTGGGCGGGTGAAGTTAGCTCCCAACAGGGGCGTCCGTATCGCCCCAGGAGGGCCCGATGCGTGTGAGGATGGGTGCATGTCGCACGGCGAGGAACTGTTCGCTCTCGGCGGGGATGTGACCACGGAGCCCAGCTTCGAGTCCGCCCTGCGGGGGTACGACAAACGACAGGTCGAGAAGTACGTCGCTCGGGCGGAGCATGAGATCGCGGCCCTGGAGGCCGAACGGGAGCAGGCCTTCTCCCAGATCCACAAGCTGGCCGGTCAGGTCGAGGTGCTCCAGCGGGATCTGGCTGCGGTACGCAAGCAGTCCGCCGTGGTGGACCGGGCCGCCTTCCGGCATCTCGGCCCGCGGGTCGAGCAGATTCTCGCGCTCGCCGAGGAGCAGGCCGAGGACATCCTCGCGGCCGCGAACGAGGAGATCCAAGCGCGCCGGGCCGCCGCCGAACACATCATCGACGAGGCTAGGGCCGAGGCCGCCGAGGCCCTCAAGGACTTCGAGATCGCGCTGGCCGCCCGCCGCGCCGAGGAGGAGCGGCAGGCCGCAGCCCGCCGGGCGGAGTCCGAGGCCGCCAGCAAGGCGGCCAAGGAGGAGGCCGCCCGGCTGCGCAAGGGTGCCCAGGAGGCGCTGGCCAAGGCCGAGCAGGAGGCCACCCAGCTCCGGGACGCCGCCAAGGAGATCCATCAGCGGGCCCAGCAGGAGGCGACGAAGCTGCGCGAGTCGGCCCGTGAGGTGCTGGCCACCGCCCAGCAGGAGGCCACCCAGCTGCGTGAGGCGGCCAAGGAGGTGCATGCCAAGGCCCAGCAGGAGGCCAGGCGCCTGGTCGACCAGGCCACCGAGACCGGCCGGGCCACCCACGCCAAGGCCAGCCAGGAGGCCAAGCAGATCATCGACGACGCCGCCGAGGCCGGCCGGGCCGCCCGCAACAAGGCCCGCCAGGAGGCCGAGCGGCTGACCACCCAGGCGACCGAGGCGGCCAAGCGCACCCGGGCCGAGACCGAGGCGTACGCCCAGCGGATGCGCGACGAGACCGAGGCCCACGTCCAGCACACCCGGGCCCAGGCCCAGCAGGAACTGGGGGCCTGGCGGGCCGGGGTGGAGAAGGAGGTCAACGGCCGACGGGAGGCCGCAGACCGGGAACTGGCCCAGCGCAAGGCCGCTGCCGAACGCGAGTACACCGGCCGCCGCGAGGAGTTGGAGCAGCAGCACCAGGCCCGTACGGCCGAGTTGGAGCAGCGCTTCAGCACCCGTACCACCGCCCTCGAGGAGCAGATCCGCACCCGCACCGCCGAGCTGGAGTCCGGGTTCGAGAGCCGCCGTGCGGCGCTGGAGGCGGAGTACACCGCGCGCAAGAACGAGATCGAGCAGGGCGCGGACGAGATCCGTCAGGCCGCCGAGCGGGACGCCGCCGAGCTGCGCGCCCAGGCCGAGGAGTTCGCCACCAACGCCCGACGCGAGGCCGACGAGTACGTCGCCTCCTCCCGTCGGCAGTTCGAGGAGTACGCGGCCACCACCCAGCAGCACCTGGCCACCACTCAGCAGCACCTGGCCGCGACCCAGCAGGAGGCGGCGTCCGGCCGACAGCAACTGGCCCAGGTGATGTTGGAGATCGCCCAGGCCCAGCAGCAGTTGGCCGACCTGCGTCAGGAGACCTGGAAGTCCCGGCAGGAGTCCGACGAGTTGCAGCGCAAGGTGCGGGAACTGCGGCTGGCGGCGGCCACGGTCTCCGACGGCCCCACCTCACCGGCCCCCGCCGGGGTCTCCTCGGCGATTGCCGCCCCCTCCCCCGCCACGGTCGCCCGTACGGTGGAGGGCCCTTCGGTCAACGGCGGCCCACCCGCCGGTGCCAACCCGACGGTCGATCCCGCCGAGGCCCCGGTGAACGGCCATCGGCCGGTCCTGGAGACCGCCGGTGTCGCCGCCGAGGGCGGTGATCCGTCCGCCGACGGCCAGGTCACGAAGCCCAGCGCCGACGGCCCGGCGACGAAGCCGGCCGCCGAGCCGGTGACCACCGTGGAGGATGAGCCTGCGGCGAAGTCGGCGGTCGAACCGGCCACGGTCGACGGCGGCACGGCGAGTGCGGGGGTGGACGGCGAACCCACGGTGGCCGCGATGCCCGGCACGGGCGGCCGGGGCGCCACCCCCACGAAGATCACCAGCACCGGTGAGAACGGCAAGCGCCCGACCAAACCGACCAAGGACGAGCGCAGCGCCAAACCCAGCAAGATCATCTCAGACTGACCCCGCACTCCGCCAGGCCGGGACGACCATTCGGTGGTGGTCCCCGGCTCTGCGTTCACCGCGCAGGGGTCCGGCTCAGCGGTCAGGAGGCGGCTCCGGGGAGGGGCGGCGTCCTCCCCAGGCTACGAAGCGATCGAACAGCGCTCTGGGCTGCGGGCCGTCATACGGGTTGAGCCGGTAGAGGTCGCGCATCGCCTCGTACATCAGGCCGGCGAGGTAGATCGACAGGCCGATCGGATTCCCCTCGTACTCCGCCCGCAGCAGGAGCCGGGCCTGGGCGCAGGGCCAGGGCTGACCGTCCGCCCGACAGCACCACATCGGTCGCAGCGGGGTGTGCGGGGTGTCGGCGCCGGTCGCGCGGGGCCGATCAGGGTGGGGGCCACGGCCCGGGGTCGGCAGCCGGGTCCTGAGCACACCCCCTCCCCCACCACCCGCCGCCCCGACGGTCGGCGCAGCGGATGCGTCGTCGGACCCTGGACGAACACGCACCTCGACCTCCGAGAAGCAGGCTTCTGGGTACGTCTGTTGCTGCTCCAGCGACAACGGACGTACCCGAAGTGGGTTTGATCGGGCCGCCCACCCCGGGGGATGGGGTGGGCGACCCCGGGGCGCCCACCGGGGGTGTGGGGGCGACCCGGCCTGAACCCGTCCACGCCCTGATGGCAGCCAACGGGTCCGGCACTGCTGACAGTCTGGTGATCGAAGCACTACTGTCGGAAGTCATCGCAGGTGGTGGTGATCTGGCTGCGGAACCAACGGCCCGCCGACCCCTGGTGAGTGATTCTCGGTACCCGATTGTGGAGGCACTGTGGAGGAATCGAGCGCCGACCTGATCCGATCCCAGTTACGTCGGCTGCGCACCGCCGCCGGGCTGAGCCAGGAGGAATTCGGCAAACTGGTGCACTACTCGCCGTCGATGGTCTCCGCCGTCGAGACCGGCAGCCGACCGTACGACCGGCAGTTGCTGGCCCGCGCCGACGAGGTGCTGCATTCCGGCGGGCTGTTGGTGGCGTTGTTGCGGATCGCCGAGCGGGAGGGCCAGCCATCCTGGTTCCTGCCCTGGCTGGACGCCGAACGCCTGGCCAGCCAGCTGCGGATCTTCCAGCCCACCCTGATCCCGGCGCTGCTACAGACCGAGGGGTACGCCCGCGCGGTGATCCGCTGCGACGACCTGCTCAGCGACGAGGAGGTGGAGAAGCGGGTGGCGGCCCGGCTGGACCGGCAGAGCATCCTCACCCGACCGGATCCACCGCAGCTCATCGCGGTCATCGACGAGGCCATCCTGCACCGCCGGGAGGAACGCTTCCACACGTTGATGATCCATCAGGTCGAGTCGCTGGCCGCCTGCGCGGAACGGCCGAACATCAGCATCCATGTCGTCCCCCTCAGCGTCGGGCTGCACGTCGGATTGTCCGGGCCGTTCTCGCTGGCCCGGGGCGCCGAAGGGGGCTGGGTGGCGAGCCAGGAGGCCCAGCTGACCGCCCGACCCACCGACCGGGAGTCCGATGTGGCTACCCTGTTGGCACGGTGGGAGACGGTGCGTAACGAGGCCCTGTCCCGCCAGCAGTCGATCGAACTCCTCAAGGAAGTGGCGAAGTCATGGACCTGACCGGCGCGACCTGGCACACCGCCACCCGCAGTGGAAACACGGACTGTGTCGAGGTGGCCGACAACCTGCCCGAGGTGGTGGCCGTCCGCGACAGCAAGGACCGCCAGGGACCGATACTCGCCTTCACCCCACCGACCTGGCAGACCTTCATCAGCCACCTCAAGCGGCGGTAGTCAGCCTCAGTCGGCCTGGCGTTGCTGGGGGCCGGGCACCGGGGTGTCGGAGAAGGCGGCCACCGTGCGGTCGGCGTACGCGCTGGCGTCGCCGGTCTCCATCGGGCCGTCCCAGGTGGTCGGCAGCGGCACGGACACGGCCGGGTTGACCCGCCGGACCACCTCGTCGAGCACGGTCTCGGCGTCGCCGACCCACAGGTGCTTGGCCCCGGGCACCCCGACCACCTCGGCCTGTGGCACCGCGGCGAACCGCTCCCGGGCCTGCTCGGGGCGGAGGTAGTCGTCGAACTCCGGCACCAGGGCGGTCAGCGGCTTGCCGGACTCGGCCCACTGGGCCAGGTCGGTCGGCTCGGAGAAGCGCAACGGCGGCGAGAGCAGGATCGCGCCGGTCACCGCCGGGTCGCAGCCGTACCTGAGGGCCAGGTCGGTGCCGAAGGACCAGCCGAGCAGCCAGATGTTCGGCAGTTCGTGGAATTCGGCGTACTCGATGGCGGCGGCCACGTCGAAGCGCTCGCCGACGGCCGAGTCGAAGGTGCCCTCGCTGGTACCGCGCACGCTGCTGGTGCCCCGGGTGTTGAACCGGAGCACGGCCACCTCGGCCAGGGCGGGCAGCCGCCAGGCCGCCTTGCGGAACACGTGGCTGTCCATCATCCCGCCGTGGGTGGGCAGGGGGTGCAGGCAGACCAGGGTGGCCACCGGGGGCCGGTCGACCGGAAGCGCCAACTCACCGACCAGGCAGAGCCCGTCCGCGGTGTGCAACTCGATGTCTTCCCGTCGCCCCGGCAGGATCGACGACGCCCGGATCGATGCGCTCACCCCGCCATCCTCCCGCGTAGCGCTCCAAGCCGCCGCCCGAGGTGACAAAGATCGCCCCGCCGGTCTCAGCTGTGCCTCCGCGCCCGGGTCTCAGCCGTGGCGTGGGGCGCCGCGTCCGCGCTGGATGACCGGGGCCCGGCGGTCGCGGGCCCGCCAGCACCCGCTGTGCCAGTGCCGCCGGTCGGTGAGGTCGCCACGGCCGTCGGCAGGCCAGGCGACCAGGTGCGCCACCCCGGGCCGAATCTCCTGGTCACAACCGGGACAGCGGTACGTCTTGACCGACGAGCCGCCGCTGATCCCGCGTACCTGCCAGTCGCCGTCGCGCCACTGCTGCACCGAGGCGACGCCCTGGCGGGCGCGTTCGGTGTCCAGACGCTCGGCGTCGTCACGGCGGGGACGGTTACGACGGGGGCTCACGCCGTCCAGCGTACGACCGTGCCCTACAGCGGCCCCGAGGGCGCTGGTGTTAACAAGGGGCCCCTGTTCTACCGCAGGCGTTAAAAGGGTGCCCTTCCTTACCCGCGGAAGGAGCGGGCGGCGGTTACCAGTTGTTCCAGCAGGGGTGCCGGGGCCAGGCCGGGCTCGCGGGACTGCCGGTACACCGCCCGCAGTACGGCCAGCGACCTGTCCGGTCCGATCGAGTCGAGCAGTTCGAAGGGGCCGGCCGGGTAGCCGCAGCCCAGCTTCATCGCGGCGTCGATGTCGTCCGTGGTGGAGTAGTGGGCCTCCAGCATCCGTACCGCGTCGTTGAGGTACGGGAACAGCAGGGCGTTGACGATGAACCCGGCGGAGTCTCCGCAGACCACCCCGGTCCGGCCCAGGGCGGCGACGACCGCCCGGGCGGTGGCCGTGGTCTCCGCCGAGGTGAGGATCGTCTGGACGATCTCCACCAGCGGGGTGGCCGGGTTGGCGAAGTGCAGGCCCACCACCTCGGCCGGACGCCCGGTGGCCATGGCCAGCTCGATCACCGGCAGGGTGGAGGTGGTGGTGGCCAACACCGCCCCCGGCTTGCAGACCTCACCCAGGCCGGCGAACAGCGCCTTCTTGACCTCCGGTTCGTCGGCCACCGCCTCGATCACCAGGTCCGCCTCGGCCAGGGAGGCCAACTCGGTGGCGGGGTCGACCTGGGTGACCTGGTAGCCCGCGGTGGTGAAGGACTCGACCAGGCCGGCGGCCAGGGTCCCCGAGCCGACCACCCCGACCGTGGCTACCGTTCGCGCCCCCTCCAGGGGTGCCGACGCCACCGGGGTCGACTCGTCCGGGACGAGCCGGCCGGAGCCGGGCCGCTCGTAGGTGTAGAAGCCTCGGCCGGACTTGCGGCCCAACAGCCCGGCGGTCACCATCTGCCGCAGCAGGGGCACCGGGGAGTGTCGGCGGTCCCGTCCGCCCCGCCGGTACATGGTGTCCAGGATCTCGTACGCGGTGTCCAGACCGATCAGGTCCAGCAGGGCCAGCGGGCCCATCGGCAGGCCGCAGCCGAGCTTCATCGCGGCGTCGATGTCCTCACGGGTGGCGTAGCGGGACTCGTACATCCCGATCGCCTGGTTGAGGTACCCGAACAGCAGGGCGTTGGCGATGAACCCGGCCCGGTCGGTGATGGTCACGTCCACCTTGCCCAGGCGTACGCACAGGGCCTCCACGTCCGCGACCACCTCGGCCGAGGTGACCACCGTGCGCACCACCTCGACCAGCTTCATCACCGGCGCGGGGTTGAAGAAGTGGATGCCGATCACCTGGTCGGGCCGGGTGGTGGCGACCGCGATCTCGGTGACGCTCAAGGAGGAGGTGTTGGTGGCCAGGATGGCCTCCGGCTTGCACACCCGGTCCAGTTCGGCGAAGAGGCGCTGCTTGAGGTCCAGGCGCTCGGGGACCGCCTCGATCACCAGGTCCACGGAGTCCAGGGCGCCCAGTCCGACGGCGAAGGTGACCCGGCCGATCAGGGCGTCCCGGTCGGCTTCGGCGAGCTTGCCCCGGGCCACCGCCCGGTCGGTGGAGCCGGTCAGGTTGGCCCGTCCCCGCTCCAGGGCGCCCTCGGAGATCTCCACGGCGACCACCTCGACGCCGTTGCGGGCGAACACCTCGACGATGCCGGCACCCATGGTGCCCAGACCCACCACACCCACCCTGGTGAATTCCCGCGCCATGACCCGGCCTCCCCTGTCCGCTCCACATGGCCGAACTGAACGGCCACTAAGGCTTTGGCGCGAGTCTGCCACGCGGTGACCGCTCAGGGGGCTCGGGGGCTCACACGGGAGCGGTTGCGCCCACCGGTCAGGGGGCCAGGGTGATCCGTCCCGGCGCCAGGTCGGCCGCAGCCGTGGGCAGCACCAGCGGGCTGCGCCGGTCCTGTAGGGGCATACCGAAGCTCAGGCCCACCGGGTCGGTCCGGGCCAGGGCGGGGTCGAAGAAGCGCAGCTCGGTGCGGCCGATCAGGATCATGTCGCCGTCGGTCAGGCTGACCGCCTCGGCGGTACGCAGCCCGTTCACCCAGGTGCCGTTGGTGGAACCGAGATCCACCAGGCGGACCCCCGCACCGGTCAGCCGGACCTCGGCGTGTCGACGACTCAGGTGGGGATCGTGCACGACGATGTCCGCCGCCGCGTCCCGGCCGATCACCATGGGGTGCGGACGCAGCCGGAAGCTCAACCCGCGCAGCGGGCCGGTGGCCACCGTCAACAGCGGCAACAGTTGCGGATGTTGCTCCATGGGCCGTCCGACCTCCACGTCCTGCGCCATCCCATGGTCAGCCTGCCATCCCCACCCGGTCACCTCCACCGACCATCCGGCCATCACCCAGTAACCAGCCAGCCACCTTCCGTTCGTCACTTCCATGGCCGCCAATACGGCGTTCGCCCGGACTTGACCCGGACCGAGCCCGTCCTACCGGTGAGTAGGTTTCGGGTCTAGACTTCCGCCATGACGGCTGTGCATCTGCCCGGCACCCCGGTGATCGAGGGCGATCAACTGATCTCGACCAGCCCGGCGACCGGCGCGGAGGCCGGCCGGTTGCCGCTGTCCACCCCCGCCGAGGTGGAGCAGGCCGTCGCGCGGGCCCGCACCGCCGGTCAGTGGTGGGCCGGGCTGGGCTTCGACGGCCGACGCGACCGGCTGCTGCGCTGGCGGCGACTGCTCGTGCAGCGGATGGAGCAGTTGGCGGAACTGGTGCACCTCGAGGGCGGCAAGCCGGTCGCGGACGCCATCGTGGAGATCGTCACCGCGGTGGAGCATGTCGACTGGGCGGCCCGCAACGCCCGCCGGGTACTCGGCCCCCGCAAGCTGCGCTCCCGGCTCATCCTGGCGGAGTTCACCGCCCACCTGGAGTACCAGCCGCACGGGGTGATCGGGGTCATCGGCCCCTGGAACTATCCCGTCTTCACCCCGATCGGCTCGGCCGCGTACGCGATGGCGGCCGGTAACGCGGTGGTCTTCAAGCCCAGCGAATACACCCCCCTCGTCGGGCAGTGGATGGTCGACACCTTCGCCGAGGTGGTGCCGGAACAGCCCGTCTTCACCGCCGTGCACGGGCTGGGGGACATCGGTGCCGCCCTGTGCCGCAGCGGGGTCGACAAGGTGGCCTTCACCGGCTCCACGGCCACCGCGAAGAAGGTCATGGCGGCCTGCGCCGAGTCCCTGACCCCGGTGCTGCTGGAGGCCGGCGGCAAGGACGCCATGATCGTGGATGTCGACGCCGACCTGGACGCCGCCGCGGAGGCGTGCGTCTGGGGTGCGATGACCAACGCCGGGCAGACCTGCATCGGCATCGAGCGGGTCTACGCGGTGGAGCCGGTCTTCGACGCCTTCGTGGAGAAGGTGGTCGAGCGGGCCGGGCGACTGACCGTGGGCCCGGAGGGCACCGACATCGGGCCGATCACCATGCCGAGCCAACTTGAGGTCATCCGCCGGCACATCTCCGACGCCCTGGCCCGGGGCGGACGGGCCGCACTCGGCGGCCCGGATTCGGTACGGCCGCCATACGCCCACCCGACCGTGCTGGTCGAGGTGCCGGAGGACTCCGCCGCCGTACGCGAGGAGACCTTCGGACCCACGGTGACCATCAACCGGGTCCGCGACGCCGACGAGGCTCTGCGGCGGGCCAACGCCCTGCCGTACGGCCTGGGGGGTTCGGTCTTCGGTGAGCGACGGGCGGTGGCCATCGCCCGACGCCTGCGCTCCGGCATGGCCTCGATCAACTCCACCCTGACCTTCGCCGGGATGTCCACCCTGCCCTTCGGCGGGGTCGGCGAGTCCGGCTTCGGTCGCATCCACGGCGAGGACGGGCTGCGGGAGTTCGGCCGGGCCAAGTCGATCACCCGCCGGCGGGCCCGCTCCCTGCTGCCGTCGACCACCTTCGAGCGGACCCAGGCCGACGTCGACCGCCTGGTCAAGGCGGTCAAGCTGCTGTACGGCCGGAAGCTCTAGAAGAGGGTCAGCTCGTCACGTTCGATGCCGCGCAGCCGGTCGTAGTTCACCGCCACACAGCGGATCCCCCGGTCCGTGGCGAGCACCCGGGCCTGCGGCTTGATCTCCTGGGCGGCGAAGACCCCGGAAACCGGGGCGAGCAGCGGGTCCCGGTTGAGCAGTTCCAGGTAGCGGGTGAGCTGCTCCACCCCGTCGATCTCGCCGCGCCGCTTGACCTCGACCGCGACCGTGCCTCCGTTGGCGTCCCGGCAGAGCAGGTCCACCGGGCCGATCGCGGTCATGTACTCCCGGCGGATCAAGGTGAACCCCTCGCCCAGAGTCTCCGGGTTGGCGGCCAGCAACTCCTGAAGGTGGGCCTCCACCCCGTCCTTGCGCAGCCCCGGGTCGACGCCCAGCTCGTACGAGGTGTCCTGGAAGATCTCCTCCAGGGTGATCCGCAGCTCCTCACCGGCCTTGTTGACCACCCGCCACACCCCGGGGGCCTCCTCCAGCCGACAGGGCGGGCTCATCCAGTTCAGGGGTTTGTAGGCCCGGTCGTCGGCGTGGATCGACACCGACCCGTCCGCCTTCACCATCAGCAACCGGGTGGCCGGCGGCAGGTGGGCCGAGAGCCGTCCGACATAGTCCACCGAGCATTTCGCAATCACCAACCGCACCCGACGAGGGTAGCGGAGGCACCGGGGATCGCCGTCGAGCGCCACTGGCGTGCCGGTGCCATGCTGAGATGGTGCTCGAACTGCTCACCGGTACCGGACTGGCCGCCTCGGCGGGATTGAACGCGTACATCCCGCTGCTGCTGATGGGCGGGCTGGCCCGCTACACCAGCGTGATCGACCTGCCCGGGGGCTGGCAGTGGCTGGGTAACGGCTGGGTGCTGGCCATCCTCGCCGCCCTGCTGGTCGTCGAGGTCGTCGCGGACAAGGTGCCCGTGGTGGACCATGTCAACGACGTGGTGCAGACCGTGGTCCGTCCGACGGCGGGCGGCCTGGCCTTCGGTGCCGGCTCGGCCGCCGAGACGGTGACCGTCAGCGATCCCGACAGCTTCTTCGCCAGTGGGGGCCAGTGGGTGCCGGTGCTGGTCGGGGTGGCCATCGCCCTCGGCATCCACCTGCTCAAGTCCGCCGCCCGGCCGGTCATCAACGCGGCCACGGCCGGCATCGGGGCCCCGGTGGCGAGCACCGCCGAGGACGCCACGAGTGTGGTGATGTCCCTGGTGGCGATCATCCTGCCGGTGCTGGTGCTGGTGTTCCTGGTCGCCTTCCTGCTCTTTCTGCCGTGGTTCCTGCGCCGTAGGGCGGAACGCCGCCGGGAACGCCGGGCCGCCCGGGAGGCCGGCTTCCGGGTCTGACCCGGGGGTACCCGCTGCGCCTCCGGCCCCGCCCCAGGCGCTGCCGGGCCGGATGATGTTGCCCGCCGGGCACGGTTGACATCATCCTCCGGTGTCCGTGAAGACTTCCCGCGTTCCGCTTCTGGCGACCCTGGCCGCCGTCCTCGGTGCCCTGACCCTGCTGGCCGTCCTTAACCCCCTGCGTCAGCCCGAGGGTGCCGACCTCGGGCAGCGGTCCGAGTCCGGCGCCAGGTTCGTCGAGGCGGAGGCCAGTGACCGGTCCGAGGCGTCGGCCAACCCGTCGAGTGCATCGTCCACCCCGCCGGCCGGGACCCTGCCCGGCGCTACCCGGACGGACGCGCTGCCCCCGGTGGTCGACCACGGCCCACGTCGGGGAAACAAGGTGGCGCTGACCTTCGACGCGGACATGACCGACGCGATGCGACGCCAGCTACGCAGCGGTGCCGTCACCTCGTACGCCAATCTGAAGATCATCGACCGGCTGGAGCGGGAGGGTGTCCCGGCCACCTTCTTCCTCACCGGCATGTGGGTGGAGCAGTACCCGAAGGTGACCCGGCGACTGGCCGCCAACCCGCGGTTCGAGTTGGCCAACCACACCTACGGGCACCTGGCCTTCACCGCGGACTGCTACGGACTGCCCCGCATCGACCGCCGGAAGATGACCGCCGACGTGGCCCGCACCTTCGACCTGGTCAGCGCCTACGGCGGTCGGCAGACCCGGTACTTCCGGTTCCCCGGGCTCTGCCACGACCGGGCGGCGCTGACCGCACTAGCCCCCCTCGGCCTGACGGTCGTCGACGGCGACGTGGTCAGCGGAGACCCCTTCGCCACCGCCTGGCAGCCGATCGTGCGGGCCGTGCTGGACCAGGTACGCCCCGGCTCGGTGATCGTCCTGCACGTCACCGAGGCCAACGCCCCGATGACCGACGAGGCGCTGCCGCACATCCTGGCCGGTCTGGCCGAACGCGGTCTCGAACCGGCCCTGCTCTCCGAGGTGCTCGGCGCGGGCTAGGCCGGTGGCCGGATCCCGCGAACCGGACCACACAGATCTCCCAGATGCCTAAAATCAGGCAAATACCTAGAGGAGGTCGCGATGACCGCAGCCTTGGAGATGCCGCGCGTCCAGGAGTGTGTGGTGGCCGCCTGCGCGTACAACCACACCAACGACTGTCACGCGTTCGCCATCACGATCGGCAGCATGGACCACGCCCACTGCCACACCTTCATCGAGATGCCGGCCATCCGGGCCGGTGCGGACGGCCAGAAGGCCCAGGTGGGGGCCTGCAAACGGGCCGACTGCCGACACAACGAGCAGTTGGAGTGCCAGGCTCCCTCGATCCGGGTCGGCCCGGACGCGGACATGGCCGACTGCATGACCTACAACCCCCGCTGAGGGGTAAGGAAGGGCAGTAAGGAAGGGCCCCTTCTTAACGCCTGCGGTAGAGGAAGGGGCCCCGCTTAACACCCCGGGGGTGGTGGCGGGAACCACCACCCCCGGTGCAGGTGATCCGCCGGTGCAGGTCGCACACTTGAGGTCATGAGTGACGAGGTCGCGATCCACGTCCGAGGGCTGCGCAAGGCGTACGGCGACAATGTCGCGGTGGCCGGGCTGGACCTGGACGTCCACCGGGGCGAGGTGTTCGCCCTGCTGGGGCCGAACGGTGCCGGCAAGAGCACCACGGTGGAGATCCTGGAGGGCTACCGGCACCGGGACGCCGGTGAGGTGCGGGTGCTCGGGGTCGACCCGCCCGAGGCCACCCCGCAGTGGCGGGCCCGAGTGGGCATCGTGCTCCAGGGCACCGGCGAGTTCGACGAACTGACCGTCGCCGAGGTGGTCCGCCACTTCTCCGCCTTCTATCCGGACGCCGACGACCCGGACAAGGTGATCGCCCGGGTCGGCCTGGCCGGTAAGGCCCGCGCCCGTACGCACACCCTCTCCGGTGGGCAGAAGCGCCGACTGGATGTCGCCCTGGGCATCATCGGCCGCCCTGAACTGCTCTTCCTCGACGAGCCGACGACCGGTTTCGACCCGGAGGCCCGCCGCGAGTTCTGGGATCTGATCCGGGACCTCTCCGCAGCCGGCACCACCATCGTGCTCACCACCCACTACCTAGACGAGGCCGAGGCCCTGGCCGACCGGGTAGGGGTCATCGCGGGCGGCCGACTGGTCGAGGTGGCCCCGCCGAACAGCCTCGGCAACCGGCAGGAGGCCCTGGCCACGGTCTCCTGGCGTACCCCCGAGGGCACCCTGGAGAGCGCGCAGAGCGCGACGCCGACGGCGCTGGTGGCGGAGTTGGCCGCGCGGCTCGGTGGCGAGGTGCCCGGCCTGACCGTCACCCGGCCCACCCTTGAGGACATCTACCTGCGGATGATCGGACACCGATGACCACCACGACGAAGTCGGCGCCCCCGGTCGCCGCCGCCGCGCCCGCCCGTCGGCCGGGGCCGGCAAGTCTCGCCCTGCGGCAGGGGCGGTTGGAGATCCGGCAGTTCCTGCGCAGCCGGGAATCCGTCGTGTTCACCCTCGGGTTCCCGATCATCATGGTGCTGATCTTCGCGTCGATCTTCGACGGCGACCTGGGCAGCGGGGTGAGCTACACCCAGTACTTCATCACCGGCATGATCGCCACCGGCCTGATGACGGTCAGCTTCCAGAACCTCGGCATCTGGATCCCCATCGAGCGGGACCGGGGAGTGCTCAAGCGCTACCGGGGCACCCCGATGCCGAAGTGGGTCTGGTTCGCCGGCAAGGTGATCATGGTGCTGGTGACCGGGCTGGTGATGACCGCCCTGCTGCTCACCGTCTCGGTGCTGCTGTTCGACCTGGACCTGCCCTCCACGGCCTCGGCCTGGCTGACCTTCGGCTGGGTCAGCGCGCTGGGGGTCACCGCCTGCACCCTGTGCGGCATCGCGATCTCCTCGCTGGCCCGTACGGCGCGCAGCGGCTCGGCCGTGGTCACCCCGATCGCCCTGGTGCTCCAGTTCATCTCCGGGGTCTTCTTCGTCTTCACCAACCTGCCAAGCTGGATGCAGCAGGTGGCGGCCATCTTCCCGCTCAAGTGGATGTGCCAGGGCCTGCGCGCGGTCTTCCTGCCGGAGAGCTTCGGCGCCAGCGAGCCGGGCGGCTCCTTCGAGCTGACCCGGGTCGCGCTGGTGCTGGGCCTGTGGTGCGTGATCGGCCTGGTGCTCTGCCTGACCACCTTCCGCTGGACCACCCGCCGCGACGGCTGACGGTGCAAGGAAGGGCCCCTTATTAACGAGATCCAGCTGATCTTGTTAATAAGGGGCCCTTCCTATGCACGAGGCGTTAAGAAGGTGCCCTTCCTTACATCACACCCTCAGTACGAGTAGAAGCCCTGGCCGGACTTGCGGCCCAGGTCACCGGCGGTGGCCATGCGCTGGAGCAGCTCCGGCGGGAAGAACTTCTCGTCGGCGGTGTCGGTGTAGATGTTGCGGGTGGCGTTCAGCAGCACGTCCACACCGGTCAGGTCGACCGTGGCCAGCGGGCCCATGGCGTGCCCGAAGCCGAGCTTGCAGGCGGTGTCCAGGTCCTCGGCGGAGATCACCCCGGCCTCGACCAGCCGGACCGCCTCCATGGCCAGGGCGCAGATCAGTCGGGTGGTGACGAAGCCGGCGATGTCCCGGTTGACCACCACGACGGTCTTGCCGATCCCCTCCGCGAAGGACTTGACCGCCTCCAGGGTCGCGTCGCTGGTCTTGTAGCCGCGGACCAGTTCGCAGAGCTTCATCATCGGCACCGGGGAGAAGAAGTGGGTGCCGACCACCGCCTCCGGACGCTCGGTGACGGTCGCGATCTGGGTCACCGGGATGGCCGAGGTGTTGGTGGCCAGGATCGCGTCCGACTTGCAGATCCGGTCCAGCGCCCGGAACACCTCGTGCTTGATCTCCAGCCGCTCGAAGACCGCCTCGACGACGATGTCCGCCTCCGCCGCCGCCTCCAGGTCGGTGGTCGGGGTGATCCGTCCCAGGGTCGCCTCGACCTCCTCGGCGGAGATCTTGCCCTTGTCGGCGAACCGGGTCAGTGAGGTCCGGATGCCGTCCAGGCCGCGCTGCGTCGCCGCCTCGTCCAGATCCCGCAGGGTCACCTGCCAGCCTGCCTGCGCCGCCACCTGGGCGATGCCCGAGCCCATCAGCCCGGCACCGACAACCGCGAGTCGACCCGCCATCTGTTGCTCCCTCGCTGCGATTCGGAGTCTCTGCCTGCATCCTGCGAAGCCCTCGGCTCGACCGAGGACTCTCGACACAGACCCTAGTCGGCGGTACTGAACGACCGCTAAGGCGGTTCAGCCGGACGGCCCGGCGGCTCAGGCTTAGGCTCAGATGCTCAGTTCCGGCTCCTCCGGCGCGGTGGCTCGCTCGACCTCGATGCCGAGGGCCCGCAGGTCGGCTACGAAGTCGGGATAGCCCCGATCCACGTGGTGCACATGGGACACCTCGGTCACCCCGTCGGCACAGAGCCCGGCGATGATCAGTCCAGCGCCGGCCCGGATGTCCGTGGCCCGAACCGGTGCGCCGGAGAGCTGTTCACGGCCGCGTACGACCGCGTGATGCCCGTCGGTCTTGATGTCCGCGCCGAGGCGCATCATCTCGTTGGCGAACATGAACCGGCCGTCGAAGATGTTCTCCGTGATCAGGGAGGCGCCCTCGCTGAGCGCGGCCAGACCGATCGCCATCGGCAGCAGGTCGGTGGCGAAGCCCGGATAGGGCAGGGTCACCACGTCCACCGCCCGGGGCCGGTCATCCATCCGTACCCGGAAGGCGTTGGCCCGGGTCTCCACCAGCCCACCGGCCGCGACCACCTTGTCCAGCGCGATCTCCAGGAAGCTCGGGTCCAGGCCGGTCACGGTGACGTCGCCGCGGGTCATCGCCGCCCCGAAGGCCCAGGTGCCGGCGACGATCCGGTCCCCCACGGTCGCGTGCCGCACCGGCTGCAGCCGGGGCACCCCGACGACCGTGATGGTGGAGGTGCCCTCGCCCTCGATCAGCGCCCCCATCCGGATGAGCATGGTGCAGAGGTCCACGATCTCCGGCTCCCGGGCCGCGTTGTCGATCACGGTGGTCCCGTTGGCCAGCACCGCCGCCATCACCAGGTTCTCGGTGGCCCCGACACTGGGGAAGTCCAGGGTGATCTCCGCGCCGTGCAGCCCCTGCGGAGCGGAGGCGATCACGAAGCCGTGCTCACCGGAGATGTCCGCGCCCATCCGGGTGAGCCCGGCGATGTGCATGTCCAGCCCTCGCGAGCCGATGGCGTCCCCGCCCGGGTGGGCCACCCGTACGTAGCCGCGCCGGGCCAGCAGTGGACCGAGTACGCAGATCGAGGCGCGCAGCCGACGTACCAGGTCGTAGTCGGCCTCCACCCCCGGCTGCTCCGGCACCTCGATGGACACCGAACGGGAGCGGGGCACTCCCCCGCCCGCGACCATCGGGTCCACCGGGTCGTCCGCGTCGAACCGCACGTCGCAGCCGAGTCGGCGCAGCACCTCCCCCATGATGGCGATGTCGGTGATCCGCGGCACGTTGGTGATCACGCTTCGACCCGGGGCCAGCAGGGCGGCGGCCATCAGCTTCAACGCGGAGTTCTTGGCGCCGACCACGTGCACCGTGCCGGCCAGTCGGGCCGCCCCGTTGACCCGGATGACGTCGACATCCGATATCGCCGGGTCGCCCGCGTCGCCCGGTCCGACCCCGGCGGACCAGCCGGTGCCCGGCTGCGGGCGCGTCGGGATGGTCAGGTCGGGTATCCGTAGGCTGTGCGTCATGGCCGTCCACCTCACGCGCATCTACACCAAGGCCGGCGACGCCGGCATGACCAGGTTGAGCAACAACGAGCAGGTGTCGAAGACCGATCCACGGATCTGCGCGTACGCCGATGTCGACGAGTGCAACGCGGCGCTCGGCGTGGCACTGGCCCTGGGGCAGCTCGACGAGTCCCTGCGTACGGTGCTGGGGCAGATCCAGAACGACCTGTTCGACGTGGGCGCCGACCTGTCCACCCCGGTCGAGCCGGACCCCAAGTACCCGCCGCTGCGAGTCACCGAGGAGTACGTCGAGCGCCTTGAGGGCTGGTGCGACGAGTTCAACGGACGCCTGAGCACGCTCGACTCCTTCATCCTCCCCGGCGGCACCGCGGGCGCGGCGCTGCTGCACGCGGCGCGGACGATCGCCCGGCGCGCCGAGCGGTCGGCGTGGGCGCTCGTCGCACACGACCCCGACCGGACCAGCCTCCTTCCGGCAAAGTATCTCAACCGGCTGTCGGATCTGCTCTTTATCCTGTCAAGAACGGCAAATCCGGACGGAGACGTGCTATGGGTCCCCGGCGGAGGCCGGTGACGGTCGGCGCCCTGCACCACGTGGAGGTCTGGGTACCCGACCTGGGCGCGGCAATGCACAGTTGGGGCTGGCTGAACCATCTGGCCTTTCACGCCGGTCCACCCGCCGCGGTGGACCGGCTTGTCGAGCAGGCCCCGGCGTACGGCTGGGAACTGCTCTTTCCCGACCGTCACCCGTACGCCGGTGGCGCCGGCACCTACGCCGCCTACCTGGCCGACGGGCAGGGTTACGAGGTGGAGTTGGTGGCCTCCGACGGCACGGTGCCCGGCCCGTCTGCCTGAGCGGGGAGCAGCAGGGTGGTGAACAACCGCCGCACCCGGTCCGGCCCCGGCCCCAAGGCCGCGTACTCGGCGAACAGCTCCCGCAACCGGGTGATGAACTGGACCACCTCGGCGTCGCTGGCGTAGAACGCGTTCTGCCGGTAGCCGACCAGATCCCGGGCCAGGTCCCCGCCACCGTTGTCCAGATAGCGGTCGAAGTCGGCCAGCAGCCCGGCGACGAAGGTGAGGAAGGCCCGGCGGTGCTGCTCCGGGGTCATCCCGCGGATCGCCTCGGCGTCCACCGCAGCCGCCGCCTCGTCCAACTGGTAGCTGCGCTCGATCGCACCCCGGATCCGCCGTTCCCCGACCGACCGCAGAACCCCGTGACCGGCGAGGGTGCCGACCTGCCGGTACAGGGTCGCCGGGGGCACGTCCGCCAGTTCTCCCCGTAGGTCGGCGGTGGTCAGCGTCCGGCCGCCCAGAAATGCCTGGACGATCCGCAGTCGTACCGGATGTAGCAGCAGCTCAGCAGTGTCGAGGGCCACACTCGCCTCCCCGTTGTTCTCGCTTCTGATAATGTTCTCACTGACGAGATTATAGCGAGCACTAAGGAGCGCCGATGGCCGCCATCGACCTCACCCCCGATTCGATCCGCGTCCGGCTCACCCCTGCCGAGAAGCTGTGGGCGCTCCGGGGCGACGTCACCGTTCCGCGTTCCGCCGTAACCGCCGTCACCGTGCAGCCCGACGGCCTGCGCGCCCCCCGAGGCATCCGGGCACCCGGCCTCGGCCTGCCCGGCGCCCGCAAGGTCGGCACCTGGCGCGGCCGGGCCGGCAAGGAGTTCGTCAGCGTCCGCGCCAACCAACCGGCCGTGCGCATCACCCTGACCGGCCAGCGGTACGACGCCCTGGTCATCGGCGCCGACGACGCGGCCGCCGTGGCCGAGGCGGTACGCCGGTGAGCACCGAGCGCGAACTGACCTTCGACTCTGCCGGTCACCGCCTGGTCGGCACCCTGACCCTGCCGGACGGTCCGGGCCCCCACCCCACCGCCCTGCTGCTGCCCGGCTCCGGGCCGCTGAACCGCGACGGCGACCACCGCCGGATGCGCGTCGGCATCCAGCGGGACCTGGCCGCCGCGCTGGCCACCGCAGGTGTCGCCACCCTGCGGTACGACCGGCGTGGAATCGGCGAGAGCTCCGGCGGGTTCTGGCCCACCGGGTTCCACGACAACGTGGACGACGCCCAGGCGGCCTTCGCCGCCCTGGGGGCCGAGGCAGACGTGGACAGCGGGGCGCTGTTCCTGGTCGGGCACAGCGAGGGGGCACTGACCGCCACCGTGCTCGCCGCGCGTGGCGTGACCACCGCCGGGCTGGTCCTGCTCTCCAGCAGTGCCCGGCTCGGTGCCGAGGTGCTGCGCTGGCAGACAGCCCAGATCCTGCCCAGCCTGCCCGCCCCGGTACGCCTGCTACTGCGGCTCATGCGTCTGGACCTGGTGGCCAGGGTGTCCCGCAACCACGAGAAGATCCTGGCCACCACCGGCGACGTGACACGGATGGGCGGGCAGCGGATCAACGCGAAGTGGATGCGGGAGTTCCTGCGGTACGACCCCCGGCCCGACCTCGCCCGCATCAGCGCGCCGATCCTCGCCGTCACCGGCACCAAGGACCTTCAGGTGGACCCGGCCGACCTGACCCTGATCGCCGAGCACGCGGGCGGCCCGGTGCAGACCCGGCTCCTGCCGGACGTCACCCACGTGCTGCGCCACCAGCCGGGCCGGGCGTCCCTGGGGGCGTACCGCCGGGAGATCCGCAACCCGGTCGACCCGGCGGTCACCGAGGCTGTCGTCGACTGGCTCCGCGCCCGGGTCACCGAGCTGACCTGATGCGAAGACGCCGAAGAGCCGGCACCCGAGATCGGGTACCGGCTCTTCGCGTTGTCTATCGGGGTCAGTTGTTGCCTGTCAGCTGTTCCAGTGCTGGGCTACCAGGTCGGCGGCCATCTGCTCCCACTGGGCGTAGTGGTCCGGGTACGCCGACACCTGCACGGCCTGGGCGGCCTTGGTCAACGGCATGTCCTGCCAACCATCAACCTGCTTGAGGCCCTTCAGGAACGCGGTCGTGGAGTACTCGGGATCGGTGATCTGCTCCACCGTGCCCCAACCACTGGACGGCCGCTGCTGGAACAAGCCCTGGGAGTCGTGGTCGTTGCGGTCACCCAGGTGACCCAGGTTCTCCAACTTCGACTCCTGCAACGCCGTCGCGATCGACACCACCGCGGCGCGTTCGTCCATGCCGTTCTTCTTCGTGGCCGCGATGATCGCCTTCGTGTTCGCGACCTGCTCAGCGTCCAGATCGATGCGGGACTGCCTGCCCTGCACACCATGCGGAATCAACTTGCCCGTATCGGGCTTGTCAGCCTTCGGCTTTTCGGCCTGCGCGACGGCCACCGGACTCGACTTCACCGGAGTGGCGTCCGCCTGAGCAGCCACCGGGCCAGCGAAGACACCACCGGCGAGGGCCACACCAGCAATACCGAGCACACTGTTACGGAAGATCGAGTTCATGACCAAGCTCCATTCGGGGGTAGACACACACCACGAAAGGGGGATCGGGTGCGTGCAAACGCCATCAGGCGCTGAAAACAGGGGGGAAGAATCACCGGCTGACACACGGGGCCGGGGCACTTCACGCACGAGACCCGGGCCCTTCGCGGACCGGAGGGCTTCGCACGGGGCATGGCCCTTCGTGGCGCCGGGACCATGTACAACGACCGGCTGCCCGCCATCATTCCCGCCGGGCCAGACACTCACGGAGCCATCTGCCCAGCTCAGGCGGCCTGCATCGGCCGGTCAGGGATGTCCAACCACCCGCCAGCCGCCACCATTCCCGAGCCCGAGCCCGAGCCCGAGCCCGAGCCACGAGGGCCGAGCCCTGCGGGCCGAGTCGGACCCGAGCGCCGTGCACCTGAGCCCCGACGGGCGGAGGGCTCGCGCCGTTTCGCCGAAATGGCGGTATCCCGTCGGGCCGGACCCCGCCATTCCGGCGAAACGGAGTCGATCACCCGCATTTGGTGCGCGCCTGAGGCCCCGCTTGCGCGGATTGCGCCGATTGCGCGGGCAAATCGCCGAAACAAGCCCAAATTACTCAGGTGAGCCATCCGGCAGTCAGCCGTTGAGCCAGGCGCCCGACCAATGGCGCCGGACCTCGACGGCCAAGGGACCAACCGCACAAGCGGACCAACGGCCTTAGATACCGACCGGCCGAGTCAATCGGCGGTCGAGCCGTCGGACTTGGCGGGTCAGGCTGCGGGCCAGTCCTGTTGAGGGATCAGACGTGGCGAGACCGCCCCCGGAGGAGCGGCCTCGAGCCAGGATAGGAACCCGGTGACGGTGGATCGCGCCATGGCGATCTCGACCGGGGCGTGTCGACTCGTACAGCGGAGGATGATCCAGTCCGCCGGCATGGACATCCGTTCCTGTCCCTCCGGCAGCCGCCGCCGCTCCACGTTCAGCCCCTCACGGGAGAGCACCCGCTTGGGGCGTACGGCGAAACTGACCATCCGGTACCAGCGGAGTTCGTCCCCGACGAACCTGCCGAAACCGGGCGACCATCCGCGGCCGTCGAGCATGGTGGAGGTCCGGACGCTGAGCCGGATGATGCCCCCGCTTCGGGTGACAAGTGCCCGCCGGATGAAGAGGAACAGGATCGCGCCGAGAATGACGGCGAAGCCGATTCCGATCCCTTCCACGATCTCCATCGGCGGATCGGCTCAGTTGTCCGAAGTGACGGAGGCCGGGGTGGCGCTCTCGGCGAGGACGGTGACGCCCTGCCCGTTCACGGACAGGAAGCCGCCGGACACCTCGTAGGCGAGCTGCTCGCCGCCGGGGAGCTTGATGCGTACTCGGCCGGGCTCGGCGAGCTGACCGAGCAGGGGCGCGTGCCCCGGCAGCACACCCAGCTCACCTTCGGTCGTCCGGGCCATGACCATCTCGGCCTTGCCGGACCAGACCTTCTCCTCTACGGCCACGAGCTGGACGTTGAGCTGCTCTGCCACGCTGTCTCCTTGCTGAGGCGGATTGGGGAAAGTCTAGTCACCCTGCGGACCTGTGTTACAGCCGGGTGCCGAGACGTGCACCACGATTCAGCCCTTGTTCACCAGCTTGGGATGTTCGAGAAGGAACGGATCCAGCAGGCCCCGCTCCAACGCCACGAAGAAGTCCTCCACCTCGGGCTCGAACTTCTCGCCGAGGTAGTTGTTCCGGTTGCCGAAGACCCCGCCACCCGGAAGCTTGATCATCTGGATGTTGCCGGGACGGATGTCCTTGAGGGCCAGCCCGAAGTCGACCACGCTGTGGCCCCGCCCGCTGAAGATCAGCGACTCGCCGGCGGCCCGCAGCACCCGGTCCAGCTTGACGGGGTTGGTCACCACGTCGGCGCTGAAGGCCTGGGCGGCCATCGCCTTGACGAACTGCTGCTGGTGTCGCTGACGGCCGTAGTCACCGTCGGGCACACCGTTCTTCGGGTACCGCTGGCGGACGTAGTCCAGCGCCTGCCACCCGCTCAGGTGCTGCTTGCCCTTGGGGTAGACGGCCTGCGGCCCGATGTAGCCCTCGCCGTTGGGGTTGCCCTTACGGTGCTTGCCGTCCGGCTCCCGGTGCTCGGAGCGGACCTCCCGCTCGATGTTCATCGTGACGCCGCCCATCGCGTCGACGATCTTCTGGAAGCCGGAGAAGTTGATGATGGCACCGGCGTCGAACCGCTTGATCCCGGTGACGTTCTGCACCGTGGTGGCCAGCAGTTCGAAGCCCCGCGCCGGGTCCGGCTTGCCGCCGTCGGGCACCCGGCTGCCGAAGGACATCGCGTCGTTCAGCTTGGAGGTGGCACCGTTGAAGTTCGCCCGGGGGTACGCAGGGATCTCCACGTAGAGGTCGCGGGGCATGGAGAAGAGGTAGGCCCGGTCCAACTCCTCCGGCACGTGCAGCACCATGATCGCGTCGGCCAGCGGTGCGGTCCGGTCGTTGCGGGGGTCGATGCCGACCAGCAGGATGTTGAGCGGCCCCTTGATGTCGCTCTTGCGCTCACTGGCCCCGGCCGCCTGGTCGCCGAAGAGGTCCGCCTTGCCGATCGCTCCCTCGTAGCGGGCCATCAACGCCTCGGCACCGACCAGTGAGGTGCCGCTGAGCATCATCAACACGACACCGAAGATGGTGCAGAACCTGGCCCAGCCCGGCACGCCACGCCAGATCGACGAACGCCCACCGCGCTTGTCGCGCCTGCCGGCCTTACCCACGAGCATCTCCGTTCGTCGCATCCCACAGGGGATACGGGTACGCGCATCCGAATGGTTGAACACGGTCACCGCTCATCGGCGAATGAGCGTGGAATAGACGGTATCTCGCGAGTTACGTGATCGCCGAGCACCGAAAACCGGACAGCGGCGACAGAATCTGTTCAAGCCGAGCGAAAAGACCGCCCCGGAGTTGTCCGGGGCGGTCCTTTTCGTCAACGCAACTGTGCGAAGGGTCAGCCCTTCATCAGCTCGGCGGCCTTCTTCTCCAGGTCGTCGAGCCCACCGCACATGAAGAACGCCTGCTCGGGGAAGTGGTCGTACTCCCCCTCGCTGATCTTCCGGAACGCCTCGATGGTCTCCTTGATCGGGACCGTCGAGCCGGGCACGCCGGTGAACTGCTCCGCCGCGTAGGTGTTCTGCGACAGGAAGCGCTCGATCCGCCGGGCCCGCTGGACCGTGATCTTGTCTTCCTCGGAGAGTTCCTCGATGCCCAGGATGGCGATGATGTCCTGCAGGTCCTTGTACCGCTGGAGGATCCGCTTGACCTCGCTGGCCACCTGGAAGTGCTCCTGGCCGACGAACTCGGGGGCCAGGATCCGCGACGAGGAGGCCAGCGGGTCCACCGCCGGGTAGATGCCCTTGTCGGAGATCGACCGCTCCAGGTTGGTGGTCGCGTCCAGGTGGGCGAAGGTGGTGGCCGGAGCGGGGTCGGTGTAGTCGTCCGCCGGCACGTAGATCGCCTGCATCGAGGTGATGGCCTGGCCCCGGACGGAGGTGATCCGCTCCTGGAGCTCGCCCATCTCGTCGGCCAGGGTCGGCTGGTAACCCACCGCGCTGGGCATCCGGCCCAGCAGGGTGGAGACCTCGGAACCGGCCTGGGTGAAGCGGAAGATGTTGTCGATGAAGAGCAGCACCTCCTGCTTCTTCACGTCCCGGAAGTACTCCGCCATGGTCAGGGCGGAGAGGGCGACCCGGAGCCGGGTGCCCGGCGGCTCGTCCATCTGGCCGTAGACCAGGGCGGTCTTGTCGATGACGCCCGAGTCGGTCATCTCGTGGATGAGGTCGTTGCCCTCACGGGTCCGCTCACCCACACCGGCGAAGACCGAGGTACCACCGAAGTTACGGGCCACCCGGGTGATCATCTCCTGGATGAGCACCGTCTTGCCCACGCCGGCACCGCCGAACAGGCCGATCTTGCCACCCTTGACGTACGGGGCCAGCAGGTCGATGACCTTGATGCCGGTCTCCAGCATCTCGGTCTTCGGCTCCAGGTCCGCGAAGGCCGGGGCCTTGCGGTGGATGCCCCAGTGGTCGTCGGCCTGGATGGTCTCGCCCTCGGTGAGGTTGAGGCACTCGCCGATCGCGTTGAAGACGTGACCCTTGACGGCGTCACCGACCGGCACCCGGATCGGGTAGCCGGTGTCACGAACCTCGGCACCCCGGACCAGACCGTCCGTGGGCTGCATCGAGATCGCGCGGACCAGGTTGTCACCCAGGTGCTGGGCGACCTCCAGGGTCAGCGTCTTCTCGCCGCCGGAGAGGGTCACGTCCACGTGCAGGGCGTTGAAGAGGTCCGGCATGGCGTCGCGCGGGAACTCGGCGTCGACGACCGGGCCAATGACCCGGACCACGCGACCAGTGGCCGTCTTGGTCTCTACTGGGGCAGTCATCACACTTCACTTCCCGACGCGGCCAGCGCGTTCGCGCCGCCGACGATCTCGCTGATCTCCTGGGTGATCCCGGCCTGGCGGGCCGAGTTCATCTCACGCGTGTACTTGTCGATCATCTCTTCGGCGTTGTCCGTGGCGCTCTTCATCGCCCGCCGACGGGCCGCCGACTCGCTGGCCGCCGACTCCAGCAACGCCGCGTAGATCCGCGTGTTGATGTACTTCGGCAGCAGCGCGTCGAGCAGTTCCTCCGCGTCCGGCTCGAACTCGTAGTCCGGCAGCAGGCCGGGGGTGGCCTCCGACCGGGGCCGCTCCTCGACCTGCAACGGCCCGATGATCCGGGTCACCGGCGTCTGGGTCATCAGCGACTTGAACTCGGTGAAGACGATGTGCAGTTCGTCCACCCCGAGCACACCGTCGGCACCCGGACCGCCGTCGACGTCATCCGCACCGGCGGTGAACGCCTTGACCAGGGTGTCGCCCACCTCGCGGGCGTCGGCGAACGACGGCTGCTCGGAGAAGCCCGTCCAACTGGCCTCGATCGGCCGGTTACGGAACCGGTAGAACGACACGCCCTTACGCCCGACGACGTAGAGCACCGGCTCCTTGCCGTCCTCCTTGAGCCGCGCGATCAGCGACTCCGCGGTCTTGATGGCGTTGGTGCTGTAACCGCCGGCCAGACCTCGGTCGGCGGTTACCAGCAGCACGCCCGCCCGCCGAACCCGCTCGCGCGGGGTCAGCATCGGGTGGTCGACCGAGGCGTTGGACGCCAGCGCGGTGAGCACGCCGGTGATGGCCTGGGCGTACGGCAGGGACGCCTCCACCCGGGCCTGAGCCTTGGCGATCCGGCTCGTCGCCACGAGCTCCATCGCCTTGGTGATCTTCTTCATCCCCTTCGCCGAGCGAATGCGTTGACGAAGAACACGTACCTGCGCCGCCATGGCCCGACCCTACTTCTTCTGGGCCGAGGAACCGCCGCTGTAGCGGGTGACCGTCTCGTGCTCGGCCTCGCCTTCCAGCGGCGCCGCCGGCGCCTCGTTGATCGTGCGCTCGTCCTCGCGGCCGAGGAAGCCCTTCTTGAACTCCGTGACGGCCGAGTCGAGGGCGGCGATGATCTCGTCGTCCCACTTGTTGTCGGCGATCGCCTGGAGGGTGGCGTTGTACTTACGCCGCAGGTGCTCCAGGAACTGGGTCTCGAAGCGCCGCACGTCACCGACCGGGATGTCGTCCAGCTTGCCCTCGGTACCGGCCCAGACCGAGACGACCTCGTCCTGCACCGGGTACGGCGAGTAGTTCGGCTGCTTGAGCAGCTCGACCAGACGGGCACCACGGTCCAGCTGGGCGCGGGAGGCCTTGTCCAGGTCCGAGGCGAAGGCCGCGAAGGCCTCCAGCTCACGGAACTGGGCCAGGTTCAGCCGCAGCGAACCGGAGACCTTCTTCATCGGCTTCATCTGCGCGGCGCCACCGACCCGGGAGACCGAGGTACCGACGTTGATCGCCGGGCGGACTCCCTGGTTGAACAGGTCGGTCTCCAGGAAGATCTGGCCGTCGGTGATCGAGATGACGTTGGTCGGGATGAAGGCCGAGATGTCGTTGGCCTTCGTCTCGATGATCGGCAGGCCGGTCATCGAGCCGCCGCCCATCTCGTCGGAGAGCTTCGCGCAGCGCTCCAGCAGCCGGGAGTGCAGGTAGAAGACGTCACCCGGGTACGCCTCACGGCCCGGCGGGCGACGCAGCAGCAGCGACACGGCCCGGTACGCCTCGGCCTGCTTGCTCAGGTCGTCGAAGACGATCAGGACGTGCTTGCCGCCGTACATCCAGTGCTGCCCGATGGACGAGCCGGTGTAGGGGGCGAGGTACTTGAAGCCGGCCGGGTCCGAGGCCGGGGAGGCCACGATGGTGGTGTACTCCATCGCGCCGGCCTGCTCCAGCTGCCCCTTGATGGAGGCGATGGTGGAGGCCTTCTGACCGATGGCGACGTAGATGCAGCGAACCTGCTTCTTCGGGTCGCCGGAGGCCCAGTTCTCCCGCTGGTTGAGGATGGCGTCCAGCGCGACCGTGGTCTTACCGGTCTTACGGTCACCGATGATCAGCTGCCGCTGGCCACGACCGATCGGGGTCATCGCGTCGATGGCCTTGATGCCGGTCTGCAGCGGCTCGAAGACGGACTGCCGGGCCATCACGTTCGGGGCCTGGAGCTCGAGCTCACGGTAGCCCTCGTCGGCGATGTCACCGAGGCCGTCGATCGGCTGGCCGAGCGCGTTGACCACGCGACCGAGGAAGGCGTCACCGACCGGCACGGAGAGCACCCGGCCGGTGCGCTTGACCCGCTGGCCCTCCTCAAGCCCGGAGTAGTCGCCGAGGACGACGACACCGATCTCCCGGACGTCGAGGTTCAGCGCCACGCCGAGGGTGCCGTCCTCGAACTCCAGCAGCTCGTTGGTCATGGTCGAGGGCAGGCCCTCGACGTGGGCGATGCCGTCACCGGTGTCGGCGACGGTGCCGACCTCCTCACGGGAGACGTCGGGCGAATAGGAGGAGACGTAGCGCTCAAGCGCGCCGCGGATCTCCTCCGTCGAGATGGTCAGCTCGGCCATCCTCTGCTTCCTTAAGTATCAGGGGCCCGGGATACCTAGTACCGACCGGTCCTCGGGTCGACTGTTATTCCGGGCGCATCGCGGGGTGCAGGTCAGCGCTTTGCGAGCGCGTTACGGGTCTCGTTGAGGCGGCGCAGGATCGTCCCGTCGTACAGGTCCGAACCCACCCGAACGCTCGCTCCGCCGAGGATCGTCGGGTCAACCGTAAGCTTCACGGCGACCACCCGGCCGTAGATGGCCGAGAGCTGGTCCGTCAGCCGACGCTCCTCGTCCTCGGTCAGCGGTGCCGCGACGGTCACGTACGCGACCTGCCGGTCGCGGCGTTCCGCCGCCAGCTCTACCAGCCGGGACAGCGCGGTGGAGAACGATCGGCCACCGAAGCCGGCCAGGGCCGCCTCCGCCAGTCGCACCGTCGTCGGTCGGGCCTTGCCCGTCAGGAGCATCCCGATCAGCTCGGCCCGCTGCGCCACCGGCGCCACCGGGTCGGACAGGGTGTTGGACAGCTGCGGATCCCCCGCGACCACCTGGCCGAAGCGGAACAGCTCGTCCTCCACCTCACCGAGTTCGCCGGCGCGGTCGGCACCGGCGAGCAGCGCCTGCACGCCGAGGCGCTCCACACCGTCGAGCAGCTCCGACGGCGCCGACCACCGGCCGGCGACCAGCCCGCCGAGCAGGTCCAGCGTCTCCGCGCCGACCTTGCCGGAGAGCACCCCGGTCAGCAGACCCGTCCGGTCCGCGCCCTCGCGGGCCGGGTCGGACAGGGCCCGACGCAGCCGGACCTCCCGCCGCAGCAGGTCTGCCACGGCGAGCAGTTCGGTGCCGGTGGTGGTGATCGCCGTTGGCTCGGCGCCGCGGACGTACTCCTCCAGCCGCGCCAGGGCGGTGGCGTAGGACTCCCGGCTGGCGGCCTGCATCAGCGGGCCCCCGCGCTCTCGAGATCGGTGAGGAAGCGCTCGACGGTGCCCTTGCGGCGGGCCTCGTCCGCGAGCGACTCGCCCACGATCCGACCGGCCAGGTCGACCGCGAGACCGCCGACCTCCGCGCGCAGCTCGCGCACGATGGTTTCGCGCTCCACGGCCAGCGACTCCCGGCCGGCGGCGATGATCCGGTCGGACTCCTCCCGGGCCTTGGCCAGGATGTCGGTACGGATCGACTCGGCGTCGGCCCGGGCGTCGTCCCGGATCTGTGCCGCCTCGGTACGCACCTCGGCGAGCTGGGCCCGGTACTGCTCGAGAAGTTGGTTGGCCTCGGCCTGCGCCGCTTCGGCGCGCTTGAGGCCACCCTCGATCGCGTCGACCCGCGCCTGGTACATCGTCTCCATGCGCGGCATGACGAACTTCAGCAGCACAAAGCAGAGCAGGGCGAAGGCGATCGTCCCGATGACCAGCTCCTGCCAGATCGGCACAAGCGGGTGATGACCTTCGGCAGCGAGATTCATGTCAGACCTCCGGGTCGACTAACGGACGGTCAGCTGACGGCGAAGGCAAGCACCAGGCCGAAGAGGGCGAGCGCCTCAACCAGGGCGAAGCCCAGGACCAGCCAGGTGCGGTTGTAGCCGGCCGACTCGGGCTGGCGGGCGCTGGAGTTGATGTACGCCACGAAGATCAGGGCCACACCGACAGCGGGGCCGATGGCGGCGAGGCCGTAGCCGATCGTGTTGACGTTACCGCTGATCTCGGCAAGAACAGTCATTGCGGGTATTCCTCCTGTTTGACGCGTGAGGGTTTCACGCGTACGCGGTCGTACCTAAAGCTCGGGCGGGCATCCCACCGGGTCGGATCAGTGTTCGTCCGAAAGCGAGGTCCCGATGTAGTTGGCGCTCAGCGTGACGAAGACGTAGGCCTGCAACAGCGAGACCAGCACCTCGAAGAAGGCCATCACGATCGCCATCAGGAAGGCGAAGACGGAGGTCGCCTGGATGAAGAGGTTGTCCGAGGCGAGCAGCACGAAGCCACCGACCGTGAAGACCAGCAGGATCAGGTGACCGGCGAACATGTTGGCGAAGAGTCGCACCGCCAAGGTGACCGGCCGGTTGATGAAGGTCTGCAGGAATTCGATCGGCACCAGCAGGAAGTGCATGGGCCAGGGAATGCCCGGCAGGATCAGGCTCTGCTTGAGGTAGCGGCCCACGCCGTGCTTACGCATACCGACGTAGATGTACATCGCATAGGTGACCGCCGTGAGCACGATCGGGAAGGCGATGTGTGAGTTCGGCGAGATCTGCAACCCGGGAGTGATACCGAACAGGTTGGTCACCGCGATGAAGCAGAACAGCACGGTGAAGTAGGGCGCGAACTTGATGCCCTCCTTGCCCATCTGTTCCCGGGCGATGTTGTCCCGCACCAGGCCGTAGACGGATTCCGCCATCCACTGGCCCTTGCTCGGCACCAGCTTGGGGTTCCGGTACGTGAGCAGGAAGAAGATCATCACCAGCCCGACGGCCAGCCAGATCATGAGGGTGAACTTCGTGACCCACGGACCCGCGAGATCCGGCGGATAGAAGTCATCGACCTTGGGGGGCCATGGAAGGCCCTCTGCGGCGACAAACTGTCCGCTCAACGTGTCATCCTCCGCACTCGACAGACCCGCGTGTGCCGGCACTCAGGCACTGAGCCTCTTCATGATCAGGTAGATCGCTCCGGCTGCGCCGAGCATCATGCCCACCCCGATCCCGATGCCGGTCGGCAGGCCGAGGAGTTTCGCCGCCAACCAACCGAGGAATCCCCACGCCACGATGCCGGCGAGCAGGTAACCAAAAACGGCTCCGGCTACGCCTTCCGACGAGTGCTCGTCGGAGTTTCCGTGGTGAGGGCTGTCGGCCATGACGAGGCGAACACTATCAGCCAGGAGTTTCGCAGATGTGCGGCACCCCCCACACTGCGAGCAGCGTGCGGGCGGCGAGTGCGGGCGCGTCAGCCGGAGCCAGCTTACTCCTGCACAGCCACCGAAACAGGGCCACGAAACGCCCACGGACACCGCGGACCGGTTCAGTGACCCGACACCCGGTTCCCGGTCGGCAGCGGTGCCCGCATAGCCCAACTCACATGGGCGGCGATCCACACCACGACGGCCGCGATGATGGCCACCCCCATGTCCGGCAGCCCCGGCCAGCCGCTCTTGGCCACCGCGGCCATCACCACCCCCAGGAAGACCATCTTGGTGGCGTAGGTGACCAGGCCCACGGACATGATCAGTTTCGGGTTGACCGCGTCCGCCCAGGCCACCGAGAAACTGGAGATCAGGTAGCTGACGATGACCAGGCCGATCCCGGCGGCCACCCCGGCCGCGCTGGTGGGGCCGCGTACCAGGGCCGCGATCGGCACCCCGACCACGGCCAGCCCGGCACAGGCCAGCAGCGGCAGGCGCAGGTGCGGCAGCCGGGCCCGGATGGCACCGGGCTCCCCCGCCCGGGGCGCGGGCTTGGCCGCCGGCTCCGGGGCACCGGAGGCGCTCATCGGGGGTACGCCGGGAAGTCGGCGGCCAACTCGGCCACGTCGGCGGCGATCCGGTTCAGTTCGTCGGTCCCGCCCGGGGCGGCGGGGTCGGTGCGTACCGCTCGGGCGATCAACTCCGCGACCTGCCGCATCTGGGGTTCGGTCATGCCCTGGGTGGTGACGCTCGGGGTGCCCACCCGGATGCCGGAGGCGACCATCGGCTTACGTGGGTCGTACGGGATGGCGTTCTTGTTCAGGGTGATGGTCGCCGCGTCGCACCGGGCCTCGGCCTCGGCCCCGGTCACCCCGATCGACTGGAGGTCGATCAGCGCCAGGTGGGTGTCCGTGCCCCCGGAGACCGGGCGCATCCCCTCGGCGGCCAGCCCGTCGGCCAGGGCCTGCGCGTTGGCCACCACCTGGGCGGCGTAGCGGCGGTACTCCGGCTGGGCCGCCTCGTGCAACGCGACCGCCTTGGCGGCGACCGCGTGCATCAGCGGACCGCCCTGGGTGAAGGGGAAGACCGCCTTGTCGATCCGCTCCGCCAGGGACTCCCGGCACAGGATCATCCCGCCCCGTGGACCCCGCAGCACCTTGTGGGTGGTGGCGCAGACCACGTCGGCGTACGGCACCGGGGAGGGGATCACCTGCCCGGCGACCAGCCCGATGAAGTGCGCCGCGTCCACCATCAGGTACGCCCCGACGGAGTCGGCGATCTCCCGGAACAGGGCGAAGTCGATCAGCCGGGGGTACGCGGTGGCGCCACAGATGATCATCTTCGGCCGGTGGGCCAGGGCCAGGTCGCGTACCTCGTCGTAGTCGATCAGCTCGGTGTCCCGCCGGACGGTGTAGCCGACGGTGTGGAACCACTTGCCGGAGAAGTTCACCCGGCTGCCGTGGGTCAGGTGCCCGCCGTGCGGCAGCTCCATCGCCAGCACGGTGTCCCCCGGCTGCACCAGGGCGGCGTACGCGGCCAGGTTGGCACTGGCCCCGGAGTGCGGTTGCAGGTTGGCGTGCTCGGCACCGAACAGGTCCTTGGCCCGGGTGATGCCGATCTCCTCGGCCCGGTCCACCTGGCCGCAGCCGCCGTAGTAGCGCCGCCCCGGGTAGCCCTCGGCGTACTTGTTGGTCAGGGTGGAGCCCAGCGCGGCCAGCACCGCCGGTGAGGTGAGGTTCTCACTGGCGATCAGTTGCAGGCCGGTACGCAGCCGGTCGAGCTCACCGAGCACCACCTCCGCGATCTCCGGATCGCCCGTGCTCAACTGCTCGAAGTCCGGCCCCCAGAAGGTGCCTGTCGCGGTCTCCACAGCGAGTGAGTCTATTGGGCCGCAGACTGGAGCCCGTGAGATGCCTGGTCACCGGCGCGACGGGGTACATCGGCGGACGTCTGGTGCCCCGTCTACTGGCCGCCGGACACGACGTACGCTGCCTGGCTCGCCGGGCCGCCCGACTGCGCGACGTGCCCTGGTCCGGACAGGTCGAGATCGCCGAGGGGGACCTCAGCCGGGCGGAGACCCTGCCGGCGGCCCTGGCCGGGATCGAGGTGGCGTACTACCTGGTGCACTCCCTCGGGCAGGCCGGCTTCGAGGCCGCCGACCGGCAGGCCGCCGTGAACTTCGCCACCGCGGCCCGCGCGGCCGGGGTACGCCGGATCGTCTACCTGGGCGGCCCGGAACCGGCCGCGGAGGACCCGACCGCCTCGGCCCACCTGCGCTCGCGCAGTGAGGTGGGGCGGATCCTGCGGGAGAGCGGGGTGCCGACCGTGGTGCTGCGGGCGGCGGTGATCATCGGCTCCGGGTCGGCCTCCTTCGAGATGCTGCGCTACCTGACCGAGCGGCTACCGGTGATGGTCACCCCGCGCTGGGTGACCAACCGGATCCAGCCGATCGCGGTCCGGGACGTGCTGTACTACCTGGTCGGCTGCGCCGACCTGCCGCAGGAGGTCGACCGGGGCTTCGACATCGCCGGCCCGGACGTGCTCACCTTCGGCGAGATGATGCAGCGCTACGCCCGGGTCGCCGGGCTGCCCCGCCGACTGCTGCTGCCGGTCCGCCCGCTGACCCCCACCCTCTCCTCGTACTGGGTGGGGCTGGTCACCCCGGTCCCCAACTCGCTGGCCCGGCCCCTGGTGGCCAGCCTGATCCACGAGGCGGTGGCCCACGAGCACGACATCGCCGGGTACCTGCCGGACCCACCGGGCGGGCTTACCGGTTTCGACGAGGCCGTCGCCCTGGCCCTGGCCAAGGTCCGCGACGCCCAGGTGGAGACCCGCTGGTCGACCGCCGCCGGGTCGAACGCCCCGGCCGAACCCCTGCCCAGCGACCCCGACTGGAGCGGCGGCACCGCCTACACGGACGTACGGGAACGGCCGGTGGCGGCATCACCGGAGGCGCTGTGGCGGGTCATCGAGGGGGTCGGCGGCGAGCACGGCTGGTACTCCTTCCCGCTGGCCTGGTCGGTACGCGGCTGGCTGGACAAGCTGGTCGGCGGGGTGGGACTGCGCCGGGGCCGACGCGACCCGCACCAGCTGCGGGTGGGCGAGGCGCTGGACTTCTGGCGGGTGGAGGAGATCGTGCCGGGCGAGGTGCTGCGGCTGCGGGCCGAGATGCGGCTGCCCGGCCGGGCCTGGCTGGAGCTGCGGGTGCAGCGCGGCGAGGACGGTGCCGTCCGCTACCGGCAGCGCGCGGTCTTCCTGCCGCACGGCCTGGCCGGGCACGCCTACTGGGCCGCGGTGGCGCCCTTTCACGCCGTTGTCTTCGGCGGCATGGCCCGCAACATCACCGCCCGCGCCGAGGGGTGAGGACAGCCTGGCTCAGTTGCCGGTGCGTTCGCCGGTGACCCGCCAGGCGGTCGTCTCGCTGGGCGGCACGAAGTCACGTACCGGCTGGTCCCGCAGGGTGAAGGCGAGGATCTCCCCCACCGAATCCACCATCGCGCGCTGCACCGCTTGACCCACCGGGTCCTGGGGGTCGTCCGGGTTGGCCGCCATCGCGGCCACCGCCAACTGGGGGGTGAAGGCGACCACCGTCTCCGTGGCGTACCGATCGGAGCTGCCGGTCTTGCCGCCCACCGGCCGGTCTAGCTGGCTGCGCAGCCGGGCGGCCGTCCCGTCGCCGCAGGTGCGGTACATCGACTGGTCGCCGACCGGACAACGAGCCGCGTCCGCAGCCGCCCGGGCCACGTCGACGTCGAGCACCTGCCGACAGTCCGGTTGGCCGGCGGTCACCCGCCGCCCGGCGGCGTCCGTGATCGCGGTGATCGGGGTGGGGGCGCACCAGATCCCCTCCGCCGCCACGGTGGCATACGCCCCGGCCAGGTCCAGGGGGGTGGTGGCGGCCACCCCCAGGGTGAAGGGTCCCCACTCCCGGGCCCCGTGCCGGGCCAGTTGCGCGTCGTCCCGGGCCCGCAGCACGATGCCGAGCCGCTGGGCCATCTCCACCACCCGGTCGGCCCCGATCCGCTCGGCCAGCCAGGCGAAGTAGGTGTTGACCGACTCCCCGAAGGCGGTCCACATGTCGTGCTCCCCGCTCATCGAGGCGCTGGCGTTCTCCGGGCACCAGTAGCCGCCGCAGCTCGTCTCGCCGCTGGCCCGGAAGCCCGTGACGATCCGGTCCGGCGCGTCGAACACGGTGTTCAGCGGCAGCCCGGCCTCCAACGCGGCCAGCAGGGTGAACAGTTTGAAGGTGGAGCCACCCTGGTAGCCGACGATCGTGCCGCCACCGGCGACGAGCTGGTTGACGGTGTTCGGGTGGTTCTTCTGCCCCGCCGGGTTGGCCGCCACGCTGTAGGTCCGGTTCACCGCCATGGCCAGCACCCGCCCGGTGCCCGGCTGCACCACCGCGGTGGGCATCGCGTACCGGGACTGCGCCGAGTAGATCCGCCGCACCTGCTCGGTGGTGGACCGTTGCACGGCCGGATCCAGGGAGGTGACGATCGTGAAGCCGCCCCGGCGCAGGGTGCGCTGCCGCTCGTCGACCGAGCTGCCGAAGGCCCGCTGGTCACTCCACCACCGGGTGAACCAGTCGCAGAAGAAGCCCCAGTCGTTGTGCCCCTCGGGTACCGCGGTGCAGTCGTTCGGGGTCTCGCTGGGGCGCAGGTTCAACGGCTCGGCCTGCGCCTGTTGTGCCACGTCGGGCGGGACCTGGCCGGACTCGACCAGCCGGTCCAGGACGTACCCTCGGCGGGCGGTAGCACTGTCCGCGTCACCGTTGATCGGGTCGTCGGTGTGCGGTGAGCGCACCAGCCCGGCCAGCAAGGCCGCCTGAGCCAGGGTCAGCTCCGCCGGGGAGGTGGAGAAGTAGCGCCGGGCGGCGGCGGCGACACCGTACGCCCCCGCGCCGAAGTAGGCGATGTTCAGGTACCGGGTCAGGATCTGGTCCTTGGTCAGTTCCCGTTCCAGGGCCAGGGCGTACCGGATCTCCTGGATCTTGCGGGCGGTGCTGACCTCGGTGGCGGCGGCCCGCTGCTCCTCGCTGAGCCGTGGATCGTTGCTCAGCACGTTGCGCACGTACTGCATGGTCAGGGTGGAGGCGCCCTGCCGGGTGGTGCCGTCGCGCTGGTTGACCGTGAAGGCCCGCACGACGCCGCGCAGGTCCACCCCGCTGTGCTCGTGGAACCGGGCGTCCTCGGCGGCGATGATCGCCTGGCGCATCACCGGCGCCACCTCGTCCAACGGCACGTCCACCCGGTCCTCCTGGTAGAAGGAGGTGATCAGGGTGGTGCCGTCGTTGGCGTACAGGTTGGACCGCTGGGCGGTCGGTGGCGTACGCAGGCTGCTGGGCAGGTCCGCGTACGGCGCGGCGAGCGACGCCAGCCCGACGCCGTACACCAGGGCGGCGGGCAGCGCCGCCACCGCCAGCGCCAGGCCGGCCAGCGTGCCGGCCAACAGGACGGTGAACACTTTCGGCAGCAACGCCCGGGTCATCAGCTCTCCCCGCAGGAGCCGTCAGGACCCTCCCAGAATGGCGCTAATCACCACTTCTGCTGCCTTTTCCTCCGAATCCGGAGGAGATTCACCGATCAGGGCAGCAGGGTGGCGGCCAGCGGCTGCACGGTCTCCTCGATCTCGTCGGCCACCCGGGTGAAGCACTGGTCCCCGCGCCCCCACGGGTCGTCGAGGTCGTCCGTGGGCAGCAGGGTCGTGCCCTGGCGAGCCGCGTGGGCCGCCTCGACCAGCGCCACCCCCCGGGCGTACACCGCCTCCGGGGAAGCCTCGGCCGCCGGCAAGCCGGAGGGGTCCAGGGTGGCCAGCACCCGCCCGAACTCCCCCAGCACGAAGGTGCGCGCCGCGGCGTCGGGCCGCAGCGCCACCACGTACTCCTGCTGGTCGGCCGTGGCGGTGAGCACCAGGTCGGCCGCGTCGATGTGCTCCGAGCGCAGCTTGCGGGCCGCGAACCCGGCGGTGCTGCCACCCCGGGTGATCACCTGCCGGGCGGCCGGCGGGTTCATCTCCTCGCCGGCGTGCCAACCACCCGTGCCGGCGCTGTGGCTGTGCAGCAGGTCGTCGGCGCGGGCCGGGTCGATGTCGCGCCGGTCCAGGCGCTGCCGTACGGCCAGCACCAGCAGCCGCTCCGCCATCGGGGAGCGGCAGATGTTGCCCATGCAGACGTGCAGAACGGTGAAGGGAGGCACCTACGCCTCCTGGCTCTCGCGCAGCTCCGGCACCACTTCCCGCAGCCGGTCCAGCCCGATGGCACCTTCCCGGACGAGCACCGGATCGTCACCGGTGAGGTCCACGATCGTGCTGGGCACCGGGTCCACCGCCGGCCCCGCCTCCAGGTACGCCCGCACCGAGTAGGCGAGTTGGTCGCGTGCCTCCTCGGCCGTCAGGGCGGGCGGCTGGCCGCTCTTGTTGGCCGAGGCGACCGCCATCGGACCGGTCTCCCGCAGCACCTCCAGGGCGACCGGGTGCAGCGGCATCCGTACCGCCACCACCCCGCTGTCGTCGCCGAGATCCCACCGCAGGCTCGCGGAATGCTGCACCAGGATCGTCAACGCCCCCGGCCAGAACGCCTCCACCAGGTCCCGCGCCTCGGTGGGCAGCGAGTAGACCAGGCCGTCGAGGGTGTGCCGGGAGCCGATCAGCACCGGGGGCGGCGTGTGCGGGGCATCCTTGGCATCCAGCAGGGCCTTGACCGCGTACGGGGTGAAGGCGTCCGCACCCACCCCGTAGACCGTGTCGGTCGGCAGGACCACCAGCTCGCCGTTGCGGACCGCTTCGATGGCCGCAGCGATGCCGCGGTCCCGGTCGGCCAGCGACCGGCAGTCGTAGAGCATCACGAGGAGCCAGTCTGCCACGTGCCGGTCGTGCCGGCCGGTGGGTGGTCCGTTCGGCGGGACGCGGTGGCGAAACGGGGACGCCCGGTCAGGTCGGGATGGGCGGTGATCGCGGTGTAGCGACCGTCCGCGGCCAGCAGGTCGGGCACGGCCGCGCCGTGGGTGTCGTCGTGCTCCACCCCGAGGTGACCACCCGGGCGCAACAGGGTCGCCGCACGGTCGATCACCGGACGGATGACCGACAGGCCGTCCATCCCACCGAAGACCGCCTCCGCCGGGTCGTGTCCGGCCACCTCCGGGGGTACGGCCACCGCCTGCGGCACGTACGGCGGGTTGCACAGCAGCAGGTCGACCTGGCCGACCAGGGCGGCCAGCAGGTCCGGGTCGGTGGCGTCGGCCACCACCACCTCGATCGGTCGGTCTCCGGCCGCGGCCCGGTCCGCCGCGTTGCGCCGCAGCCAGGCCAGCGCGGCCGGTGACCGTTCCACCGCCACCACCCGGGCGGCCGGCACCTCCTGGGCCACCGACAGGGCGATCGCCCCGGACCCGCTGCACAGGTCGACCACCAGGGGCTCCTGGCTCGTCATGCTGCGGAGCCGGTCGACACCCCAGCCGGCGAGCAGTTCGGTCTCCGGGCGCGGCACGAACACACCCGGCCCGACCGCCAGATCCAGATGCCGGAATCCGGCAGTGCCGGTGAGGTGTTGCAGAGGCTCACGGCGCGCCCGGCGGTCCACCAACGCCTGGTAACGGTTTCGTTGCTCGTCGGTGAAATCTTCGGCCAGCGCCAGCCGGCCTCGGGACAGCCCCAGAACGTGCCCGGCCAGCAGTTCCGCGTCCGTACGGGCCGATTCCACCCCGGCGGCGAGCAGGTCCCGGGTGGCAGCGGCCACCAGCAGAGACGGACGGTGCCGTCTCGGTCCTTCGGACGGGTGTTGCGGCTGCGTGGTCACGCCATAATCATGAGTCGTCGCGGTGCACGTGCAAAAGCAGGTGCAGCGGCACGCCGACGGGAGGTCGCGGGTGGGCTGGCTCGACCGGGTCGAGGACCAGGTTGACGCCCTGAGGAAAGCGCGGGCGCTCCAGGAGGTGAGTCGCTCCACGGAGGCGTACGCGATCCTGGACGGGGTGCTGCGTACCACCCGGGACCCGCATACCCGGGGCGATGCGCTGGTGCAACGCCTCTCCGCCCTGATCAACCTGGGCCGCACGGCCGAGTACACCCGGGCCATCGAGGAAGCCTCCGCCGTCGTACGCGATCTCGCCGAGCCCTACCTGCACGGGCACCTCAACGCCCTGGCCGCGCTGGCCGCGCACCACCAGGGCGCGCTGGACCGCTGCGTCACCCACCTGGTGCGGGCCGCCCGGGCCTTGGGTGCGGTCGACGACCCGGATCGGGACACCGCCTGGGGCTGGCACGACCTGGCCATGGCCTACTCCTACCTGAGCTTCCACGGCTACGCCCTGGGTGCGATCGAACGGGCCCGGCAACTGGGCAACGCGGCCGGGATCCCGGAGGAGACCTTCGCCGCCCCGGGCATCCGGCTACGCAATGCGGTGGCCCTGGACCACACCGGCGACGGCGACGGCTGTCTGCGCGTACTGCGGGACATCGCCACCGACCTGACCCGGTTCATCGCCAACGGCACCGCCGACCGACTGCGCCCCAGCAGCCTCGCCGCCTACGGGTACGCCGGGGCCCGCCGGGCCGCCCTCGGTGACGTCGTCGAGACCGTGGGAGGTGCCGACCCGGCCCGGCTGCTCGGGCACGGGGCGGACAGCGCCCGCGCCAGGGACATGCGCCAACTCGGTCAGGTCTGCCTGGCCATCGCCGACGGCCGGCCCATCGAGGCGGTCACCCGGCTGGGCAGCGTGCAGGTCAGCGCCGAGACCCTCGGTGCCGCCGAACCGGCCCGGTTGCGCAGCATCGCCCTGGGCCGGGCCGGTGACCACGCGGGGGCGCACCGGGCCGACCGGTTGGCCTTCCGGCTGGCCGCCCAACGGCACGACCGACTCCGCGACGTCTACATCGACGGCATCGCCGCCCGCATCGACCACGAGGAGATGCGCCGGGAGGCGGCCCGCTTCGAGGGGGAGGCCCTCACCGACCCGCTGACCGGGCTGCCGAACCGCCGCCGGCTGGAGCGCTACATCGCGGCCGTGGTCGCCCGCGGCGAGCGGGTCGTCATCGGCGTCTGCGACCTGGACGGCTTCAAGGCGGTCAACACCCGGCACGGGCACCACTCCGGGGATTTGGTCCTCCAGCGGATCGCTGGGGTGATCAACCGGGTGATGCGCCGGGGTGACTTCGTGGCCCGCTACGGCGGCGACGAGTTCGTGGTCGTCTTGCCCGGTGCCGGGATGACCGAGGCCGCCGAGGTGGCCCGGCGCATCGACGCCGCCATCCGCACCGAGGACTGGGAATCCCTGGTGCCCGGCACCCCGGTCGGGGTCAGCATCGGTTTCTCCGAGGTCGGCGCGGGCGGCCCGGGCCAGCGCGACGCCCTCAGCGCCGCCTTCGAGGCGGCCGACCGGGAGATGCTGCGGGCCAAGGGCTGCCCCCGCGGCGCCTGAGGCTGCTCAGCGGCGGGCCAGTTCCGGGTCCCCGGCCAGTCGGGCGGCCCGGTCGGCCTCGGTGAGGGCGTCCAGCACCCCGTCGAGTTCCCCGGCCAGCGCCAGATCCAGGTTGTACGCCGTGTAGCCGATCCGGTGATCGGTGATCCGGTTCTGCGGGAAGTTGTAGGTACGGATGCGCTCCGACCGGTCGACCGTACGCACCTGGGCCTTGCGGGCGTCCGAGGCGGCCGCGTCGGCCTGCTCCTGGGCGGCGGCCAGCAGCCGGGCCCGCAGGATCCGCATCGCCTGCTCCCGGTTCTGCAACTGGGACTTCTCGTTCTGACACGAGACCACGATGCCGGTGGGCAGGTGGGTGATGCGTACCGCCGAGTCGGTGGTGTTCACCGACTGGCCGCCCGGCCCGGAGGAGCGGAACACGTCGATCCGCAGCTCGTTGGGGTCGATGGTGACATCGACCTCCTCGGCCTCGGGCAGCACGAGTACCCCGGCGGCGCTGGTGTGGATGCGCCCCTGGGACTCGGTGACCGGGACCCGCTGCACCCGGTGGACCCCGCCCTCCCACTTGAGTCGGGACCACACCCCGTTGCCCCCTTCGGGGACCCCCTTGGTCTTGATCGCCAGGGAGACGTCCTTGACCCCGCCGAGGTCGGAGTCCTGGGCGTCGATCACCTCGGTGAGCCAGCCACGTCGCTCGGCGTACCGGGTGTACATCCGCAGCAGATCCCCGGCGAACAGGGCGGACTCCTCGCCGCCCTCACCGGCCTTGATCTCGACGATGACGTCCTTGGCGTCGTGCGGATCGCGCGGGATCAGCAGCTCGGCCAGCCGCTCCTCCAGCGCGGGCAACTCCGCCGCCAGGGTCTCGGTCTCGGCCGCGAAGGAGGGGTCCTCGGCGGCCAGTTCCCGGGCCGCGGCCAGATCCGCCCGGGCCTGTTCCAGCTCGGCGGCGGCCTTGTGCAGCGGGACCAGTTCGGCGTACCGCCGACCGACCCGCCGGGCGGTGCCCTGATCGGCGTGGATGGCCGGGTCGGCCAGCCGCTTCTCCAGCTCGGCGTACTCGTCGAGGAGCCTGGCCAGACGCTCGCTGCTCATGCTGTGCATCGCTCCTTCGAGAATGGCTGGAGGCGGGAACAGACGGACGACGCCCGCGTCCGGCGAGAGCCGGGCGCGGGCGTCGGACCAGGAGCTACTTGGCCTTCTTGGCCTGAACCTTGGCGTACTTCTGCTGGAACTTGGCGACCCGACCAGCGGTGTCCAGGACGCGCTGCTTACCGGTGTAGAACGGGTGGCAGGCGTTGCAGGTCTCGACGTGGATCGAGCCCCCCTTGGCGGTGCTGCGGGTGCTGAAGGTGTTGCCGCAGGAGCAGGTGACCTCGGTGGTCACGTACTCCGGGTGGATGTTCTGCTTCATGTCGCCTCGGTCCTCTCGTCGTGGTCGCCGGGTCGCCCTGACACGCCGTTGCGCGTCGATCGTGGGGCGTGAACCGGAACCGGTGGCCGATTGACCAGTCTGCCATGGGCTGCCGCGGGCCCCGAAATCGGGCCACACCAGCTGGTCGCCGGTAGCAACAACAGCCCTTCCGTACGCATTCCCACCGCCCCGCCCACCATTCCTCCCCCTCCCCCGCCGGCCGGTCGCGCGCCGGGGCGGACTGGGCCAGCGGAGACAACACCCCCTTTGCGCCCAAAGGGGTACGGGCGGCGGGATCCGGGAAGGGAGCGGCCATGCGAAGGGGGCGCGGCCAGTCGGCCACGCCCCCTTCGTCGATCTTCGTCGGCGGAGGTTACTCCCCCGGGGTCGACTTGGCGATCTGCATCAGGAACTCGATGTTGGTACGGGACTGCTTGAGCCGGTCCAGCAGGAGGTCCAGCGACGCCTGCGAGTCCAGCGAGTGCAGCACCTTGCGGAGCTTGTGGATGATGGCCAGCTCCTCCGGCGCGAGGAGGATCTCCTCCTTGCGGGTACCGGAGGCGCTGACGTCCACGGCCGGGAAGGTCCGCTTGTCGGCGATCTTCCGGTCCAGCTTGAGCTCCGCGTTACCGGTGCCCTTGAACTCCTCGAAGATGACCGTGTCCGCCATCGAACCGGTCTCCACCAGCGCGGTGGCGAGGATGGTCAGCGAGCCGCCGTTCTCGATGTTGCGGGCCGCGCCGAGGAACCGCTTCGGCGGGTACAGCGCGGTGGAGTCGATACCACCCGACATGATCCGGCCGCTGGCCGGCGCCGCCAGGTTGTACGACCGACCGAGCCGGGTCACCGAGTCGAGCAGTACGACCACGTCGTGGCCCAGCTCGACCAGGCGCTTGGCCCGCTCGATCGCCAGCTCGGCGACCGTGGTGTGGTCCTGCGGCGGACGGTCGAACGTGGCCGCGATGACCTCGCCCTTGACCGAGCGCTGCATGTCGGTGACCTCTTCGGGCCGCTCGTCGACCAGCACCACCATCAGGTGGCACTCCGGGTTGTTGTGCGTGATCGCGTTGGCGATCGCCTGGAGCACCATGGTCTTACCGGCCTTCGGCGGCGAGACGATCAGCGCCCGCTGCCCCTTGCCGATCGGCATGACCAGGTCGATCACCCGGGTGGTGAGGATGTGCGGCTCGGTCTCCAGCCGCAGTCGCTCCTGCGGGTAGAGCGGGGTGAGCTTGTAGAACTCCGGCCGCCGCTTGGCCTCGTCCGGCTCCATCCCGTTGATGGTGTCCAGCCGGACCAGGGGGTTGTACTTGTCGCGACGCTGCTCGCCGTCCCGGGCCGCCCGCACCGCACCGGTGATCGCGTCACCCCGGCGCAGGCCGTACTTCTTGATCTGGGACATCGACACGTACACGTCGTTCGGACCGGCCAGGTAGCCGGTGGTCCGGACGAAGGCGTAGTTGTCGAGGACGTCGACGATGCCGGCCACCGGCACGAGCACGTCGTCCTCGCCGACCTGCGGCTCACGGCCGCCGGACTCGCCGCCGGACTCGCCACGCTCGTTCCGGCCGCGCCGACGGTCCCGGAAGCGGCTACGCCGGCTGCGCCGACCTCCGCTCTCGTCGTCGTCGTCGTTGTTGGTGTCCCGCTCGGCACGCTGTCCGCGGTCCCCGCGCTCGCCACGCTCAGCACGGTCACCCCGCTCGGAGCCGCGCTCACCGCGGTCGGCACGGTCACCCCGCTCGCCCCGCTCGGTACGGTCGCCCCGCTCGGTGCGCTCAGCACGATCGCCCCGCTCGGTGCGCTCGGTGCGGTCGCCCCGCTCGGTGCGCTCGGTGCGGTCGCCCCGCTCGGTGCGCTCAGCCCGCTCGGCGGTGCGCTCGGCGGCACGCTCGCCCCGCTCGGCGGCACGGTCGGTCCGCTCGGCGGTCCGCTCCGCGCCGCGCTCGGCACGCTCGGCAGGACGCTCAGCGGTCTGCTCCGCAGCCCGCTCGGTACGGCGCGCCCGGCCCTCGGTCCGCTCGCCGGCCTCGGCTGCGGGCTCCTCAACGCGCGGCTCCGCTGCGGCGGTGGCCCGGCTGCGCCGGGTCCGGGTCCGGCCCTCGGTCTCGACGCTCGCCGCCGGTTGCTCGGCGGCACGGCGACCGGACTCCGGCCGCTCAGCGCTCTCGCGTACCTCGGCGTGGACCTCTTCGCGGGCCGGCGCGGCGGCCGCCGCTACCTCGGCCCGTGGTCGAGGGGCGCCCGCGGCGCTGCCCTGCCGCTCGGTGATCGCGCTGATCAGCTCGCCCTTGCGCATGCGAGCCGTCCCCGAGATGCCGAGCGACGCAGCCAGGCTCTGCAGCTCCGGCAGCAGCATCGCCGACAAGCCGGTGCCGCTACGCCGGCGGCGGGCAGGAGCAGCGGTGGTGGCATCGCCAGCGACGTTGGAAACATCCGACGTCACGTCGGTGGTGTCGCTCAATGGATTCCTTCCCTCGATAGGCCGGGACTGCCCGGAATCGACTACAGGTGGCCGGGCGGCCTCGGTGCACCCGCCTCGCATGACGCTTCGCGGGAGTCTGTGACACAGCAGCCGGTCGGTCGCCCGACCCACCCAGGAAAGCTGTGGGCGGCGTTTCGCCGTCTGCGGCGACCAGTGAAGACTGCGGTGCGGCGTGGCCTAGGCAGGGGTGACGGGCTTACCGCCGAAAGCTTCGGGGGGCGCCGACCCGCAGGAGATCGCATGCTTCGCGGCTGTGCTAAGTCTAGAGCGTAATCAACTCTTGCGACCTGCGGCAACAGGGTCCCGCTCCGCGTGTCCGAGTCTACCTTGCCCGACCTGGGCACCGCGTACGTCCACCGGCAACCGCAGAATCCGCCAATCTGTTCCCGGCTCGAACCCTTCGGGCAGGTCAGACAGGGCGAGGGCGGTCGGACCCGCCCCACTGACCACAGCGGCCACACCGGCCGCACGCAACTCTTCCACCACGGCGGCCGTACCCGGCATCGAGGACGCCCGGTAGTCCTGGTGCAGTCGGTCGACCGTGGCCGGCAGCAACAGATCCGGCCGGGTGGTCAACGCGTGCACCAGCAGCGCCGCCCGACCGGCGTTGAGCGCGGCGTCGCCGTGCGGCACGGTCGGCGGCAGAGCCGCCCGGGCGGAGGCGGTCAGGCCCCGCTCGGTGGGCACCAGCACCGTGGGGCGTACCCCCTCGGCCACCGGCAACGACACGGCCCGTGCGCCGGAGGGCTCCGTCCAGGCCAGGGTGAACCCGCCGAGCAGGCAGGGTGCCACGTTGTCGGGATGGCCCTCGATCCGGGCGGCCAGCCGCAGCGCGGCGTCGTCGTCGAGCCGCTGGGTCCCGTCGGTCACCAGGGCCCGAGCCAGCAGCACCCCGGCGACGATGGCGGCCGAGGAGGAGCCGAGCCCACGGGCCTGCGGGATCCGGTTCACGCACTCCACCGACAGTCCCCTCGGCTGCCCACCGAGTTCGTCGAAGGCCGCCCGCATCGCGCGTACCAACAGGTGGCTGTCGTCCAGCGGCAGGTCACCGGCGCCCTCACCGACCACGGAAACGGTCACGCCGCTCGTGGTCACCTCGGCGGCCACATCGTCATAGAGCGCCAGGGCCAGACCCAGGGCGTCGAAGCCGGGCCCCAGGTTCGCGCTGGTGGCGGGGACCCGGACCCGGTAAGGGCCGGCGGCGAAGGTGGTCGGCACGCCGCCCATGCTAGGGGTTCACCGACCGGGTCCGGGGCACCGCCCGTCCCCTGAGACGCAACTCGCGCCCGAGCGCGCTTTGCTCGCAGGCTCTAGCCTGACCGCACCAGTGCCCTCACCGAGTGCCGGTCTCGGCGACGGTCGGCTCCGGGGCGGCCAGCGAGAGCCGTCGGGTGGCCACCCGCCAGCCGATCGCGTACACCAGAGTGACCAGGCCACAGCCGGCCAGCACGACCCGTTCGTCCACCACGTCGATGACGAAGGCGACCACGAGTTGGCTGACCGAGATGGCCAGGGTCGCCAGCATCATGTCGGTGGCGAAGACCCGGCCCCGCAACCGGTCCGGCACCTCGCCCTGCAACGCGAAGTTGGACATCACCCAGTTGCTGCCACCGGCGAAGTGCGCCACGAAGACCAGGACCAGCACCAAGGGGAACCAGGACACCAGGGAGGTGCCCAGGTAGGCCAGCCCGTAGGCCGACATGGACAGGGCCAGCCCCGGCAGCAGCCAGGCGCGGTTGGTCAGCACCCGGCGCATCAGGATCGGACCGATCAGGGCGCCCGCACCGCGTACCGCGAACAGCAGGCCGGTGCCGATCGGGCCGACCCCGTACAGCCCGGCCAGCAGCGGGAAGACCGTCAGGACGCCGTTGCCCAGCCCCACCGCCGACTTGACCGTGACCAGGGCCAGCACCCGGGGGCGGTGTCCGATGTAGCCCAGGGCCTCGCGGATCGCCGTCCAGGTCTGCGGTACCGGCGTGTTCTTGTCGCGGGGCGCCTGCAAGGGCCGGCGGATGCGCCCCGCCAGGCCGGCGGCGACCACCAACGCGACCACGGCCACCCAGAAGCAGACGTACGGGCCGGTGGCGGCGGTGAGCACCCCGCCGAGTGAGGCCCCGACGATGGTCATGGTGCCCCAGGCCGAACCGGCCACCGCGTTGCCCGCAGCCAGTTCCTCGGGTTCGAGCACATTGGGCAGGGCGGCCTGCGCGGCCGGGGAGTAGAAGGCCTTGGCCATCGCGATCACTCCGATGCCCAGCATCGCCAGCCACGCCGTACCGGAGCTGCGTACCCCGAGCAGGAGCAGCACCCCGACGAGCGCGGCCAGGTTGGACACGATCATGATCTTGCGGCGGTCGAACCGGTCGGCGATGGCCCCGGCGTACGGCAGCAGCAACGCCAGGATGCCGGTGTCCACCGCGAGCACCAGGGCGCCCCACACCCCGCTGCCGGTCAGCTTCGGCAGCAGGACCAGCAACGGCACCATCACGAACCAGTCGGCCCCGAAGACCACCAACTCGGCCATGAACAGATTCCGGAAGTTCCGGTTGCGGGTGAGGACCGACACGGTGGAGACCACGAGGCGGACCATACCTGCCCGGCCTCCGAGTCACGGCACAGCGGACGCCGAGGCCCCCGGCGGTCGGCCGGGGGCCTGAAGCGTCGACGTGGTTACTCCGCCGGGGGGAGGGGTGAGTTGCGGCTCCTGGGCAGCCGGAGCACCTCGAACTGGTCGGTGCCCTCCAGCAGCGCCCCGGAGGGTGCCGCCGGCACCGGCCGGCTCTGCGCCGGCTGCTTGTCGGTGGCCTCGACCTCGGCCGAGGCGGCCTCGCCGGTGGGCTGGGTGGCCTCGGCCTCCGGCTCGGAGGACTCCGAGGAGTCGCCCGAGCGCCGGTGGCGCAGCGACTGCTTGGTGTCCTCCACCATGGCGTACAGGGTGGGCACCAGGACCAGGGTGAGCAGGGTGGAGCTGAGCAGCCCACCGATCACCACGATCGCCAGCGGCCGGGAGATGAAGCCCCCCTCCCCGGTGAGCCCGAAGGCCATCGGGGTCAACGCGAAGATGGTGGCGATCGCGGTCATCAGGATCGGGCGCAGCCGGTGCCGGCCACCCTCGACCACCGCCTCCCGTACCCCCATCCCCTGTGCCCGGTACTGGTTGACCAGGTCCAGCAGCACGATCGCGTTGGTCACCACGATGCCGACGAGCATGAGTACGCCGATCAGCGCCGGCACGCTCAGCGCGGTTCCGGTGGCCAGCAGCAGGGCCACCGCCCCGGTGGCCGCGAACGGGATGGAGACCAGCAGGATCAGCGCCTGCACCACGCTCCGGAAGGTGGCCATCATGATCAGGAACACGATCGCGATCGCGGCCAGCACGGCCAGGCCCAGGTCGGCGAAGGTCTCCTGCTGCTCGGCACTGACCCCGCCCAGGGTCAGGGTGGCCCCCGGCACCTCGATCGCGTCCAGCCGCCGCTGCAACTCGCTGCTGATCGCACCGAGGTCCGAGCCGGTCACCGTACCGGTCACCGAGACGCTGCGCTCACCGTCGATCCGGCTTACCTGCTGGGGTCCTTCGGTCTGGGTGACCTCGGCGATGTCGCCCAGCTTGACCGCCCCGACCGGCAGGGCCTCGAGTTCCTCCACGGTCAGCGGCGGCTTGGCGGACAGCCGCAGCACCAGGTCCCGGCTACCGCCGTCCAGGCTGATCTGACCCACCGGGGTACCCCGGAAGGACTGGGCCACCAGTTGACCGACCGCCGCCTCGGTGAGCCCGGCCCGGCTGGCCGCTACCCGGTCGACGGTCACCTCCACCCGGGGTACCTGCTGGGCGAGGGTGGTCGAGACGTCCTCGACACCGGAGATGCCGGCCAGGGCCACCCGGGCCTGCTCGGCGGCGGTCGCCAGGGTCTGCTGGTCGGCGGCGGTCACGATGACCGCCAGTTCGTTGGCGGAGGCACCACCCTGACCGGCCGGGAAGGTGATCTCACCGGCCGTCGCGCCCAGGGCGGCGAACCGCTCCCGCAGGATGCCGCGCATGGCCTTGGCGTCGGTCTCCCCGTCCAGCCGCAGGGCGTAGCTGGCCACGTTGTTGCCGGCGCTGCCGGTCCACGGGCTGTCCCCGCCACCGGCCGTGACCTGGTACGACTCCACACCCGGGGTCTGCGCCAGCACCGCCTCGACCTGACGTGCCGCCGCGTCGGTGCCGGCCAGCCCGGTGCCCACCGGCAGTTCCTGCCGGATGTTCAGGGTGTCCTGGCCGGAGTCGTCGAGGAAGTTGCTCTCCAGTTGCCGGGCCAGGCCGAAGGTGCCGAAGAGCACGAGCACTCCCACGGCCAACGTGGCCCAGCGGTAGGCCCGCCGTCCGGTGGCGAACCGGATCACCGGCAGGTACGCCCGCTGCAACGGGCTGCGCAGTTCGCGCTGCTCGGCGGCCTGACGCAGGGCCGCACCGTCGGACCCGGTAACCGGCTTGAGGAACCAGTACGCCAGCACCGGGATCACCGTCAGCGACACCAGCAGGGAGGCCAGCAAGGCCACGGTGACGGTGATCGCGAAGGGCGCGAACAACTGCCCGACGAAGCCGCCGACCAGGGCGATCGGGGCGAAGACGGCGACCGTGGTGAGGGTGGAGGCGGTGACCGCCCCGGCCACCTCGCGTACGGCGGTGAGGATCGCCTCCCGCTTCGGCTCGCCGTAGGTCAGATGCCGTTTGATGTTCTCCAGCACCACGATCGAGTCGTCGACCACCCGCCCGACCGCCACCGTCAGCGCGCCGAGGGTCAGCAGGTTTAGCGAGTAGTCGCCGAGCCAGAGGGCCAGCAGGGCGACCACCACCGACAGCGGGATGGAGACCGCGGTGACCACGGTGGACCGTACCGACAGCAGGAACACCAGGATGACCACCACGGCCATGATCAGACCCAGCAGGCCCTCGGTGCTCAGGGTCTTGATCGACTTCTCCACGAACGGCGCCTGGTCCAGCACCACGGTCAGCTCGGCTCCGGTAGCGGTCCGCAGGTCGTCCAGCCGGTCGCCGACCGCGTGCGAGATCTCCACCGCGTTGCCGTCCGGGTCGGCGGTGACCGTGATGCCCAGGCTCTCCCGGCCGTTGGTACGGGTGATCGCGGTGGCCGGGGTCAGCTGCTCCTCCACCGTGGCGATGTCACCCAGCCGTACCGCAGGGGTCTTCTTGACCGGCGGGGCGACGACCACCTCCCGCAGCTCCTCCAGAGTGGTCAGCGGCGCCCCGACCTGCACCGGCAGGCTGCGCTCGCCGTCGCGCACCACCCCGGCCGGTACGGCCACCCCGTTGGCCTTCAGGGCGGTCGTGATCGCGGTCGGCTGCACCTTGGCCTTGGCCAGCTTCGCCGGATCCGGGGTGATCACCACCAGTTCCTCGCGGACCCCGGTCAACTCGACGCCGCGTACCCCCTCGATGGCCGCCAACTCGGGTACCACGACCTCGCGCAGCTTCGCCGCCAGCTCCCGCTCGTCGCCACCGCCGGAGGCGGCCAGCACCACCGCCGGCAGGTCGTCCGTGCTGCCCGCGAAGACCTGCGGCTCGACCCCCTCGGGCAGCCGGGTGCGGTTCAGCGCGGTCTGCATCTTGTTGACCACGTCGTCCAGGTCGGTACCGAACTCGTACTGGACGGTGACCGTGGTCAGACCCTCACGGGAGGTGGAGGTGACCGTGTCCAAGGCGGGGATGCCCCGCAGGCTGTTCTCGATCGGCTCGGTGACCTGGGACTCGACGACCTCGGGCGCGGCGCCGGGGTACGAGGCGACGATGAAGGCGGCGGGAAACTCCAGCGAGGGCAGGAGTTGCTGCTTCAGCGACGGCACGGCGTACGCACCGAACGCCGTGGTCACCACCGCGATGAGGGCTACCAGCCCCCGGTTGGCGAGGCTGAATCTGGCGAGCAGCGACATCGGCGTGACTCACTCCTGGGGGAGACGGTCGTGGGGCACGAGCAGTGTGCCCGACCCGTTCCCTTCGTCAGCTTCCGGGGCGGTCATGACCGGTTCCGCCACGGTGCCGATCCGCAGCGCCGCCACCAGGTCCCGATAGAGCTCGTCGGTACGCAGCAGGGTGGCGTGGTCACCGACGGCTCGGATCCGGCCACCCTCCAGCACGACGATCTGGTCGGCATCGAGCACGGTGGAGAGCCGGTGGGCGATCGTCACCACGGCACCCTGCCGGGCCCGCTGCCGCACGCACCGGCTGACCACCGCCTCGGTCAGGCCGTCGACCTGCGAGGTGGCCTCGTCCAACAGCAGCACATCCGGGGTACGCAGCACCGCCCGAGCCAACGCGATGCGCTGCCGTTCACCCCCGGAGACCGTGGTGGCCGCCAACGGGGTGTCCAATCCGAGTTCCAGGCCGGTCACCTTCTCGTGCAGGTCGACCGCCCGCAGGGCGGCCCACAGTTCGTCGTCGGTGGCGTCGGGATGGGTGAAGCGCAGGTTGTCGCCGATGGTGCCGGGCACCACCGGCGCCTCCTGCTCCACGTAGGCCAGTCGGCCACGGATCTGCGCCGGGGTGTGCTCGACGTACCGGCGGCCGTCCAGCAGCAGTTCACCGTGCTCCGGTTCGAGGAAGCGCAGCAGCAGGGAGAACAGGGTGGTCTTGCCGGCCCCGGAGGGTCCCACCAGGGCGGTGTGGCCGACCCGGGGGATCTCCAGGTCGATGTCCCGTACGGCGGGCGGGGCTCCGGGGGCGTACCGGGCGGTGACCCCGCGCAGGGCCAGCACCGGCCCGGCGGTGGCACCCCCGTTCGCTGATACCTCGGCGGGCGCGGAGCCGGGCTCCGCCGCCAGGGCCTCGATCTCCCGCAACCGGCCGGCCGCCGCGATGCCGGCCTGCATGGCGGTCAGGTTCTGGGTCAGGTCACCGATCGGCCCCATCAGCCCGAAGGCGTAGAGCAGGAAGGCGATGAGGGTGGACACCTCGATCAGCCCGCGTTCGGCCCGCGCGGCCCCGACCCCGAGGATGACGATGACCGCTAGTTGGATGCCGGTCCAGGAGATGGTCCAGACCAGGGCGCTACGCCGGGCGGCGTGCAGGCCGTGCCGGGCGGCCTCGCGGGCGTGGGTGGTGAGGGCCTCGGTCTGACGCTGCTCGGCGCGGCTGGCCTTGACCGTGCGGACCGCCCGCAGGGAGCCTTCCAGGATTCCGCCCAGCCGTCCCACCGACTCCTGGGCGGCCTCCTGGGCTCGGCCGATGGTGGGCAGCAGCAGGCCCATCAGCACCGCGACCACCAGCACCGCGACCATGGTGACGCCCAGCAGCACCAGGTCCAGGGTGCCCATCAGCACCAGGGTCCCGATCAGCGCCAGGGCGCCGTTCGTCAGTCCGACCAGGCTGCCGGATGCCTGGTGCAGCAGCGCCGGGTCGGAGGTGGCCCGGGTGACCAGTTCCCCACTGGGGCGGCGGGTCAGCTGGTCGATCCGGGCGGCCAGGTAGCGGCGGATCACCCCGGTGCGGGCGTCGAGCACCACCGCCTCGGCGATCCGGCCCATCAGGATCCACTGCCACAGCGAGATGACGGCACCGACCACCACGAGCATCAGCAGCACGGTGACCGGTCGGGTCAGGGGCTCACCGGCACCGAGGGTGTCCAGCACCCACTTGGTCACCAGCGGGGCGGCCAGCCCGGCGGCGTTGGCGAACAGGCCGAGCAGCAGCCCGACCAGCATCGCCGGCCAGTGCGGCCGGAGGTAGGCCAGCAGCAGCCCGGTGCGGGCCCGCTGGGTGGGCGGCTGCGGTTCGGTCCGGGTGGGTAAGACGGTCGAAGTCACCCCGCAATGGAACATTACTGTTCCATTGCGGGCAAGCACTATTCCGAATTCGTACGTTGTAGCCTCTTCGACGTGGCGAGCAGGGATGAGAGCGGCAGCCGGGCGCGGACCCGGCAGGCCATCCTGCAAGCCGCGATCGAGGTGCTCAGCCGCAACCAGACCGCCAGCCTGGGTGATATCGCCACCGCCGCCCAGGTCGGCCGGACCACCCTGCACCGGTACTTCGCCGAACGGTCCGACCTGCTGGCCGCCGTGGCCGCCGAAGGTACGGCCCGGCTCAACGAGGCCACCACCCGCGCCCGCCTGGCCGAGGGCAACGGCGCCGAGGCCCTGCTGCGGCTCTGCGCGGAGTACTTCGACCTGGGCGACCTGCTCTCGCTGGCCTTCTCCGAGCCCGCGCTGGTCGGCGACCCCGCCTGGAGCACCGAGGTCTGCGACGACGACTTCCACGCCATGGTCGCCCGAGGCCACGCCGACGGCAGTATCGACCCGGCCCTACCCGCTACGTGGTTGCAGTCGGTCCTCTGGTCCCAGCTCTACGCCGGCTGGAGCTACCTCACCGAACACCAGGTCTCCCGCCACGAAGCCCTGGCCCTGGTCCTCCGCACCCTGACCGGCGCAGTCAAACCCCCACCCCACCCCGCTTGAGTTGATCAAGAGTTTGCGTCGGAAATGGCGCTCGCCAAGACGCAAACTTCTTGATCAACACGGAAGTCCGGGGGTCAGGCCAGGTCCAGGGAGCGGGCGGCGGCCAGGGGGTCGTTGGCGATGGTGACCGGGGAGGGGGCGGTGGAGATGGCCCATTCCGGGTCCTTCAGGCCGTGGCCGGTGACCGTGCAGACCACGGTGGAACCGGCCGGCACCCGACCGGCGGCGGCCTGCTGGAGCAGACCCGCCACGCTGGCCGCGCTGCCCAACTCGACGAAGACCCCGACCTCCCGGGCCAGCAGCCGGTACGCGGCGAGGATGTCCCGGTCGGTGACCGCGTCGATCAGACCCCCGGAGGCGTCCCGGGCGTCCAGGGCCTTGGTCCAGCTCGCCGGGTTGCCGATCCGGATGGCGGTGGCGATGGTCGAGGGCTCCGGCACCACCTGGCCGGTGACGATCGGCGCGGCACCGGCGGCCTGGAAGCCGTACATCCGGGGGGTGCGGGTGGCGTTGCCGGCCGCCAGGTCCTCGGTGTAGCCCATCCAGTACGCGGAGATGTTGCCGGCGTTGCCGACCGGCAGGCAGTGGATGTCCGGGGCGTCACCGAGGGCCTCGACGATCTCGAAGGCCGCCGTCTTCTGGCCGTGCAGCCGGTCGATGTTCACCGAGTTGACCAGCGCCACCGGGTAGTCCTGGGCGAGCTTGGCGGCCAGCGCCAGGCAGTCGTCGAAGTTGCCGTTGACCTGGAGCAGCTTGGCCCCGTGCACCAGCGCCTGGGCCAGCTTGCCCAACGCGATCTTGCCCTGGGGCACCAGCACCGCGCAGGTCACCCCGGCACGGGCCGCGTACGCGGCGGCGGAGGCGCTGGTGTTGCCGGTGGAGGCGCAGATGATCGCCTTGTTGCCGGCCTCGACCGCCTTGGAGACCGCCATCGTCATGCCCCGGTCCTTGAAGGAGCCGGTGGGGTTGGCCCCCTCCACCTTGAGGTAGACGTCACAGCCGAGCCGGGCGGAGAGCACCGGGGCGGGCAGCAGCGGGGTGTTCCCCTCGTGCAGGGTGACGACCGGCGTGGCGTCGGTGACCGGCAGTCGGTCCCGGTAGGCGTCGATCAGGCCCCGCCACATGTCGTTCTCCTCAGTCTCAGCTCTGCACCGTCGGCAATTACCAGCCTCGCGCGGCCGCGCCGCGCGGAGGCCGGCGCACCCCGCGCCAACCACCTGGCGGGACGGCCCCACCAGTCAACCAGCCGGCCCGACCGCCCTGGCAGCGGCCGTCCCCACCCGCGTTGGTCGAGGACCTCAGAGACCGCCCTCGACCCGCAGCACGCTGGCCACCGACCGGACGATCTCCAGCCCACGCAGCTCGTCGACCGTGGCCGCCAGCGCCGCGTCCGGGGCCACATGGGTCACGATCACCAGTACGGCGTCGTCGTTGTCGCCACCTGAGGGGCCCTGCCGGACGGTGGCGATGGAGACGTGGTGCCGGGCGAACACTCCGGCCACCGCCTCCAGCACACCCGGACGGTCGGCGACGTCCAGGCTGATGTGGTAGCGGGTCAGGGCCTCCCCCATCGGCCGGACCGGCAGGTCGGCGTAGGCGGACTCACTGGCCGAGCGGACCCCGGCGAGCCGGTTGCGGGCCACCGCCACCACGTCACCGAGAACGGCGCTGGCGGTCGGCGCCCCACCGGCACCCCGCCCGTAGAACATCAGCTGACCGGCCGCGTCGGCCTCCACGAAGACCGCGTTGAAGGCGTCGCCGACGCTGGCCAGGGGGTGGGTCAGCGGGATCATCGCCGGGTGCACCCGGACGTTCACCGACTCCCGGCCCTGGGCGTCCGTGCCCCGGGCCGCGATGCAGAGCAGCTTGATGGTGCAGCCCATCGCCTTGGCGCTGGCCACGTCGGCGGAGGTCACCTCGGTGATGCCCTCCCGGTGCACGTCGGCCGCGCCGACCCGGGTGTGGAAGGCCAGGGAGGCGAGGATGGCGGCCTTGGCCGCGGCGTCGAAGCCCTCCACGTCGGCGGTCGGGTCCGCCTCGGCGTACCCCAGCTCGGTCGCCTCCTCCAGGGCCTCGGCGAAGCCGGCGCCGGTGGCGTGCATGGCGGAGAGGATGAAGTTGGTGGTGCCGTTGACGATGCCGGTGACCTGGGTGATCCGGTCCCCGTGCAGCGACTCGCGCAGCGGGCGCAGCAGCGGGATCGCTCCGGCCACGGAGGCCTCGTAGTAGAGGTCGCCACCGCCCTCGAGAGCCGCGTCGTGCAGGGCGCCGCCGTCCTCGGCGAGCAGGGCCTTGTTGGCGGTGACCACGCTCTTGCCGCCCCGCAGCGCCTCCACCAGCCAGCTGCGCGCCGGTTCGATGCCGCCGACCACCTCGACCACCACGTCGACGTCGTCGCGCTTGATCAGGCCGAGGGCGTCCGTGGTGAACAGCGCCGGGTCCACCGGCAGGTCACCACGGTCACGACCGATCCGGCGTACGGCGATGCCGGCGATCTCCAGCGGGGCACCGATCCGGGCGGCGAGGTCAGCGGACTGCTCGTGCAGCAGCCGGACCACCTCGGCACCGACGGTGCCACAGCCGAGCAGGGCCAGGCGCACAGGTTGTTTCATCCCACATCCAAGGCGAGCAGGTCAGCTTCGGTCTCCCGCCGGACGATCAGCCGGGCCTGGCCATCCCGTACCGAGACCACCGGGGGTCGGGGCACGTGGTTGTAGTTGCTGGCCATGCTGCGGCAGTAGGCACCTGTGCCAGGCACCGCGACAAGATCTCCGGGCTGCACGTCCGCGGGCAGGAATTCATCCTTCACCACGATATCCCCGGACTCACAATGCTTTCCCACCACGCGGGCGAGCATGGGCTCGGCGGTGCTGGACCGGCTGGCCAGGGTGGCCGAGTACGAGGCGTCGTAGAGGGCGGTGCGGATGTTGTCGCTCATCCCCCCGTCGACACTGACGTAGGTCCGGATGCCATCGACGTCCTTGACCGTACCGACCTCGTAGAGGGTGAACACGGCCGGGCCGACGATCGCCCGGCCCGGCTCGATGGACAGGTGCGGCACGGCCAACTGTTCCGCCGCGCACTCCGAGTCGACGATCTTGCGCAGCCGCTTGGCCAGGTCGTGCGGGGCGGCCGGGTCGTCCTGGCTGGTGTACGCGATGCCGAAACCGCCACCGAGATCCAGCTCGGGCAGCTGCACCCCCCGGGCGTCGCGGATCTGCGCCTGAAGGGCCAGCACCCGACGGGCGGAGACCTCGAACCCGCTGGTGTCGAAGATCTGGGAACCGATGTGCGAGTGCAGCCCGCGCAGCTCCAGCACGCCCTCGTCGAGGATGCGCAGGGCGGCGGCGATGGCCGCCCCACCGGCCAGGGAGAAGCCGAACTTCTGGTCCTCGTGGGCGGTGGCGATGAACTCGTGGGTGTGTGCCTCGACACCGACGGTCACCCGGATCAGCACCCGGGGGCGGATCTCCCGCTCCCGGGCCAGCGCGGTCAGCCGGTCGATCTCGGCGAAGGAGTCGACGATGATCCGGCCCACCCCGGCGTCCAGCGCCCGCCGCAGCTCCGCCTCGGACTTGTTGTTGCCGTGGAAGCCGATCCGCTCCGGGGGCATTCCGGCGGCCAGCGCCACGGCCAGTTCACCGCCGCTGCACACGTCGAGGAAGAGCCCCTCCTCGGCGATCATCCGGACCACCGCCCGGCAGAGGAAGGCCTTGCCGGCGTAGTAGACGTCCTCGGTCGGGAAGGCCGCCCGGAAGTCCCGGCAGCGCGAGCGCAGGTCGTCCTCGTCGAGCACGTAGACCGGGGTGCCGAACTCGGCCGCGAGGTCGCGTACCCGCAGGCCCGCGACGACCAGGTCGCCGTCGGCGCCGCGCGCGGTGTTGCGCGGCCACAGTTGCGGCATCAGGGCGTTGACGTCGGCCGGGGTACGCAGCCAGGCCGGCCCCCGGTTGCCGATGTCGCCGTGCAGGGCACCGGCCTCATGAGCACGCATTCGAGAACTACATCCTCTCCGGAGCCGAGACGCCGAGCAGGCGCAGGCCGTTGGCGATGACCACCCGGGTGGCGTCGTTGAGCCAGAGCCGGGCCCGGTGCAGGTCGGTGACCTCCTCGTCACCACGCGGCAGGATCCGGCAGTTGTCGTAGAACCGGTGGTACGCCCCGGCCAGGTCCTCCAGGTAGCGGGCCACCCGGTGCGGCTCGCGCAGCTCGGCGGCGGCGGCGACCACGGTGGGGAACTCGGCGAGCGCCTTGAGCAGCTCGTTCTCCTTGTCGTGGTCGAGCAGCTCGGGGCGGAAGGCGTCCGCCTCGCCCCGGGTCAGCCCGACCTCGGCGGCGTTGCGCCCGACGCTGGCCGTCCGGGCGGCCACGTACTGCACGTAGTAGACCGGGTTGTCGCGGGTGGCCCGGGTCCACAGCTCGATGTCGATGTCGATCGGGGAGTCGCTGGAGTAGCGGGCCAGGGCGTACCGGGAAGCGTCCACCCCGATCGCCTCGACCAGGTCCTCCAGGGTGATCACCGTGCCGGCGCGCTTGCTCATCCGTACCGGTGCCCCCTCGCGGACCAGGTTGACCAGCTGGCCGATGAGGATCTCCAGGTTCTGGGCCGGGTCGTCACCGAAGCAGGCCGCCATCGCCTTCATCCGGCCGATGTAGCCGTGGTGGTCCGCCCCCAGCATGATCACGACCCGGTCGAAGCCGCGCTCCCGCTTGTCCAGGTAGTAGGCGCAGTCCGCGGCGAAGTAGGTCCACTCGCCGTTGGACTTGCGCAGCACCCGGTCCTTGTCGTCACCGAAGTCGGTGGTCCGCAGCCAGGTGGCGCCGTCGGCCTCGAAGATGTGCCCCTGCTCACGCAGCCGGGTCAGGGCGTGCTCCAACTCACCCCGGTCGTGCAGGTCCTTCTCGTTGAAGTAGGTGTCGAACTCCACCCCGAAGTCCCGCAGCGAGGACTTGATCTCGGTGAACATCAGCTCGACGCCCTCGACCCGGAAGACCTCCTGGGCGGCGGCCTCGTCGAGCGACAGCACCTCCGGCCGTCGGGCGGTCACCTCATCGGCGATCTCGGCGATGTACGCCCCGCCGTAGCCGTCCTCCGGAGCCGGCTCCCCCTTGGCGGCGGCGAGCAGGGAACGGGCGAACCGGTCGATCTGGGCACCGGCGTCGTTGAAGTAGTACTCCGTGCCGACCTGCGCGCCGGTGGCCCGCAGCAGCCGGCTCAACGCGTCGCCGACCGCTGCCCACCGGACCCCGCCGATGTGCACCGGGCCGGTCGGGTTGGCCGAGACGAACTCAAGGTTGATCTTCAGACCGGCCAGGGTGTCGCCCCGGCCGTACTCCTGGCCCGCCGTGACGATCGTGCGGGCCAGCTGGCCGGCGGCGGCGGCGTCCAGCCGGATGTTCAGGAAGCCCGGACCGGCGATCTCCACCGACTTGATCCCCGGTGTGCTGGCCAGTTGGGCGGCCAGTCCGGCGGCCAGATCCCGGGGTGGCACCCCCACCTTCTTGCTCAACTGCAACGCCAGTGTCGAGGCGTAGTCGCCGTGCTCGGGGTTACGCGGTCGCTCGACCGTCGTCTGCTCCGGCAGCGCCGCACGGTCCAGCCCTCGGTCGGCAAAGAGGGCGTGAGCGGCGGCTAGGACAGCTTCGGCGAGTTCTGCGGGAGTCACCGAACCATGTTATCGGGGGTAGACTCGGCCTCCGCGGCGGCGACCCGGCATCGGGGGCCGGGCCGCCAAATCCCCTGACCGACCGACCTGACGAGGACCGATGAGCATCAGCACCCCGGGCGGCCCGCAGCGGCGCCCGACCGTGGTCAGCACCGGCAAGAAGCCGGCGGCGGGCCGGCCGGCCGCCGACACCAAGGCCGCCTCCACCAAGCCGGCGACACCCAAACGTGCTGGTGGGGGCGGTAAGGGACCACGCAAGCCAATCACCCCGGTCAAGGTCAGCCAGGGCCGGCCCTGGGGCCCGATCGCCCTCTTCGTCGCCGTCGGCGTGCTCGCCACGTCGATCATCGGGTACGGCGCCTGGGCGGCCATCCGGGGCGCCCAGACCTGGGAGGAGAAGGCGGCCCAGATCGAGGGCATCGTCAACTTCCGCGAGACCGACCCGGAGGCCATCTCCAACTCGGAGCACCGCTCCGGCAAGCAGGAGTACGCGCAGAGCCCGCCGGTCGGCGGCCCGCACAACAACACCTGGCAGCGCTGCCTCGGTGACGTCTACGACGCGCCGATCGCCGCCGAGCACGCCCTGCACAGCATGGAGCACGGCGCGGTCTGGCTCACCTACCGCCCCGACCTGCCCGCCGCCGACGTGGAGAAGCTGGCCGAGGTGATCCGTGGCAACGACTTCATGATGATGAGCCCGTACGAGGGCCTCGACAAGCCGGTCTCGATCCAGGCGTGGGGCTACCAGCTCAAGGTCGACAGCGCCGACGACCCGCGGATCAAGGAGTTCGCCACCACCCTGGCGCAGAACGCCACCGTGGAGCCGGGCGCCACCTGCTCCGCCGGCAACTACACCACCGGCACCGGCACGGAGCCGCGTGACATGCAGCCGTCGATGGGCGGCTGACATGCCCAGCGCGGTGCAGGAGACGGCGGTCGAGGAGCGGGCCGCCTCGGCGCAGCCACGGCCGGGGTCCCCGATGCTGCGCTACCTGACCCTGGCCATGACGGCGTTGCTGCTGCTCGGGGCCGGCTGGACGGCCGCGACCCTCTACGCCGGGCGCACGCCGGGTGAGACGTCGGCCGAGGCCGGGTTCGCGCGGGACATGTCCCGTCACCACGCCCAGGCGGTGGAGATGGCCATGATCGCGTACGCCAAGGGCCAGGATCCGGCGGTCCGGCAGATCGGGTACGACATCGCCCTGACCCAGCAGGCCCAGATCGGGCATATGCAGCGCTGGTTGCAGGAGTGGGATCTGCTGCCGACCGGCTCCCGGCCGTCGATGGAGTGGATGTCCGACGGGGTCACGGTGGACGCCAACGGCCTGATGCCCGGCATGGCCACCCGCGAGGAGATCGCCAGCCTGCACGAGGCCCAGGGCCCCGAGGTCGACCGACTCTTCCTCGACCTGATGATCAAGCATCACATCGGCGGGGTGCACATGGCCGACGGAGTCCTTGAGGCCACCGACCGCCCCGAGGTGGTCCGGATGGCCCAGTCGATGAAGCAGGGGCAGCAGAAGGAGATCAACGAGCTGCGCAAGCTCCAGCAGGGCGTCGGCTGAGGCCGGCACCCACGGCGTGACCGGTGCCGCCCCGCTCGGATGAGCGGGGCGGCACCGTTTTGTCTGCACCCCCGGGATTGCTACCCCATGACGAACAACCCAGAAAGCCCGGGATCAGAGTTTCCGTCACGACTTGAGGCATACGACCGATTTTCCCTCTAGGGGTTACTTAGAGAGAAGTGCACTCGTTGTCCAGGACGTGGGGGTTGCACTCAGAGACGCACGGCGTTCCGTCACCAGCTGGTGCCGGCGCCACACCATCGGCGGTGACGGGACGGTGGCAGCCGTCCGTCGCGGACAGCGGCAGGGCGAGCCGGGAACGCTCAGCCGCGAGCAGGAGTTGGAACTGATCGACACCCTCCGGGGGGTCCACCCCGACCAGTTCGGCCTGGACGAGGAGCTCTGGACCCGACAGAGCCTGCAAGCGCTGATCCAGCAGCACTTCGGGCTCTCCCTGGAGACCGGGGCGGTCGGGGCGTACCTGCGGGCCTGGGGGTTGGGTCCCCGCGAGCCCCGCGAGCGGGCCTGCGGCCTCTGCGTCGGTGCGGTCGAGCGCTGGGTACGCAGCGAGTACCCGGCCATCACCCGGGCCGCCCAGGAGCACCTAGCCGAGGTCTACTGGCTCGGCCGGGTGCGCCTGCGCGGCACCATGCCGGCCGCCGACGTGATCTCCGCGGTCTCCTCCCGGGGTCGGGTCCGCTTCATGATCACCACACCCTCGCTGGACCCCACGCTGCCCCGGGACTTCGTCCTGCGGCTCAGCGGTGCCGAGCAGCGCACGGTGCACCTGATCGTGGACGGCTCCTGGGCCCGCAACGAGTGGCCCCGCCGACTGCCCCGACGCATCGTGCCGCACCCGCTGCCGAGCTGCGGCCGGGCCGTGGCCGCCTGAGCCCGCCCACCAGGGACGACCAGGGCTGGAGCGGTCCGGGCCCCGGTCGCAAGGGTGATCACGACCGGCCGGGAGTACCGATTCGGCGATCCCAGGAGGAGTTTGCTAGTCTTCTCCAGTCGCTGAGCCCCCGTAGCTCAGGGGATAGAGCACCGCCCTCCGGAGGCGGGGGCGCAGGTTCGAATCCTGCCGGGGGCACGTCACAGAACTGCAAATGCGAAGCGCGACCGGTCGACCACTAACTGTGGAAGCAAGTTTCGCCTCAGAGTAAACGATCGAGGATGCCCCGGCCCAGCGGCCGGGGCATCCTCGCGTTGCCTCATCATCGCGGACGCCGAACGCGCCTGGATCACGGCATGAGAGTCCACCTCAGGTGAGCCGCTCGACCCGCGCCGAGCGGCCGCCGGCTCCTGTGGATCTACAGAGCCGGACGTGCGGGGGCTACAGGGAGAAGGCCCAGAGACCTCAATATGCGTCCGGTATCGGCCCCATCAATGATCATATAGAAACGGGGGTGCCGGGCGTCGTGGGCGTAGGCATCCATCATGCCAACCACGCTGGGCTTGATCTGATGACAGTGCTGCAGAACGAGTAGCTCCGCGGGCTCGGTGAACAGCCGGTCGATCTGGTCACCGTTCTTGCCCAGAGCCTTGATGTCCATCGCGCGAGGGAAGCCGGGTCCCTTGAACAGCCAAGCGGCCGACAGCTGGCGCCCACGGGCGAACACTCGTGAGGTATAGAGGTCGGAGCGTTCGCCACCCCAGTCCTTCGGAACATACGGCTCGCCGAGCAGCTCGGCAAAGGCGCGCTTCACCGTGTCCTCCGGCACACGCAGCACCGCTTCACCCTCGGCCTCGGCGAAGGGAGATGCGAAGTCGATGCCGCTGAACTGGCCGATATCGCTGGGGTAGACCCGCGCTCTCGACGCTGAAGCTCCGGCGGGAAGGTCGTCATCGACGAACGACCTGATTCCGATGAAGACCGGCCTGAGCTCGACTTGCTCCGCGCTGAGATTGGTGACCGTCCCGATCAGGTAAACCCGCCTGTTCCCGGCGAGGCTCCCGGACGCGGAGGAACTGGCGATTCGTGCCGCGTTGAATGTTCCGGTGACACGCATAGGCTCGCCCGCGTCGAGCACCGCCGTGAAGCTGGCTGGCTTGAAGCCTGGGGCGTCGCGATCCCGGTCTCGCTGGAACTCAAACTGCAGCTCGGTACCGACGACTTGCCCCGCAGGTAGGTCCCGCTCCAGAACGCGCCTGGCCAGTTCGCCGATTCCCAGGGAGGAGAGCGCCTGGGCGAGTTCTGCGGCGAGCACGTAGGGCAGTGCGGCTTCGGGATCGCTCCTGCGGGCCGCCCGCGCCCGTGCGGATTCCGTCCGGTGCTCTCCGAGTAGGGACTGAGCCTGGTCCTGGTGCAGGAAGTACGGCTCGAGCGCAATGCGCGTCATCGACAAGACGATCCTTTCGGTCGGGACGGCGAGGGAGCGGTCACGGGATGTCCTTGAGCAGGCGGAGGAATTCGTCCACGTCTTGTGGCCTGTCGGTTGGCTTGTGGCGGGTTGCTTCCACTACTACAGCTACCCACGGTCCGCTGCGAGGCATCAGTGGGAGATTCTGCTCCGGTCGCTCCCCGGTCAGGATGGCTGCGATGAGCCGCCCGATGCTGTAGATGTCGGCGGCGACCGTCACTTTGTGGGGGTTTCCTGACGACAGCTCCGGCGCGGCGAATCCCTCGGAGCCGAAGCCGGTGCCAGTCCGAGTTTGGCGCGGAATGCTGGTTTCCCCTCGGGGCTGCCGGCCTAGTCCCCAGTCTGCTACGACCCATTCGCCGTCGAGGAGCAGGACGTTGGCTGGCTTTATATCGCGGTGGATTCTGTCGTCGGTGTGTGGGCGGCGCAGCCCTTCGCAGACAGCTGTGACGAGGTCCCGGAGGGCTCCTCTTTCACGCCTAAGACGTTCCGCATGGCTGGCTGCGCTGCCGTTCGCGAGCGGCATGACGAACCACCGCCCGTCTGGGTCGGAATCCAAGACCGGCATGACGTTTGGGTGCTCTCCGTAGAGGTGCCCGAAGGAGATCTCGCGGAGCATGCGGCGTAGGGCGTCCTCATCGGCGTAGCGGAGTTGCTTCAGCGCAATGGAGGTGCGGGTGTATTTGTGCATGCCGCTGTAGACCGCGCCCTGGCCTCCTTCAGCGAGCGGCTCTTGATCCCTGTCGTAGTCTGACTTCGTTCCGCGCTTGAGCCAGCGCACAGCGGCCCACGGGGCGGCCGCCCTATTGGTGTCGGTGATGGTGTCGGAGGCGAGGAGTGCGCGGGCGGCCTCGATGACGTGGTCACGGTATGGCCCGCCCCTTTGTGCCCTGAGCATGGCTACAAGTGGCCCGGTGGCTGGACGGTGAATGAGCTCGGCAGCGATGCGGCGTGCTTCTTCGTCCTGAGCGGCCCGGCGGGCAGCGCGCTGGCGGTTTTGCTCTTGCCGGGCGGCGTGCAGGTCAGGATGAGGAGACCAGCCACGGGGTGGATGGCAGACCCTGCCTGATCGGTAGTCGTGTTCAAGGCCAACGCATCCCGCTCGGGCCAGGGCCAGTGCCACGTCATCGGCACGATCACCGAGTTTGGTCGTGATGGTGCTCCATCGACGAGGCGCGCTGGTGGCCCAGGACCAGTCGGCGTCGTTGACGACTCCGTCCGGCCGCTGTGGTGGAGTGGGTGGGTGCGCGCGTAGGTGTACTCGCCGTACTTTGGGACGGCCGGCGCGGTCATGGTCGAAGGTGCCGTCGGCGTTTGTGGGCTGCGCATAGGCGCGAAGTCCCTCGGGCACGCCGGGGTGGCCGGACATGGGGAATTCCCCTGTTTGGTGCGACGGTTCGGTCACGCCGCATCGTCATCCAAATCGTCCTCATCGGACTCTTCGTTGGCGATGTCGGCGGCGGGGCGGTAGGAGGTCAACCACTCCTGGAGCAGTTCGACGCGGGCACGGTTAGCGTCGTCTCCGACGATGACAGGTGCTTCGTTGTAGGCCATGCTGTCGGAGCGGCGACGGAGTTTGATATAGAGCCCAGATGCCTCGATGGCGTAACGCTCCATGTCATCCTGTAGCGCACCAACCACGGTAATGTTGCGGTCCTTCCCGATTTGCTCGAACAGCGCGACCGCCTCACGGCGATGTTGCTTGCCGAGGTTACGGCCGAGTTCATCGAGAATGAGCCTTTTTCATCCTGCGTAGCGGTCGGTCTCGACGTGGTGCAGGACGAGGATGGCCTGCACGATCGGGGTCGCTCGGCGTGGGCAGCAGCGCAGCTTGGTCAGGATCTTCCAGGTCTTGAGGGTGGCGATCGCGCGTTCGCCGCGAGCGCGGATCTTCGCGTGGGCACGGTTCACGGCTTTCTGCCGGCGTGACAGCTTTGGGCGGAAGCGGCGCCGCTTGAATGGCGTGCGCACGCTGCCGCGGGCTCCTTGGTAGCCCTTGTCAGCGAAGGTCATCACGTCTGCCCTGCTCAGCGCGTCGATGATGCCGTGAGTCCGGGCTGCGGTCAGGTCATGGACCGAACCGGGCAGCGCCGGTGAAGCCCAGACGAGCCGGCCAGCGGCATCGGCGATGACCTGCACGTTCACGCCGTGGTGCTTGTGTTTCCCGCAGTAGTACGGCTTCTGGTCGGCGACCCGGTCGATCGGTATCAGGGTGCCGTCCAGGATCGCGTACGCCAGCCGACGGATCCGTTCCATGGCGGTGTCCAGGTCGTCGGCTGCCGAGCTGAGCAGGGCTATCGCCTCCTGCACGTAGCGCCAGGCGGTGGCGACGCCGATGGCGAAGCCGGCCGCGAGTCGGGTGTAGGTGTCGCCGTTACGCAGATGGGCCAGAGCCAGCAGCGCCTGCCGGCCGGGTTCGAGACGCCGCCACCGGGAGCGGCGCTGCTTGCGGTGACCGCGGATGCGTTCGGCGAGGTAGTTCAGGGTGCGGCTGGACAACGGAATCGTGGCAGGGTAGGACAGCATGGCGAGGCTCCCGGTCGGGGCTTCGAGTCTTGGTCGACAGCTGTCCTACCTGGAGCCTCGCACCCACCGATCACCGGGCCTGCCGCACCCACCCTGAGCTGCAAGATCAGCTTGGAAAAGGCTCAATGAGCAGCAAGGGTCGACCGCCCCCTCCAGCAAGCGCGGCGGCGCACACCAGCTTGACGGCCTTCTCGTCCATTTGGGCGGTGTTGCTACGAAGGTTGTAGCCCGACATCCGGTGTCCCTCGGCCCGCCGCCACTTGGGTGTGACCGCCCACCGCCATGGCCTATCGGGCTCAGCGGGTGGCTCCGGCTCCGGGTAGTCCAGGCTCGCCCCGTAACCGCCGTACCGTTCGTCGAGGCGGTTGAACTCTTCGCTGACTTTCTTCAGCTTCGCCTTGATCCCTTGGGCAAGCGATGCCCGGTGCGCCCGGGAAGTCTGTTCGGCCTCACTCAAGCCTAGCCGCGCCGCCTGCAGGTCACCGGTGCGCTGCGCACGCTGGGTGGTGATTTGCTGCTGCTGGTAGTGGTCGTGCTGTTCGGTCTGGGTCAGATGGGTACGCAGCGCGCGGATGAGCGCCGGAACCAGACCGACGCGTGTGTCCAGCCCGCCGCGATGCCAACGTTGTTCGATAAGCAGTTCCCGGATCTCGGCGGGCATCTCGTCGTGGGGTGTGCCCTCGGGGAAACACCGCCGCACAACCTCGTTGACTTTAGAGCAGGTTTCCTCGTTCCACGCCCCGGTGGTGCGGGTCTGCTGCTCGGCGTCCAGGGTCAGCAGGAACCGGTTCGCGGACTCGGGTGAGTCTCCCCAGGCCGCCTCGCGGCCGGGCAGGTCCAGAGCCAGCCGCTCATCGGTGAGCTTTGTCGTGGTTTCGTCTTCTTCGATCTGCTCACGCTCAAGGCGCTGTTTTGCGCCGCGCAGGTTTTTGATCCGTTCCTCGCGTGCTTTGCCCGCGCCCAGCACGTCGGTGTAGGCCGCATGGGCGGCGTCCAGCACGGGCTTCAGCGCATCGCGTCGCTCCTGTCGCTCCTCGTTGGCCGCTCGCAGTTCGGAGATCTTCTGCTTGGTCGTGTCCGCATGCTCACCTGCCTCGGCCGCTTTGGTACGGATCTCTGCTCGGGCCAGCGTGCGCCGGGCACTGGCGACGAGCTTGTTGGCTTCGGTGAGAAGAGCGGCTTTCGCGCGATGCTCAGCGCGGGCCGCGGCGATGCGCGCGGCTCGGCCGGTGAGTGGATCTGCGAACTCACCCACCACGATTACCCCGGCGGCCACGTCGATCTCTGCAGGTTGGGTGCCCGACCGACCGACGATCGCGGTAAAGAACGTGGTGAGGTCGAACCTGGTATCGGCGCTCGCGGGCAGGCTGGTGCTGTGGATGGGCGCGTGCATTCGAGGCGGGTCAGCGATGACCAGCGTCGCCCTCCTTGGCCGCCCCGCGAGTTTCTCCTGGGCTCTGTCAGCGTGCCCGCGTAGGACCACGACGGCACCGCTATAGGGCACAAGGCGGGGCTCCCAGTTGCGTCGCTGATCGGGGTTGAGCTGGACGACGTCCAACAACGCGGCGGCGGGGATACCCTCATCGCGCAGCACCTGTAGCTCGTCTGCGGCGAGGTCCTCGCCGGACTCGGTGGCGGCCAGCATCCTGCTCGCTTGTTTCTCGGCATCTTCGGCAACTCCCCTGGACCCGAGAGCCTGTTCCACGGCTATGCGTGCACCGGCCTCCTCAGCCTGCGCGGTCTCAACGCTGCGTCCGTCAGCAGCGCGAGCCTTGTCGAAAAGCTCCCGATGTGCCGTAGCCAGGTCTTCCAGATTCCGGGCGGCGACCTGATAATCGGTGTCCAGGCGCTGGTCGCGCCCACTGAATTCCTTCCATCGCCCTTCGACCTCGCGGAAGTTGCGGTTGAACTCCTCGTGGTCGGTCAATCCTGATAGATCGCGTTCCACGGTGGACAGTTCTGCTTGCAATTCCTTGGTGCGGACCTCCAGCGCATTGAGTTCATGGCGGATTTCGTCGCTGCGAGCGGCTCCGTCAACGAAGTGTCGAGCGCAGCGGGCTTGCCATGACGCCTTCGCATGGCCCAACAGGAGGCGAGCGTGACCGCGCTGCGCAATGCCGTTCTCAACGACTGCCATCTCGTGTTCCCAGCCATCGAGATCTCTTTCGGCGTCGCGGACGTTGTTACGGTGGGTGTGCTCGGCCGACCGGAGGGCTTGCTCTTGTTCGAGTTCGCGGTCCAACCCGGTCAGTGTGGCGATGGCGTCGAAGATCCTCTGCGGGGCCAGGTCGTTGAGAGGCTGGGCGAGTAGGTTGGCCGCTGGGCTGGAGCGCACCGAGGTCGACAGGAATGACACGCATCGCACATGGCTTCCGTACAGGACGGACGCGAGTCGGTTCGCGTGGAAGTCGCTACGCCCGTTACTGGTAGGGAGCGCGTCCCACAATGTGTCGACTCCTGCGGCGCGTTCGAACTCAGTCGCCCCATAGGGGACGTAGAGACCATCCTTCCAGCGCAGGTTAATGTGTGATGCCTTACGGTTGATCCGTACCCACACGGTCAGGGCACGGGCCGAAAGCGCATCGAAGGTGTCGGCGCGGGGATCAGTGAACACGCCGATCACATACCCCCAGTCGACGTTGGACCAGCGGCCTTCCTGCGCGGCGATCTCGGCGGTGAACAGCAGCTCCGCGGCCCCGGCCGCTCCACTGGCTAGCCGCCATTGCTCATCGGCGTGCAGCAGGCTCACCGCAGCGATCCATGAAGACTTCCCCGCACCGTTAGAGTCCTTCGGGCCTTGACCCGCAACCGTGACCAGGCCCTGGCTGATCATCGGTACCGGGTGCGTGGAAAGGCGAGAGATATTGACCACTTGGACGCCGACTAGCACCCGCTCGCCGACAACGTCGACAGGGCCGGAATCGCCGCCCGCCGTAGACCAGGGTAGGGCCATGCTCACTGTTCTCCTCGGGGATGCGCGCGGCGCGTTCGTATCGCCGCAGCCAGCGGGCTGTGCGGTGCGGCGGCCAGAATCAACTCTTGCTGCAACGCCGCGCGTGCCACCGGTGTCAGCCGGTGAAGTTGAGGACCAGGTAAGTAGGCGGTCCTGCCGGCGGAGCCTCTGCCGCGAGTGGGCGCGAGCTGCACGAGTCCAGCAGCACGCAACCTCTGCAGAGCGACACGAACGTCACCTCTTCCAGGCTGCGCGTAGCGAAGAATTTCATCGACTGGCGTCGGCTGCGCGGAGATCCAGGAGTCGCCTGACAGTAGTCCCTGGCTACGGGGAATCGCGACCCGAATGAATCAACACCAGCACGAGCACGGCCCGATCGATGACCGGGAGGGCGTTCCAACCTGCACCGGTCAGTTCGGCAGCGATGTCGTCGCGGTACCCCGAGGTCCACTGCGTGCCACCCACCGGGACGAGCGTCCGTCCCACTCGGTGCAATAGCCGCTGAAGGTCCCTGCGTAGGGTGGCATCCCGCAACGCCAACATCTGCACCTCGGGCACCGGGTGGGCGCCATGTTCCACCGCCGCGAACGCGGCAAGGACTTCGTCGCGGTGCCGTTCGCTCAGCCCTGCGAGGATCGGCTCAAATACCGGATGCGCTGCGTTAGGGCTGGTCATCGCCGAGTTCCGGATCGCCGTGGCCGATGTTGGCGGCGGAGGGCAAAATCCGCAACAGCTCACGCAGGGCACTCAGATCCGCTGATCCCCATGCGGCGACTCGCGGACCGAGCCGCACCGTCTGGCCGGACTCGTCCCAGAGTAGCCAGCCGGCACCAGCCAAACGCCGGATCGCCGCGAGTAAGGCTCGGTGGGAGGCAATCTCGTCCCGGTTGGTGAGCTCCTCGAACACCGCTGCCACCTGTTGCCTGGACGCCGGTGTCCCCGGCCACATCGACCCGGTCGGCTCAGCCCAGCAGCAGCGCAGGCACGCAGCGAGTACCCGCGCGGTGTCGTTGGGTTGTTCAACGGCGAGCGCAGGCAATCCCAACTCATCCAACACGCTGGGTCTCGCGCCTTCGGGAACCACTGCCAACAGCCATACCGCCGTGACGTCGGGCTCGACCAGGCGCAGCATTCCCGCTGGGAAGGCGCTGCTCGGTGCCACGCGTTGCGGGCCGGCGGCGCGAGTGCGTGCCCACCACAGTGCCGTTTCCGAGTCGTTCACCCCTCCTCCCCGCCCGCCCGGCTGGCACGCCCAAAGCGCCCCTGCGACGTCCACGAAGGGCTGGCGGCGACCTGGATACGCACGCCGTCGCGCCACACGAGCTCGTAGTCAAGGTCAGGGTGGTGATGGATCGCGGTGACCTCGGCGAGCACGCGACGTGCTGATATCCAGTCACCGGCGTCATCCAGCACATCGACAACGCTAACCGAGTCCGCGTCCGCTAGCAGCCGATCTGCGATGGCTCTGAGTTCCTCAATGTCGTCGGCGATATCAGCATCAGCCTCTGGTGCTGGCTCGGCGTCATCCGAGCGGGGAGGCGGAACCCTCGCTGTGCTGATCTGGCGTCCCGCTTCCACTGCCTCGATCAGCGCTTGCGGTGAAAACCACGGCGCGGGAGCGTCGAAGACGAAGCGATCGAGCACCGCGGCCAGCACTTCCGGGCTCGACTCGCGGCCGAAGGTGCGCCAAGCCTCCACCGGAAGCAGCCCCAACGCGCGGGTGGTGCCGGCCTGCGCGATCAATCGGCCCGCCGCCGCATCAATCGCGTCCGCGTACGCAGCGAGCGCCACCCGGAGCTCTACGCACTCGCGGTCGAGTTCGGGCCACCTACCCAGCACGACAGCATGGACGTCCTTGGCTTGGTCAATCAGCGACTCGTTACCCCACAAGAGTTGGGCGTTGTTACCGAGCGTCTCGGCGGTGCTGCCCGCCGCCAGGATGGCCAGTTCATTGCCCAGTAGTCGGAATACCTTGGTCAACCGGCGTACCGAGGCCACGCCGTCGGCCGCTGCGGCGTTGGCGCCCTTGACGTTCAACTGCTCCAAGGTCAGCAGCTGATGCAATTCCGACTGACCGCCCTGCTCAGCCATACGCCGCAAGAACAACAGCATTACATACGGCGCGAACGATGCCCGGTGGTAGAGCTCATTCGGCCGATCATTGACCCGGCTGATCGCGCCGTAGCTGCGCAGAACGTCGAACCGCCGCCTCACGATCGGAGCAGCCCATTGCCGACACTCGGCAACAGCCTGTTCCACTGTCAGCCCCTCGCCAGCCGCCTCGGCGAAGGCTTCCAAGATCGACTCATCGACATTGACCGTCGTTGGATCCGCGATCATCGCCCCGGCCTCGCGAGCAAGTACCGAGAAGACCTGACGGTAGACCCGCAGCACTGCGGCCTCACCGACGAGATCGTCCAAGGTCAGCTCTGGCGGGTCACTCAACGCGATCACTCCTGTCTCCAAGCGGCACGGACACTATTCCGCTAGCGCCCGACATCGGCGCGGCCTACCAGTTTGGACACAGTCGAGCTGTCTCGCGATCGACTAGGCACATACCCGACACTCCGACGAAGCGGACAAATGCCCATGTACTTCACGTACCACGCCATATAGTTTTTGGGATATGCATCCACCTCCCGCTGGCAGCTACAGTAGTCGCCACCTAGGAATCAACCATCTCAACAGGCCTCTCCCATGCAGTCGCGAAAGGATGGCACCCCTCTAGGGGTTGTTCCACGACGCACCGTATTCGGCCAGATGAGTTCGTCGTCTCCGACACCGTGAGGACATGGTGCGAACAAGACGGGCCGGCCATCAGTCCAGTGCGGCCTATATCTGGAGCGGACTGCTTGCTCAAGAGCGGCGGGAAACCCGACCGCCGGTCAGCAACCCGACGGTAATGTGCGGCTCCAGTCGGCGTTCCTTCGAAAGGCCGGGCTCACAGAACCCATCACCTTCGTCAGTCCCGAAGTACAACGTGGTGACGTCGTAGAGCAGCAACGTCGCGAGGCCCAGGCGCATGCGCGGGGCAGGACTCCCGGCGGGTCAGTCTTCAGGAAGCGGCGTCCTAAGGCTGCATGTTCCGTAGTCGTGCCGGAAGATCTCCGAGGTTATCGATGCGGATGTGCGCTTGTTCCACCTCTGGGCGGGTGGCGTAGAAGTATCCCCATGGTCCACGTCGGATGAAAACGGTCGTCAGGCCGGCGGCCAGCGCGGGGAGAATGTCGTTGTCGAGGCGGTCGCCCACGTATGCGATCTCCTCCGGCGCGCACCCCGCCGACTCGACCAGCTTGACGAAGAACTCCCGGGTCGGCTTCTCCGCGCCCCAGTCGTCCGACGTCGCGATCAGGTCCACGCCCAGGTTCAGCTCATGTAGCAGCCGGCCGGCGCGAGCGGTCTGGTTACCCGCCACACCGACAAAATAGCCGTCGGCCTTCAGCGCGGCGAGGCAGTCCCGGACATCAGGGTAGAGGTCGCGGCCGTTGAAGTGCTCCGCTAATCCGGCTTCTGCCCGGCGCTGCCGCTCCAGTGCGAGGTCGAATCCAGGCTGGAAGTGCTGGAAGACCTCGCGGTAGTCCCGCCCCTGCGCGATGACCTGCCCGAACACCGCAGAGAACGTGTGCCGGGGAACGCCGAGCCAGTCCGCCCAGGTGCCGTACTCGGTGGACTCGTTGATCAGCGTCTCGCCCACGTCGAAGTAGACAGCGCGGATTCGCCGTGGGGAAGAGGTCTGGACGGTCATGCGGTCAACGCACCCAATCGCTCGTCAAGGTCAGCAACGACGGTGGCATCGTCCCACGGCCTCAGCCGGGTACGGAACTCCTGAAGGCGGGTGCTCGCGGTCGCGTAGCCGGCCATCGCCAGCATCGCGGCGGCGTCCCCGGCGAGGTCACACGCCTGGTCGAGCTGCGGGTGGTCGCCGAGATACGAGCTGGCTATGTCGATGAGGAACACCGCCTTCTGCTTGACCGCCACGGGACCGAGTCCACGTAGTGCAGCTGTCAGGGCGGATCGGGCTTCCTCGGGCCGACCGAGCTGGAGGAATGCCCGACCACGGAATCCGTCGAGCCGGTCCGCCGAGTAGTAGTCGAACCATGCGGGTGGTGCCGCGTCTGCGGGTCGGGAAAGGCGTGCGGCTGCTTGGTCGAGAGCTCGCAGCGTTCCGGCCGCGTTCGCTGTGCCCAGGACCTCGGATTCCACCGCCGCGATCCATGACTGGACTACCGGCACACCACTTCGTTCGGCATGATCAGCGGCGCCAGCGAGATAGCTGATGGCGGCCGAGGTGTTCTGCTCGGCCGCCGGCACGAAGGCGAGATGGCCGAGCGCGGCTGCGGCGAGGAGGTCGTCCCCCACCTGGATGGCCGCTTCGTGGGCGAGTCCGAAGTAGCCCCGCGCGTCGGCCGGTCGCTGCAGGTCGAAGAACGTCAGCCGGCCGGCAAGCGTGGCGACTTCGCTGCGGGTGCGCAGGACTCGGCGCTTGAGTCCTCCGTCGGGCAGTTGCCGCATGACGTCGACCGCGGTCTCGAGGTGATCGCGTGCCAGGCTGAGCAGATCGCCAGGTTTCCCAGACCCGTGGTAGAGGTGCCGGTACACCTCCGCATTGCGTTCGAGTCGGCTCACCTGAAGCTCTGGAACCACTCCAGCCTGATCGACGAAAGCGAGCGGGGAAGCCGCCATAGCCTTGATCGCAGTCCGCCGGCGCATTTCATCCTCCTGGCTCCCAGGTCGGGTCAGGGCCGCTGACATCCGACCGTATGTCTTCACGAGCAGGCCGTCCACGCCGAGTGCCCGGTCGCACACCTCGGCGAGCTCCATCGAACCTGGCTTTTCACCTCGCTCGACCTGCCCCAGGTACGTGAAGTCATAGCGGGTCAGCACCTGCAACTTCCGGAGCGACAACCGTCGCTCCTGACGAAGCCGGCGTAGCACCTGCCCGAAAGTCTCACCGTCCACCCGGTCCCCCTGACCAGTGCCCAGGTGTAGGCCACCGTGGGCCTACACCCTGTGGCTTCCGACGCACACACCGTACCGACCAAGCTCGATGTGCACAGCAACCGCATCGACGGCGGCGATACCCAAGCCGGCACCGAGGCGGTGTCGGAGAGCACGCGTGCTTCCCCCCGGCCCGCGAGCTGAACCCGCCGCCTCGGTGCCTCTCATCCCACGGGAGGGCACATGCACGGCGCGAACACCCAGAAGTACGGGCCGATGATGGTTCACGAGGACTTACGGTCACGGCCCATCCTGGTGCTGGACGTCTGCGGGGTTCTGTTGGCGGAGCCGATGGCACCTCTCTTTCGAGTTGTCTCCGAGGAGGCCGGAACCTCCTCTGACCGAGTCGAAGCGATCTTCCGCCACTACTTCCGGGACGCGTTGTGGTCTGGGCTGCTCGACGAGTCCGCGTTCTGGCCGGCGTTCGCCGCGGCTTGCGGTCTCGGGCAGCCGTCGCCTGCCTGGCGGTCGGTGCTGCGGTCGACGATGACGCCGCTACCGGCCGTTTCCCGGCTACGCAACTGGTCGAGGGGGGCGCAGATCTGGCTGTTGTCCAACCATCGCCACGAATGGTTGGTGCCCGCGCTGCAGGCGGCCGGCCTGCACCGTCAAACCCATCGGATCTTTATCTCCAGCCAGACCGGCGCGGTCAAGCCGAATCCCTCCGCCTACGTCCAGATTCTTGAGCAGGCGTCACCCGGTGACAGCCTCCTGTACGTCGATGACAAGGAGGTCAACGTCGAAGCGTTCCGGAGGCTGGGGGTCGACGGTGTCCAGGCCGACACGTCCGGCTCCTGGACCGCCGCCGTCGATGGTTGGCTTGCCGCATCAACGCGGAGGACCTGGTGAGCGGCCCTTACCGTGACATCGCCGCTCAGAGCTTCCTCGACGAGATCCCTCGGCTCATCGACACCCTGAGCGCGGCGACGGAGAGCATCCCGACTGATGACCGGGTCTGGGTCTTCTACGGCAGCCGAATCACCGGTACGGCAACCGCAGCCAGTGACTTCGACGTGATGATGCTCCATCGCGAGGACGAGGTTCCACCGACCCGCGTTGGCACCACCTATCGCGACGCTCCGGTGACCGTCTACTCGCTGCCTTGGTCGGCCCTGGACCGCGACGGGCAGGACCGCGCATATGGCGGCTACTTCGCGCTAAAGATGTTCAGCCCGTTCATCTGCACACCGGCCGACGAGGCCGCGGAGCTGTTGACGAGCGTGGCGCGGTTCTTGGCTCCGCTGGCCGCTGAGGTGGCCGGCCGACTCGGCGCGATCACCAGAACTCGCCACCAGATCCTTGCCGATTCCTACCTGGCGTTTCTCGACATCTATCCAGACTTCGACAGCTATGTGGCCCGAGTCCTGGAGGCACCGGTGCTGGCATCGCCGTTGTGGCGACGGCAGGCGCAGGTGATCGTAGACGCTTATCAGCAGGCGCAGATGATCGATCGCACGGCGGACGGCCGTTATGCCTACTCCCGGCAGGCGGCGATCGGGGACCTTCGGCACGAGCGAGCCATCACGGCGGCCCGGTTCTGGGCGTTCGGCGCGGTCTGCCACGACAGCGACGTCCGTTTCCCCGACCTCTACCGCGACAAGGCCCGCCAGCGCACGACCGTCGGGCAGCGGCAGCGAGCCTACGAGTCGCTGCAACGGATCTCGCGTGGGCGGGCCGGCCGATGAGCGTCCTCGCCGAGTGGCACGCGGCCCGCAATAGCCTGGTAGCGGACGAGCACGCCGAAAGGGCACGCCGTTTCGGGCTCCAACTGCTCGCTCCCAACTCCGAGGGCCTACCGCCGGTGATCGACAACCTGGCGGGCCGGACCATCTGGGCCTGGCAGCCTGCGAGCCCAGCATTGGCCGCGACGGGTGACGACCGTACGGACGTGCGCGTCGGTGTTGCCGGAAGTCGGCTGCATCTCGGCCATCTCAGTCTCGCGCGGGACGTCGCATGGCTGCAGGAAAAGGGCCACTCCGTGACCTTCATCAGCCGACAAACCCGCACCACGGCCTCCGCAACGGTTGTCGAGCTCTTGACAGAACGGGTGAAGCAGTTCGACGGACGCACCCCCGAACGCGTTATCGACCTCGACGCGGCCGAGGTCCGGGCCTTCGAGGACGATGTGTTGTCCGGGCTGGTGTTGCGCCGGATGCGGCAGGTCTATGGCTGGTCCGATGACACCAGACTGAACCTGCTGCGGGACGCGGTGACGATGATGAGCTTCTTCCTGTACGAGCAGAGCCCGAGAGGGTCGATCGCGCTGGTCGACGCCGGCCAGGTGACGCATACGGCGCTGATGAGGACCGTGTCGGATCGCCTCGCGGCACCGACGCCGTACGTCGCCTATCGACGGTTGGTTCCGAACCTGCGGCATCGTGGTGGCCGGGCCAGCATCAACGATCCGGCCTCCACGATCCTTCTCACCGATCGTCCCGACACCGTCCGGGAAAAGTTCATCGGCGCGGTGACCGGCGGCCGAGCCCGCGCCGAGGAGCAGCGCAAATACGGGGGCAACCCCAACGACTGCCCGACCTTCGAGGTCATCGAACTATTGTCCGCACCTGAGCGGGCGACCGCCGCGGCGCGTCGATGCCGAGCCGGCGAGGTGATGTGCGGGCAGTGCAAGATTGAGCACCTCGACGATGTGATTGCCGGCGTTCGCGGTGACGGTCGACAGGTCACGCTCGCTCGCGTCGGCACGAGTCCCGCCGTGCCGAAGGCGGTTGCCGGGGTCGCTCCCAGTTTGCACCGACCACCCCGCCGGGAGCCGGTGGAGTTGGAGGCCGAGATCGCCCGGTACGCCGGGGTGGTGCCGGAACAGGTCGTGGTCGGTCACGGCACAACCGAGATCCTCGACTGGATCATGCGTGAGCAGGCTTCAGCCGGTGCGGCGGTGCTCGCGACCGCCCCCACCTTCGAGCTGTACGGGCAACTCGCCGCCAGGAACGAACTGCGCTACGACGAGGTTGCGTGGGACGGCGGACCACTGCGACACGACCTGGAGGCGCTGCGAGCCGCGCTGAAAAATGATCATGTCGCGGTAGTGGTGGATATCCCGCACACGATCTCCGGCATCTCGATATCGTTGTCCGACTTGCTGGCTGTAGTCGCGCCTCAACTGCCCAGCGGGGCGAAGCTGATCATCGACAACGTCTACGGTGAGTTCATGGCACATCCCCTCTCGCTGACACCGCGACTCCTTGAGGAGCGCGACGAGTTGGTGGTGTGCCGGTCGCTGTCCAAGGCACACTGCCTACTCGGTGCCAGAGTCGGGTACGCGGTCACCAGCGCTGGCTACGCCGACCGGCTGCGTCGACACCGGCTTCCGTATTCTGTCAGCGCGCTGGCTGCCACGGCGGCACGCGCCTCCCTGGGCGACGACAGAAGCCTCCGGCGCACCATCGGGTTGAACCGGCGCGCGTACGCGACGCTGACCGCCGAACTCGACCGGCTGCGCATCGGGTATGCCCGATCGGACGCGAACTTTCTTCTGATCGATCTCGGGGATCGGCGCGACCAGGTCCTCGCTCTACTCCGGGCTCGGGGGCTGCGGTTCCGTGACGGCTCACGATGGCGACTTTCGACGATGATCCAGGTCCATGTCATCGACGAGGCGACCGTCGCCCCGTTGGTGCGCGCCCTGCGCGACCTTTGTTGACCCGTCACGCCGCGAAAGGCCCCATCGTCATGACCGCTCAGCGGATGCTCACCGGTGACCGTCCCACCGGAAAACTGCATCTCGGCCACTACGTCGGCAGCATCGCCAACCGCGTGAGGCTGCACCGGAAGTACGAGAGCTTCTTCATCATCGCCGACCTGCACATGCTGACCACCAAGAACACCCGGGACGACATCGCCAAGGCCACCCAGAACGCTCGGGACATGGTGGTTGACTCCCTCGCCGCCGGGATCGACCCCAACACCGCGACCTTCTACCTCCAGTCTGCGATCCAGGAGGTCGGGGACCTCAACACCCTCTTCCAGAACCTGGTCACCGTGCCGCGCCTGGAGCGGGTGCCTTCGCTCAAGGACATGGCTCGCGACGCCGGCAAGGAGGAGATGCCGTACGGTCTGCTCGGGTACCCGGTGTTGCAGGCCGCCGACATTCTCTGCGTCAAGGCCCACGTTGTGCCCGTCGGCAAGGACAACGCCGCGCACGTCGAGGTCACCAGGGAGATCGCCCGGCGCTTCAACCATCTCTACGGCGAGGTCTTCCCCGTCCCCGAGTTGGTTAGCGCCGAGACACCCACCCTGGTCGGCACCGACGGCCGGGCCAAGATGAGCAAGAGCCTGGGCAACGCCATCGCCCTCTCGGACGAGCCGGTCGAGGTCCGCCGCAAGGTCATGGGCATGTACACCGACCCGAAACGGATCCGCGCGGACGTGCCCGGCACGGTCGAGGGCAACCCCGTGTTCCAGTACCACGACGTCTTCAACCCGAACCGGACGGAGGTCGATGACCTCAAGAGCCGCTACCGCGAGGGCAAGGTCGGCGACGTCGAGGTCAAGGAGAAACTCGCCACCGCACTGAACGCGTTCCTCGATCCCATGCGCGAGCGGCGTGCCCGCTACGAGGCCGACAAGGGCCTGGTCGACGAACTGATCGTGGAGGGCACGGAACGCACCCGACGCGAGGTCCAGCAGACCGTCTTCGAGGCCCGCAAGGCGATGGGCCTCACCGGCGTTTACACACAGCTCCGCCGCAAGGCCGAACGGTCCCGCAAACCCGCAGCCACCACCGCGTAGAAGAGGACCCTCATGAGTCGCCACGAAGCCGGCCGGCAGGCCGGCAGCTTCCTGCTGCGAAAAATCAGGTCGGGGACCTCGGGAGCTGAGGTGTTCCTGCTGCGACAACCCGGCGGTGCGGCTGTCGCCACGAAGGTCACCCGCAACCCAAGGGTCAGGTCGTCCGTGCAGGCCCAACGGCACGCCGTCATGGCGAAGCACTTCGCCTCGCACACCCCGGCGGTGCTCGGGACCGCAACCGAGGCCGCGCTTGACGTCATCGTCACGGCGGCACCTGCGGTGTGGAGCCTCGACGAAGCCATCGCTCGTGTCGGACCGACACCGGAGCTTTACCTGATCTGGCAAGACGTGGTGAACACTCTCGTCACGGTATGGCGGTCAACCGCCGAGCCCGGATTCGATCCCAGCCGGGCCACTCGCAATCATGATCTTCGGTGTCGTCGTGGCCATCAGGGGCTGGAGGACGTGCTCACCACAGACCTCGGACCGCCCTCGCATTGGTTGAGCATCATGATTAACGGAAGCGACATGGGCTCCTGGTTTCGAGCCTTCGAGCAGCTCCTCGTCGTCGGCAGGCCCGACTCCCATATCACCTGTCACGGCGATCCGCACGCCGGCAACGTACTGGTTGCCTCCGACGGGACCTGGCACCTCATCGACTGGGAATGGTCCGGTGACCATCACGACTGGCGCATGATGGTCAGCCACCTGCTCGGTAGCTGGTACGTACGCGACCTCCTAGACCACGCCTCCGGCACGGCTTCAGCGACACCCGACCAGCTCGTGCTGGACTATGCCATCGGTGAAACCCCTCGACTACGCCAGTTCGGGATCCCGGCAGCCGACGCGTTCCGGCGGATGACGACGCCGGCCCGAACAGAGCAGGATCTCAGTGATGTTGCTCGGTACGCGGCGCTTCTTCTGCTCCGGGAGATCCCCCGAGCGGTGTTGGCTGGGCGACGTCACCTCATCGCACCCCTGCTCGGCGAGTGCATTCGACTCACCACTGGCGAGCACTCGAATCATCCCGCCATCCGGCTACTCAGTGCGCCGGTCGGGGCGGCGATGTAATGCGACTCGGACTCGCACTGCCGCATTACCCATTCTCCTTCCCGACACCGCAGCCCTCCACCGCCCGCCGAGCGATCGAGTACGCCACCTTGGCCGAGGACGCGGGATTCCACCAAGTGTGGGTCTCCGACCACTTCTGGGTCGACGTCGCCGCTGCAGGGCAACCGGAGCAACGGCAGGAGCCGGCTGAGTGTTGGACCCTGATGGCCGCGATAGCGGCCATCACCAACCGCATCCGTGTCGGCTCTTTGGCCACGCCTATCGGGTTCAGGAACCCCAACCTCCTCGCACGCATGGCGGCGACCGTGAACGAACTCGCCGCCGGTCGGCTCGACGTCGCCGTCGGAGCCGGGTGGAACGAGTCGGAACACCGGGCGAACGGCCTTGACTTCCCGCCGGCAAGGCAACGGCTGACGTCGCTTGAGGACACAGTCGGGCTTCTGCGGCGGCGGGTGCCGGGCGTGCCCATCTGGGTTGCCGGGAAGCGCCCGAAGCTACTTGAGGTCGCCGCGCTCGCGGACGGCTGGAACACCGCGTGGGACAGCACAATGGCTGATTACCGGCACCGGGATGCGATGGTGCGGCAAGCCTGCCACCGTCGGGGGCGTGACCCTGCGGCGGTTCACCGGTCTCTTGGCCTGACGACGCTCATCGGCCGAGACAACAACGATCTTGAGAGACGGTGGCACAGTTTGCAGCGCTGGGCTCCCGGCGGTGCACTGGCTGATATCTCCCTGCGGAGCTGGGCACGGTCCCGCTTGGTCGGTACACCGGAGGAAGTGGCCCAACAGCTCCGTCGATGGGGCGAAGCCGGGGTCGAGCAGGTCATCTGCTCATTTGGAGCGCCATTCGCCGTTCACGATAACCAGCAGCTTGAGCTTGCTGTAGACGCGCTGATGATCTTATCCGGCTCGAAGGGGCCGTAGTCGGAAGGGTGTTGCCAGCGCTGAAGGTCAGGAGTCGGTCTCGGGGGGGGGTGAGTCGGCCGAGTTCGGCGGCCACGACGGACGCCGTGAGGCGGGGACCGCCGGTGGCAGATGTGCGGGTAGGAGGGATATCTCTTATCAGTCGGTTCCGGTCCACCGGCTCTCCTCGCCCCCTTCACGTGCGGGTACGCCGTGTTCAAGGGGGCGTGTTCACCCGGCTGTTCGTGGTCGTTGCGTTCCTCGTTGGATCGCTCGTTAGACCTCTCGTTAGAACCCTCACCCTGAACAGCGAACGTTTTGCGGCCAACCAGCTCGACCGATGCGGGCTCGGCGGGTGGCCGAGGATTCGGGCTTTGTAGCAGCGGTGCGGTCTCGCCGCGCAACCTTCGAGCCTGATCCGGGGCCTCCTCACTGGGGGCGTACTGCTGATCACCTCCATGGAACGAGCGCCGCTGGTGGGGACGGTCAGACAGGGCGAGCCGGCGGCGGGGACGGAGGCCGTTTGGCGCGGACGGCGGACCGGGATGGCGAGGGTCGTGCTGGTTGGTGCGGACGGCCTCGCAGGACGGGGCGCGGACGGCGTCGCCGACCGTCCGGGACGGCGGACGAGGGCGCGGATGGGTCGGACCGGGGCAGCGCACTTCGTGACGATCTCGTCCACGGCCCGAGGCGGTCAGCCAGGCCGCGCGTTCGAGCAGAAGATGATCTTGTTTAAGTGGGTGGAGATTCTGTGCAACCTGTCACTGATCGCATCGGCGTTCCACGCCGCTCCCGTGCCGCCAGAAGTCGGCACCTCAGGGGCCTGACCTGCGTGTTCAACCCGTTGAGGATCTTGTTCAACCGGGCGGCTCGGGCGACGCGAGTTGTTCGGCGCGGAGCGCGGTTTCCAATCCGGGGCCCGGATTTGTAATCCCCTAGTGTCAGCGCTCGTCGGCGGACGTGGCCCACACGTCCATGCCGAAGCCCAGCTCCACCACCCCCGGCGACCGGCCCCAGCCGGCATCTGCCGGGTTGCTCCTACCCCCTACCCACGTCCCCCGCACCCCCGATCCGGGAGTACGGGACGGGCACGGACCGTCCGCACCGGAGGCGGACGACGGCAGACATCGCCGGACGTCGACCCCGCCCGGTCGCGACGCTCGCTTCGGCCGACAGTCGGCAGAGGTCACGGTAGCCCGCGGCGATGTGCCGGAGGTGCAATTCGACGTCACCGTGCTCGATGGTGAGGCCGGTCGGCGGCTGGCCATGCTGCAAGCCGAGGTGATCCTCAACGTGCTGACCTGGCTTCACGACCAGCGGCACCACGCCGAGCCCGTCTGACCGGTCACTCTCCGGGCCACTCGGCGTGCCGTGGAGTGTGCCCCCGTCGGGGCGGTCTTGATCCCTTCACCGAGTTGAGCGGTGATCGACGCCCACGGGTCGGGCAGCACCGGGCGGTCGACCCGTGCCCTGACCACACACCAACCGCAGGAGGTACACGCGTCATGTACGCCACCGTCACCCGCGACACCCAGCGCATCGTCGTCTACGGCCCCCACGACACACCGGTCGTCGTACCGACCGATGGGGCGGTCACCGTCGCCATCTGCCCACCGGGGGCCGCTGACCGCACCACCGGCACTTTGGCGGAGGCATGAACATCCGCCGCACGACAGTGCTTCCGCGTATGGCGTTCTACGGCCGGACCGCCGAGGCCAGCGACCTCGCCACGGCGGCCCGTGTGCTCGGCGGTCAGTACCAGCAGTGCGTCTCGGTGCTGCCCGACGGCGCGATCACGGCGGTGTTCTCCGACCTCGGCACCCGGCCCGACTACCGGCGGGCACCCGCCACCCTCATCCTCGACCACGTGCGGGAGATCAGCCGTGACGGTGGTCTGGATGACCTGCTCACCGAGCTGAGCCAGCCAGAACGCCGATTCGACTTCGTGATCAGCACCGACCTCCACCGCCTGTCCTGCGACACGGCGACGAGGACCGCGCTCCTACGTGCGTTCGCGGTCGCCGGCATCGAGTTCCTTCACGCCCCCGAGATCCGCGACGGTGACCGGCTGCCGGTCATGCCCTGGCGGCTGCGCAGCGTCGACTACATCGAGGTGCTGACCCACCTCATCCGCGACGGAGGCCACCTGTGACGAGCACCCTGCCCGACTGGCTACGCCCACCCACCACCACGCCCGTACCCCAGCGGACGATACGGGTCGCGTTCCTCGGACGTACCTCCACCGACGAGCAACAGGACCCCACCCTGTCCATCCCCCGACAGTTGACCAACTCCGAACGGGCGCTCCTGCCCAACATGGTCATCGTCGCCTGGTTCTAGGACGTGGAGTCCTCCCGCAAGGAACTCAGCCAGCGCGGCCGAAGCACCGCGTGGCAGAAGTTCAACATCGGCGTCCGCCGCGACGGCGGCCTCGCCGACATGCTCGCCGAGGCCACCTCACCGGATCGCCGCTTCGACGTCGTCATCTGCGAGTCGATCGACCGCATCGCCCGATGGACCCACCAGGGCACCAAGATCGAGCACGACCTCGAACTCGCCGGGGTGCCTCTGCTGGCCGCCGACGAGCCGATCACGCAGTCGAACAGCCGCAAACGCGCCGCCCAGATCCTCCTGCGCCGCACCAAACAGGGCGTCGCCGAGTGGTACATGATCGAAATGCTGGAGAAGTCGTGGGACGGCTTCGAGGAACACACCGGTCAGGGCTGGAACGTCGGCAAGCCGCCATACGGCTACCTCGCCGAGAAGCACAAACACCCTGTCCCCGCCAAACGCGCGGAAGGCAAACACAAGACCAAACTGAAAATCGACCCCGATCGAGGGCCGGTGGTCGAGCAGATCTTCGCCTGGCGCATCGACGAGAAGCTGTCCTACCGGGCCATCGCCGAGCGGCTCAACACCGACCTCGACCGCTACCCGCCCCCACAACCTGTCGACCCGGCCCGCGCGGTCGGCCGGTGGACCGGCTCGGCGGTCCGCGAGATCCTCGTCAACCCCAAGTACACCGGCCACATGGTGTGGAACCGGCGCTCGACCAAAGACAAACTGCACCCCGGCAAGGTCAACCCCCGTGAGCAGTGGGTCGTCTCCGCCCAGCCCACCCACCCGGGCATCGTGCCGATCGAGACGTTCCTCGCCGCGCAGAACGTCGGCCGATCTCGGGAACGGTCACGCGCCGACGCTCGCCAGGCTTCTCCCAACCGGCACCGGCAGACCAAGCGGGTCTACGCGCTTCGTTCCTACGTCTGGTGCGCGCCGTGCCAGCGGCGCATGTTCGGCCGCACCGTCACCGGCTACACCTACTATCCTGCCAACCCCGCGAGAGGGCCATCCCCGAGGGGCACCCGAGCATGATCTCCGTGACCGAAGAGGTGCTGCTCGACTTCGCCGATCGGTTCTTCAACACCTACGTCCTCGGTCCAGACCGGGTGCAACTCGCTACCCGCAGCCTGGACATCGCCGCCCAGCAAGCCGCCAAGGAGCAACGGCGACAAATCGCAGTGCTGCGGCGGACTCTGGACGACATCGCCGCTCGCCGCCGTCGCCTCCTACGGGTCATCGAGGAAAACGACGACCCAGACGGCACCGTGTTCGCAGAGATCGCCGAGCGACGAGCCGAACTCGACCGTGACCGAGAGATCAAGACCGCCGAACTCACCCACCTCGAAGAAACCATGCCCGCCGACCCCGGCACCGCCGACATCCTCGCCGACCTTCCCGAGATGGAAATCAAACTCAGCCTGCTACCCACGGACCGTCTCCGTCGCCTCCTGGACGCCTTCGCCGTGCAGATCTACCACGACGTTCGCACCAACAAGGTCTCGTTCCGAGCCACCGTCAGCCAACACGCCGCCCCACACCTGGCCTGGCTAACCCGCGCCACGGCAGATGGCCCCCGCCCCGCCACCCACCACCACACCAGCGCAAACGACGCTGCCACCGCCGACGACGGCGGGGGCAGCGACCATTTGCAGTTCTGTGACATGCCCCGCCGGGGGCACCAGAGCCGCTCAGCACATAAGGCCGCCGACCAGGGAAACCAGGTCAGCGGCCTTACCTGTGTCCGGCCGCAGCACCTGCACGTCGCCCCCTCAGAGGGCGTTCGCCCTGCTCAACGGCGGCTCATACACTGCCCTGATGCCAGATGATCATGATGTGATCGAGCGGTTGGCGCTAGCCGCCGCCAGCGGCGACCGGGCCGCCCTGGAGGTGCTGCTGGCGCGGGTGCGGCCGGAGGTGCTCCGACTCTGCGGGCGGTTCCTGCCCAACCGGGAGGACGCCGAGGAGGCCTGCCAGGACACTCTGCTGGCGCTGGCCACCGGCATCGGGACCTTCGACGGGCGGGCGTCCTTCCGGACCTGGCTCTACCGGGTCGCCGCCAACCGGTCCCGCTCGACCTATCAGGCACTGCGACGTCGGTGGCTGGTCGAGACCGCCAGCGCCCTGCCCCCGGAACGGGCCGATCCCGCTCGTACCAGCGTGATCGCCGGTACCCGGCTGGACCTGCTGGAAGGGCTCGACGCCATCGGCGCGGACCTCGCGGAGCCGGTGGCGCTGCGGGACGTGCTGGGGCTGAGCTACCGAGAGGTCGCCGAGTTGCTGGGGCTGCCCGAGGGCACCGTGAAGTCCCGCCTCCACGAGGGACGGCGTCGGCTACGGGCCCGACTCACCGACCCCGGGCCACCCCCGGACGGCTCCGGATCGCACTGAGGGCCAGGTCACACCGGGTGGCCCGAACAATTGCGACACCGCAGCGGACCAAGACTATGACGGGTCCACTGAACCAAGGAGATCACCGCATGCCTCGCCGCCCCCTCCGGCGTCTCGCTCAGGCCATCGCTCTGGCGGTGGCCATCCCGGTACTAGCGGCCGGATGCGCCACCGAGGAGCCTGTCGCTCCGCTCGACGGTCAACAGGCCGCCGTCAACCCCGACGATCCACCCGAGACGACGCCGACGCCGGGTGCACCGGTCCCGCTGGCGGGCTTCATCCCCCGGTCGATCTCGTACCTGAACGCCGAGATCGCGGTGACCGGGGTGGAGGTGTCCCAGCAGGTCCCGCGCAGCTACGGCGACACGACCAACCCGGCCGAGTACGGCGACCCCCACTACGCGTACCTCTCGGTGAAGGTGACCAACCAGCTCAACTTCACCACCGTGCTCATCCAGGACGGCGTCTTCCTGTCGCTGGCCGACGGCGAACCGATCCCGCTCGACGGATCGGGCAGCCCGGCTACCGACGTGATCGCTCCCGGTGCCACCGCCAGCGGGTGGTACGCCTTCGAACTGCCCGCCGGGGCGACGTTGGCGGGTGCGTCGCTGCTGTTCGGCCCGGCCGGTCACCGGCAGGAACGGCTGCCGCTGATCGGCGAGGTGCCGAACCCGGAGTACCCGAAGGCGATCACCGTGGCCTCACCGGGCACGGTGCTCACCGGTAACAGCCGCTGCCCGCTGAAGGCCGAGGTGGAGGAGGCGTACCTGGCGCACTGGGTGGGCTTCGACGAGGACGGCCGGTCGCACACCACCAAGCAGGCGGAGATCGGTCGACTCAAGCTTCATCTCGCGCTCGCGGTCACCGGGCCGGCCGACCGGAGCGGCTGCTTCATCGCCACCGGCAGCGGCGGTGACGTCCACCTGATCGTCGACGGCGACCGGCTGGGCGACTACCCCGAGCTGAGCGGCACCACGAACGTCGCCGCCGGGGCCACCGACCGCCAGTACCTCGTCTTCGACATCCCCGACTCCGGTCAGGTCGAGATCGAGTGGGGCAGCCTCGGTGGCAAGCAGGTCCGGATCCCGGTGCCGCTGCCCTGAGTCACCCGGTCACGCGTACCCCGGCGAGCAGCGAGTCGACGAAGCTCGTCCCGCCGCCTGCCGGGGGCGCGACCTGCACGTACACCAGTTGGCCGCCGTCCGGGGTGAGGCCGGCGGCCTCGATGACCTCCGGTTTGCCGGTCGAGCAGCCGGTGAACGACGCCACCACCCAGTCGATGTCGGCCTGACGGGTGGTACGCACCCCCGAGGCCACACACTGGGCGTGTTCCCGGTCGGTGACGAGCCGGCGCGGGGTGGTCTGGGCTGCCAACTGGGCGGAGGCCCCGACGAAGGCACCCGGCACCCCCGGGTCCGCCGCCCAGCGGCCCGGGTCGGGTGAGATCAACATCGCCGGTTCCAGTTCACCCTCGGCGGTACGCTGCCCTGACCAGCCGGAACCGGCGACCCGCCAACCCTCCGGCAGGGTGACGCTGACCCGTCCACTGGTGTCCGTGCCGGTCTGCGGACCCCGTTGAGACCACGCCCAGGCCGCCCCGCCGATGGTCCCCGCGAGAGTGAGACCGGCGACGGCCACGGTGGCACCCACGATCAGGCGACGGCGCCGGGGCGGGGTGGGAACGTCCGGCTCGGCCACCTCCGACGGCACCGCTAGCGCCGCGTCGAGGGCCGCACCGAAGGCCGCCGCGTCCGGGTACCGATCGGCCGGGGCCAGAGCGGTAGCGGTAGCCAACACCGCCGCCACCGCCGAGGGCACCCCCGGCCGCAACCGGAACCTCGTCGAGGGTTGCTGCCCCTCCTGCGGTACGGCCAGCAGGGTGACCCCCAGACGACCCAGCCCGTACACGTCGGCGCGGGCGTCCACGATCGCCAGTGGATCGTCCTGTTCCGGCGCCATGTAGCCGGGGGTACCGGCCCGGGCGGTCAGACCGGACGCGGCCGCCAGCGCCTTGGCCAGGCCGAGATCCGCGATGAGCACCTGTTCCTCGCCGGTGGCGCGGGTCCGGAACAGCACATTGCCCGGGGTGATGTCCCGGTGCACGATGTCGCTGTCGTGCAGCACCGCCACGCCTGCGGCCACCTCGCGCAGCAGCCGCACACCCGGCTCTGCCGGCAAGGGTCCCTCGGCCAGGCGGTCGCGCAGGCTACCGCCGTCCGCCCAGGCCAGCACCGCGTACGGCCGACCGTCGTCCAGTTCACCGACCGCGTGCACGCTGACCAGCCGCTCGTGGTCCAGCCGCCACAGCAGTCGGGCCTCCTGCCGGAACCGTTCGCGTACCCGCAGGTCGTGACTCCAGTTCTCGGCCAGCACCTTGATCGCTACCCGGGCGTCGAGGGACTCGTCGTACCCCAGCCAGACCGTGGCGAAGGAGCCGACCCCCAGCAGCCGCTCGATGCGGTAGGAGCCGATCTTGGTGGGCTGCACAGCCCGCACGGTACCAACCACCAGGCCCAGGTCGCCCCGGCAGCGTCGATCAGCCGGGCTGAAGGGACCCCCTCAGGTCGGGACCTTGGTCCCGGTGTCTTGAGGTGTTCCGGCCCGCGCGCCGGGACCCCGCCGACAGCGAGAGTAAGGGGGAAAGAAACAGACACCGGAGGCAACGATGACCATCCAGCGCAACACCCACCGTTCGATCGAACGCCCCCTCGAGCGCGCCGAGATGCCCGGCTCGATGTTGACCACCACCGCCGCCCGGGCCCTGGCCGTGCTGCGGGTCGCCACCGGCCTGATCTTCGGGTGGGCCTTCCTGGACAAGATGTTCGGCCTCGGCTACTCCACCCCGACCGAGCGGGCCTGGATCAACGGCGGCTCCCCCACCAAGGGCTTCCTGGCCAATGTCGATGTCGGCCCCTTCCAGTCGATCGCCCACTCGATCGCGGGCGCCTGGTGGGCCAACGCGCTGTTCATGATCGGCCTGGCCGCCATCGCTGTCGCCCTGCTCGCCGGCATCGGCCTGCGCATCGCGGCCGCCTCGGGCAGCCTGATGATGGCGCTGATGTGGCTGGCCGACTTCCCGCTGGCCCGGTTCAACGCCGCCGGCGAGCCGACCGGTTCAACCAACCCGGTCGTCGACTCCCACCTGATGTACGCCGTGGTGCTGGTCGTCCTGGCCGCCGCGTACGCCGGGCACACCTGGGGTCTGGGACGGCGCTGGGCGCAGCTGCCCTTCGTACAGCGCAACCGCTGGATGCTCTGACCTTCTCGATCACCGGTGCGCCGGACCGTCACCACGGTCCGGCGCACCGCCGTGTCCAGAGCACGCCGGGGCCGCGCTCAGTCGGCGGCGGCGCGGCGGGCGCGGGCCCGGCGTCTGCCCTCGTGCATGGCCTGCACCCTCGGCACCGGGATCGTCCGGCCCTCCTCGACCAGGTCGGCGGGGAGGGACTGCGGTGCCGGCATCAGCTCCGCCCAGGGGTCGCCCTGGGCCAGCAGGCCGAGGACGGTACGGATGGTGAAGTCCGCCGGGGCCACCGACGGCAACTGCGCCCAGGGCACCGGGAAGGAGACCGGTACCCCCGGACGCAGCCGTGGGCTGTAGACCCCGACGACGGTGGCCCCGCCGGTGCGGGTGGGGTCGATGAAGACCTTGCCGTCCCGGTCCTCCCGGATGAAGGCCGTGGTCGCCAGCGCCGGATCCAGCCGTTGCGCCCGGGCGGCCAGCGCCCGGGTGGCCGCGGCGAGTTGCTCGGCGTCCGGGCCGGGTGCCATCGGGACGAACACGTGCACCCCCTTGGCCCCGCTGGTCTTCACCGCACCGGCCAGCCCGGCCTCCGTCAGGGCCTGCCGGACCAGCAGGGCGGCGGCCACCCCGGCGGCGAAGCCGTCACCTTCCGGAGGATCGAGATCCAGCACCAGGTGGGTGGGACGGCCCAGGTCCTCGGCCGTGGCCAGGGTGGGGTGGTATTCGACCGCCCGCTGGTTGGCGAACCAGAGCAGGGTGCGACGGTCGTCGCAGAGGGCGTACGAGATCTCCCGCCGGGAGGCCTCGGCCCAGATCGGCACCCGCCGTACCCAGTCCGGGGTGTAGCGGGGCAGGTTCTTCTGCATGAAGGGCGGCTGCCCCGGGCGTACCCGGACCACCGACAGGGGTCGGTCGCGCAGCGGCGGGAGGATCCGGTCGGCCACCGCGTCGAGGTAGTCGACCAGGTCACGCTTGGTCGCGCCGGACCCGTCGAACAACGGCTGGTCCAGGTTGGTCAGCGCCACCCCGTCCCGAGTCTCGTCCGCCCCGCTCACCCGACCACCATCCCGGCTGGACGCCCGGCGGTCAATCGCAACACAGCGATGTCTAGCGCGCGGTGTCAGGTGAGCCGGTCTCCGGCGGCCACCGAGGTGAGCAGTTCGGCGGTGTGCGCGTAGGTGGCCGCGTACAGGGCGGGGCCGTAGCTGATCCGGGCCACTCCCAGGGCGGCCAGCTCGGCCGGGGCGGGTGCCGCCGGGTGGGCCAGCACGTTCACCGGCGCCGCCACGGCCTCGACGAAGGTACGCAGGTCGGCCGGGTCGGCGAGCATGATCGGGTAGACGCAGTCGGCACCGGCGGCCAGGTAGCGCCGAGCCCGGCGGATCGCCTCGTCGAGTCGTCCGGCCGGCTCACCGTACCCTCGCAGGAAGACGTCCGTCCGGGCGTTGATCACGATCGGCACCCCGGCGGCCTCGGCCGCCGCCCGCACCCCGGCCAGCAGCTCGGCCTGGGCCCCGGGGTCCACCAGGTTCCCGTCGTACGGGTCGGAGTCCTCCAGGTTCAGCCCTACGGCTCCGGCGTCGAGCAGCCGTTGCACCAGTTCGGCCGGGGACAGCCGGTAGCCCCGTTCCAGGTCGGCGGTGACCGGCACCTCCACCGCCCGGGTGATCCGGGCGACAGCGGCGAGCATCTCCCCGACCGGGGTGCCCTCCCCGTCGGCGTACCCCAGGGACTGGGAGACGGCGGCGCTGGCGGTGGCGACCGCGGGGAAACCGGCCTGGACCACCGCCCGGGCTGAGCCGGCGTCCCAGACGTTCGGCAGCACCAGCGGGTCGCCGGGGTGATGCAGGGCACGCAGCGTGGCCGCCCGGTGGGCCGGGGAACTGGTCATGATGATGATTCTCGGCGATCGACAGAAGGCCGGCGGAGGTCCAATCCTCCGGCCGTGGTCTGTGGGGAAGGCCACTGATCTGACCGTTCGGTCAGCACCTGACCGAACGGTCAGGCATTCTGGTGGTCATGGCCCGCACCACCCCGCAGACCCACGACGAGATCCTCGCCGCCGCGGCGCGACGGTTCGGCGTCACCGGTTACCGGGGCACCTCCTTGCAGGACATCGCCAGCGAGGTGGGTTGCTCCAAGGCGGCTGTTCTCTACCACTTCGCCAACAAGGAGGCCATCCTCACCGAGCTGATGGCCCCGGCGATCGAGATGTTGCGGTCCCTCGACGAACAGATCGTGGCCCAGCCGGACCCCGCGCGGGCCCAGCAGGTCGCCGCCGAGGGGTTCGTGGACCTGGCGGTCCGCTTCCGGGGGGAGATCGCCCTGCTCCGTGGCGAGTTCCCGGAGTTGCTGCAACAGCCCGTCTTCGCGCACATCCAGCAGATCTCCGAACGGCTGGCCGATGCCCTGGCCGGGCGCTCCGGTCGGGCCGCCGCGCGGATCTGCGCCCTGGTGCTGCTCGCCGGCATCGCCGAGACCTGCGGCGAGTTCGCCGACATACCCGACGACGACCTTCGCGACGCCCTGCTGGCGTTGCTGAGGCGGGCCCTGGAGCCCGCCCGCTGACCCGTTGCACCATCACGACTGAGGGAAGGACCTCATGGCGACCCTGCTCTACCGGCTAGGCCGGGGCTCGATGCGCCGGCGGCGACTCGTCGCCGCGATCTGGCTCGTCGTACTCGTCGCACTCGGCCTGGCCGCGGCGACCCTGCGCAGCCCGACGGCCAGCAACTTCTCCATGCCCGGCACGGAGTCCCAGCAGGCCATCGACCTGCTGGCCGAGCAGTTCCCGGCGGCGGCCGGTGCCACCGGCACGATCGCCGTCAAGGCCCCCAACCCCGGCCAGCTGGGCACCCCTGAGGGGCAGGCGGTGGTCCAGACGGTCACCGAGGAGGCCACCACCGTGCCCGGGGTGCTCGGCGCGGTGAACCCCTTCCAGGTCGGTGCGGTCTCCCCCGACGGCCAGTACGCCCTGATCCAGGTGCAGTTCGGCGGCGGCGTCGACACGGTGACCGACGAGCAGCGGGACGCCTACGAGAAGGTCGGCGCCCAGGCGAAGGCCCAGGGCTGGCAGGTGGCCCCCGGCGGTGAGGTGCTCAACGCCGAACCCGAGGTGGGTTCCACCGAGGTCATCGGTGTCGCGGTGGCCCTCCTCGTCCTGATCATCACCTTCGGCTCGCTGGTGGCCGCCGGCATGACCATGCTCAACGCCCTGATCGGCGTCGGGGTAGGCATGGCCGGTCTGTTCGCCCTCAGCAGCGTCGTCGAGCTGACCAGCACCGCGCCGATCCTGGCGCTGATGCTCGGCCTGGCCGTCGGCATCGACTACTCGCTGTTCATCACCTCCCGATACCGGCAGAACCTGCTCGACGGGCTGCCCGCCGACGAGGCCGTGGGCCGGGCGGTCGGCACCGCCGGCTCGGCGGTGGTCTTCGCCGGAGCCACCGTGGTCATCGCCCTGGCCAGCCTGGCGGTGGTGAACATCCCGTTCCTGACCGTCATGGGTCTGGCCGCCGCCGGCACGGTGACCGTCGCGGTGCTGGTCGCGATCACCCTCCAGCCGGCCCTGCTGGGCTTCGCCGGGGGCCGGGTGCTGCCCCGGCGGCTGCGCTCCGTGGTCCCGGTGACGACCGAGGACAGTTCCCGGATCGCCGAGGGCGCCGGCAGCGCCTCGACCGACCACGCGGCACCGGAGGCGGCCACCCTGGCCGGTGAGGACCGCTCGGCCTTCGGGTTCCGCTGGGCCCGGCTGGTCACCAGGTTCCGCATTCCGGTGATCCTGGTCGGGGTGCTCGGGCTGGGGCTGCTGGCGCTGCCCGCGCAGGACATGCGGCTGGCCCTGCCGGACGCCGGCACCGCGCCGGCCGGCACCGCCGCCCGGGTCTCCAACGACCTGATCACCGAGGGCTTCGGGCCCGGTTTCACCGGCCGGCTCGCGGTCGTCGTGGCCGGAGACGACGCCCAGTCCACCGCGGCGGCGATCCCGCAGGTGACCAACCTCGTCCAGGGCACCGAGAACGTGCTCGCGGTGGCCCCGCCGCAGTTGAGCCCGGACGGCAAGACCGCCCTGTTGGGAGTGATCCCGCAGACCGGTCCGACCGACCCGGCCACCGAGACGATGGTGCACGACATCCGGGACGCCGTGGCCGAGGTGCCCGGCGCCGAGGTACTGCTGACCGGGGTGACCGCGGTCGGCATCGACATCTCGGAGAAGCTCTCCGACGCCATGCCGGTCTACCTGGGCCTGGTGGTCGGGCTGTCGATCCTGCTGCTGATGCTGGTGTTCCGCTCGCTGCTGGTGCCGGTCAAGGCCGCGCTGGGCTTCCTGCTCACCGTCGTCGCGACCTTCGGCATCACGGTGGCGGTGTTCCAACAGGGTCACCTGGCCGACCTGGTCGGCCTGGACACCCCGGGCCCCCTGATCAGCTTCCTGCCGATCCTGCTGATCGGCATCCTGTTCGGCCTGGCCATGGACTACGAGGTCTTCCTGGTCTCCCGGATGCGGGAGGACTTCGTGCACGGTGACACCGCCCAGCAGGCCACCATCAACGGGATGGGGCACGGTGCCCGGGTGGTAACCGCCGCCGCACTGATCATGACCGCGGTCTTCGGTGGCTTCGTCTTCCTCGACGACCCGGTGATCAAGTCGATGGGCTTCGCCCTGGCCATCGGGGTGGCGATCGACGCCTTCGTGGTCCGGATGACCATCGTCCCGGCGGTGATGTCCCTGCTCGGCAAGTCCGCCTGGTGGCTGCCGCGCTGGCTGGACCGGGCGCTGCCCAATGTCGACATCGAGGGCGAGAAGCTGCGCGCCCAACTCGACACCAAGGCCACGGTGTAAGGAAGGGCCCCCTGTTAACGCCTCGCGTATAGCAGGGGGCCCCTATTAACGTCGCGCGTACCCGGCTGGCGGTCACACGCCGGCCGGGTACGTCTCCATCTCCCCGGGGGTGGTCAGGGCGGGCAGGGGATGCAGGGCGGTCGTCTCGTCGCACCAGATGAAGGCGTCGTACCGCTGCCCCAGCCGGGTCGGCACGTAGTTGCCCCACGACTCGAACGAGGGGTCGTACACCACCCCGATGGCCCGGTGGTCGAGGGTGTCGGTGACCCAGCCCGGCTGGTCGGGGCCCTCGAAGACCAGCACCGCCCGCTTCGGCATGAGCTGGTGCAGCAGAGCCTCCACCGAACCGGCCCGCGCGGGCGGTACGACCATCGGCTCGGCCGGCGAGCCCCACCTTGGGGCCGCGATCACCGAGCCCCGCCACCCCCCGAAGCCGATCAGCACCACCTCGTCGGCGCCGTACCGTTCCCGCGCCAACTGGCCGATGTTGAGCATCCCGTCGGCGGCCATGTCGGTCGCCCGGGCGTCACCGATGTGGGTGTTGTGCGCCCACACCACCCCCCGGGCGTCCGGTCCGTAGCGCTCCAGCAGCCGATCCAGGGTGTCGGCCATGTGGCTGTCCCGCACGTTCCAGGACCCGGGACCACCGGCGACCATCTCCCGGTAGTAGCGTTCCGCGCCGGCCACCACCTCGGCGTTCTGCCAGGCCGAGAAGGCGTCCGGCCCGTCGCTGGCGGCGATCTGCCGGGTACGCGCCAGCAGCCGTACCACCTCCTGCTCGCAGCGGGCGGAGACGAACCGGCTGGCCAGGCCGTACTCCTCGACCCGTTTGCCGTACGGCTCGAAGCACCGGTACGCCTCCTGGGCGGCCTCCAGCGACGCCGGGTCCTCCTCGCCCAGGTAGTCGAAGATCGCCTGCATCGACTCCCACAGGCTGTAGACGTCCAAGCCGTGGAATCCCACCCGGGAGGCCTCGACCCGCTCGACGTTCCACGCCCGCAGCCAACTGCAGAAGCGGGCCACCTCGGCGTTGGCCCACATCCAGGTCGGCCAGCGTTCGAACCGTTCCAGGGCCACCAGCGGATCGACCGCGCCACCGGCCGCGCCGACCACACAGCGGTGCACCCGGTCGCAGTCCGGCCAGTCCCCCTCCACCGCGACGAAGTCGAACCCGCACTCGGCGATCAGCCGCCGGGTGAGCTGTTCCCGGATGCGGTAGTAGTCGTGGCTGCCGTGCGTAGCCTCCCCGATCATCACCACCCGAGCGTCCCGGGCTCGCTCCAGCAACGGGTCGAGGTCGCTCGGCGCACCGAGCCGCTGTACCAGCATGCCTGCGGCTACCCGGGACCCGCACGGGCAAACGCGAGGGTGCTCCGGTGGTGTGCCGAGGCGCTCGGGTGGGTAGAGCGCACGGTATGACCGACCGCGGCGGCGCCCTACCGGAGTACCTGGCGGGGCTGGAGTATCCGGTCTCCCGCGAGGACCTGATCCGCTGGTGCCAGGAGAACGGCGCCAGCACCGAACAGTTGCAGGCCGTACGGGCCCTGCCGGTGGACCAGATCGGCTCCGCCGCCGAGCTGTCCGACCTCCTGCCCGCCCGCTAGGGGCAATTGATCAGGGGTTCGGCAGGTCGATGACGGTCCCCAGGACGCGGGCGGTCTCCGCGGCGGCCAGCACCCCGACCACCTCCCGACCGAAGCGCACGTCGCACCGGTGATCCCGGGTGCCGGCGTCCACCTCCGCCAGCAGTTGATCGATCGCCACCCCGAAGGCGGTCGCCGCAGAGGCGCTCACCGGCGGCAGGGTTTCGATGCCGTTCGTCCCGTAGAAGGTGAATTCCGCCGCCACCGCGGCGGGCGGGGCGTCCAGGCTCAGCGACACCGTGCTGGTGGCACCGCCGGTGTGGGTGAGCAGCAGATGCACCAGGCCGCCCAGCCCGTCGCCGGCCGCCACCCGGGTCACCCGGCCCAGCACCGGCAGCAGGACCGCCAGGGCGTGCGGGCCGACGTCCCACAGGGCACCGTGTTCGCGCCGCCAGGCCGACTGGGCGTACGGGCTGCCGGGCTGGAAGATCGAGGCGAAGCGGATCACCCGGGCGGTGTGCCAGCCACCGGCGGCCGCCGCCGCAGCGATGAAACCGGCCACCTCCGGGTGGTACCGGCCGGTGAAGAAGACCACCGAGGCCACCCCCGATCCGGTGGCCGCCTCCACCACCCGGTCGGCGTCGGCGAGGGTCAACGCCAGGGGCTTGTCCAGCAGCAGGTGACGTCCGGCGGAGGCGGCCCGTACGGCGATCTCCGCCTGCACGTCCGGGGGCAGCGCCACGGCGACCGCCTCACACGCCTCGATCAACTCGTCTACCTCGTCGAAGGCCGGTACGCCGTACCGGGTGGCCAGCGCGGCGGCCCGATCCCGGTTGCGCCCCCACACCCCGACCAGTTCCGCCCTGGGGTGCGCGTCCAGTGCCGCCCCGTGCGTCTGGGCCGCCCAGTGACCCGTACGAACAACCCGAACCGCATCACCGGTACCTCCGCCCTCGTCTGCGCCCACGCTAGCCGTTGCCCGCCGAGCGAGTCGGCGCGCCGTACGGCGGGCGTGCCGACTCCTCTTACTACGCGGGTTAGTAGAGTGGGCCGGTGATCGGAACCAGCACCGGAGGGCTCAGGTGAACGCCGCCGGGTCACCGGTCGACGGCGTACTGGCCGTTGCCGCCATCGTGTTGTCCCTGCTGGTGGCCGGATGGGCGCTGATCGCCACGCTGCGCCACCGGCCCCCGGACTGGATTCAGTTGATCGGCCTGGGGGTCCTGGAACTGGCCCTGCTGGGGCTGGCCATCATGGCGGGGGTGGCCCTGGCCGGTGGCGACCAGCCCGGTGAGCCGGGCGCCTTCTTCGGCTACCTGGTCACCCTGGTCTGCCTGCCGCCGCTGGCCGGGGTGCTGGCCCGGATGGAACCGACCCGCTGGGGCTCGGCGATCGTCTGCGCGATCTGCCTGGTCACCCCGGTGGTCGTGGTCCGTCTCCAGCAGACCTGGGAGGTGCTCGGTGGCTGAGCCGGGTACCGCCCAGCCGCTGCGGACCAACAGCGGTCCCGGCCGGCTGCTGATCGCGGTCTACCTGGTCTTCGCCATCGCCGCCACCAGCCGCGCCACTTTGCAGATCGTCACCCGGTTCGACGAGGCCCCGCTGGCGTACCTGCTCTCCGCGCTGGCCGCGGTGGTCTACATCGTGGCGGCCGTGGGCCTGGCCCGGGCCGGACACGCCGGCCGTCGGGTGGCCCTGGCCTGCTGCCTCGTCGAACTGGTCGGGGTGCTGGGGGTGGGCGCCTTCAGCCTGGGCCGGCCGGACCTGTTCCCGGACGAGACGGTCTGGTCCGGCTTCGGCAGCGGCTACGGCTACATCCCCTTGGTCCTGCCCGTCCTCGGCCTGGCCTGGCTCTACAAGACCCGGTAAGGAAGGGCCCCTTCTTAACGCCTGGTGCATAGGAAGGGACCCTTCCTAACATCGGAAGAGCCGAGCCGACGTCGGCGGAGCGGCCGGGTGAGGGGTCAGTCCCGGGGGCCGCCGGCTACGTAGATCACCTGGCCGGAGACGAAGGACGCGCCCTCGCTGGCCAGGAACGAGATGGTGTGGGCGACATCCTCGGGTCGACCGACCCGGCGGACCGGGATCTCCGACTCGGTGTGCTTCTGCATCGCCTCGAAGTCGATCTTCATCCGGGCCGCAGTGGCGGCGGTCATGTCGGTGACGATGAACCCGGGCGCGACCGCGTTGACGGTCACCCCGAAGGGGCCCAACTCGATGGCCAGGGTCTTGGTCAAGCCCTGCATACCGGCCTTGGCCGCGGCGTAGTTCGCCTGCCCCCGGTTACCCAGGGCGGAGGTGCTGGAGAGGTTGACGATCCGACCCCACTTCGCCTCGACCATGTGCTTCTGCGCGGCCTGGCTGAACAGGAAGGCACCCCGCAGGTGTACGCCCAGGACGGTGTCCCAGTCGGCGTCGGTCATCTTGAACAGCAGGTTGTCGCGGAGCACCCCGGCGTTGTTGACCAGTACGGTCGGGGCGCCCAACTCGGCGACGACCCGGTCGACGGCGGCCTCCACCTGGGCCCGGTCGGACACGTCCGCGCCCACCCCGAGGGCCCGGCCACCGGCCGAGTTGATCGCGTCCACGGTTTCCTTCGTCGCCGACTCCTCGATGTCGACCACGGCCACGGCCAGGCCGTCGGCGGCCAACCGGCGGGCGGTCGCCGCGCCGATGCCGCGCGCGGCTCCGGTCACGATGGCGACGCGGGGCTCCTCCGACATGCTTACCTCCCGGTAACTTGGGCTCGATCGAAGGAGCTTAACCCAGTCGTACGCCCGATCAGGGCCGGTGAAGACGGGGCCGGAGAGCTGCCGGCCCCACCTTCGGTGTGCCTGGCTGCGGACGCTTTTCGACGCCCCGCCTACCGGTCGTGGCCCAGGCGGAGCCGGATCCACCGGTAACCGTGGCCGGCCAGCTTGAGCCGGTCCAGCTTGCCGAGGTCGTCGTAGTTGTGGTCGCTGAGCACGTCGATCGGCTGGTCCGCCTCCGGCGCCAGCGTGCTCAGGTCGACCTCTACGTCCTCGGTGCTCAGGTTGTGCAGGAAGACCATCGTCCCGGTGGGGCCGTCCGCCCGATGGGCCAGCACCCCGGGGGGCATCGGTACGTCGATGTGGGTGGTGCTGCCGGAGCCGGTCTCCGGTGCCTCCCGCAGGGTACGGATCATCCGTTCGAACCAGCCCAGCAGGGAACGCGGATCCCTGCGCTGGGCGGTGACGTTGACCTGCTGGTAGCCGTACTCCCCCTTGTCGATCACCGGGCGGATCAGCTTCTCCGGCTCGGCGGTGGAGAAGCCGGCATTATCCTGATAGGACCACTGCATCGGGGTACGGATGGCGTCCCGCCCCTCCAGGGACAGGTCCTCCCCCATCCCGATCTCCTCGCCGTACCGCAGCACCGGGGTACCCCGCAGCGAGAACTGCAGGGAGTAGGCCAGTTCGATGTGCCGACGGTCGTTGCCGAGCATGGGGGCCAGCCGACGGCGGATGCCCCGGCCGTACAACTGCATGTTCTCGTCCGGACCGAACCTGGCGAACACGTCGTTGCGCTGGTCGGCGGTGAGCCGGGACAGGTCGATCTCGTCGTGGTTACGCAGGAAGGTCGCCCACTGGCCGCCGGTGGGCAGCTTCGGGGTGTCCCGCAGCGCCTCGATGATCACCTCGGGGTCCTCGCGGGCCAGGGCCAGCATCAGTCGACCGTTGAGCATGAAGTCGAAGAGCATGTGGATCCGGTTGCCCGAGCCGCTGCCGTCGCCGAAGAAGGCCGGCAGCTGATCCGGCTCGACATTCGCCTCGGCCAGCAGGACCGCGTCGCCGCGCCGCCACTGCACATGCTGGCGCAGGTCGGTGAGGAACTCGAAGTCCTTCGGCGAGTCCGGGTTGCCGGGCTCGGTGCGCTCGATGATGAACGGCACCGCGTCCATCCGGAAGCCGGAGACACCGAGCTGGAGCCAGAACGAGGTGATCTTCTTGATCTCCGCTCGGACCTGGGGGTTCTCGATGTTCAGGTCGGGCTGGAACTTGTAGAAGCGGTGGTAGTACCAGGCCTTGGCGGTGCGGTCGTAGGTCCAGGTCTCGTGCTGTTCGCCCGGGAAGACCATGCCCTGGTGCCGGTCCGCCGGCTCGTGCTCGGACCAGATGTACCAGTCCCGGTACGGCGAATCCGGCGACGATCGGGCGGAGATGAACCAGGGGTGCTGGTCGGAGGTGTGGTTCACCACCAGATCGATGATCACCCGGATGCCCCGGTTGCTCGCCTGGTGCAGCAGTTCGGCGAAGTCGCCGAGGGTGCCGAGTCGGGGGTCGACGTTGTAGAAGTCGGTGGCGTCGTACCCGTCGTCCTCGTTGGGTGAGGGATGGATGGGGTTTAGCCAGAGGCAGGTGACTCCTAGCCGGGCGAGATAGTCGAGTCGACCGATCAGACCCTGGAAGTCACCCACCCCGTCGCCGTCGGAATCGGCGAAGGTGTCGATGTCGAGGCAGTACACGACCGCCTCCGAGTACCACCTGTCAGACATGCCCCCGTACCTTCTCCTCGGCCGGGCCACGGCAAACCCGACGGCCCGTTACGGTTCCGTGGTGCGAGACATCGATTGGTCCAGTGGCAGTTGGCATCGACGACCCGTGCAGGCGATCGAGGAGGCCGACGGCGGACTGCGCGTAGAACCGGGCCCGGGCAGTGACCTGTGGCGGCACACCAGCTACGGATTCGTGCACGACGACGCCCCGGCCCTGCTCGTCGACCTCCCGGTCGGCAGCGCGATGGAGGTGGACTTCCGGCTGGACTACGCCGAACAGTTCGACCAGGCCGGGGTCCTGGTGTGGGTGGACGACCGGAACTGGGTGAAGGCCGGGGTGGAGGTCAGCGACGGCCAGCCGCAGGTCGGGGCGGTGGTGACCCGGGAGTTCTCCGACTGGTCGGTAGCCCCGGTGCCGCAGTGGGCAGGCCGGGAGGTGACCGTACGGGTGAGCCGGGCCGGTGACGCCCTGACCGTACGCGCCCGCCCGGCCGGTGGAGAGTGGCAACTGGTCCGGCTGGCCCCGTTGCCCGCGGACGCGCCGGCCGCCGCCGGCCCCTACTGCTGCTCCCCCACCCGAGGCGCACTGACCGTGCGCTTCAGCGGCTGGCGGCAGGGCCCGGCCGACACGACCCTGCACCCACAGGAGTGACGACTCTGCAGCCGGGTGTCCACCGGGGCCGCACCGGGTAGGAACGTCGGTACGCCGCCTGCTCGCGGCGGGCTACGCCGACTACCCATCGGAGGCATCGCGATGGCGCTCGCCCAGGATGTCGACCCCAGTCAGCTCGGCGGCCTGACCGGCTGGGTGGCCGGGGTGATCGACGCGGCCGGACCGCTGGGGGTCGCCCTGCTGGTCGCCCTGGAGAGCATCATCCCGCCGATCCCCAGCGAGATCGTCCTGGCGATGGCCGGCTACCTGGCCGGCGAGGGCCGGTTCAACGTGGTGGTGGTGACCGTCGCGGCCACGGTCGGCTCGGTGCTGGGCGCCCTGGTGCTCTACTGGCTGGGCGCCGTGGTCGGTGAGGACCGGCTCAAACGCTGGCTCGACCGGCTGCCCCTGGTGGACCTGGAGGACCTGGAGAAGGCCGACCGGTGGTTCGAACGGTACGGTCGCTGGGCGGTCTTCTTCGGCCGGATGGCCCCGGTGGTCCGCAGTCTGGTCTCGATCCCGGCCGGAGCCAACCGGATGCCCCTGGTCGAGTTCGTCACCCTGACCACCCTGGGCAGCGCCCTGTGGAACGGCCTCTTCATCGCCCTGGGTTACGCCCTGGGCTCCCGCTGGGATCAGATCGACCGCTACAGCTCCTGGTTCGACTACGCCATCCTGGCCATCCTGGCCCTGATGATCGCCTCCTGGGCCATCAAGAAACACCGCCGCCGCACCCGCCCCCGAACCCCCTCCCACCCCTAAACCCCTCCCTCCCACCCCCGCCCTCGCCCCGCCCCGGGGGCGAGGGGGCCTGCTCCACCCCGGGAGGGCGGCGGGAGGGAGGGCTTGCTGGCAGGTCAGCGGCGGAAGTGGAACCAGTTGACGTTGACGAAGTCGTTGGGTTGGCCGCTGCTGAAGGTCAGATAGACCGTGCGGCGCCCGGTCACCGAGGACACGTTGCCCGGTACGGACCGCCAGCTCTGCCAGCCGCCGGTGTTCGCGATGGCGAAGCTGCCGATCGGGGTACCGGTCGGGCTGTCCAGCCGCACCTCTACCAGGCCACTGACCCCGCCCGCCGCACCGGAGGCGACCCGGGCCACGAAGTCACGCGGGCCGCTGGAGCCGAACTCGACATTGTCGTAGCGCACCCAGTCGCCGTTGCGCAGCGCGCCGATGTTCTGCCCGCCCTCGGAGCATGCCTCCACGAGCACGCCGTTCTGGGCGTTGAAGGACTCGGCCTGGATGGTCGCGTACGCGTCCCGCACCCCACCGGTCGGCGGTGGCGTGGTGGGCGGCGGGGTGCTGCCGCCACCTCGGCTGTAGACGGCCACGTAGTCGACCAGCATGGGTCGACCGGGCACGGTAGCCGAGGTGGGGGTGGTGCTGCCGGCCACCCCGTTCGGGAAGGCCCCACCCATCGCCACGTTGAGCAGCAGGAAGTAACCGGCATGGTTGGTCATCTGCGACCAGTACGGCTCACCGACCCGGGTCTGGCTGACGGTGTGGTAGAGCTGCCCGTCGACGTACCAGCGCAGTTGTTGCGGGCTGACCGAGGCGTCCCACTCGAAGCGGTAGGTGTGGAAGGCCGACTGGCAGGTGCTGCCCGGGCAGGCCCGGGAAGCACCGATGCCGTTGAACTCGTCGCAGGGCCCGCCGGGGGCCACCCCGCAGTGCAGCACCCCCCACACCGTGTTGAGCCCGTTGACGTTCTCCATCACGTCGAACTCGCCGATGCCGGGCCAGTTCTGGTAGTTGCCCCGGTACGGGGAGCCGAGGGCCCAGAAGGCCGGCCAGTAGCCGGCGGCGGCGGCCCCGGTGATATTCGGCATCTGGAGGCGGCCCTCGATGGCCAGCACCCCGCCGGTCGGGGCCTTGAAGTTGCTGCGGACGGTCTCGATCCGGGCCGAGGTCCAGTTGCCGGCCCCGTCGCGCAACGGGGTGATCCGGAGGTTGCCGGCACCGTCGTGGCTGATGTTGGCGGTGCTGTTGGTGTACGTCTGGATCTCGCCGGTGCCCCAGTTCGGCGGGCCGCCCGGGTAGCTGGTGCCGGTGTCGATGATCCAGTTGCCGGCGGACGGCAGGGTGCCGGCGGCACCGGTGAAGTCGTCGCTCCAGACCAGGCTCCAGCCGGACGGGGGCGGCGGCACGGCGGCGTCGGCGGTCGCGGTCAGCCCGGCCAGGCCGGTGGTGGCGGTGATGAGCAGGGCCATCGCCAGCGACAGCCGGCGTCTGGCGGGTAGGGCGGGCGCGGGCGCCGGGGTAGGGGTCATCGGTCTGCCTCTCTACGGGACGAGTGAGAGAGCGCTCTCTCGATGAGTTGTACGGCCCTCCCGGACAGTTGTCAATGTCGATAGGTTCGTCCGCGCCACCCACGCCGGACCGAGCAAGGGGCGCGCACACCCCGCGCCGCCATGAGGCGACAGACGAGCCGTACACCACGCGCGGGCGGCGTTTCCCTGGACCGGCACTGCGGGTAATTGCCGCCGCGACCCGGTGCGGACCTACCGCCCCGGCTTAGGTGCGGACGGTGGTGGCGATGGTCAGGCAGCCTGCGGTGGCTCCGAACCCTCCGGCGGAACAGACCGACCTGCTCACGGTGGGCGTCGAGGAGGAGTTCCTGCTCGTCGACCCGGACACCGGGGCTGCGGTGCCGGCCGTCGACGAGGTGCTGGAGCAGGTACCCCCGGAGTTGCGCGGGCAGGTGGAGCGCGAGTTCCAGACCAGTCAGATCGAGATCGGCAGCCCACCGGGGGTGGAGCTCTCCTCGATCCGGCACTCCCTGGGCCTGCTGCGGTCCGCCCTGGCCGAGGCCGCCGAGCGGGCCGGTGCCCGGCTGCTGGCGATCGGCACCGGGCCGGTGGACGGGCCGGTGCCGCCGGTGGTCGACAAGCCCCGCTTCGACCGGATGATCGAGCGGTACCGGCTGCTGGTCCCCGGGCCGGGCAACAACGGCATGCACGTCCACGTCGGGGTGCCCGACCCCGACACCGGGGTGCAGGTGCTCAACCACGTACGCCCCTGGCTGCCGATCCTGCACGCGATCACGGTCAACTCGCCCTTCAGCCGGGGGGAGGACACCGGCTACGCCAGTTGGCGCTCGATCGAGTGGGAACGGTGGCCCTCGGTGGCCCCGACCCCCTACCTGGCCTCACACGAGCACTACCGACGGTTGATCCGCCAGCTGATCGCCAGCGGGGTGATGCTCGACGAGGGGATGCTCTACTGGTACGCCCGACTGTCGGCCAAGTACCCGACGGTGGAGCTGCGCATCGGTGACGTCTGCCCCACGGTGGACGACGCCGTCCTGGTCGCCGCCCTGGTCCGGGGCCTGGTGGCGACCGCGTTGGACGACATCGCCGCCGGTCGGCCGCCCCTGCCCACCGACCATCACCTGCTGGTCGGCGCGCACTGGCGGGCCGCCCACGACGGGCTGGAGGGCTCGGCGGTCGACCCGACCAACGGTGAGCTGCGACCGGCCTGGGACCTGCTGCACCAACTCGTCGGGCGGCTCGGGTCGGCCCTGGAACGCCACGGTGACCACGCCGAGGTGACCGGGCTGCTGGAGGGGTTGCGCGAGCACGGCACCGGCGCGGCGCGGCAGCGGATGGCGTACGCCCGGACCGGACGGTTGGAGGATGTGGTGGCGCAGGTGGCGCGACAGACCCGGGGCGAGGCCCCGGCCTGACAGGAGGGTTGCCGTGGCCGAACGTTTGATCGTCATCGGTGGCGACGCTGCCGGGATGGCGACCGCCGCCCAGGCCCGACGGCGTCGGGACCGCCAGGATCTGGAGATCGTCGCCTTCGAGCGGGGGCACTTCACCTCGTACTCGGCGTGTGGGATCCCGTACTGGATCAGCGGGTTGGTGCCCGAGGCCGAGCAGTTGATCGCCCGGGACCCGGCGACCCACCGGGAGAAGTACGACATCGACGTACGGCTGCGCCACGAGGTGGTCGCGATCGACCTGGACCGTCGCGAGGTGACCGCAGTGGACCTGGAGGGCGGCGGCGAGGTCCGGGAATCCTTCGACCTCCTGATGTACGCCACCGGGGCGGTGCCGACCAAGCCGGACTGGGCGCGTACCGAGGCCGCCGGGGTGTTCGGGGTGCAGACCCTGGACGACGGCTCGGCGCTGCGCGAGTGGCTGGACCGCGACCCGCAGCCCCGCAGCGCGGTGGTGGTCGGCGGCGGCTACATCGGGGTGGAGATGGCCGAGGCCCTGGTACTGCGTGGGCTGTCGGTCACCCTGGTGGAGCGGGGCGAGCAGCCGATGTCCACGGTCGACCCCGACATGGCCGGGCTGGTCGCCGACGCGATGCGCGGGCTGGGGGTGGACATCCGTACCGGGGTGCAGGTCACCGGGCTGTCCGAACGTGACGGCCGGGTGGCCGCCGTGGAGACCGACGCCGGCCCGATCCCGACCGACCTGGTCGTCCTGGGCCTCGGCGTACGCCCCAACACCGCCCTGGCCGAGGCGGCCGGTCTGCCGCTGGGTCCTACCGGCGGGCTGCGGGTGGACCGCCGGATGCGGGTGCTCGGGGTGCCCGGGGTGTGGGCCGCCGGGGACTGTGTGGAGACCCTGCACCGGGTCAGCGGGATGCCGGTGCACGTACCCCTGGGCACCCACGCCAACAAGCAGGGCCGGGTCGCCGGCATCAACATCGGGGGCGGATACGCCACCTTCGCCGGGGTGATCGGCACCGCGGTGACCAAGGTCTGTGAGCTGGAGGTGGGGCGTACCGGGCTGCGTGAGCAGGAGGCCCACGCGGCCGGGTTCGAGTTCGTCTCCGTGATCGCCGAGTCGACCAGCAGGGCCGGCTACTACCCGGGCGCCCGCCCGATGACGGTCAAGCTGCTCGCCGAACGGCCCAGTGGTCGCCTGCTGGGGGCCCAGATCGTCGGCTGGTCCGAGGCGGCCAAGCGGATCGACACCTTGGCGGTGGCGCTGTGGAACGGGATGACGGTGGACGACATGACCGCCCTGGATCTCGGCTACGCCCCGCCGTACGCCCCGGTCTGGGATCCGGTGCTGGTGGCCGCCCGCAAGGCGGTCGACGCCCTGGCCCGCTGACCCCTCGCGGCGCTGATGGTGCCCTTCCTCACCGCTGGCAGCGGGGGCACCAGTAGAGGTTGCGGGCGGCGATGGTGCCTCGGCTGATCGGGGTGGCGCAGATGTGGCAGGGCTGGCCGGGGCGGCGGTAGACGTACACCTCTCCCCCGTGCCGGTCCACCCGGGCCGGGCGGCCCATCGCCTCGGGCAGGTGCTCGGCCCGGACGGTGTCGATCCGGCCGGTGGTCACCGCCAGCCTCATCAGCTCCACCAGGTCGGCCCAGAGGGCCGCCCAGTCGGGGCGGGTCAACGCCCGGCCGGGCAGGGTGGGCGGCAGTCCGGCCCGGAACAGGGCCTCCGTCACGAAGATCAGCCCGGTGCCGGCCACCACGGCCTGGTTCAGCAGCAGTGCCGCCAGGGGGGTCGAGCTGCGGGAGATCCGGTCGTACCCCCGCTGGGGGTCGGCGTCGGGGCGCAGCGGGTCGGGGCCCAGGCGGGCGCGTAAGGTCGCCGCCTCGGGTGGGGTCAGCAGTTCGCAGGCGGTCGGCCCGCGCAGGTCGAACCAGTGCCGGTCACTGGTCAACCTCAGTCGGATCTGCCCCACCGGCTCCGGCGGCTCACCCGCACCGTCGGTCACCTTGCCGTACAGGCCCAGGTGCACGTGCAGGATCCGCTCACCGGCGTAGTGGTGCAGCAGGTGCTTGCCGTACGCCTCGGTGCCCTCCAGCACGCTGCCGGAGAGCAGGGCGGCTCCCTCGGCGAACCGGCCCTGCGGGCTGGCGGCGAGGACCTTGTCCCCGGCGAACAGCTCGGCGTGCCGGGCCGCCAGGCGATGAATGGTGTGTCCCTCTGGCACGGTTGCCAAGCGTAGCCAGCGGAACCTCACTCGGATCGGGCCCGGCACCCGGAGCCCGGGAGTTGGCGCAGCGGGGCCGGATCCGACTACCGAACGGTAACGATTCGGCCGGGCTGTCTGGTTCAATTGCCGGTCGGGCCGACGGCATTCTGAGCAGTGGGTCAGCGGCAACGAGGACGGTGGACATGACGGATCGGGTGCGCCGTGCGGTACTGGTCGGCAACAGCGACGGCATCGGGTTGGCCTTCACCCGGCGGCTGCTGGCCGACGGGTGGCGGGTGGCCGGACTGTCCCGCCGGGACAACGTCATAAACGTCCCCACGTACACCCACCACACCGTCGACGTGACCGCGTCGGACTACCCCGAGGTGCTGGCCAAGGCGATCGACGAACTGGGCGGGGTGGACCTGTGCGTGTACGCCGCCGGGGTCGGGGAGCCGATCGACCTGGCCGACCTGCCCGCGCAGACCCACACCTTCGAGGTGAACCTGTTGGGTGCGGTACGCACCGTGGCCACTGTCGTGCCCCGGATGATCGATGCCGGCGAGGGGCACTTCATCGGGATCTCCAGCCTTGCCGACCGGATGGTCTCCAGCGGATCTCCCGGCTACGCCGGAAGCAAGGCCGGTCTGTCGTCGTACCTCCTGGGGTTGTCCCGGCCCCTGCGTGACCGGGGGGTGAGTGTGACCACGGTCCGGTTCGGGTTCGTGGACACCAAGATGGCCAAGGGCCCGGTACGCCCCCTGATGATCTCGGTCGACCGGGCGGTGGAGATCCTGGTCCGGTGCGTACGCACCCGGCCCGTCCTGGTCTCCCGACCTCGCCGGATGGCCCTGCTCACCTCGGCGCTGGCCACCTTCACCCGCCCTCGCTGACCGGGGCGGCGCTGGGGCGGAAAGCCGCTGGTCAGGAGCACTGCCGGGCACGGGAGTGTCGGCAGCGGGATGGCTGGGTACCTCCGAGGACATCAGGCGTGGGTGATGGCGACTCCTGGGGCTCGCGGCACCCCGCACGCACCTGTCAGGAGGTACAGCCATGAGATTTCCTTCGCTGTCGCGCCGTACGGAGCCCGCGCCCTCGACGGTCGAGGAGGACACCGACCAGGGCGGCGCGGTCGCCACCGACACCCGGGACACCGACACCAGGAGCCCGGAGGCCCGCCGCCCGGAGAGCCGCACGGCCGACGCCCGGAGCACGGAGGCCCGGACGGCCGACACCCGGAGCAGGGACGTCCGCGCCGACGGGTCGGAGCCTGGCGCTGATGCGGCGCGGGGATCCGCTGCTGCGGACCGCACCCCCAACGAACGGGCGGCCGCCGCCCGGGCCGCCACCGCCCGATCCGGGGTCGACGGTTCCCGTCGGGCCCGCAACGCCCCACCGGCCATCCGGTCGGACCTGGACCAGCACACCACCCCGGACCGGTCCGCCCCGCGCGCCGCCACCGCGGCCCCCGCCGTGACCGCCTCGGACACCACCCTCGCGCCGGACACCACCCGCGAGACCGAGCGGGACCGCGACGGCGTCGGGCCGGTCCGCACCGCCGACCGGGAGTCGGCACCGGATGCCCCGCCGGCCCCCGTCGGGCCGCGGCCCCGGGCCAGTCTGCTGGCCACCTTCGGCCTGGTGGTCGGGCTGGCCGGGCTGGGGTTCGTGCTCACCGGCACCCTCGCCGGCTACGGCATCGCCCTGGGCGCGATCGGCGCGATCCTCGCCGTCCTAGGGATGATCAGCACCCGGCGGCGGCACATCGCCGGCAAGTCCGACGCCCTGCTGGGGATCGCCTTCGGCCTCGGTGCGGTGGTCGTCGGGGTGCTGGCGATGACCGGCATGTACGACTGGCCGAGCACCGACGGTGACCTGGTGGCACGCTTCCGCGAGTGGCTTGATTCACAGTTTGCCGATCGCTTCTAGTGGGCACATTTCGGCCCGCCGGTGGTGCACCGGCGCCCGGCCGGCGAGTTACCGGCCACAGCCCGACCAGTTCTGGTGGTTCACCAGCCGGGCGCACTCCTCGTCAGGGGCGGCGACTTCGCCGCCCCTGATCGCTGTCCAGGCCCCGGTTCCGCCCGCCGCCGACGGGACCAGTAGGCCGACGCAACGAACCGCCGCCGGAACTCCACCACACGCAACGAACAGTCGTTCATCGCAATACTTTGCGGTGGATCGTGCGAGTCGGGGCCGCATAGCGTTGAACCACGCGCCAGCCCGTGGGCCGACCGTGGCCAGGGCGCGCGGAGACCCTGGGAGCAGGACAATGACGATGGACGCCACCCGCCAGCACCTTCTGATGTGCCGGCCGACGTACTTCGCCGTCGATTACGCGATCAACCCCTGGATGGACCCGACCGCCCCGGTCGACACCGAACTGGCCATCCGGCAGTGGGAACAGCTGCGGCAGGTCTACCGGGATCTGGGCCACACCGTCGAGGAGATCACCCCGCTGCCCGGCCTGCCGGACATGGTCTTCGCCGCCAACGGCGGCACCGTGATCGACGGCAAGGCCATGGCGGTGCAGTTCCGCGATCCGCAGCGCGCCGACGAGGCCCCCGCCTACCGCGCCTGGTTCGAGGAGGCCGGCTTCGAGCTGTACGACCCGAAGCACGTCAACGAGGGTGAGGGCGACATCCTGCTGGCCGGTGACCACCTGCTGGCCGGCACCGGATTCCGTACCGCGCACGCCTCCCACGCCCAGTTGCAGGAGGTCTTCGGCTACCCGGTGATCACCCTCCAGTTGGTCGACCCCCGCTTCTACCACCTGGACACCGCGCTGACCGTGCTCGACGAGCAGACCCTGGCGTACCTGCCGGAGGCCTTCTCCCCCGGCAGCCAGGCGGTGCTGCGTCGACTCTTCCCGGACGCGCTGCACGCCACCATGGCCGACGCCGAGGTGCTCGGCCTCAACGCGGTCAGCGACGGCCGGCATGTGGTGCTGCCCGTGCAGGCCACCGGCCTGGCCGCCAAGCTGCGGGACCGGGGCTACCAGACCATCGGGGTCGACCTGTCCGAGCTGCGCAAGGCCGGCGGTGGACCGAAGTGCTGCACGTTGCGACTGCGTCAGGGAAAGGCGAGCCGATGATCGAGGACATGCTGCGGACCCCGGCCGCGGTGCAGGAGGCGCAGCGCCACACCGCGCACAACTACCACCCCCTGCCGGTGGTGATCGCCTCCGCCGAGGGTGCCTGGGTCACCGACGTGGACGGCCGGCGCTACCTGGACTGCCTGGCCGGCTACTCGGCGTTGAACTTCGGTCACCGCCACCCGGCCCTGATCGCCGCCGCCCACGCCCAGCTCGACAAGCTGACCCTGACCAGCCGGGCCTTCATCCACGACCAGTTCGCCGACTTCTGCCGGGAACTGGCCGCCCTGTGCGGCAAGGACCTGGTGCTGCCGATGAACACCGGGGCCGAGGCCGTGGAGACCGGGATCAAGGTGGCCCGCAAGTGGGGCTACCAGGTCAAGGGGGTACCGGCCGGTCAGGCCACCATCGTGGTCGCGGAGGGCAACTTCCACGGGCGTACGACCACCATCGTGAGCTTCTCCACCGATGACGACGCCCGCGCCGACTTCGGGCCGTACACCCCGGGTTTCAAGATCGTCCCGTACGGCGACCTGACCGCGCTGGCCGAGGCGGTCGACGAGACCACCGTGGCGGTGCTGCTGGAACCGATCCAGGGCGAGCAGGGTGTGGTGGTGCCCCCGAACGGCTACCTGCCCGGGGTGCGGCAGCTCTGCACGGAGCGCAACGTGCTGTTCATCGCCGACGAGATCCAGTCGGGTCTGGGGCGTACCGGGGCCACCTTCGCCTGCCAGCAGGAGGGGGTCGTGCCGGACATGTACCTGCTGGGCAAGGCCCTCGGCGGGGGCATCGTGCCGGTCTCCGCGGTGGCGGCCGACGCCGAGGTGCTCGGGGTGCTCCAGCCGGGCCAGCACGGCTCCACCTTCGGCGGCAACCCGCTGGCCTGCGCGGTGGCCACCGAGGTGGTCCGGCTCCTGGCCACCGGCGAGTTCCAGCGCCGCTCGACCGAACTGGGCGAGCGGCTGCACGCCGGGTTGCGCGCCCTGATCAGCAAGGGCCTGGTCGCCGTACGCGGCCGGGGTCTGTGGGCCGGGTTGGACATCGACCCGGCGCTGATGAGCGGCCGGGAGGCCTGTGAGCGGCTGATGGAACGCGGGGTACTGGCCAAGGACACCCACGGCTCGACCATCCGGCTGGCCCCGCCGTTGACCATCACCGCCGAGGAGATCGACCACGCCCTCGACCAGTTGGCGGCCGTCCTGGCGGGCTGAGCAGCCGAACCGACGGGGTGGGTGCCAGGTCCCGGCCCCACCCGCGTCGGGGCGTCTCAGCGGGGCAGGCGCATCGCCATCGTCGGGGCCTCGGACATCACCGAGTCGGGGTTGTACGGCGCACCCGCCGGCAGTTCGGCCGGGCGACCCAGCTGCACCCCCGGGTACAGCTCCACCATGTCCCCGTTGGCCAGCACCCGGGACTGTTGCGGGGCCAGCGGGATACGGTCCGCCTCCGCCATCGAGGCGGTCGGGCGGATGCCGGAGCCGTTGGTGCTCACGTCGGTGACCACCACCTCGTCGCCGCGCAGCTCCAACCGCAGGTGGCTGCGGCTGATCCAGCGGCGGGCCTCGTCGTTGAGCCACTGCCCGAGGGTGATGCCGCCGGTGCCCTCCGGGGCCCGGCCGACCAGCACCGGCTGCTCCTCGGTCAGGACGAACCGGCGTCGGATCAGCCCACCGACCCGTACCGCCAGGACCTCGCTGCGGGGGCGGGGACCGGCGTCCCGCAGTCGGGCGCCGTGCCGGGGGCAGGTCGGTACGCCGTTGCGCAGCGACGGCGGCGGCTGACCGGCCGGGGCGCGGTCCACCCGGGCCAGGTCGGCGAAGGCCCCGCCGCCGCCCCCACCGCCGAACAGGTTGCACCCGGACTCGGAGCAGCGCCACTGCCGCGCGAGCAGTTGCGCCGCGAACGGGGCGGGTGGCCCGGCCGCCGGGGTGTGGCCACCACCGACATGGGCGATGAAGACCGGCCCGCCGGCCCCCGGTACCGGGGCCACCACCCGACCGGGCTGCTCGGCCAGCCACGGGAACCGCCCCCGCAGGCCGTCGAAGCGCACCCGGCTGAGCACCGGCAGGCCCAGCAGGTCGGCCACCTCCAGCATCCGGTCACCGGGGTTGTCCAGGACCTCGACCAGGCCGTCGTCGGCCCAGCGACGCACCACCATCCGCTCGTTGGAGGTCAGGTCGGCGTCGGAGAGCACCCCCCGGTGCACCACCGCGTAGACCGGGACGGTGTCCTCCTCCAGGCTGCGCGCCAGGGCGTCGATGACCATGCCGAGGCGCAGGGTGTTGGCCGGGCGGCCACCATCCAGGTCCTGATACCGGATGATCTCGGCCAGATCGACCACCGCGCGGACCAGCTGCGGATCGGTGCAGACCCGTCCCTCGATGGCGTCCAGCACCTTGCTGATCTCGAACCTCATCGGGGCCCTCCCACGATCTCGTCGATCCGCCGAGCCAACTCGATGTCCCGCCCGGTGACCCCGCCGGCCGAATGGGTCACGCAGCGGAAGGTGACCGTACGCCAGCGGATGTCGATGTCCGGGTGATGGTCCAGCTCCTCGGCCGTCACGGCGACCCGGTCGACCAGCCCGATGGCGTCCGGGAAACCGGCCAGCTCCACGGTGCGGGTGATCCCGGTGGAGTCGTACGACCAGCCCGCCAGCTGACCCAGCTCGTCTCGTACCGCCTCAGCGGTGAGCACCTCTGCCATGGGCCCGACCCTACCGCTGACCTTGCCCACGACGCCGAGCAGCAAGGATCGATCGGTGAGCGCCCCTCCTCAGCTCATCCGGCCCACCGTGGCCCGCAGGCGCATCAGGTCACGACGGCGGCGCTCGTAGGTGGTCGCCAGCGCGATCAGGGCCAGCCCGGCCACGCCGAGGTATACAAACCGGGGCAGCAGGTCCCAACTGCGCACCAGCTCGTGCAGGGCCAGCACGGCCAGGGTCAACCCGCCGAGCACCACCGGGGCCTGCCAGCGCCGGACCGCCCCCAGCAGGGTGACCGCCAGGGCGGCGGCGCCCAGCAGCAGCCGCCGCCAGGGCTGCGGGTCCGGGCCGAACAGCACCGTGACCAGGGTGGGCAGCAGCATCGCGGCCAGGCCGGGGCCGAGCGCCAGCCAACTCGTCAACCCCGGTCGGGTACGCAACGCCACCGCACCCGCAGCGAGCGCCAGCAGTGCCAGCGGCACCGTGTACGCCTCCAGCAGGGTCACCCCACCGGCCGCCAGCAGCAGCCAACTGGCCAGCAGCACGCTGCCGCCGGAGATCGTGGCGAAGCCCCACCGCAGGGCCCTCGACTCGTCCCGGCGCAGCAGCCGCAGCCCGACCACCAGGGCCCAGAGCACGCAGAGCGTGGCGGCGTGCCGGGCGGCACCGCTGGTGAGCAGGAGGGCGATCAGCGCCACCGTCTGGGCGGCGGCGTCCAGGCTGCGGCCCAGCAGGGCCACCTGCCCGGCCGGCCCGCCTGCGGCGGCGCGGGCCGGCACGATCGCGGCCAGCGCCAGGGCGACGGCGGCCACCCCCAGCACCGCGAAGGCCGCCACCCGCAGCGGCTGCCCGGCGGCCAGCGGGGCGGTGATCGCGAAACCGGTCGTCGAGGCCACCGCGATCAGCCAACCGGCCATCCGCATCGTGAAGCGTCGGGCGCTCGCTGCGGCCACGGTCGCCGCCACCGCCAGCAGCCCCAGCCCGGACAGGGTCCCGGCCCGGGTGGCCTGAAGGTTGAGCAGTCCGGCCCCGATCAGCACCAGTCCCACCGGCACACCCACCCCGGCGAAGGTGGCCCCGACCGGCCGCACCGCCACGATCAGCAGCAGCACCACCCCGACGACCAGCCCGGTGGTCGGCACCGCCGGCCAGGGTGCACCGGCGGCCACCAGCAGCACCGTCCCGGCGAAGGCCAGGAAGGGCAGCACGGTGGCGGCGCGACGCCACCGCCCGGCCCGGCCGTTCGGCCAGGTCACCAACACCGCCGCCAGGGCCAACAGCACCAGGGCCAGGCCGACCGGCACCGCACCCGCCACCGCCCGCACCTCGGGCGCACCGGACCAGACCGCGGGCGGCGGCCCGTACGGGGTCACCAGCGCCTTCAGGGAGACCGGGAGGGCGGCCAGGACCGCCACGGCGGTCAGGCCCAGACCGGCCACCCACAACGGGACCGAGTGACGGGACCGGAATCCGGCCACCGCCAGCAGCAGCGCCCCTCCCGCCGCATAGAAGGACAGGGGCTCCTCGGCCGGTACGACGATCGACCCGAGAGCGGTCAGGGTCGCCGCCAGGGCCAGACCGGTGGTGGCGTACACCCGCAGATCGGTCCAGCGTCCACGGAAGAGGACCAGGGCGACCGCCGGCAGGGCCAGGGCGGCCAGGGTCGCCCGGGACTGCCACCAGGGCGGCGCACCCGCGCCGATCAGCGCGATCGCCGCGCCGGCCGGCACCACGAGCACCGCCGCCAGCAGGGCGCACCCGGCCACCACCCGGTGCGCGGAGCTGCCCCGGCGACCCACGGCGGCCACCCCCAGACCGGCCAGCAGCACCACCGCACAGGCCGCACCGGCCCCGGCCGGGGCGGCCAGGCCGACCAGCAGCCCGTGCCCGAGCAGCCCGGCCGCCGCCGAGGCGGTGGCAGCCACCGTCGCTCCGCCCACCGGACGGACCAGCACGGCGACCAGCATCGCCACGGCGACCACCAGGTCGAGGGCGACCACGGCCGGCCAGGGCGTCGCCCAGGCCGTCGGCAGGGCGAGCACGGTGGCGGCGACACCGATCGCCACGACCGTCGACCGGAAGGCCCGGGGCAGCAGCCAGGCCAGGGTCCCCGCACTCAACGCCACCGCCACCGGCAACTGCCAGCCCCAGGCGAAGACCGGCCCGGCATCGGCTCCCTCCCAGGGTGGCAACGACCGGACCACGGTGGAACCGGCCCGCATCAGCACCCACAGCCCGGTGAACAGCGTCGCTACGACAGCCACCACGATGGCACCGATGCGGGGACCGGGCCGCCAATCCACCGGAAGCAGCCGCACCGCACCGGCCAGCGCCGCCACCACCAGTGCCGACACCACCAACAGCACCGACTCCCGCAGCTCCGCGACCGGGCGGATCAGGGCCAGGGCCAGGGCCGGCACCAGGAGACCGGCCGTCACCGCCCGCGGGGTCGACCCGCCGAGCAGCAGGGCCGTACCGAACAGGGTCAGCGCCACCAGCAGCATCGGCACCCCGGCCAGCACCGCCAGCCCACCGGCCTCGCCGGACTGCAGGGTCATCAGCGCGGCGCTCGCGGCCAGCAGCAGCGCCACGAGGTACCCGACCCCGGCGACCACCTGGCCGGCGATCCGCATCGGCGAGTTCGTCGTGGCCCTCTCGCCCGCGACCTCACCGCTGCGGTGCCGCAGGGTGACCACCACCGCCAGGTTGATCAGGGCCACCCCGAGGAAGACCACCGACAGGGCGGCCGTACCCGGCCGGGCCTCGGCGGTCACCAACGGCAGCACCGGCTGCACCGCCAGCAGGGCGGCGAACCAGGGCACGGTCAGCCTGCTCAGCCGGGCGTACCCGGCGGCCAGGGCCGCGGTGACGGCCGCCACCAGGGCGGCGTACATGCTGCCCGGCCAGTCGGTCACCCCGCCCAGGTCCACCGACCAGGCGGCGTACCCGTCGAGCACCACCAGCAGGAGCCCGACGGCGGCGAAGGTCTCCGCGGTGCCCCGCAGCCCACGCCAGCGCGCCACCAGCGGCACGGCGAGCAGCAGCATGGTCAGGGCCAGCAGGATCAGGGCCCGGCCGGAGACCCCCACGGAGGCCCAGGCCACCGCCGTGAACACCGTCACCGCGGTGCCCAGCAGCAGTCCACCGAGGGTGAACAGCAGCCCCTGCACGGTCCGGGTCGAGGCCTCCGCCCCACCCGGGACGGTTGCCGCCGGGTCGACCGGGCTCATGCCGGGCCACCCGAGGGGCCCGACCGGCGTCACGGCGTCCGGTACCGGCACCACGGCGTGCGGAGCCGCCGATTCGGCACCGGGGTGGGTGACCGGCGTACCTGCCCGGGCCACAGCCATGACCGGGAACTCGGTGCGGATCGCGGCGGCCAGCTCGGAGCGGCGCCGTTGGGCCACCACCAGCCGACCGCTGAGCTCCTCGTACGCCGCCCGGGCCCGCTGGGTCTGGGTACCGAGTTGGACGATCTCCTGGTCCAGCCGGATCACCTCGGCGGCGGCCGGGTAGGGCGGCCGGCCGCAGCCGGAACAACCCGAGGTGAGGTTCGCCGACGCGCCGCACGCCGGGCAGGGGTAGGCAGTCACGCAGCCATCTTTGACCTACCTGGCCGGGTGCACCAGAGCCCAGGTACTCAGGGGCGGCTGTGCTCGTACACCCAGGCGGCGTACTCGGGGTTGCCGCAGTCCACCTGACTGACCAGAATCTCCGGCACCTCGTACGGATGACTGGCCCGGATCTGCTCCACCAGGGCGCCGGCCCGGTCCGGCGCGGTCTTGAACTGCACCGACCATTCGGTGCTCGTCTCCACCCCGCCCCGCCACCAGTAGGTGCTCTCCACCTGGCCGCCCACCTGCGCGCAGGCCGCCAGCCGTCCGGCCACGGCGGCGGCGGCCAACAGGTCCGCGACCGAACGCGCGTCGACCACGGTCGTCACCACGCTGATCTGGTCCATTCACGAACCCTACGCGGCGCCGTCGCGGTTCGCGGCGACCCACTCGTCAATTCGACTCCACCAGTCGTACAACCAGTCGATGCGTTGCTGCCGCTCGCTCGGGATCTCCTCCGGCGGCACCGACCAGAACCGCATCAGCAGTTGCTTGTCCATCGGCAGTTCCCGCCACACGTCGGCGACCGTGAGCATCTTGTCCAGACCGGTGTGCGCCACGAAGATCACCCCGGCGTCCGGGGCGGCGTCCAGTGCCGCCAGCAGTCCACCGGGCTGCGGGGCGAGTACGTGCCGCATGGCCTCGGCCTTGCGCGCCATCCGATGGTGCCCCAGGTCCCGCAGCCGCTCGATGGCCCGCACCCGGCGTCTGGGGGTGAAGTTGCCCCCCTCGGGGAAGATCACGAAGGCGTCGTCGTCGTCCAGCCCGGTGGCCAGGTGCCCGACCTGCTCGCTGACCGACCCCCGACCGTCGCGGCCGGGTGCGATGAAGCGACTCGGCAGCCGGTTGAGCAGCACGTCGATCGCCGGATCCCACTGGAGGGTGTCCTTGAGGACGATCCGTGGCTCCCGCTGGAACCAGTTCACCAGGGCGTGGATCAGGATGAACGAGTCACCCGGCCCGGCGTGCCGACTGACCACCAGCTCCGGACGGCCCGGCAGGGCGGTGTCCGGGTCGGTGCCGACCACCTCGATGTTCAGCCGCAGCGTCCACCGGGCCTGCCAGAAGAACACCCGCAGGAACCAGCCCGCCAACACGTAGTGGGCACGCTGGAAGGCCGGGGTGTGCACCCGGGTGCCGAACCCGGCCGCCACCCAGAGGGCGAACAGGCAGATCAGCGCGGCCGCGTCCCAGAGCAGGTAGAGCAGGCCCAGCCAGAGCAGTCGCAGCGGACGCAACCGTCCGGGTACGAACGGCGAGGCGACCAGGGCCAGCAGGGCCCAGAGGGGCACCGTGACCACCAGCAGCACGGCCAGCAGCACCAGGCCGGGCGCCAGCACCAACCGACGCAGCCACCTGGGCGGAAGCGGCATCAGCGGTCCAGGTTCGCCAGGTAGTGCCGGGAGGCCGCGTAGGCGCGACTGATCCGCCGACCCACCGCTGCCATGTCCCGGTAGGCCCAGGGGGTGTCGTCGCGCGGCTCCAGGCCGCCGGTCGGCAGCACGTGCACCTCCACCCCCTCGGGCAGGGCGGCCATCTCCCGGGCGAACCGGTGTCGGCGGGCGATCTCGAACGCCACCTGGGCGATCTCCCAGGGGCGCCGGGGCGGGGTCAGGGCCCGCTCGATCCGACCCACCTGGAGTACGAAGATGCGGGTGGCGCCCGCCGCTACCGCCTCCCCGATCGGGATCGAGTTGACGATTCCACCGTCGACATAGTGCTGGTCGCCGATGCGGGCCGGCGGCAGCAGCCCCGGCACGGAGGCCGAGGCGAGCACGGCCGGCACCACCGGACCGCTGACGAACCAGTGCTCGGCGGCCCGCTCGATGTTCGCCGCGCAGCAGCGGAAGGGGATCTTCAGGTCGGCGAAGGTGGTCTCCGCACCCAGTTCGCTCTCCAGCAGCTTGCGCAAGGGGCGGGGCGAGTGCAGGTGGGTACGGGCCGCGAAGCGACGCAGCTGTCGGGCCACCGAGTCGCCGTACACCTCGCTGGCCTCCGGTGAGGCCCAGAGCCGGACCAGCCGGTCGGTGACCGCCTCGGTGGGGTCGGCGGCCACCAGGGCGCCGTTGACCGCCCCGATCGAGGTGCCCAGCACCAGGTCCGGGCGGATCCGCGCCCGGAACAGCGCACGCAACATGCCCACCTCGACCGCGCCGAGCACTCCCCCGCCGCCGAGCACGAACGCCACCGGTCCCCGCCCCATGCCCTTCATCCTGGCACGCCCGCGCCGCTACCCATTCACCCTGGTACGCCAGGCGGTGCCGGTCCGCGCCCGTTGACAGGGCGGGAACATTCGCGCAACCTGATACCGCTCCCCGCTATGAGGCAGGTGCAAAACGTGAAGCCGGCACTGCAGCCCGGCCGGTTGCTGGCCACCCGGTACCGGCTGATCGATCAGATCGGTGCCGGCGGCATGTCGGTCATCTGGCGAGCCCACGACGAGGTCCTCGACCGGGTGGTGGCGCTGAAGGTCCTCGCCCCCTCCCTGGCCGCCGACGCCCGGTTCCGGGACATGGTGCGGGAGGAGGCCCGGGCCGCCGCGCAACTGGTCCATCCACATGTGACCTCGGTCCACGACTACGGCGAGACCGTGTCACCGGACGGCACCATCACCTCCTTCGTGGTGATGGAACTGCTCTCCGGCGAGGAACTGGAGTTCCGGCTCACCGAGGGTCCGCTGCCCTGGCCGGAGGCGGTCGAGATCGCCGCCCAGGTAGCCGACGCCCTGGCCGCCGCGCACCGGCTGGGCATCGTGCACCGGGACGTCACCACGGCCAACGTGATGATGACCCAGGTCGGGGCCAAGGTGCTCGACTTCGGCATCGCCACCCGAATCGGGGCCCCGGACGACGACGAGGACGGCGCCACCTTCGGCACCCCGGCCTATGTCGCCCCGGAGCGACTGGACGGGGCCCCGGCCCAGCCGGCCACCGATGTCTACTCCCTGGGCGTACTGCTGCACGAGGCGTTGACCGGTCGGGTGCCGTACCCGGCGGAGACCTGGGAGGAACTCACCGTAGCCCTGGCCGAACGCCCGCCACCCACCCTCACCGAGGTGCCCGGGTTGCCGCCGGCGGTAGCCGACATCTGCCTGCGCTGCCTGTCCCGGGAGCCGACCGACCGGCCCACCGCCCGCCAGGTGGCCACCGTGCTGCGGGAACAGTTGCAGCCCGCCGACCCCCAGAGCCTGACGATGCGTGCCCCCACGGTCGCCCCGCCCGCGGTCGCGGTGCCGGTGACCGCCGGGGCCGGGTACGCCGGGACTCCCGCCAGCGCGCCGGGGGCGGCCACGGCTCAGGTGGCGGCCGTACCCCAGTCGCCCGCTGCCGGGGCCGCACCGGCCGGGCCCCCGGACGGGCCCGGCGGTCCGCCGACGGAGGCCGGCGACCGGCGCCGGTCGTGGCTGGTGCCGGTGCTCGCGGTGCTGGTGCTGCTCGTCGGGGCGGCCCTGGTGGTGCCGGCGCTGTGGCCGGACGACCCCGATCCCCCCACCGCCCTGCCGACCACCGAGCCGACCGGCTCGGCCGAACCGACCCCACCGGCCACGGAGACTCCCAGCCCACGGCCGTCGGCTGTCCCGCCGTCAAGTCCCACCCCCGCGCCGACACCGACCGTGGCCCCCTCGGCCGCGCCGACGACCCGGGACACCCTGGTGGAGGCGGCGAACCGGCTGGAGAACATCATCGGGGCAGGGCTGGCCGACGGTGGCATCCGGGAGGACGTCGGCCTGGACCTGCGCAACGAACTGCGCAACCTCACCCGGGCGGTCAGCCTGGGCGAGGGAGAACTCGGCCCCGGCGTCGCGCGGCTACGCGAGAAAGTGTCCACCCGGCTGCGGGAGGAAGGGCTCAGCCCGGCGTACGCGCGGCAACTGGAGGAGGCGATCACGGCGCTGAGCGCCGCCCAGGTCTGACCCGGGACGTCGCCGGTCAGCCCGGGGTGATTCGGGCCGGCTCCGGTATCGCCGACCTAGGCGGGGCCGCCACCAGAAAGCGCTGGTACACCTCCTCGTACCCGGCGGCCATCCGCTCGACGGAGAAGGTCCGCGCGACATGGGCCACACACTCGGCCGGATCCAGGTGTGGGGCTTCACGAAGGGCCGCCGGCAACTCCTCGGGACGCCGGCAGATCAGCCCGGTCACACCGGGCCGGACCAGTTCCGGCACCGCCCCCCGGTGCAGGGCGACCACCGGGGTGCCGGTGGCCATCGCCTCCAGCATCACGATGCCGAACGGCTCCTCCCACTGGATCGGCATGATCAGGCACCGAGCCTGCACCAGCAGGTTCAGCACGGCCTCCCGGTCGGCACCGAGAACGACTGTGACATCCGGGCCCAGCAGCGGAGTGATGACCTCACGGTAGTAACGCTGCTCGACGGGTTCGCTGCACTTGCCGGCCAGCACCAGCGGCAGGCCCGCCGCCCGGCACGCCTCGATGGCCAACTCCGGTCCCTTGTCCGGGCTGAACCGGGCCAGCCACAGCACCGGCCCCTGACCGGGTTCCCGCTTGCGCGGGAAGTTGCCGACCTCCATCGCGTTGTGCACCGTGCCGACCCAGGGCAGGCGGGGGTTCAGCCGACGTTGGGCGTGCGAGATGGCCACCAGACCCACCCCCCGGTCGGTGTCGCTGAGCACGGTGCCGTACTCCCCCACCGGGTTGCCGTGCACGGTGGCCAGGGTGGGTACCTCGCGCCGACCGGCGACCAGGGGGCCGATGGTGCTGTGGTCGTGGACCAGGTCGAAGTCGGCCGGGCTGATCAGGTGGTTTACCCGGGCCAGGTGGGCCAACTCGGGCAGGGACTCGCCCAACCGGTCGTACTGCAACTCGTCCAGGGTGGCCAGGAAATCGCCGCTGGTGCCGTGTTCGTCACCGGCGCCCATCAACGTCACCGCGTGGCCCCGATCGACCAGGGCGTCCACCAGGCCGGCCACCACCTGCTCCAACCCGCCGTAGCCGGGCGGGGGCACCGACAGCCAGGGCGGCACCACCATCGCGATCCGCAGCTGGCGTACGCCCGCAGCGTGGTTGTGGGCCACGAGTCCTCCCCGTCGGTCTGTGGGTCGGCCCGGTCCGCCCTGCTTCCGCGAGGCCGGGTCGCGGCGGTTTCCCGCATCGGGGCACCGGCAAACCGGACACCGCTGGTACGCCCCGGACCGCTGCCCACCGGCAGGTGACGGTGTGGGGTCATGGCACCCCCAGGTCTCGCGGTCCGCTCCGCCGAGGCTGCCCGGGGCCGGGGTGAGCCGGGCTCATCCGGTTCGGGTGAAGAGAGGAAAATGGGCGGCGGGTGCCGCGACCAACCCCCTTGGCCACGCCACCCGCCGCCCGGTAGGGAGGCAGGTCTTTGAACTATGACGCTTCAGCGAGCGTCACGGTTGCCGTCGACTCGGCACCATTTCGCTGGAAGGTCACCTCGACCTGATCACCGACCTTGCCGGCCTGTACCGCACCGACCAGATCGTTCGAGTCATTGATCACCTTGTCACCGAACCGGATGATCACGTCGCCGCGTTCCAGCCCGGCCCGCTCCGCCGCGCTGCCGGGCGCGACAGCGTTGATGAGCGCTCCGCCTTCGGTGGTGCCGGTCACGCTCACTCCGAGCGACGGATGACTGATCTTCTCACGTCGCTGAAGTTTGTCCGCGATGTCCTTGGCCTTGTTGCTCGGGATGGCGAAACCGACACCGATGTTGCCGGTGTTGCCCTGCCCGGCGGTGGCGATCGCGGTGTTGATGCCGATCACCTCACCCCGGGTGTTGACCAGGGCCCCACCGGAGTTACCGGGGTTGATCGGGGCATCGGTCTGGAGCAGCCCGGAGATCGAGCTGACCGCCTGACCGGGCAGCCGCTCACCGCTGCCGGCCTGGATGGTGCGGTCCCGGGCGCTGAGGATGCCGGCGGTCACCGAGCCCTGCAGACCCAGCGGACTACCCAGGGCCAGCACCTGGTCACCGACCTGCATGGCGTCACTGTCGCCGAAGGTGGCCGCCTTGAGGTCGGTCACCCCGTTGGCCTTCACCACCGCCAGGTCGGTCCTCGGGTCGGTGCCGATGATCTGCGCCTGGGCGTTGGTGCCGTTGGCGAAGATCACCCGTACGGTGTCACCGCCCCCGGCGATCACATGGTTGTTGGTCAGCACGTAGCCGTCGGCGGTGAGGACCACCCCGGAGCCCTCGCCACTGCCGGTGCTGATCGACACCACGCTGTCCTGCACGGAGGCGGCGATGCGCGGCAGGTCGGCCCCGTCGATAACCGGGGCGGCGGAGAAGGTACGGGTGATCGAACCGCCGTCACTGAGCGCCAGGGCCAGGGTTCCACCGGCCACACCGCTGCCGAGCATCAGGGCGAACACCGCGACCCCGGCACCGACGAACTTGGCGATCCGGCCCGGACGCGGCCCGCCGGACTGCGGCGCCGCCCAGGGCGGCTGTTGGCCGGGGTAGCCGGGGACACCCGGCTGTCCGGACTGGTAGCCAGGGGTGCCCGGCTGTCCGGACTGGTATCCGGGGTACCCGCCGGAGGGGCTCTGCTGGGCCTGGGCGGCCCAGCCGGGCTGGCTCGGGTACCAGGGCCCGGCGGGATAACGCGCCCCGGGCTGGTACTGCTGCGGAGCGGCCGGACCCCAGTGCTGCTGGCCGGGCCCCTGCGGCTGCTGACCCGGGCCCTGCTGCTGACCCGGAGTCTGCGAGGGCTGGCCCGGGGCCTGCGGCTGACCCGGAGACTGCGGCTGCTGGCCGGGGGCCTGCGGTGCCGGCGGGCCGGAGTAGGCGGGCGGGCCGGAGTGCGGAGGCGGGGGCGAGCCGGCGACCGGCAGGCCCACCATGGTCGGCTCGGCGTCCTGGCCATTGGGGTCCGAGGTTTCGACGGCCCGGACCGGGATGGTCGGTGCCTCGCCGCCGGAGTCGGCACCGGTGCCGGCCGGCGCAGCGAATGGGGAGTCGGACCGCGCGTATTCGGCGCGGGGCAGCTCGGGGTGCGACGGCTCGGCGTCGGTGTTGGCCGGCCGGCGCGGGTCGGACTCGTACTCGGTCATGTCCCCACCTTCTCCCATCGCTCTGCATCCCGCCTTAGGCTGGCCTGAGGGTTCGCTGAAAGTCACTCGGACTCCCCGTCGATGTCCTGAGCCAGCGGCAGCCGGACCCGGAAGGTAGCACCCCCGCCGGGGGTGTCGGTCACCTCCACGGTGCCCTGGTGCACCGTCACCAGCGCGGCGACGATGGCCAGGCCCAGGCCGGTGCCGGTCTGCCCGCCCACCCGGCGGGTCCGCGAGGCGTCCGCCCGGTAGAAGCGTTCGAAGACCCGCTCCGCCTGATCGGGGGTGAGTCCCGGGCCGGTGTCGGCCACCTCGATCACCGCAAGATTGCCCGGTTCGGCCCGTAGTCGCAACGTCACGGCGGCCTCCGGCGGGGTGTGCCGCAGCGCGTTGGTCATCAGGTTGCCGATCACCTGCCGCAGCCGCGCGTCGTCGCCGCGTACCACCAGTGGCCCTGAGCCGGGGGCGATCTCCAGCTCGATCCGCCGGTCCGGGGCCATCGCCCGGGCGGCGGCCACCGAGTCGGCGGCAAGCACGGGCAGCTCCACCGGGGCGAGGGAGAGCGGACGCTCCCGGTCCAGTCGGGCCAGCAGCAGCAGATCCTCCACCAGCAGGCCCATCCGGGCGGCCTCGTCCTCGATGCGGCGCAGCAGGTCAGCGGTCTGCTCGGGGGCCCGGGCAGCACCCTGCCGGTACAGCTCGGCGAAACCGCGGATGGTGGTCAGCGGGGTACGCAGTTCGTGCGAGGCGTCCGCGACGAACTGCCGCATCCGTTCCTCCGAGCGGCGGGCCCGGGCCTCGGAAGCACGGGCCGCCTCGGCGGCGTCCCGGGCCGCGGCCTCGGCCGAGCGGGCGGCCCTCTCCGAGGCGGCACGGGCGGTGAAGGCCATCTCGATCTGACTGAGCATCGCGTTCAGTGCCCGGGAGAGCCGACCCAGCTCGGAGGTGGGGCAGGGTTGCCCGTGCTCCGGGTCGGGCACCCGGCGGCTGAGGTCACCACCGGCGATGGCGGCGGCGGTGCGCTCGATCTCCACCAGCGGTTTGAGGCTGGTCCGGACGATCGCCGCGCCGATCGAGGCGAGCAGGATGAGCACCGCGCCACCGACCAGGACGTCTGTCCAGACCAGCCGGGTAACTGCCCGGTCGACGTCGATGAGGTGCTGGGCGATGGCGATCCGTTGCCCGTTGGGAAGCTGGGTGTAGAGGACCCGCCAACGCACCTCGCTGCCCTGGGCCCGGGCGTTACGCGGCTCGCCGGCCAGGCGGTCGAATCCGGCCGCGTCGTCCGGGAAGCGGGGCAGGTCAGCGCTGCTGAAGCGCCGGTCGTCGAAGTGGATCCACTCGATCTGACCGGTCCTGATGTCGGTCACAGCCAGCAGGTAGTCGGTGGGAAATGGTGCGCTCGGCCGTTCCAGGGCCGCCACCTGCGCGATGGTGCGCGCCTGGGTCGTCAGCTCAGCGTCCACCTCGCCGACCAGGTAGCTACGCAGGAAGAAGGTGGTCAGCGAGCTGATCACCAGTAGCGCGGCGGCGACCAGGGCGAGGACGGCCGCGACCAGCTTGACCCGCAGCGGTACCGCACGCAGTCGGCTCTTGCCCTGCTGGAGCGCGTTCACGCCGCCGGCTTGCGGAGCACGTAGCCGACCCCCCGCAGGGTGTGGATCAGGCGAGGCTCGACGTTGTCGACCTTGCGCCGCAGGTACGAGATGTACGACTCGACGATGTTGTCGTCACCACGGAAGTCGTAGTTCCACACGTGGTCGAGAATCTGGGCCTTGGACAGCACCCGGTTGGCGTTGAGCATCAGGTAACGCAGCAGCTTGAACTCGGTCGGCGAGAGCTGAACCCGCTGACCGGCCCGGTAGACCTCGTGGGTCTCCTCGTCCAGCTCCAGATCGGCGAAGGTGAGCCGGGCCGGGGCCTGCTCACCGGTGCTGGTGCGGCGCAGCACCGCGCGGATCCGGGCGGTCAACTCCTCCAGGCTGAACGGCTTGGTGACGTAGTCGTCCCCGCCCAGGGTCAGGCCACGGATCTTGTCGTCGGTGGCGTCCCGGGCGGTGAGGAAGACCACCGGCGTACGGGTGCCGCCCTCGCGCATCATCCGGATCACCTCGAAGCCGTCCAGATCCGGCAACATCACGTCCAGCACCACCAGGTCGGGCCGGTGTTCGCGGGCCGCGTTGAGGGCAGCACTGCCGGTGGTGGCGGTGGCCACGTCGAAACCCGCGAAGCGCAGGCTCGCGGAGAGCAGTTCGAGGATGTTGGGGTCGTCCTCGACGACGAGCAGTCGGGCCTCGGTCTGGGTAGCCGCCATGTCGCCATCATCCGCGCCATCGCTGCGCCTGCGCTGGGCGGTACCTGAAAAAATCCTGTGGACCGTACGGGCACCTCGGTCGACCGGCGGTCACCCCCCGGGAGGGGGCCGTGCGAGGCTGCCGGGACGGCTGGCGAACGGCCGGTACGGCGGGAGGAAAAACTCATGATCATCGAGTCCCGGTTCAACGGACCGCCCGGCTCGGGCAACGGCGGTTGGAGTGCGGGGGTCTTCGCCTCGGCGTACGGCGGCGGAGGGCCGACCGAGGTGACCCTGCGTAGGCCACCACCCCTGGACACCCCGCTGACCCTGACCGGGGACCAGGTGCGCGATCCGGACGGCGAGGTGATCGCCGAACTCCGTACCGCAGAGGATCTGGAGGATCCGGTGCCACCGGTCGACCCGGCGACCGCCCGGGCCGCCGCGGCGGCGTACCCCGGCCTGACCGACCACCCCTTTCCCGGCTGCTACGTCTGCGGGCCGCAGCGGCCGGACGGGCTCCGGATCTTCCCCGGACGGTTGCCGGACGGACGCACGGCCGCCCCCTTCCAGGTGCCCGCGCAGGTGAGTGTCGCCACTGCCTGGGCCGCGCTGGACTGCCCGGGCGGCTGGGCGGTGATCGAGGCCGGTCGACCGTACCTGCTGGGTCGGATCGCGGCCCAGATCGCGGCCCTGCCCCGGCCCGGGGACGAGTGCGTGATCACCGGGGCGGTGGTGGAAACCGTGGGGCGTAAGGCGATCGTGCGGACCAGCCTGTACGGACCGGAGGGTGAACTGCTGGGCCGGGCCCGGGCCACCTGGATCGCCCGGTAGTCACGACCGTCGATCGTATCCTACCTGGGGAGGAGACGGCTCCTGCCTGGGGCGGACAACGATCTCCGGAGCGCGCCTGATTGATTTGGTTGACAGTTACCGCCACGCTGTGCAACGGCGCTTCCCGGCGCCACGGGAGGAGAATGATGTCCGACGGGCAGTCACGCCCCAATGACGCGCAGATCGTGGTTTCCGGCCTGACCAAGCAGTACCGCAACGTACTCGCGGTGAACAATCTGTCGTTCACGGTCCAGCCCGGCCGGGTCACCGGCTTCCTCGGCCCCAACGGCGCGGGCAAGACCACTACGCTGCGCATGCTGCTGAACCTGGTGACCCCGACCGCCGGCACGGCGACCATCGGCGGACGCCGGTACCCTGAGTTGACCGAGCCGCTGCGGCACGTCGGCGCGGTGCTGGAGGCGTCCAGCGCACACAAGGGCCGCACCGGGATCAACCACCTGCGGGTGATCTGCGCGGCGGCCGGGCTGCCGCCGCAGCGGGCCGACGAGGCCCTGGCCCTGGTCGGCCTGACTCCGGCGGCGAAGCGCAAGTTCAAGGGCTACTCACTCGGCATGAAGCAGCGCCTGGGCATCGCCGCCGCGATGCTCGGCGACCCGCGGGTGCTGATCCTCGACGAGCCGGCCAACGGGCTGGACCCGGAGGGCATCCGGTGGATGCGCGGGTTCCTCAAAGGGCTGGCCGCCGAGGGCCGTACCGTGCTGGTCTCCAGCCACCTGCTGTCGGAGATGCAGTTGCTGGCCGACGATGTGGTGATCATCGCAGCGGGGCAGCTGGTCCGGCAGGGTCCGGTCGAGCAGGTGATCGGTTCGATGGCGCAGGGCGTCCGGGTCCGGGTCCGCACCCCGCAGGCGGAGGAGCTGACCAGCGCCCTGGCCGAGGGGCCGGCCACGGTGCAGACCGACGAGCACGGCGCGCTGCTGATCGGCGGGGTGGACGCCCCGACGGTGGGCCGGGCGGCGCTGACCGCCGGTGTCGAACTGCACGAGCTGACCACCGAACGACCCGACCTGGAACGCGTGTTCCTGGAGCTGACGGCTGGAAAGGCGGGCATTCGATGAGCAACCTGGTCCGCTCCGAACTGTTGAAGATCCGTACGACCAGCACCTGGTGGTGGCTGGCCATCGGGGCGTTCCTGTCGATCGCGATGGCCTTCCCGCTCAACGCCTGGCTGTTCAACACGACGATCGACGGCGGCGGCGAGGAAATCGGAGTCGTCGGTGACGCCGCGTCCGCCCCGGCCCAGGCGGCCAACCTCTACACCTCCGGGCAGTACCTGGGCCTGATGTTCGTGATGCTGATCGGCATCCTGATGGTCACCAACGAGTTCTTCCACCAGACCGCGACCACGACCTTCCTGGCCACCCCGCGGCGCAGCGCGGTGATCGTCAGCAAGCTGATCGCGGCGAGCCTGCTCGGGTTCGCCTTCTGGCTGGTCACCACGGTGATCGACCTGGGTGCGGGAGCAGCCTTCCTGACCCTGAACGACCACGGCACCCTGCTCGGCGAGTGGGAGGTCCAGCGGGCCCTGCTGCTCAACCTGATGGCGTACGCCATCTGGACCGTGCTCGGGGTCGGCATCGGCACCCTGATCACCAACCAGCTCGGTGCGGTGATCACCGCCTCGGTGCTCTACCTGATCGGCACCCAGGTGATCGGGGTGCTCTTCCTGCTGCTGTCGAGCTGGCTGGACAGCATGGCCGTGCTCAAGTGGCAGGTGATCTGGCCGGCGGCCGCCTCCCAGATCATGATCGCGCCGGGTGAGAGCGAGATGTACCCGCCCTGGTGGGTGGGCGCGCTCGTGCTGGTCGGGTACGCGCTGGCCAGCGGCATCGTCGGGCTGCTGCTCACCCGTCGGCGCGACATCTCCTGAATCGCGCCGGTGGCGTAGGTCATCCGCTGCACGATGGGCCCGGTGCCCGGCTGACGGCCGGACAACCGGGCCCATCGGGTTGCTACCAGTAGCAACTGGACACGCGGACGGTACTGAACTTCTAACATCATCTGTGAATCGGACCACCCTGCGGAGGCGGAAATGCCTTGGCGATCGGCACGGCGTAGCCTGGGATCCGTTCTCTGCGCCGGTCACGGCGCAGATGAGCCCCGCGTGACACACAAACCCGCGTGAAAGAGGCGATTACCGGCCGTGTCGACCCAGCAGACTTCGCAGGAGAACCCACTGGCGGGTTTCGGCCCGAACGAGTGGGTCGTCGAGGAGATGTATCAGCGCTACCTCGCCGACCCCGGCAGCGTCGATCCGGCCTGGCACGACTTCTTCGCCGACTACCGCCCCGGGCCGGGCGCGACCGGCGGCGAGGGCGCCGACCGGTCGAAGACCAGCACCCCCGAGCCGGCCAGCAAGGCATCCACCCCGGCCAAGACCGAGGCCGCTGACAAGTCGGCACCGCGCGCCGCAGCGGCTCCGGCGAAGGCCAGGACCGAGCCGGCCAAGGCGCCGGCCGCGAAGGCCCAGCCCGCCAAGACCGAGACCGCGAAGGCCCCGGCCAGGGCCGCGTCGGCGAAGACCGCCCCGACCGCCTCCGGCCCGCAGAACACCCCGTTGCGCGGTGTCGCCGCCAAGATCGTCCAGAACATGGACGCCTCGCTGGCCGTACCCACCGCGACCAGCGTGCGCGCCGTCCCGGCGAAGCTGCTGGTGGACAACCGGATCGTGATCAACAACCACCTGGCCCGCGGCCGGGGTGGCAAGGTCAGCTTCACCCACCTGGTCGGGTACGCCCTGGTCCGGGCGCTGGTGGCGCACCCGGAGATGAACAACTCGTACGCCCAGGTCGACGGTAAGCCGACCATGGTCCGCCCGGAGCACGTCAACCTGGGCATCGCGATCGACCTGGCCAAGCCGGACGGCAGCCGCAACCTGGTGGTCCCCTCCATCAAGGGCTGCGAGCAGATGGACTTCCGGCAGTTCTGGCAGGCGTACGAGGACGTCGTCCGGCGCGCCCGCCGCAACGAGCTGACCATGGACGACTACTCCGGCACCACCATCTCGCTGACCAACCCGGGCGGCATCGGCACGGTGCACTCGATGCCCCGCCTGATGCAGGGGCAGAGCGCGATCATCGGGGTCGGCGCGATGGAGTACCCGGCGCCGTACCAGGGCATGAGCGAGGCCACCCTGGCCGAGTTGGCGGTCAGCAAGGTCATCACCCTGACCAGCACCTACGACCACCGGATCATCCAGGGCGCCCAGTCCGGCGAGTTCCTCAAGGTCATGCACGAGCTGCTGCTCGGCGAGCACGGCTTCTACGACCAGATCTTCACCTCGCTGCGCATCCCGTACGAGCCGGTGCGCTGGGTGCGCGACGTCGCGGTCGACAGCGAAGGCCAGATCAACAAGACCGCCCGGGTGCACGAGCTGATCCACTCCTACCGGGTCCGCGGCCACCTGATGGCCGACACCGACCCGCTGGAGTTCAAGATCCGCAAGCACCCGGATCTGGACGTGCTCCAGCACGGGCTGACCCTGTGGGACCTGGACCGCACCTTCCCGGTCAACGGCTTCGCCGGCAAGCAGCGGATGAAGCTGCGGGAGATCCTGGGCGTGCTGCGCGACTCGTACTGCCGGCGGGTCGGCATCGAGTACATGCACATCCAGGACCCGGCCGAGCGCCGCTGGATCCAGGAGCGGGTCGAGCGCAAGTACGAGAAGCCGTCGGCCGACGAGCAGAAGCACGTGCTCAACCGGCTCAACGCGGCCGAGGCCTTCGAGACCTTCCTGCAGACCAAGTACGTCGGTCAGAAGCGTTTCTCGCTGGAGGGCGGCGAGTCCCTGATCCCGCTGCTCGGCGAGATCCTGGAGTCCGCCGCCGAGAACGACCTGGACGAGGTCGTCATCGGCATGGCCCACCGGGGTCGGCTCAACGTGCTGGCCAACATCGTCGGCAAGCCGTACGAGAAGATCTTCTCGGAGTTCGAGGGGCACCTGGACCCGCGTTCCACCCAGGGCTCCGGCGACGTGAAGTACCACCTCGGCCAGAACGGCAAGTTCACCACCCCGGACGGCGACCACTCGGTCAAGGTCTCCGTGGTGGCGAACCCGTCGCACCTGGAGGCGGTGGACCCGGTGCTGGAGGGCATCGTCCGGGCCAAGCAGGACCGGATAGACCTCAAGCTGGAGGGCTACACCGTGCTGCCGCTGGCGGTGCACGGCGACGCCGCCTTCGCCGGTCAGGGCGTGGTGGCCGAGACCCTCAACCTCTCCCAGCTGCGCGGCTACCGCACCGGTGGCACGGTGCACGTGGTGGTCAACAACCAGGTCGGCTTCACCACCGCCCCGGAGTACAGCCGCTCCAGCCTCTACAGCACCGACGTGGCCCGGATGATCCAGGCGCCGATCTTCCACGTCAACGGCGACGACCCCGAGGCCGTGGTCCGGGTGGCCCGGCTGGCCTTCGAGTACCGGCAGACCTTCAACAAGGATGTCGTGATCGACATGGTCTGCTACCGGCGGCGCGGGCACAACGAGGGCGACGACCCCTCGATGTCCAACCCCCAGATGTACAAGATCATCGACTCGAAGCGTTCCGTCCGCAAGCTCTACACCGAGGAGCTGATCGGCCGCGGTGACATCACCGTGGAGGACGCGGAGGAACTGCTGCGCGACTACCAGTCCCAGCTGGAGCGGGTCTTCAAGGCCACCCGTGACGCGGCCACCACCCCCCGCCAGCTCAGCCGGCCGCCCCGCCAGGACGAGCCGGAGCCGCAGGTGGACACGGCTACGGAGGCCTCGGTCGTCAAGGCCGTCGGCGAGGCGCACGTCAACCTGCCGGAGGGCTTCACCCCGCACAAGCGGATCCAGCAGCTGCTCGACCGGCGGGCCAAGATGGCCGTCGAGGGCGGCATCGACTGGGGCTTCGGCGAGATCATCGCCTTCGGTTCGCTGCTGCACGACGGGGTCACCGTCCGGCTGGCCGGGCAGGACTCGCGTCGCGGCACCTTCGTGCAGCGGCACGCGGCGGTCGTCGACGCCCAGACCGGCGACGACTACCTGCCGTTGCAGTCGCTCACCGGCGACGGGGAGCGGTCCCGGTTCTTCGTGCACGACTCGCTGCTGTCCGAGTACGCCGCGATGGGCTTCGAGTACGGCTACTCGGTGGAGAACCTCAACGCCCTGGTCTGCTGGGAGGCGCAGTTCGGCGACTTCGTCAACGGCGCCCAGTCGGTGATCGACGAGTTCATCTCCTCCGGTGAGGTGAAGTGGGGTCAGCGCTCCGCGGTGACCCTGCTGCTGCCGCACGGCCACGAGGGACAGGGCCCGGACCACACCTCCGGTCGCCCGGAGCGGTTCCTCCAGCTCTGCGCGGAGGACAACATGCGGGTGGCCATCCCGACCACCCCGGCGAACTACTTCCACCTGCTGCGGCGTCAGGCGTTGTCGCCCAAGCGCAAGCCGCTGGTGGTGTTCACCCCGAAGTCGCTGCTGCGGCACAAGCTCTGTGTCTCCTCGGTGGCGGACTTCACCACCGGCACCTTCGCCCCGGTGCTCGCCGACCAGGCGGCTCCGGCACCGGAGCAGGTCAAGCGGGTGCTGCTCTGCTCGGGCAAGGTCTACTACGACCTGTTCCAGGCCCGGCAGGAGCGCGGGGTCACCGACACCGCGATCATCCGTCTGGAGCAGCTCTACCCCATGCCGGTGGAGGAGATCCGGGCCGCGCTGGCCCAGTACCCCAACGCCGAGGACTTCGCCTGGGTGCAGGAGGAGCCGGCCAACCAGGGCGCCTGGTCGTTCGTGGCGCTCAACCTGCTGGAGCACCTCGACGGGGTGCGACTGCGCCGCATCTCCCGTCCGGCCGCGGCCGCCCCGGCCGTCGGTTCGGCGAAGATGCACGAGGTCGAGCAGGTCGCCCTCATCGAGGCGGCACTGCCCCGACCCTGACGACAGACCCATCCCGGTCCCGTCCCACCCTCGGGTGGGACGGGACCGGCCGGTTTTCGCCGGTACGACACCGGTGAGGAAGCGAGTAGGCGGATGTACTTCACCGACCGGGGCATCGAGGAACTGGTCGAACGACGGGGCGACGAGCAGGTGAGCCTGGAGTGGCTGGGTGAGCGGCTGCGGGACTTCGTCGACCTGAACCCGGAGTTCGAGACGCCGATCGAACGTTTCGCCACCTGGCTGGCCCGCCTCGACGACGAAGACGACGACTGATCACGGTGCGTGTGGTGCACCAGGACGATGACCACCTTGCCGACCGTTCACGAATCGTCACGGCAGGATCGCTGACCGGCTCCGTCCGTCGCCCACGCGCCAGCAGGATGCGACAGCGGCGTAGGGCCCGGATGACCGGGTAGCAGGACCCGGGCGGGAGCCACCTCGATCTTGTAGCGTGAGTTCCGTGGCCCGGAGCGTTTACCTGACAAGTGTCGGCTCGGGCGGGGGAAAGTCGACCATCGCCCTCGGCCTGGCCGAGTTGCTGTCCCGACAGGTCGGCCAGATCGGCGTGTTCCGTCCGCTGGTCAGGCCGGACCGACCCGATCCGATCCTCGCCCTGCTCAGCGAGCGGTACCGGGTGGGACTGCCGGTTGCCGACCTGTACGGCACCAGCTACGCCGAGGCGACCGCCCTCGTCGCGGACGGTCGGCGGGAAGAACTGATCACCCGAATCGTCGAACGCTACCGGGAGGTGGAACGACGGTTCCCCGCCATGGTCGTGGTAGGCAGCGACTTCGCCGACGCCGGTGACGGTGCCGGCCCCCGCGAGCTGGCCTTCAACACCCGGCTGGCCACGGAGTTCGGCAGTGTCGTGGTGCCGGTGGTCGACGGGCTGGGGCAGCAGCCGGCGGCGATCACCGCAGCCAGCCGGGGGGCGTACCACGACGTGGTCGACCTCGGCGGGACGGTGCTGGCCGTACTGGCCAACCGGGTCCCGGGGGACATGCAACTGCCCCGCCTGCCGGTCCCCGCGTACGCGATTCCGGAGGTGCCCAGCGTCTCCGCGCCGACGGTGGCCGAGGTGGCCGCGGCGCTCGGCGCCACCCTGCTGGCCGGCGACGACACCGCCCTCGCCCGCGACGTGCTCGACTACGTGGTCGGGGCGGCACATGTGCCCACCGTGCTGGAACACCTGACCGAGGGTGCCCTGCTGATCATGCCGGGGGACCGGGACGACCTGCTGGTGGCCGCGAGCGCGGCGCACGTGGCCGGTCAGGTGTCCCTGGCCGGGCTGGTGCTGACCCTAGGGGTGGCGCCCGATCCCCGGGCGATGCAGCTGGTCGAGGCGCTCAACGCCCGCCTGGCGGTGCTCTCCGTGCCCACCGACAGCTACCACACCGTCTCCGCCTCCAGCCGCATCGAGGGCCGACCCAGTGCCGCCAACCCGCGCAAGGTCGAGGCCGCCCTGGGCGCCTTCGAGGCGTACGTGGACACGACCGAGTTGGCCGGGCGGCTGCGGGTCAGCCGTTCCACCCGGGTCACCCCGTTGATGTTCGAGTACGACCTGATCGACCGGGCTCGCAGTCGCCGCCGGCAGGTGGTCCTGCCGGAGGGGACCGAGGAACGCATCCTGCGCGCCACGGAGATCCTGCTGCGCCGGGGGGTGGCCGACCTGACCCTGCTGGGCCGCCCCGAGGAGGTCGCCCGCCGGGCCCGCGAGCTGGGCGTGGACATCGGCGCGGCCCGGGTGGTGGATCCGACCACCAGCCAGTGGCGGGACGAGTTCGCCGAGGCGTACGCGAAGCTGCGGGCCCATCGGGGGGTGACCACCGAGCTGGCGTACGACATCGTGGCCCAGCCGAACTACTTCGGCACCATGATGGTGTGGGCCGGGTACGCCGACGGCATGGTCTCCGGGGCCACCCACACCACGGCGGCGACCATCCGGCCGGCGTTCGAGATCGTGAAGACCATGCCGGAGGTCTCCGTCGCCTCCAGTGTCTTCTTCATGCTGCTCGCCGACCGGGTGCTGGTCTACGGCGACTGCGCGGTCAACCGCGATCCCGACGCCGCCCAGCTCGCCGACATCGCGATCTCCTCGGCCGACACGGCGGCCCGGTTCGGCATCGAACCCCGGGTGGCCATGCTGTCGTACTCGACCGGCAGTTCCGGGGCAGGGGCGGACGTGGAGAAGGTGGCGGCAGCCACCGCGCTGGTCCGCGAGCGCCGACCCGACCTGGCCGTGGAGGGGCCGATCCAGTACGACGCCGCGATCGACCCGGCCGTGGCGGCGACGAAGCTGCCGGACAGCACGGTCGCCGGTCGGGCCACCGTGTTCATCTTTCCCGACCTGAACACCGGCAACAACACCTACAAGGCGGTGCAGCGCTCGGCCGGGGCGGTCGCCGTCGGGCCGGTCATGCAGGGTCTCCGCCGCCCGGTCAACGATCTCTCCCGAGGGGCTACCGTGCCGGACATCGTCAACACCGTGGCGATCACCGCCATCCAGGCCGCCGCGCTGACCGAGGACGGGGCGGCGTCGTGAGCAAGGTCCTGGTGCTCAACTGCGGATCGTCGTCGGTCAAATACCGGCTGTACGAGGGGGAACGGGTCCTCACCAAGGGCACGGTCGAGCGGGTCGGCGAACCGGACGGTGGCCCACCCGACCACGGCGCGGCGGTCCGGCAGATCCTGTCCGAGCTGGACCTTAGCGGGCTCACCGTCATCGGGCACCGGGTGGTGCACGGCGGTCGACGATTCAGCGCTCCGGTGCTGGTGAACGACGCGGTGCTGGCCGCCATCGCCGATCTGGTGCCGCTGGCTCCCCTGCACAACCCGGCAAACCTGGCCGGCATCACGATGGCCCGCGAGGCCCTGCCGCAGGTGCCGCAGGTGGCCGTCTTCGACACGGCCTTCCACCACACCCTGCCCGACTCCGCCGCCACGTACGCGATCGACCTGGACACCGCCGAGCGGTACGGCGTACGCCGGTACGGCTTCCACGGCACCTCGCACGCGTACGTCTCCCGGCGCACCGCCGAACTGCTGGACCGCCCGTACTCCGAGATCAACACCATCAGCCTGCACCTGGGCAACGGGGCCAGCGCGTGCGCGGTCGCCGGTGGACGCAGCATCGCCACCTCGATGGGGATGTCCCCGCTGGAGGGCCTGGTGATGGGTACCCGCAGCGGCGACCTGGACCCGACCATCGTGTTCCACCTGCGCCGGGAGGGCGGGCTGGGGGTCGACGAGATCGACGACCTGCTCAACTACCGCAGCGGCCTGCTGGGCCTGGCCGGGGTCAACGACATGCGCGAGGTGCTGGCCCGACGGTCGGCCGGAGACCCGGCGGCGGCCCTGGCCTTCGACGTCTACTGCCGCCGGATCACCGAATACGTCGGGGCCTACTACGCCCTGCTGGGCCGGGTGGACGCGATCACCTTCACCGCCGGGGTAGGTGAGCACGCCGCACCGGTACGGGCCGTCGCTCTGGCCGGGCTGACCCGGCTCGGCATCACGGTCGACCCCGAACGTAACGCCGGCAGCGGCGACCGGCTGATCTCACCGGAGGGCGCGGAGGTGGCGGTCTGTGTGATCGGCACCGACGAGGAACTGGAGATCGCCCGCGAGGCCAGAGAGGTGATCGGCGCCGCCTGACAGGTCGTGACCGCTTGATTCGGGGGTCATGACCGCCGGGGTCAGGGATCGTGACCGCCGGGGTCAGGGGATCGTGACCGCCGGTCAGCCGAGGGCGATCCAGCCGGCCACGGCGATCAGCAGCACCGCGAGCAGGGCACCCCCGACGAACAGTCCGGTGCGGGAGGGCGACTCGGCCGGTGTCTCGGCGGTGTTGGCGGCGAAGGCCCGGAAGGCCTGGGTGTTGCCGCTGGGGTCGGTGTAGTTCTCAGCCATGCCGGAACCTTAGCGAAATCGGCCCGGTCGAATGGGCCCGCGCCGATCGGCCGAACGGCTCGGGTAGAGCACCGGGCAACCGGACCCGGCGGGGTGATCGCCGGATCTACCGTGATGCCGTGGGGATCAGGCGGCGGTTCGCCGCGTCGACGGTGGCTCTGCTGTTGGTGTGGCTGACCGGTTGCGCCGCACCCGGCGGCCCGCCTGCGCGGGGCACATCACCCGGGGCGGCACCCCAGGTGCAGTACGCCGTCGGGGTCCGGACCTTCGTGCTCGACCCCGGCTCGGCCCGCCCGCTGCCGGTGACCCTGTGGTACCCGACCCAGGGCTCCCAGGTCGCCGAGGGACGGTTCCCGGTGGTGCTCTACAGCCACGGCCTGGCCAGCCTGCCGGAGTTGCATGCTGGGCTGACCTCCAGGTGGGCGGCGGCCGGTTTCGTGGTGGCCGCCCCGGCGTACCCCCACACCCGACGGGGTGCCGCCGAGTTCTCCCGTGCCGACGTACGCCATCAGCCTGCCGACGGGTGGCGGGTGATCCGGCACCTGGTCCGGCTCGACCGCCGGGCCGCCGACCCCCTGGCCGGTCACCTCGACGTGCAGCGGATCGCCGCGGCGGGCCACTCGGCGGGCGGCTTCACCACCTCGGGCATGTTCACCAGTGGCCGCCCGGCCCGACTGCGGGCCGGCATCGTGATCGCCGGTGGTGGGATGGCGGGGAGTTTCGCCGGGCCACCCGCGCCGATGCTCTTCGTGCACGGCACCGCCGACCCGGTAGTGGCCCTGAGCGTCGGCCGGGCCGCCTACCGCCGTACGACCGGACCGGCCAGCTTCCTCAGCCTGCTCGGCCAGGGACACGGCGAGTACCTGACTCCCGGCCGCCCCGGCTTCACCCAGTTCCTCGGCACCACCACGGACTTCCTCCGCTGGACCCTCTACGGCGACCAACAAGCCGCCCGCCGCCTCCCCACCCACGCCCACCCCCCCACCCTCGCCACCCTAGAAACCCGCCCTCTATCAACGCCCCGTTGATCATGAGGTTAGCGGCAGTTGTCGATCTTCAGAGCGCCGCCAACCTCATGATCAACGGGGGTAGCAAGACCGGGGTGGGGTGGGTGGGAGGGGTTGGGGGTGGGCGGGGGAGGGAGGATGGGGGGCATGTTGCGGCGTGGGGTCTCGGTCTTGGTTGTTGGGGTGCTGGTTGGCAGTCTGGGGGTGGGGTGTTCCGGCGATACGGAGTCGGCAGCGGGGGTGAACACGACCGTCACTCCGTCGGCTGCTCCGGCGCCGTCGGTCAGTGCCTCGGCGCCGGCGATTCCCGCCGGGACCGCGCCGTCCGGCAGCTTCGCGGTGGGCGTACGACAGTTGAAGCGCAACCGGGACGGCGAGCGACCCCTGCCGATCACCATCTGGTACCCGGCGACCGGCCGGGCGGGTGGAAAGCCGACGAACTCGGCCCGCGCGGCCGAGGGGCCCTTCCCCGTGATCATGTTCAGCCATGGCCTGGGCGGCCTGCCCAAGGACTATCAGGCGTTGCTGACCCGATGGGCGGCGGCCGGTTTCGTGGTGGCAGCACCGACCTTTCCGCACACCTCCGGTTCGGAGCGGCCCAACGTGCTCGACGTGCTCAACCAGCCGGCCGACGTGTCGTACGCGCTGACCGAGGTCCTGGCCCTGAGCAGCCGCGACGGCGATCCGCTGCGGGGCCGGCTGGCCACCGACCGGGTGGCCGCCGCCGGTCACTCCGCCGGCGGGGTGACCACGATCGGCCTGTTCACCACCGGCAGGGACGAGCGGCTGGCCGCCGGGATCGTCTTCGCGGGCACCGCGCTGGGGGTGGGTACCGCCTTCGCGGGTGCGGCGGCACCGCAACTGTTCGTGCACGGTGAGGCCGACGAGGTGGTGGAGTACGCGGCCGGCAAGGCGGTGTACGACAAGGTGCCCTGGCCGAAGGCGATGCTGAGTCTGCCCGACGGCGACCACGGCCGGTCCCTGCTGGGCGACGGCACCTCCCTGCGGGTGGTCGCCGACACCACCATCGAGTTCCTGCGCTGGACCCTCTACGGCGACACCGAGGCCAAGGAGCGCATCGCCACCGCCGCCGCCCGCGACGACATCGCCACCCTCGACGACCACCTGTGACCGAAGGGGCCCTGCCACGCCGGAAGCGTTGCAGGACCCAACACCCGGTCACCCGCCGTGCATCACCGGGTGTGGTCGATGACGACCTTGCCGAAGACCTCGCTGGAGTGCAGGCGGGCGAAGGCGTCGGCGACCCGGCTGAACGGCACCACGCTGTCGACCACCGGGCGAACGTTGCGTTCGGCGCAGAAGGTGAGCAGGTCGGCCAGGTCGGTCGGCGTACCCATCGAGGTGCCCAGGATCTCCAGTTGCATGGCGAAGACCCGCCGCAGGTTGACCTTCGGCTCGTGTCCGGCGGTAGCGCCGCAGACCACGATCCTGGCCCCGACGGCGGCGGACTTCAGGGAGTGGTCGAAGGTCGCCGCCCCTACGGTCTCGATCACCACGTCGACCCGCTCGGGCAGTCGTGCACCGGGCTCGACAGCGGTGGCGCCCAGGCCGGCGACCCGCTCCCGCTTGGCGGCGTCGCGGCTGGTCGCGTACACCCGTTTGCCCATGGCGGTGGCGAGCGCGATGGCCGCGGTGGCCACGCCACCCCCGGCGCCCTGGACCAGCACGGCCTCGGCCTCGTCGACGCGGCCCTTGGTGGTCAGCATCCGCCACGCGGTCAGCCAGGCCGTCGGCAGGCAGGCCGCGTCGAGGGCCGTCAGCCCCGCCGGCAGCGGCAGCAGATTCGACCGGGGTACGGCCACCCGCTCGGCGAGGGTGCCCGGGAAGTGCTCGGAGAGGATGGAGACGCCACGCGGATCCCCCGGGGTGGCGACGACCGGGTAGACCACCATCTCGTTGCCGTCCGGGTCGATGCCCACCGCGTCGCAGCCGAGGATCATCGGCAGTTGTTCGGCGCGTAGCCCCACCCCGCGCAGCGACCACAGATCGTGGTGGTTGAGCGAGCTGGCGGTGACCTGCAGGGTCACCCAGCCCTCGTCGGGCAGGCTCGGCTCGGGCTGCTCACCGACGGTGAGGGCGGCCAGGGGGTCGGCGTCGTCGAAACGGGAGGCGAAGGCGGCACGCATGATCGGCACGGTAACAAGCCGCTGGCCTGTTAAGAAGGGGCCCTTCCGCTACCCCAGGCGTTAAGAAGGGCCCCTTCCTTGCACTTCAGGCGCGGGCGACGCCGTCGCGGCGGGCGGCTTCGGCGACCGCCTCGGCCACCGCGGGGGCGACCCGCGGGTCCAGCGGGGAGGGCACGATCGCCTCCGGGGTCAGCGACTCGGCCACCACCGAGGCGATGGCGTCCGCCGCGGCGACCTTCATCGCGTCGGTGACCCGGGTGGCCCGGGCCTCTAGTGCCCCCCGGAACACCCCCGGGAAGGCCAGCACGTTGTTGATCTGGTTCGGGAAGTCGCTGCGACCGGTGGCGACCACCGCCACATGGCGGGCGGCCACCTCCGGGTGCACCTCCGGGGTGGGGTTGGCCAGCGCGAAGACGATCCCGCCGGGTGCCATGGCGGCCACCGCGTGCTCGGGGATCTGCCCGCCGGAGACCCCGATCAGCACATCGGCGTCGCGCAGGGCCTCGGCGATGTCGCCCTGCCGCCCGTCGGCGTTGGTCAGCTCGGCCAGCTCCGCCTTGGTGCCGCTCAGCCCGGTGCGGTACGCGGAGATGATGCCCTGGGAGTCGCAGACCACCACCTGGTCGGGGTCCACTCCCCCGGCCACCAGCATCTTGGTCACCGCCACCCCGGCCGCGCCCGCCCCGCTGACCGCCACCCGCAGGTCGCCGAGCTTGCGGTCGAGCAGGGTGGCCGCGTTGCGCAGGGCGGCCAGCACGACGATCGCCGTACCATGCTGGTCGTCGTGGAAGACCGGGATGTCCAGTGCCTCGTCGAGACGGCGTTCCACCTCGAAGCACCGGGGTGCGCTGATGTCCTCCAGGTTGATCCCGCCGAACGAGGGTGCCAGGGCCTTGACCACGGCGACGATCTCGTCGACATCCTGGGTGTCCAGGCAGACCGGTACCGCGTCGACCCCGCCGAACTGCTTGAACAGCACGGCCTTGCCCTCCATCACCGGCATCGCGGCGCGCGGGCCGATGTTGCCGAGGCCGAGTACGGCGGAGCCGTCGGTGACGACCGCCACGGTGTTCGACACCCAGGTGTAGTCGTGGGTGAGGGTCGGGTCCGCGGCGATGGCCTCACAGACCCGGGCCACACCCGGGGTGTACGCGAGGGAGAGGTCGTCCCGGGTGGTCAGCGGGACGGTCGAGGCGATGGACATTTTGCCGCCCCGGTGCAGTTGGAAGACGGGATCAGCGGGGTCCACGGTGGGCGAAGGCATGGTGACTCCAGGGAATCTGGCGAGCAGAGGCCAGCCGGTCGTACACACGGTGAAGCGACGAGCGGCGGCGCGTGGTGCGGGGGGTCACCCGGGCGCTTCCGAGCATAGTGCGGATTACCGGCCCAGTATGTGGGCAGGGTCATAACGGTCGGGGTGGTATCCGTCCGGGGCGGGGCCAGTACCGGGCCACCACCCGACCGATCACGTCGGCCACCCCGTACGCCCGGGAGTCGTCCGTGACCAGGTCGTTGTCGCCGTACACCCACCAACCGCCGTCGGTCGGACGGACCGCGCGCTTGACCACCAGCAACTCCGGGCGGCTACGGAAGACCGCGATCACCACGTCGCCGGGGCGGATCTCCCGGCCGCCGCGGCGGACCAGCACCGCGTCGCCGTGCCGCAGGGTCGGCGACATGGAGGGACCGGTCACGAGTACGGGTGACAGCGGCCACCGCAGCTGCGGCACGGACACCCTGTTTCACCTCCACCGGTCTGGGGGACCCCGTCCAGGAGTAATGTCGTCTTGGATCATCGCAAACGTCCTATGGAGGATCCTGATGCGACTTGCACGCATCCTCGCGCCCCGCGTGACCGTCAGCGCGCACTGCGACCTGCCCTGTGGGGTCTACGACCCCGCCCAGGCTCGGATCGAGGCCGAGTCGGTGAAAATGATCTGTGAGAAGTACCAGGCCAACACCGACCCGGAGTTCCGCACCCGCGCCATCCTGATCAAGGAGCAGCGGGCCGACCTGGTCAAGCACCACCTCTGGGTGCTGTGGACCGACTACTTCAAGCCCCCGCACTTCGAGAAGTACCCGCACCTGCACCAGTTGTTCAACGAGGCCACCAAGCTGGCTGGTGCGGCCGGGGCCAAGGGTGCCACCGACCCGGCAAAGGCCGACGAGCTGCTCCAGAAGATCGAGGAGATCTCGAAGATCTTCTGGGAGACCAAGCAGGCCTGAGTGCCCGACACGGCGGCCGACCCACCCCTGCCGGGGGCGGGTCGGCCGCCGTCGTTCTGACCAGGCGCCATTCCGCCGCCGGGGCTGCGGCCACCGCCCGTCGGATGTTGTGCGTGGCCGTCCGGGCCGTCCCGCAGCCGGCGATGGTGACGTGTTTCCACCGTCTCGCACGCTGAGCGGGTAGAGTCCCCGACCGGGGGGATGAGTGGTGACTCAACTGACCGGCCAGTCAACGACCGACGACGACATCGTGCACCTCACCGTGCCTGCCGACGGCGGGTACCTCGGCGTGCTGCGTACTGCCACCGCTGGCCTGGCGGCCCGTCTGCAGTTCGCTCTCGACGAGATCGAGGATCTCCGCATCGCCGTCGACGAGGCCTGCGCCATGCTGCTGGCCATCGCGCCCGGGGACGCCGAACTCGACTGCCGCTTCGCGGTCACCGAGGATGCGCTGACCGTGGAGGTGACCGTGCCCACCGTGCGCGGCGCCAAGCTACCGGCCGAGTCCTCGTTCGCCTGGAAGGTGCTCACCGCGCTGACCACCTCGGCCTCGGCGACCGCAGCCGACGGGCGGGCGACCATCTCCCTGCTGACCCGCCGCGCCTCCGGTTGGTGAGGGGCGGCTACTCGAACCCGAGGGCGCGGGTCGTGGGCGGGCTGACCAGCAGCCAGGTGACCCCCAGCCCGAGCCCGATCAGCGGCACCCCGAGCCAGCCCAGCCCTCCCTGGATCATGAACCAGCCGATCGGCAGCAGCATGAGCTGGAGCACGATGGCGGGAGCGCGGGCCCCGGCCCGGTGACGTGCCAGCGCACTGCCCAGGGCCCAGAGGGCCAGGGCGGCACCGATGGCGAAGGCCGTGACCAACAGCGCCGAGGTCAGGTCCGTGGTGCTGGCCGTGAGGTCGGCCACGACCAGCCAGACGGCGACCAGCCCGACCGCGACCGCCTCGACACGTAGCAGCCGGACCGCCCAACGGAGCGTGACGGGGGTCGGGTGGGAGTCGATGGTCACGCGGTCACGATACCCGGGCCGTCGCGCGGTACAGTGCCGCCCATGCGGGCCGTCCTGCTGGTCAATCCCAAGGCCACCACCACCAGCGAGCGCGCGCGGGACGTACTGGTCCGAGCGCTGCGCAGCGAAGTCGACCTCTCCGTGCGGTACACCCGTCAGCGTGGTCACGCCACCATGCTGGCCAGAGAGGCCGCCGTCGAGGGGGTCGACGTGGTGGTCACTCTCGGTGGTGACGGCACGGTCAACGAGGTGGTCAACGGGCTGATGTCGGCGACCGGTGTCGACGGGCAGCCGCCCACCGCCGAGCGGTTGCCCGCGCTGGCCACCGTGCCGGGTGGCTCCACCAACGTCTTCGCCCGGGCCCTGGGCCTGCCCCGGGAGTGGGCCGAGGCCGCCAGCATGATCATGGAAGGGCTGCGGCTGGGGCGGCGCCGGACGGTCGGTCTGGGCCGCGCCGACGACCGCTACTTCACCTTCTGCGCCGGTTTCGGGCTAGACGCCTCGGTCATCCACCGGGTCGAGGAGGCCCGCCGCCGGGGTCGGGTCTCCTCCCCGGGGCTCTACTTCCGCGCCTTCACCGCACAGTTCCTCTTCGGCACCGAGCGGCGCCACCCGGCGATCCGGCTGGAGCAGCCCGGCGAGGTGACGGAGGGTGATCTGGCGAGCATCATCGTGCAGAACACCGCCCCCTGGACGTACGTCGGGGACCGGGAGGCCAATCCGAACCCGGAGGCGTCGTTCGATCTGGGGCTGGACGTGCTGGCACTTCGTCAGCTTGGCGTTGCCAGTACGACACGGACAGTGACGCAGCTGCTGTCCGCCACGCCCAATCCACGTGGCCGCCAAGTTTTGCGTCGCCACGATGTAGCGGAGTTCACGCTGGTCGCGAGCCGTCCGCAGGCATTTCAGCTCGATGGCGACTATCTTGGTGAGCGGGAAAAAGTCAGATTCACCTCCGTTCCCGCCGCACTCAGAGTAATCTGTTAGGTCTCCGGCACCAGCGGGCGACGTTGGCCGGCGCGGACCAGGGCGTGACGACCGCGACACCCCGAACCGATGCCGGAAATGCCTGCATTGTCCGGCGGACTGTACTATATTGATTCTTGACTGTGGTAAGCCGGGTGACTGGAGTGATCCAGAACTCGGACAAAAGGGTTGTGGGCTTGCTCACCGCGCGGAGTTTTTCTGAGCGTCACCCTTGACATTGCGTAAGTTCGTGAAAGTATTCACAAGCGAACTTGAGTTACCGGGACATTGCCTGGAGGCGCTCGGCGAGCCTGAGCGTTCCAGCAGGTCCTGGGGCTAGCAGCCTGCTCACGCAATGCCGAATTGACGGTTGCAAACCGTCACCATTGGCATTGCGGATGCATATAGGAAAAGCACCAACAGCAACATCTGCCACCCATCCAGAATGAGGAGTGTTGCCGCCATGGACTGGCGTCACCATGCTGTCTGCCGCGACGAGGACCCGGAGCTGTTCTTCCCGATCGGGACGTCCGGTCCGGCTCTCCTGCAGGTCGAGCAGGCCAAGGCCGTCTGCCGGCGCTGCTCCGTGACCGACCAGTGCCTGCAGTGGGCGCTGGAGTCCGGTCAGGACGCTGGCGTCTGGGGCGGGATGAGCGAGGAGGAGCGTCGCGCCGTCAAGCGTCGCGGTGGTCTCCGGGTGCTGCGCGCTCACTCCGCCTGACCTACACACACAGAACGCCCCGGCCGGCCCACGCCCGCCGGGGCGTCCTGCACCCACCCCCTCGCGCTCCCGCCCATCTCCGCGTTGATCATGAGGTTGACGGCAGTCGTTGATCTCCGGACTGCCGCCAACCTCATGATCAACCCGGGCCTCGACGGGGGCCTCAGCGCGGGCTTTGGGGTGGGTGGGTTAGGCGGTGGAGGATCAGGTTGACCAGGTCGGGGGTGTTGGTCAGGGGGGCGGAGGTGGCTACGGCGCCTGCGGCTTGGGCGGCGGTTGTCACTGCGTCGTGGAACAGGCCGGGGGCCAGGAAGTACGAAGCTACGGCTACCCGTCGGGCGCCGCGCGCTTGGAGTCGCCGTACCGCCGTGGTGACGGTCGGGGGTGCTGCGGAGGCGTACGAGACTCGGGTGGGGGTGCCTAGCGAGGCACCTAGGGCCTGGGCCACTCGGCCCACGGAGGCTCGGGCTGCTGGATCTCGGGTGCCTGCGGCCGCCAGCACCAGTGCGTCGAACCGGCCCGGATCGGCCTCCTCCAGTCGCCGTCGCAGCGCGGCCAGCAGCGCCTGATCCACCTGGTCACCCACTGGGCCGAGGACATCGGTGATGGCTACCCGGATCGGCGGCCCGGAGCGCTGGGCGGCCGCCACCGCGGCGGGGATGTCCACTCGCCGGTGGTAGGCGGCGGTGAGCAGCAGCGGTACCAGGATCGCCCGGGGGTGCCCGGCGGCGGCCAACCCACGTAACGCCTCGGTGGGATCGGGCTGGGTGTGGTCCAGCCAACTGGCCAGCACCGGCGCGCCGGGCCGGGCTACCGAGACCGCCCGGGCCAGCGCCCGGGTCGCCTCGGCAGCCCGGGGGTCACGACTACCGTGGGCGACCAGGAGCACCGGCTCTCCGCCCGACCGGTGCCCCTCGACAGGACCCGCCGGGTCGGCGGGCTCCGGCTTGCGGGTCAGAGGTGCAGCCCGCACTCGGTCTTCTCGAACATCGCCCAGCGGCCGGCTCGCGGATCCTCACCGGCCTTCGTCCGCCGGGTGCACGGCCAGCAGCCGATGGAGCCGTAGCCGCGCCGGAACAGCTCGTTGACCGGTACGTTCCATCGGGCGATGTACGCGTCGACGTCCGCCTGGCTCCAGGCCGCGATCGGGTTGACCTTGACCTTCCCCCGGCGGGCGTCGAAGGTCACCACCGGAGTGTTGGCCCGGGTCGGGGACTCGTCCCGCCGCAGCCCGGCGGCCCAGGCGTCGTAGCCGGCCAGGGCCCGCTCCAACGGCTCCACCTTGCGCAACCGGCAGCACTCGTCCGGCGACTTGTTGAACAGGCGTGGGCCGTACTCGCCGTCCTGCTGCCCCACGGTGAGCCGGGGACGGATGGAGCGGACGGTGACCGGCAGCCGGCGGGCCACCGCGTCCCGGACGGCCAGGGTCTCCGGGAAGTGCAGGCCGGTGTCGAGGAAGACCACATCCACCCCGGGTGCCACCCGGGACACCAGGTGGGCCAGCACCGCGTCGGCCATCGAACTGGTCACGCAGAACCGGTCCCCGAAGGTTTCCGCGGCCCAGCGGGCGATCTCCAGGGCGGGCGCGCCCTCCAACTCTCGCCCGGCACGCTCGGCCAGGGTGCGCAGTTGGTCGGGAGTATGTCGCCCGCCACCGGTCGGGGTGGGCGCGGTGTTGACCAGTCCCAGGCCGGTGGCGGAGACCAGGGCGCTCATCGTTGCACCGCCTGGGAGAGCAGGCCGGTGAACCGGACCGTGAACACCCGGGCGCAGGCGTGGCACTCCCAGGCGCCGTGCCCGGTCTCGCTGGGCCGCAGGTCCTCCTCCCCGCAGTACGGGCAGTACAACGGTGCGGCACGGGTCTCGCTGCTCATCGCGTCACCTCGCTCATCGCAGTTGTTCCTCGTCGACCCTGATCACCCAGTTGGCGAAGGTTTCGCCCTCGATACGGCTGGCCAGATAGCGCCGGGCCAGTCGCTCGACGTACTCGGGAAGTTCGTCCGCGGTGGTCTTCAGGCCGCGCAGCTTGCGTCCGAAGCCGGCGGTCTGCCCCTCGGCCATGCCCAGCCCACCGCCCAGGTGCACCTGGAAGCCCTCCACCTGGCGGCCGTCCGGCCCGGTGACCAACTGCCCCTTGAGGCCGATGTCGGCTACCTGGGTGCGGGCGCAGGCGTTCGGGCAGCCGTTGATGTGGATGGAGATGTCCGCGTCGAAGTCGCGCAGTCGCTGTTCCAGGCGGGCCACCAGTTCCTCGCCCCGCGCCTTGGTCTCGACGATGGCGAGTTTGCAGTATTCGATGCCGGTGCAGGCCATGGTGCCGCGCCGCCAGGCCGAGGGTCGGGCCTCCAGGCCGATCTCCCGCAGGCCCGCGACCAGTGACTCCGTCCGCTCCGGCGGCACGTCGAGCACCAGCAGCTTCTGGTACGGCGTCAGCCGGACCCGGTCGCTGCCGTGGGCCTGCACCACGTCCGCCAGTTGGGCCAGCTGGGTGCCGGAGACCCGTCCGACCACCGGGGCGGCACCGACGTAGTGTCGGCCGTCCCGCTGGGGGTGTACGCCGATGTGGTCGATCGGCCTGTCCGGCAGCACCGGGGCGGGCCCGTCCAGCAGGGTCCGGCCCAGGTACTCCTTCTCCAGCACCTCGCGGAACTTAGCCACCCCCCAGTCGGCGACGAGGAACTTCAACCGGGCCCGGTGGCGCAGTCGGCGATAGCCGTAGTCGCGGAAGATGCCGACCACTCCGGCCCAGACGTCCGGCACCTCGCCGAGCGGCACCCACACCCCGAGTCGTTGGGCCAGCATCGGGTTGGTGGACAGTCCCCCGCCGACCCACACGTCGAAGCCGGGGCCGTGCTCGGGGTGGTCGACCCCGAGGAAGGCGATGTCGTTGGCCTCGTACGGGGTGTCCACCAGCCAGGAGATCGAGGACTTGAACTTGCGCGGCAGGTTGGAGTACTGCTTGTCCCCCACGTACCGCCGGACGATCTCGTCGATAGCGGGGGTGGGGTCGACCAGTTCCGCCTCGGCCACTCCGGCGACCGGGCTGCCGAGCACGATGCGGGGGCAGTCCCCGCAGGCCTCCGTGGTCTGCAGGCCCACGGCCTCCAGCCGCCGCCAGATCTCCGGCATGTCCTCGACCCGGATCCAGTGGTACTGGATGTTCTGCCGGTCGGTGATGTCGGCGGTGTCCCGGGCGAATTCCCGGGAGATCTCGGCGATGGTCCGCAGCTGGGCCAGGTCGAGTTGACCACCGTCGACACGCACCCTGAGCATGAAGTATTCGTCTTCCAGCTCGTGCGGTTCCAAGACAGCGGTACGACCTCCGTCGATTCCTGCCTTACGCTGGGTGTAGAGACCCCACCAGCGGAACCGGCCACGAAGGTCCTGCGGATCGATGGAGGCGAAACCACGATGGGCGTAGATGTTCTCGATCCGGTCCCGCACGTTCAGCGGGTCGTCGTCCTTTTTGATCCGCTCGTTGGGGTTGAGCGGCTCGCGGTGTCCGAGTGCCCACTGGCCCTCACCGCGGGCACGGCGCGGTGCCCGGGGCGGACGCGCCGATAGGTTCCCCGTGCGGGCCGGAATGTCGCTGACCGCCATCGCGGCGTCCTCCGTTGTTTGCGGTGCCTCGATCGGGTACGCAAACGGAACGCCCGGCTCTCATCAGGGCCGTGGACAACGGTGTCTTGGGCGGCCGGCTCGCTGCGTACCCGAGGCAGAATGGTCGGGCGTCGTCAGTGGGCCGGACAGATGGCGCTGCGCACGCGGCCGTAATCGACGTGGCGGCGAGCCACGAAGCGGCGTACCACGGCGGCAGTCATGAGTGTCATGCTGCCACACCTGCGACAGGCCGGCCAATGAGCTCGCGCGGGTTCCCACATCACGGGCGTTCGCTGCCGCCACCGACAGACACCAAGGTGTGGCAGGCTCACATCATGGGGGATTTGTCCGATAGGTCGATCCCGGCCACCAGGGCGGGCGTAGGACTCACCGGGTGGTATCCGCGCTCCCTGCCGGTCTGGCTGCTACCGGCGGCCCTCACCATGATCGTCACCCTGGCCGGGCTGGACGCCGCCCAGCTGTGGCGGGACGAGTTGGCCACCTGGAGTGCCGCCACCCGGTCGGTGCCCGGTCTGCTCCGGCTGGCCGCCAGCATCGACGCCGCCACCGTTCCGTACTACCTGCTCATGCACTTCTGGCTGCTGGTCGCCGGGGACACCGTGGCCGCCCTGCGGCTGCCGTCCGCGTTGGCGATGACGGCAGCCGCGGGACTGACCGCCGTACTCGGTCAACGGCTGTGGAACACCCGGGTCGGCCTCCTGGCCGGCCTGCTGTTCGCAGTGCTGCCGGCCACCGCCCGGTACGGCCAGGAGGCCCGGCCGTACGCCCTGGCCACCTTCCTGGCCGTCTGGAGCACCCTGCTGCTGGTCGACGCCCTGCGCCGGCCCAGCCGGGGTCGATGGGTGGGGTACGCCCTGGTGACGGCCGCACTCGGGCTGACCCACCTGATCGCCGTGACCCTCATCGCCGCGCACGCCGTCGTGGTGCTCACCTACCGGACGCGAACCGCCACCCCGGCCCGGACCGAACCCGCCCCGGCCGGGGCCGAGCACCCCTCGAGCCAGGCCGAGCACCCTCCGGGCCGGGCCGAACCCGCCCGGCAAGGCAGGAGTCGGGCAGGTTGGTTCGCGCAGCTCCGGCCCTTCCCGGTGGCCCTGGTGCCGACCGTCCTGCTGGTCGCCCCGCTGGCCCTGCGCGCCCGGGAACAGCGGGAGCGTCAACTGAACTGGGTGGACACCGCCCGACTCGGGGACCTGGCCGCCTTGCCCGGCGGGCTGGCGCAGACCGCAGCGGTGGGCGGCCTGCTGGTGGCCCTGGCGGCCCTCGGCGCCGGACGACTGGGCCGACGGGCCTCGATCCCGATGGCGTGCCTGCTGTTGCCGGTGCTGCTGCTGTTCACCGCCGGGTTGATGGTCCCGCTGTGGGTGCCCCGCTACCTGATCTTCGTGGTGCCCTTCGGTTGTCTGCTGGCCGGCGCCGCGTTGGCCTCGGCGCGTTTTCGGGTCGCCCTCGTCGTGGTGGGCCTGGCCGGGCTGCTGGGGCTGCCGGACCATGTGGCCCTGCGGCGTACCCACGAGTGGCCCCGCACCGCCACGGTCGACTACCAGGGGGCGGCCCAGATCATCGCCGCCGGTCGACAGGACGGTGACGCCGTGGTCTACCACCCCCGCGACGGCTGGCTCTTCCTCGACCTGGGCATGCGCTACCACCTGCGCGGGCAGGCGCCCCGCGACGCGCTGCTGGCGCAGGGACAGCAGGACCGGGGGGACCTGTGGGCCACCGAGTGCGACCACCCGGCCGCCTGCCTGGCCGAGGCGGACCGGGTCTGGCTGGTGGTCGCCGGGCACAGCGACCACCCGCTGGCCACCGTCACCGGCGCCAAGGGGGAGGCGCTGCGCACCGCCTATACGGTCCAGCGGCTCTGGTCCCGCTCCGGCCTCACGGTCGCCCTGCTCAGTCCTTCCGACTGAGCAGGACAAGGCGTACGCCCTCGAACTGATCGTCCTGGATCACCTCGAACCTGCGCAGCAGTCCGGCGCGCTGCGGCGGAAGTCCTTCCAACGGATCCGACGAGTAGGTCGTGCTGATCAGCCAGATCCGGTCCGTGTCGCGCAGGCAGGCGGCCGAATCCTTGTCCTCACACTCCGAGGCGGAGTACGACCCCCGGTCGACGGAGGTGACGGCGAGGAAGACATCCCGGGGCTTCACATCGTTACGCATCTCGTAGTCGACCGCCTCCCGGGCGAGGTCGGAGAGCTTGCCGAAGACATCGTTGTAGGCCAGTCCGTCACCCGGCTGCATGCCCCGCCGCATCGCATCGATGGCGCCCTGGTAGTCCGGCTGGCCGACGACCGGACTCGCCCGCACCACCCGATGGTCGGGTAGGACCAGGTAGGCCAGGCCCGGCAGCACCAGCATCGCGGGCAGCAGCCAACTCCAGGCGCTGGTGGACCGGGGCAACAACCGCGCCACGGAACAGACGCCGATCGCGGCCAGGATCGCCCAGGCCGGCAGGGTGAACAGCACGTACCGGGGCAGGAAGAGGTGCAGCACGTCGAAGGTCACATAAGCGAAGATCGGCGGCAGCAACGCCCAGGTGAGCAGTGCGGGAAGCATGCGGTTGCCGGTACGCCAGGCCACCAGCGCGCCGATCGCGCCGAGCCCGACCACCGCCGCCATGCCCCGGGTGGACAGGAACAGGTCGCCCGGAAAGCGCAGCACCGCGTCGAGATCGGCCTTGATCCACGAGATCGAGGCGGACTGACCGGAGGCGACCGTCAGCAACGGCAGGACCAGGAGGCCGGCACCGCCGACATAACCGAACCACTGGTACCGGCGATTGTCGTCGCGGTCGACAGTGCCGCGCAGCATCATCAGCAGATGGGCGGCGAGCACCAGGAACGACACGAAGTGCAGCCAGCCCATCAGAGCGACGGCCAACAGGTAGAGCACCCAGCGACCGCGTACCGGCTTCTCCAGCGCCCGCAACAGCAGCAGGGTCGCGACGGTGGCCGCCATGGTCACCAGCGCGTACGACCTGGCCTCCTGCGCGTACCGGCTCACCGAGGGGATGAGGACGAAGATCAGACCGGCCACCAGCCCCGGACCGGTGCCCGCCAACCGGCGACCGATAAGTGTGGTGGCCGCGGCAGCGATCGCCATCGCCGCCAACGAGGGCAGCCGCATCGCCAGCGGCTCGTCGCCGACCAGTTGGATCCAGCCCCGCACGATCATGAGGTAGCTGACGTGCACCAGGTCGGTGTTGGAGAGCAGGTGCCGCAGGTCTGCGGTACCCAGCACGGCGGCGTGCCAGGTGGCGTACTCGTTGTTCCACATCTGCCGATCGGCGGCACCTTGATAGCCGACGGTAAGCGCAGCGAGCGCCGGCAGCAGCGCCAGCCATCCGGTGTGGCGGCCCGGGGAGACCTTTTCCGCACGCGCCTGCGCCGGGCTGTCGGCGGCAGCGTCCCTGGTCGGTCTGCCGGAGAGGAGAATCTGGTTCGACATCATCCGCTCACCTGACCGGGAAGCCGTAGGTGGCATTCTTCGCCTGCTGTCGGAACGCCCGGATCGCCGCCTCGTCACGGTCGATGTTCCACTTGGCCGAGCCGTCGTTGTTGAAGAAGACGAACCCGATGACTTCAGGGTCCCTGGCCACGCCGGTGAACAGGTCGGCGAGCCAACTGGGTCGTAGGTTGCCCGGCTCGGCCGCGGTCTCCACGATCAGGAAGGGCTTGTCGGTGAAACCTCGGACCTGCTTCATCGTCGGCCCGAACAGTGCCGCATAGGTGTTCGCCCCGTGGTGGGTGTAGTAACCGTCGATGCCGATCCAGTCGACGTACCGGTCGCCCGGGTAGAGCGGCTTGAGCTTGACCTCCGGCATGGGATTGATGACGTTCGGCGTCCAGGCCCAGATGACGTTTGTCGCGTCGGCCTCGGCGAACAGCCCGTGGATATGCTTCCACGCGGCCACGAAGTGGGCGGCCTTGTTTCCCGCGCGGCGCATGCCCCACGAGTACCAGTTGCCGTTCATCTCGTGCGCGAAGGTGAGCATGATCGGCAGGTTCACCTTCCGGACGCCCGCCGCGAACTCCTTGATGTAGTCGTCGTGCCTGCCGGCGGCGATGTCCGACAGCTTCGCGTCGAACGGCTCCCAGCGCACCGCCGGCAGCGCGCCGTACTCGTAGATCTGCCTGACCTCGTCGGCCGCGAATCCATCGTCGAAGCTCAGGTAGAGCGTCACCACGTTGGGCTTCTTGCCGGTCTTCTTGGCGAACGTCTCGATCAGTTTCATCTTCGGGGGCGCCCCGTCGATGGCCACACCCAGGTATTTGCCGCCCTCGGGGCGGAGCAGGTGCGTGGGGTCGTACACCGGCAGTACGGAGGGTCCGGCGCTGGTCGCCGCCTGGGCCTGCTGTCGAACAGCGGCATCGCCCGCGAGCATGCGGGTGACGTTCAGGTTCGCCACCACGGCGTACTCGATCGCGGCCAGCGCGATCAGCACAGCTCCAATGATCAGGTGGCGGGTCTTCACCTGATCACCTCAACGTCCTTCTCGGGCTCCACCATGAGCGCCTGCGCCACAACCAGCAGGAAGAAGACACCGCTGAGGAAGGCCGGCAGGAAGATCAGCGGGTCCGCTCCGGAGACTAGCCGCCACCCGGCGAGCCCGACCCAGATCAGGCCGCTGCCGGCGGTCCAGACCTTCATCCCGGTCCAGAGCCGCTTGGTCTTGCTCTTCTTGGCGGTACCCCCGGTGGGCTGCCAGCCCATCCGTCGACCCCGGATGATGTCGATGATGGCGTAGGCGTGCGCCCAGCCGTAGATCATCTTCACGGTCCAGCTTTCCAGTCGGTACGAGGCCCGATGCCACAGCGGGAAGATGATGAGGTTGTAGATCACGCTGGGCAGGATCAACAGGTAGTTCGCCAGGGCGATCTGCTCGGCGAAGACGGTCAGCATGAGGATCGGGATGATCGGCGCGACGAAGGTGAACAGCCCGGTGTGCAGGTAGTAGCAGAAGCCCGAGATGTAGCTGAGCCGGGCCCGCCAGCGCAGCTTGGTGCGCCAGAACTTGCGCGACCCCATCAGGCTCATCGAGCCGGCGCACCAGCGGTACTGCTGGGTGAAGAAGGAGTCGACATCCGACGGGCAGAGCCCGGCCGCCAGCACCACCGGGATGTAACGCAGGTTCCAGCCCTGCATCCGCAGGTCGAAACCGGTGTGTACGTCCTCGGAGTGCTCGATCAGGGTGGAGCCGCCGATCGAGTTGAGGGCCGCCCGACGGTAGATGGCGCAGCTACCGACACAGATCGCCGAGTCGTGTGCCTGCCGGGAGACCTGGACGGAGCGGTAGAAGAGTTCCTGGACCGCCCCGGCCCCCCGTTCCACCCAGCTCTGCCCCTTGTGCACCCGGAAGTACTGCGGGGACTGCACGATGCCGGCGCGCGGTTCGGCGTCGAACCAGGGCAGCATCTGGTTGAGCATGTCCTTGCGCGGGACGAAGTCGGCGTCCAGGACCAGGATGAAGTCGCCCAGGGTGCGCTCGAAGGCGTACCGCATGTTGCCGGCCTTCTTGAACCAGCCCCGGTTGGGCCGCCGCTGGTAGACGAAGCCGAAGGCCAGGGACATCCGCTCCATGGCCTCGGTGGGCGAGTCGTCCAGCACGTACACGACCACATTGCCCTGGTAGTGCCGCTGCATGGCGCGCACGTGCTCCCAGGTGTTGCGCAGCACGTGCGGCGGTTCACCGCAGACCGGCAGGAAGACGTCCACGGTCGGATAGCGCTGGGGCCGCCACTCGCGCACCAGCCGCTTGTGCCGCTCCATGTCGAAGCCGGGGGTGAAGGCGTTCACCCACAGCGAGATGACGTAGTAGACGACCGTGAAGAACAGCAGCGGGGCCAGCAGCCACAGCCACGGGGTCAGCCGGACGAACAGCATCTGGCTGGTGATCAGACAGGCGAAGCTGATCAGCGACGGCACCATCAGGCTGGCCAGCCGACGCTTGCGGTAGGAGTAGAGCTCCTCGTCCGTCGGCGGCAACGGCACCGGCGCGTACGCCGGCCGCTGCTGGCGAAGTTCGTCGTTCGAGCGCGGGGTCCACCTGCTGGTCAGCTGCCGTGGTACCCGCAACTCGGCGGTCGGATCAGCCACGGTCGGTGGCCGGTCCGCAACCGGCGGTGAACTCATCCCCGTATCCCCGTTCTCCAGACAGCCACGATCTTGCCGAAAGGTGGTGGGCGATCGGTGCGCCGGTGTCAAGGAAGTCGGGCACGGCGGACGACCGTGCCCGTCGATGGTCGCCCGAAACGTTTTCAAGAAAGCCCGGCGGGTGTCAACACGGCCCGGCATCAATGCCACCGATCGTGATAGAGCAGACACCGATCCACCCCATCCCGATCAGAACCGGACGTTGTTCCGGCGGGTCAGCCTCCCGGACGCTCCGCGCCGCCGCGGGCCAGGGGCACGGTGAGGACGGCCTCGGTGCCGCCTGCGGCGCCGGGGCGCAACTCGATGCTGCCCCGCAGTTCCCCGGTGACCAGCGCGCGGACGATCTGAAGCCCCAGCTTGGCCCCGCCTTCGGAGTCGAACCCGGACGGTAGTCCTCGACCGTTGTCCGCGACCGTGACATGCAGGGTCTTGCGCGACCGGTGCACGGTGACCGCCACCTGCGGCTCCTGCGGCTGCGGCTGCCGCTCGTCGGCCTCCTCGGCGGGCGGGAAGCCGTGCTCGACGGCGTTGAGCAGCAGTTCGTTGAGGACCATCACCAAGGAGGTGGCGATCTCCGCGGGCAGCACCCCGAAACTGCCCGCGCGGCGCATCCCGACGGTCACCTCGGTCGCGGCCACCTCGGTCGCCGCGCTGGCCACCCGGTCCACGATCCCGTCGAACTCCACCGCCTCGTCGCTGGACATGGAGAGGGTCTCGTGCACCAGCGCGATCGAGGCCACCCGGCGTACGGACTCCTCCAGCGCCACCCGCGCCTCCGGCATGGCCACCCGGCGGGCCTGCAGGCGCAGCAGGGCCGCGACGGTCTGGAGGTTGTTCTTCACCCGGTGATGGATCTCCCGGATGGTGGCGTCCTTGGTGATCAGGGCGCGGTCGCGACGGCGTACCTCGGTGATGTCGCGGACCAGGACCAGCGCGCCGATCGGCACTCCGGCGGGCATCAGGGGCAGGGCCCGGGTGAGCATGGTCGCGCCCCGGGCGTCGATCTCCCGCCGGGGTGGTGCCTCACCCCGCAGGGCGGCGAGGATGCCGTTGGCGGCCTCGGTGCCCTCCAGGGGGTCGTTGGCCAGTCGGCGGTGCAGCGCCGCCAGATCCTCGCCCACCAGGTGGGAGGCGTAGCCCAGCCGCCGGTACGCGGACTGGGCGTTCGGGCTGGCGTAGGTGACCTTGCCACCGGCGTCCAGCCGGACCAGGCCGTCGCCGACCCGGGGCGCCGAGGTGGTCTCCCCCGGGTGCCGGGGCGGCGGGAAGGTCCCGTCGGCGATCATCTGAGCCAGGTCGTCCGCCGTGGTCAGGTAGTTCAGCTCCAACTGGCTGGGGGTACGCGCGGTGGACAGGTTGGTGTCCCGGCCCACCACGGCGATCACCTCGCCGGATTCCCCGTCGGCGGCCCGCAGCCGGACCGGGATCGCCTCGTGCCGGGCGGGCACGTCGCCGTACCAGACCGGGTCGCCCTCCCGCCAGATCCGCCCCTGCCCGTAGGCGACCTCCAGGTGCGCCACCTCCGGCCCGCCGACGATCCGCCCCACCTGGTCGTCCTGGTAGGCGGTGGGGGCGGTCGTCGGCCGGACCTGGGCCACGCAGAGGAAGCTGCCCTCCCCGTCCACCGGCACCCACAGCAGCAGGTCGGCGAAGGAGAGGTCGGACAGCAGTTGCCAGTCACCGGCGATGCGGTGCAGGTGGTCGATGTCGGCCGGGCGCAGACGGGTGTGCTCTTCGGCGAGGTCACGCAGCGTGGACACGCCGACCAGCGTGCCATGCGGGCGGTCACATCGTCGCGGTGACCTTCTTCAACCCCCGTGGCGCGTCCGGGTCCTCACCCCGGGCCAGGGCCAGGGCCAGGGCCAACCGTTGCAGGGGCAGGATGTCCAGCAGGGGGGCGTACCGCTCGTCGACCTCCGGTACCGCCACCCGGGTGGCCCCGGCGACCTCGGCGGAACCGACCACGACCACGTCGGCCCGCCGCTCCCCCAGCCGGGGCAGCACCTCACCCATCGCCCGACCGCCGGGGCCGGAGCCGACCACGGCCAGCACGGGCACGTCCGGGTCGGTCATGGCCAGGGGGCCGTGCAGCAGGTCGGCGCCGGAGAAGGCCAGGGCCGGCAGGTAGGAGGTCTCCATCAGCTTCAGGGCCGCCTCCCGGGCGGTCGGGTAGGCGTACCCCCGGCCGGTGGTGACCAACTGCCCGGCGAACCGGTAGCGCGGCGCCAACTGGGTGGCGGTGGGGTCGGCCAGGGTACGGGCGGCCAGCTCGGGCAGGTCGGCCAGGGCGCGGCGTTCCTCCTCGGGCAGCACCCCGTCACCGGCCCGGATGCCCTCCACCAGCATCAGCAGGGCGAGCAGTTCGGCCGTGTAGGTCTTGGTGGCCGCCACCGCCCGCTCGTGCCCGGCCGCGATGTCCACCCCCAGGTCGGCGATGCCGGCCAGCGGGGAGTCCGGGGCGTTGGTGACCGCCAGGGTCAGGGCACCGGCCTCGCGGGCCACCCGCAGCACCTCGGCCAGGTCGGGGGAACCCCCGCTCTGGCTGACCCCGACGACCAGGGCGTCGGACAGGTCCGGCCGGGCCCCGAAGAGGGTGATCGCGCTCGGGGAGGCCAGACCGGCCGGCAGGCCCAGCCGGATCTCGGCCAGGTAGGCGCCGTACAGGGCGGCGTGGTCGGAGGTGCCCCGGGCGGTGAAGACCACGTGCCGCGGGCGGCGTTCGGCGATGGCTGCCGCGACCCGGGCGATGGGGGTGGCGTACTCGGCGCTCAGCAGTCGTTCGTAACCCGCCGGCTGCTCGTCGATGTCGGCCGCCATGCCGCTTCCTGGACGTGTCACGAAAACTCCTCCCGTGCGCGATCCCCGCGCGATTCCTGTTCAGTCTTGCACCTTTGGACGCTCACAGGCAATTTAGTGAGCAGGTTTGCGCAGTCGATCACCAAAAGTCGATGCCGTCGCCTACGCTGACCCGGCCGCACCGCCAACCGGTACCGACCAGTGAGAGGACGACGTGGCCGAGGGAACCGACGATCGGGCGTTGCCGGCGACGGAGGAACTGGCTCTGGCCCGGGAAGCCCTGGCCGCCGGCGACCTGACGCACGCCGCCGACCATGTCGCGGGTGCCCTGGCCCGGGCACCCACCCTGCCGGAGGTGCACGAGACCCTGGCCCGACTGGCCGCGGCCAGCGGTTCCGGCGGACTGGACCTCTTCCCGCTGCACCATCACACCTTCGTCGGGGCGGTGGTCGCCCGGGCACACCTGTTGGCTGCGGCCGGCCGCCCGGCCGAGGGTCTGGACCTGCTGGTCGCCGCCGCCGCGCACGCCCCCCGCACAGACTGGGCGGGGGTGCCCTGGGTCACCTCACCCGAGTTGGTCGAACAGCTGGGGCCGGACCGGGTGGCTCGGGTGCTGATGCAGGTCTGCGCCGCCGCCCCCGATCCGGTGCCCCGACCCGACCGGGCCGCCCTGGCGCCGTACCTGACCCTGGCCCGCAACGCCATCACCGTCCACCCCGAGCACGCGCTGCTGCTGGGCACGGCGTCCGCGCTGGCCCGGCGGGCCGGTGAGGTGCCGCTGGCGGTCCGCTGGGCCAGCCGGGGGGTACGTGCCGCCCCCTCAAAGATGGGCGAGGTGTGGCTGGGGTACGCCCTGCGCAGCGCCGGCCGGACCCGGGAGGGCCTGGCCGCGCTCCGACGGGCGGTCGACCACGACCCGGAGGACCTGGCGGTGTACGCCGACATCGCCGGCACCCTGGCCGACCACGGACGGCTGGACGAGGCGCTGAGCTGGATCGAGCAGGCCCTGGTGCGCAACCCCTCCTTCGACTGCGCGGTGCACACCGCCCACCGGCTGCGGTTCCAGCGCGACGGCGACGTACGCCACCTGGTGGCGCTGGCCGACTACATCCGCGACAACCCGGACGACTCGCACGAGCACTCCGATCTGGCCGAGTGCTGTCGGGGCCGTCCCTGGCTGGGGCAGTTGACCCCACCGACGACCAGCCTGACGGTACGCCCTGCGCCGTTGCCCCTGACCGGGCCCGAGTCGACCCCGCCCCCCTCGACGGAGGCGGCCCGACGGCTGCGCCAGGTTGCCCACCTGGCCTGGCCCCACCCGCCCGCGGCGTACGACACCGCGGTGGCCCTGGCCACCCTCGACCTGACCGATCTGCTCGGCCTGCTGGCCCATCCTCCCCAGACCCCGGACAACGCGCTGGGACGGGTGCTCTCGGGTCAGGACCCGGCGCTGTGGGTCCGGTGCGTGCAGGTGTGGACCTGCCTGGGTCTGCTGCACCACCGCACCGACGAACCCTGGGCCACCTCCACCCGACGCCAGGTGCTGGTCGAGTTGGCGCAGGCGGCCGAGGTCACCGAGGCGGCCCTGTTCGCGCTGATGACGGCCGCCTGGGTGGACCCCTCGGTCCGGCCGGATGTGGCACGACTGGTCACCCAGCGGCTGGCGGCGGCGACCGGTGATCAGAGGGCTCCGTTACCGGTGACCGTCTCCCTGGCCCATCTGGCGCTGGCCACCCCGGACCTCGACCCGGAGTGCGCCGCCCTGGCCCGCATGTTGGCCGGCGTCCCCGCCCAGCCCGGTCGGGGCCCGCTGCGCGGGCTGCTGGCCCGGCTGCTGCGCCCCTTCCGCCCCCGCCTGCCCTCCCCGCCCGCCTAGGCGGGTGGGGTCAGGGACAGGCGCAGGGCCAACAGGTGGACCCCGGGCAGGGGGGACCAGTCCAGCTCGGGGGTGCGGATGAAGCCCCGGCGGCGGTAGAGCCGCTGGGCGGATTCGGCGTAGCCCTCGCGTACGCAGATGGCCAGGGCGGTGCAGCCCCGCCCGGTGGCCCGGTCGACGCAGGCCTGGACCAGTGCGGCACCCACCCGGCGGCCCTGCGCCGCCGGGTCCACCGCCAGCATCCGGAACTCGGCCTCCCCCGGGCCGGACACCTCGGCGTACGGGCTGCCGGGCAGGACGAAGGTGACCGAGCCGAGCAGCTGACCGGTGGCCGGGTCCACGGCGACCAGGACCTCACCGTGGGCAGCCCGGCCGGCCACATCGGCCAGCACCTCGGCGTACCCGGTCTCGCCCTTGAGCTGACCGTCCGCCTCGTACGCCGCCACGGTGAGCCGGGCCACGGCCGGGAACTCCGCCGGCTCGGCCGTACGGATCGAAGTGCCGGTCAACCGATCACCGCGATCAGGTCACCGTCCTGCACCACGTCGCCCTCGTTCACCGCGAGCTGCTGCACCACACCGTCGGACTCGGCGACCACCGGAATCTCCATCTTCATCGACTCCAGGATCACCAGGGTGTCGCCCTCGGAGACGGTGTCCCCGGTAGACGCGACCACCTTCCAGACGTTCGCCACCATCTCGGCGCGGATCTCCTCGGCCATGTTCGGGCCCCTTCCTCGCGGCTACCTGTGACGTATCCAATCATGTGCCCGGTTTCCCCGGGCCGCAGCAGCCCCGCCCACCTCCCTCGGAGACGGGCTCTAACATCAACGGGTCGGACCCGGACGCCGGCGCGGACCGGTGCGTGCATCGGCGCCGAAGTCGTACGCAGGCGATCCGACCATCACTAGGAGGTCAGCATGGCGAAGAAGGCCCGTAAGAAGAAGGCCCGTAAGAAGAGCGCCGCCAACCACGGCAAGCGCCCCAACTCCTGAGCTGGTCCGCACCGCGGATCGGACACACGAACGCCGGTGGCCCAGGTCGGGCCACCGGCGTCGGCGTGTCGGGCGAAAACTTCAGTCGGCCAGTTCGCGCGATTCCGTGGTCTCGAAGATGACCAGCTCGCTCAGTCGGATCCGCAGCCGCTCGCGCAGTTCGTCCGGCGCGGACTCGTTGCCGCAGCAACGGGCCACCAGCGCCTTGACCTCCTGCTCGATGCCGTACTCCCGCAGGCAGGGGCCGCACTCGTCCAGGTGGTGCCGGATCAGCGCCCGGCGTTCCTGCGCGCACTCCAGATCGAGGTAGAGGTAGACCTCGGCGAGCACCTCACGGCAATCCGTCTCGTGCGGATCTCCACAGCTCACGTCACACCTCCCGGCCACTGGCAGCGGCCGAACTCCGGGCCGACGGCGCGGCGGAGAAGCCGCGCTCCGCGGCGTAGCCCTCAAGCAGCTTGCGCAGATTACGACGACCGCGGTGCAACCGTGACATCACGGTACCGATCGGGGTGCCCATGATGTCGGCGACCTCCTTGTAGGAGAACCCCTCGACATCGGTGAGGTAGACCGCCAGCCGGAACTCCTCCGGCAACTGCTGGAGGGCCTCCTTGACGTCGGTGTCCGGCAACCGGTCCAGCGCCTCGGTCTCCGCGGACCGCAGACCACTGGAGGTGTGCGACTCCGCCTCGGCCAGCTGCCAGTCGGTGATCTCGTCGGTCGGCGCCTGAACCGGCTGCCGCTGCCGCTTGCGGTAGGTGTTGATGTAGGTGTTGGTCAGGATCCGGTACAGCCAGGCCTTCAGGTTCGTGCCCTGCTCGAACTGGTGGAAAGCCGCGTACGCCTTCAGGTAGGTCTCCTGGACCAGATCCTCGGCATCCGCCGGGTTGCGGGTCATCCGCAGGCCCGCCGCGTACAACTGGTCGACGAATGGCATCGCGTCCCGTTCGAACCGGGCCCTGCGCTCGTCCGTCTTCTCGGTGGTCAACCGCACATCCCCTCGGGTCGGATGCTTCCCCGCCGAGAATACGCGCCCAGACCTACCGGGAGTTTGGGTTCCGACGGGTGTGCCCGTCGCCACCTCAGCCGGCGGCATCGCCGCGGGCCACTGCGGACCGGCCAACAGCTGCCTGAGCTGCTTGGCCTCCCGCTCGTCACGCTCCCGGTCCCGGCACTGGATCGGCACCACTCACCCCCTCCGCACGGTGTTCGTCCGTGGGGTGCAACATCCGTCGCAGGTCCGGGCATTCCGCCTCGACTCCTCCCGATCCTGGTCCCGACCGTGGCTGCAGGCACCACGGCCGGGACCAGGAAGGGCCTGGGAGCCCGGCACCGCCCGTGATCCAGGCGACACCATCGGGTGCAACGACCCGGCGCGGCAGCCGGAAACGGCGGGCCAGACCTCCCGACCGGCGTCGCCCCGCCGACCCGAATCGGCTCCGGGCCCGGTCAGCCCTGGGCCCAGCCCTGTCCGCGCAGCCAGTCGAGCACCACCGCGGCCGTTCCGGCGGGATCGACCCGCAGGTCGTGCCGCTGCCCTGGCCGCACCACCACCTGCACCCCCGGACCGGGTTCGGGCACCCCGAAGGGGTCCCGGTCGCCGTTGACCACCAGGGTGGGCAGGCCGGTCGCCAACTCCCCCGCCCGGCTGCGCTCCGGCCGTCCGGGCGGATGCAGCGGGAAGGCGAGGGCCACCACCCCCACGGCCCCGACCTCACCGGCCGTACGACAGGCCACCCGGGCTCCGCTGGACCGGCCACCCACCAGCAGGGGTACCCCCGGCCAGCGGTCCCGCAGCGCGGCCAGCACCACCCGCCAGGCCTCGTCGAGGTGCCCGGCCGGTGCGGGCGCACGCCGACCGGCCACCCGGTACGGCTGGGTCACCCGAGCGACGATCACCCCGGCGGTCACCAGGGCCTCGCGCAGCCCCAGCAGATCCGGGGCGTCCACCCCGCCGCCGGCACCGTGGCCCAGGGCCAGCAGCGCCCGGGGCGCCCTCTCGGGGATGTCGATGTCCACCCGGGCCGGGCCTCGTGGTGTCTGGATGATGTCTTCCTGCGGCACGGCCTCATTCTGCGGGCCGCCGCCGTCAAGCGGAGCAGACTCCTGCGCCGCCGGCCACGGTCACCTCAGCGGGAGGTGACGAGTGTGAGTAGTCGATCGCGGACGGGAGGCCCCGCCTCGCTGGCGACATCGGGATCCGGCTGCACCTCGTCGCGCCAGGCCACCAGCATCGCCCGCCGCTCCCGCGGGGTGGTGCCACCCCACACCCCGTGGCAGTCGCCGACCTCCAGGGCCCAGGCCAGGCAGGAGCCCTGCACGTCGCAGGAGCGGCACAGGGCCACCGCGGCGTCCGCCGGCTCGTTCGGCGCCGGGAAGAACGTTTCCGGATCAACACTCTGACAGGTGCCCCTGGTGCGCCAGGCTTCATCCTGTCGACGCTCGCGCAGGGCCCGCAACAGTCGCGGATCACGCCGCGCAGCGGCTACCTCATGTGGACGGGGCATACGCGCCCTGGTCATCCACCCACCTCCCCCGTGGGACCAGCAACATCGATGAATACCACTCACCTGGACGGGAGCGATAGCCATCACCGGCGCTGTGTTGTATCGCATTTGTGGACATCGAGACAAGAGTTCGCCGGAAAGTTGCCTAAACGATCGGCTGACCTTTCACCCGTAATCGCGGCAAATCACACCCGACAATGCGCGGGGGCTCCGCTCAGAACAACCTGACCTCGGCGGAGTCATCGACCCTTGCCGACGGCACCCGGGCGATCAGCTCCGGGCCGTCGTTTCGCACATTGCCCACGGCCGTCCCCACCGGTCGGATCTCGATGCCGGCGAGCCAGTCCAGCGGCGGTGGGGCCAGCAGGCTGGTCGGCTCCTCGGAGGAGCCCAGCCAGGTGGCCCACCGCTGCGGCGGCAGCAACAGGGGCATCCGGTCGTGCACCTCGGCCAGCTCGCCCAGGGCGGCCGTGGTGAGCACGCTGAAGGTCAGCAGGGGACCACTCGGGGCCTCCCAGGTCGACCAGATGCCGGCGAAGGCCAGCACGGGCTCCTGGACCGAGGTCATGTAGTAGGGCTGCTTGGCTCCACCCGGCCGGCGGACCCACTCGTACCAACCGTCGGCCGGGACCAGACACCGGCGGCGGGCGAAGGACGGGGCGTACGCCCGGCTGGTGGCCACCGTCTCGGCCCTGGCGTTGATCATGCGGGCGGCGTTGGCGGGCGACCGGGACCAGGCGGGCAGAAACCCCCAGCGCCCCGCCGAGAGCGCCCGATGCCCCTGCGGGTCTAGCCGGACCAGGGGCACCCGGTCGGTCGGCGCGACGTTGTAGTCGGCCACCAGGTCACCTGCGGTCTCGTCGACGGCCTCGAAGATTCCGCTCAGGTCACCGGAGCTCCGGGTCGTGGCGTACCTCCCGCACATGCCGCACACGCTAGCGCGTCGGCGGCGGTTACGACGTCCCGTCCACCGGGAGCGACCGCGACGGCCGACGGACCCCCCGCCCGAGACACGGCAGAATGTAACCGTGGGGAACCCGACCGCGACCCGGCCGCTACAGCCGTGGACCGCCCCGACCGCCACCGATCCGGTCACGGCCTCGCTACGGCTGCCCGGATCCAAATCCATGACCAACCGCGCCCTGGTGCTCAGCGCGCTGGCCACCGGCCCCTCGACCCTGGCCAAGCCGCTGCGGGCCAGGGACACCGAGTTGATGGCCGGTGGGCTGCGGGCCCTGGGCGCCCATGTGTCGATCACCGACGACGAGCGCTGGCTGGTCCGGCCGCACCGGCTGGTCGGCCCGGCGCATGTCGATGTCGGGCTGGCCGGCACGATCATGCGTTTCGTGCCCCCGGTGGCCGGGCTGGCCGTGGGGCGGGTCACCTTCGACGGCGACCCGGCCGCCCGTACCCGCCCGCTCGGGCCCCTCATCGAGGCGCTGCGCTCGCTGGGGGTACGGGTGGACACCCCGCCGACCGGCAGCCTGCCTCTGGCCGTGCAGGGCACCGGCCAGGTCACCGGCGGGGAGGTCGTGATCGACGCCTCCGCCTCCAGCCAACTGGTCTCCGGGCTGCTGCTGGCCGCCCCCCGGTTCGACCGTGGGCTGGTGGTCCGGCATGTCGGCCCGCCCGTGCCCTCGGCACCCCACCTGCGGATGACCGTACGGATGCTGCGGGCCGCCGGAGCGGCCGTCGACGACAGCACCCCGGACGTCTGGGTGGTCGAGCCCGGTCCGCTGACCGGCCGGGGCTGGGAGATCGAGCCCGACCTGTCCGGGGCGGTGCCCTTCTTCGCCGCCGCCCTGGTCACCGGCGGCGAGGTGACCCTCCAGGGCTGGCCACGCAGCAGCGCCCAGCCGGTCGAGCGGCTGCGCTCCCTGTTGACCCAGATGGGTGCGGAGGTGGCCCTGACCACGGAGGGACTCACCGTGCGGGGCACCGGGACGGTACGCGGACTGCACGCCGACCTGTCCGACGTCAGCGAGTTGACCCCCGCCTTCACCGGGCTGGCCATGCTGGCGGACTCCCCCTCGGTGTTCACCGGGGTGGGCCACATCCGGGGCCACGAAACCGACCGGCTGGCCGCCCTGGCCCGGGAGTTCGCCGCCCTGGGCGCGGACATCACCGAGTCGGCCGAGGGGCTGGAGATCCGACCCCGGCCGCTGCGGGGTGGGGTGTTCCGCACCTACGATGACCATCGGATGGCACACGCCGCCGCGGTGGCCGGCCTGGCCGTGCCCGGCATCGTGCTGGACGATGTGGCGTGCACCTCCAAGACCATGCCGGAGTTCCCGGCCCTGTGGTCGGCGATGGTGACCGGCAAGAGCTGAGCGGACAGACAGGAGCGGTCCTGGCGACCAAGCGACGCGAGTACGACGAGGACGACGTACGGGTCCGGCCCGGCAAGTCCTCCCGTCCGCGTACCCGCACCCGACCCCAGCACACGGACGCGCTAAACGGGTTCGTGATCGCGGTGGACCGGGGGCGGTACACCTGTGTGCTGGCCACAGCCGCCCCGGAGGCCCCCACGGTCACCGCGATGCGGGCCCGTGAACTGGGTCGCAAGTCGGTCGTCGTCGGTGACCGGGTGGGCCTGGTCGGCGACACCTCCGGGGCCCCGGGGGCGCTGGCCCGCATCGTCCGGATCGAGCCACGCCGGTCGGTGCTGCGCCGGACCGCCGAGGACGACGCCAGCACCGCGGAGGGGCGGCTGGAACGGGTGGTGGTGGCCAACGCCGACCAACTCGTGATCGTCAGCGCGTTGGCCGATCCGCCACCGCGTACCGGCTTCATCGACCGGTGCCTGGTGGCCGCGTACGACGCCGACATCGAGCCGCTGCTCTGCCTGACCAAGGCCGACCTGGCCGGCCCGGAGACCGTGCTCGACTACTACACCGAGCTGGAACTGCCGTACGTGCTGATCCGGCCGGACTCCACACTTGACGCGCTGCGCAGCCTGCTGGCCGGCCGGGTCTCCGTCCTGGTCGGGCACTCCGGGGTCGGCAAGTCGACCCTGGTGAACCGCCTCGTACCGGAGGCGGCCCGGGCGGTCGGCACGGTCAGCGCGATCGGCCGGGGCCGACACACCTCGACCAGTGCGGTGGCCCTGCGGCTACCCCATGTCCCCGGGGCACCGGAGGACCCGGGGTGGATCGTGGACACCCCGGGGGTACGCAGCTTCGGGTTGGCCCATGTGTCCGCCGAGAGCCTGCTGCACGGCTTCTCGGATCTGGTGGAGGCCACGGTCGACTGCCCGGTGAACTGCACCCACACCGCCGAGGAGGCCGACTGCGCCCTGGCCGCCTGGGTGGCCGAGGGCCGGGCCGACCCGCGCCGGCTGGCCTCGTACCACCGGTTGCTGGCCTCCCGGGCCGGTGAGACCGACCCGCGCGGGGCCACCAATCCCCGCGACGAGGTCGAGCACGATCCGCGTGGACGCCCGGAATGAGCCCAGGTCGGCCCCGCTCCAGCAGGCCACCGGGAGCCTCGCTACGGTGCAACCCATGACCGGGTACGCCGAGGACCTAGCTCTGGCCCACCGTCTCGCCGACGCCGCCGACGCCATCTCCATGGCCCGGTTCCGCGCCCTGGACCTGCGGGTGGAGTCCAAGCCGGACCTGACCCCGGTCTCTGACGCGGACACCGCGGTGGAACGCGAGATCCGCGCCCTGCTGGCGCAGCAGCGACCCGAGGACGGCCTGCTCGGCGAGGAGTACGGCGTCACCCCCGCCGTCGGGGCCCGACAGTGGGTGGTGGACCCGATCGACGGCACCAAGAACTTCGTTCGAGGGGTACCCATCTGGGCCACCCTGATCGCGCTGCTGGAGGACGGCCGCCCGGTCGTCGGGGTGGTCTCCGCACCGGCGCTGGGTCGCCGCTGGTGGGCGGCGCAGGGTGCCGGGGCGTACGCCGGCCCGGACGTCGACAGTGGCGAGCCCATCCGGGTCTCCCAGGTACGCGAACTGGCCGACGCCAGCCTCTGCTACTCCTCGCTGAGTGGTTGGGAAGAGTCCGGTCGACTGGAGCCGGTGCTCCAGTTGATGCGGGACACCTGGCGCAGCCGGGCCTACGGCGACTTCTACGGATACATGCTGTTGGCCGAGGGTGCACTCGACGTCATGATCGAGCCCGAGTTGTCGCTGTGGGACGTGGCCGCATTGGTGCCCATCGTCACCGAGGCCGGGGGGATCATGACCGATCTGGAGGGTGCTGCGGCCCCCGCCGGGACCGAGACCAGCGCCGTGGCCAGCAACAACATGCTGCACTCGAACATCCTGCGGAGGCTGGGTCGGCCGACCGCGCGCTGACGCCGGGATGCCTCTATCCTCGCCAGGTGGCTACCGCTAGTTGGTGTTTTCTGGCGGCGATGATCGTCGCGTACGGCATCGCCAACCTGTTGCAATCGGTCGCCGCCGCTCGCACCACCGTGCAGCACACCTTCGATCCCGGGCTGCTGTGGCGCCTGGCCGGACACCGCACCTACCTGATCGGTCTGGGCTGTCAGGTAGCCGGATTCGTGCTGGCCTTCCTGGCCCGCCGGGACCTGCCCCTGTTCCTGGTGCAGGCCAGTGTGGCCGCCGGGCTGGGGGTCACCGCCGTACTCGGGGTGATCCTGTTGAAGTGGCGGCTGCCGGTGGCCGAGGTGGTCCTGCTGTTCCTGCTGGTCGGCGGGATCACCGCGCTGGTGCTCTCCGCGCAGCCGGCCCCCTCCAAGCCCCTGGGCATGGCGGGGGTGATCGCCCTGCTGGGGGCGCTGGGGGCGATCGCGGTGCTGGGCGTTCCCGCAGCCCGGTTGCAGGGCGTACCCGGCTCGGTGGCCCTGGGTGCCCTGGCCGGCCTGGGCTTCTCCGCCGCCGCGGTGGCCGCCCGGCCGCTCGCCTCCGCCTCTACCTGGAGCGCCTTCCTCGCCGACCCCCTGCTCTACCTGCTGATCGGCCACTCCATCGTCGGCCAACTGCTGCTGGGGCTGGCGATGCAGCGGGGCTCCACCACGGCCGCGGTGGCCGCGATGGACGCCGCCGGTGCGGTGCCCGCCGCGATCATCGGGCTGGTGCTGCTCAACGACAAGATCTGGCCGGGCCGGGAATGGCTGGCCGGTCTGGGTTTCCTGGTCACCCTGGCGGCTGTCATCGGGCTGACCCGGTACGCCGAGCCGCAACATCATCACGCGGTGGCCCAGGAGACCGCGCGGGCCGTACGGGATCCCGCCCCGGCCCCCCGGCAGACCCCCAGGCTGTCGCCCAGGGTGGCGGAGGGTCCACTGTCGACTCAGGCCGCCTCGACCGGTCTACGTCGCCCGATCACCCGCTCGTAGAGCCGTTCCAGGGCGGTGGCGGTCCGTTCCCAGGTGTAGCTGCACCGGACCCGGTCCACGGCGGCGTGCCCGTACGCGAACCGGCCCGCGTTGTCGGTGAGCAGCCGGCGCAGGGTCATGCCCAGGGTGCGGACGTCCCCCGGCGGCACCAGCTTGCCGGTGACCTCGTCGACCACGGCGTCGGCGATGCCCCCCATGGCGTACCCGACCACCGGGACACCGCAGGCCATCGCCTCCAGGGACACCCGGCCGGCGGAGGAGTAGTGCGGGGTACAGGCCACCACGTCGGCCGAGCGGTACCAGGTGGGCATCTGCTCGTGCGGCACCGCACCCACCAGGTGCACCTGGTCCCCCACCCCCACCCGCTCGGCCATCTCACGCAGCCGACGGGCCTCGGCGTGCCCGGCCAACTGACTGGCCGGCGGGCCACCGGCGATCACCAGTTCCGCCTCCCCGACCAGCCGCATGGCCCGGATCAGGTCCTCCTGACCGTGACCGGGGGCCAGTCCGCCCACCGAGAGGATCCGGGGACGCTGGTCGCGGGGGGCGGCCTCCCCGTCGGGGTGGAACCGGCCGGTGTCCACTCCGGTCGGCACCATCGCCACGGACATCCGTTGCAGACCCATCCGGGTCAGTTCCTCCACCTCGTCGTTGCACTGGGCCACCGCGATGTCCACCGCCCGGGTCAACGCCCGCTCCAGGGGGATGCGGGTGCCCGGGCCGTCGTACTGCGGGCCCAGGTGACGCAGTTGCTCCATGCCGAGCGAGTGGAAGGTCTGCACCACCGGGATGTCGGTCTCCCGGACCGCGTGCGCGGCGGCCAGCCCACCGATCCAGTAGTGACCGTGCACCACCTCCGGGGCCCAGTCGGCCGCCCACCGGTCGGCCAGCCACCTGCCGAACTCCGACACGTACGGCACCAGTTCGGCGGTGGGAATCGGGGTCACCGGTCCGATGGGGGCCCGTTCGATGCGGTAACCGTCCACGCTGTCGCTGTCGGCCAGGTCCGGATCGTCCCGGCGGGTGTAGACCCGCACGTCGTGCCCTCGACCGGCAAGTTCAGCGGCCACCCGTGCGATGTGCTGGTAGGTGCCGACGACGGTTCCGTCGCCGGAGGTCGGCGCAGCGGCGTGGGCACAGACAAGGCCGACGCGCATGGGTCACCTCCATGCGGATTAGGCGGTGGTCCTCCGGTCAGAGCGTCCCATTAACCGGCCTTCTACGAGCCGAAACCTGGCAGATCGGGATGTGAGCGGCGGCATGACCGGTCCCCGGGTGGGGTATCGGTGTCAAATGCCTCTGGCCCGACCGCTCCGCGACAGCACGGTGGTGATCACCGGCGCCTCCAGCGGCATCGGCACGGCAACCGCGTACGCCCTGGCGCGCAGCGGGTGCCGGGTGGTGCTGGCCGCCCGCACCGAGCCGGCGTTGCAGCGGGTGGCCCAGGGCTGCGCCGAGCTGGGCGCGCAGGCCCTGGTCGTACCGACGGACATCACCGACCCGGCGGCGGTCGAGCGGTTGGCCGCCAGCGCGGTGGCCCGGTTCGGCCGCATCGACGCCTGGGTCAACAACGCGGCGGTAGGGGTGGTCGGACTCTTCGACGAGATCCCGGTGACGGAGTTCCGCCGGGTGCTGGAGGTGGATCTGCTCGGCACCGCCTACGGTATGCGGGCCGCCCTGCCGCACCTGGCCGCGGCCGGCGGGGGTGTGGTGGTCAACAACGCCTCTGTGCTGGCCGAGGTGGCCATGCCGTACCAGTCCGCCTACAACGCCGCCAAACACGGCATCCGGGGCCTGACCGACACGGTACGCCAGGAACTGCGGCTGACCGGTCGGGGTGCCATCTCGATCTGCACGGTGCTGCCGGCCGCCATCGACACCCCCTTCTTCCGGCACGCCGCCAACCACACCGGCCGGATCCTGGCCCCGCCGCCACCGGTCTACCCTCCGGAGCTGGTCGCGGAGACGATCGTGCGGCTGCTGCGCCGTCCGCGCCGGGAGGCGTACGCCGGGGGCGCGGCCCGGTTGATCGGCCTCCAGTGGCGGCTGGCCCCGGCGTTGGCCGAACGCGCCCTAGCCTGGTACGCCGGGCGCACCCAGTTGGGCCTGGCCGTCCGCCCACCCAGCGCGGGCAATGTCTTCCGCCCGGCCGGGGAGGGCATCCCGGTCGGTGGTTGGCAGGGCCGCCGCCGTCAGCTGATCCGGATGACCGCCGCCCTGGGCCTGGCCGCCGCCCGCAGCGCGGTCGACACCGTGGCGGCGTTCGCCCGCCAGCGTCGTGAGGTGCGCTGAGGGCCTGGACCATCCGCCGATCGGCACCGGCCCGGCCGGTTACGGCACCGCCGGCAGCGGGTAGTGGAGCAGGTATGCGCGAAGACGAGTACCCCGCCCCGCTGTCCGACCCCGAGGCCGACGGTCTGCCCGACACCGCCGATGACGACTCGACGGCCGGGGACGACGTCTTGACCGGACGGGAAGCGGACGGCCCGGCGCCCGCCCAGTTGCCCGGTGACCGCGTACCGGTGGCCGTCGACGAGTTCGGGGTCACCGCCGACGAGCAGCTCGACGGTGAGTCGCTGGACTACAAGCTGAGCCGGGAGCAGTTCGAGCTGCCGGTGGACGACCCCCTGGCCGCCCCGGTGGACCCGGACATCGCGGCCGAGGCGGACAGTCGGGAGCAGGCCGCGCAGGCGCAGCTCGACGCCGACGTGATGGAGCCCGGTCCGACCTCCGACCCGAACTCCCCGGTCTCCCTCTACGACCACGGGCAACTGGGCACCACGGAGGACGACGTGGGCCGCTTGGTCCAGCCGGACGAGGGCACCCACACCGATCAGGAAGCCGACTCGATCGCGTACGACGCGGGAGCCGCCGGCGGCGGCGCCAGCGCCGAGGAGTTGGCCGTCAACGAGACCCGGCCGCCCCGGGCGGTCTGACTCCGGCGGGTGGCTGGCGCCGCTTCGCCGAAGTGGCGATATCCCGTCGAGCCGGACCCCGCCGTTTCGGCGAAACGGCGCACGCCTAGTCGTCCAGGCCCCGCTCGATCGCGTAGCGGGTCAGCTCCACCCGGTTGTGCAGTTGCAACTTGCCCAGGGTGTTCTGCACGTGGTTCTGGACCGTGCGGTGGGACAGGCCCAGCCGGCCGGCGATCTGCTTGTAGGACATCCCCTTGGCCACCAGCCGGAGCACCTCGGTCTCCCGTTCGGTGAGCCGGGGGGTGCCGTCGTCCTGCTGCGACTGAGGCCCACCGGCAGCCGCCAACCGGCGGTACTCGCCGAGCACCAGCCCGGCCAGACCGGGGGTGAAGACCGGCTCCCCCGCGGCGGTGCGCCGTACCGCGTCCAGGAACTCGGCGTGCCCGGCGGACTTCAGCAGATAGCCGGTGGCCCCGGCCTTCACCGCGTCCAGCACCCCCTGCTGCTCGCCGCTGGCGGAGAGCATCAGCACCCGGGCCGACGGCCAGGCCGCACGGACCCCACGGATCACCTCCACCCCGGAGATGTCCGGCAGTTGCAGATCCAGCACCACCACGTCGGGGCGGGCGGCGGCCACCACCCGGACCGCCTGGCGGCCCTCGCCGCAACTGGCCACCACCTCGTGGCCTGCCTCGGCCAGATCCCGGGCCACCCCTTCGCGCCACATCGGGTGGTCGTCGACCACCATCACCCGTACTCCGCTCACGGTCTCCTCCTCGACACGGTGAGTTCGACCTCGGTACCACTGCCCGGCACGGAACTGATCGTGGCGGTCCCACCCAGGTCGGCCAGTCGACCCCGGATGGCCTGAGCCACCCCCAGCCGGCCCTGGGCGGCGGCCTCGGTGAGCCGCTGCGGAGGGAAACCCGGCCCCTCGTCCCGGATCGACACGGTCACGGTCGCACCCTCATCCTCGACCAGCACCCAGGCCCGTCCTCCGCCGTGCCGGGCCACATTGTCCAGAGCGGCCCCGGTGGCGGCGGCCAGTTCCCGCGCCACCGGCGGGGCAAGCAGCACCGGGGTGGCCGGGGTGGACAGCGAAACGCTGGCCGAGGCGTACCGGCCGAGCAGTTCCCGCAGGTCCATCGGCCCGTCGGTGACGCGCGGACCCGCATCGGAGATCAACGCCCGCAGGGCCGCCTCCTGCTCGCCGGCCAACCGGGCCAGCTCACCGGCCTCCCCGTCGAGTCGCTCCCCTCGGCGGGACACCAGGGCCAGCACCTGGAGCACGGAGTCGTGGATGTCGCGGGCCAGTCGCTCCCGTTCCCGGGTGGCCGCCTCCAGTTCCACGGCCTGTTGCAACCGCTGCTCGGCCCGGACCGCCAGCCGGGCGACATACCCGACCACCACCCCGGCCAGCAGCATCAGGATGGCGCCGTTGATCGCGGTAGGGGTGACCATGCCCCGGGTCAGCAGGTCGGTGCCGCCGATGACCAGGGCGGCGGTCACCCCACGACGCCGTCCACCGGAGACCGCCCAGGCCAACACCGGCCCGCTCAACCAGGCGACCGCCAGGGTCGGCAGCCCGGCCTCAATCGCCTCCCGGCCCATCACCCAGGGGGTGACCAGCAGAATGGCCACGATGACGCCCAGGTCGGCGAGGAGCAACGGCCAGCCGCGCCGGCTGGGCGCCGCGTAGCCGATCGCGGTGGCGAGGGTCCAGGCCGCCATCGCCAGCACCAGCGCACCGGCGGCGAACGGGTGGGCGTACCGGTCCGCGTCGCGGGCAACGATCACACAGACGTACGCCAGCGATGCCACCCGGAAGACCGCGACGGCACGCCAGAGTGGGATCTCGAAACCACCGGGCGTGGGCACGTGGGTCACCATGCCACAGGTGATCGGTTCCCACTTCGGCCGCTGCGACCCAATGAACCCTGACGTACGGTGGTAAATGCCGCGTAAAGCTCCGCGATCTTCTGTCGGGACAGGGCCATGACAAACGCAGAACCGCCTACACCGCGTACGGTGGTGCCCATCGAACATGCCCTCCTGATCGCCGATGCCTTCGACCAGGCGCAGGTGACCGAGCTTCGACACTCGGTCGCCTCCTGTGCGCACGCCGCCGGCCTGCGCGAGGAGCGCCTGGACGACTTCGTGCTCGCCGTCAACGAGCTGATCACCAACGCCGTGCGGCACGGCGGAGGCCAGGGCTGGCTGCGGATGTGGGCGGAGCCCGGGCTGATCCTCTGCGAGGTCTCCGACCACGGCCAGGGCATCAGCGTTCAGCGGCTGGACAACCGCAACCGGCCGGCTCCCGACACCGCCGGGGGCTGGGGCCTGTGGCTGGCCCGCGAGCTGACCGACGCCATGGAGGTCGCTACCGGCCCGGCCGGCACCACGGTACGCATCATCACCGCCACCGCGGTCACCGAGCAGCACACCGGACGACACCGGCTGGAGTGAGCTACTCCCAGCGCTTGCCGGTGAGGGTCTCGTAGACGTCCACATAGCGGGCACGGGTGGCCTCGACCACCTCGGGCGGCACCTCCGGCGCCGGGGCCTGCTTGTTCCAACCGCTACCGGCGGCCCAGTCCCGGACGTACTGCTTGTCGTAGGAGAACTGGGTCCGGCCGGGCTGGTACGACTCGGCCGGCCAGAACCGCGAGGAATCCGGGGTGAGCACCTCATCGCCGAGGACCAGGGTGCCGTCCGCCGCCCAACCCAGCTCGATCTTGGTGTCGGCGACCAGGATGCCCCGCTCCGCGGCCAGCTCGGTGCCGCGGCAGTAGACGTCGATGGTCAACTGACGCAACCGTTCGGCGGTCTGGGCCCCTACCTTGTCGACGACCTCGGCGAAGGTCATCGGCTGGTCGTGCTCACCCACCGGCGCCTTCGTCGAAGGGGTGAAGATCGGCTCGGGCAGGACGGATGCCTCCACCAGCCCGCGCGGCAACTCGACACCGGAGACCGCGCCGGTGCGCTCGTACTCCTTCAGACCCCCACCGGTCAGGAAGCCTCGGGCCACGCACTCGATGGGCACCATCTCCAGCCGACGACACCGGATCGCCCGGCCGGCGAACTCCGCCGGTACCTCGGTGGCCGAGATGACGTGGTTGGGCACCAGGTCGGCCAGTTGCTCGAACCACCACAGCGACAGCGCGGTGAGCAGCTTGCCCTTGTCCGGGATGGGGGTCGGCAGCACCACGTCATAGACGGAGATGCGGTCCGAGGCGACCAGAATCAGGTCGTCGCCGTCGGCGTAGACGTCCCTCACCTTGCCCGAATGCAGAAGTTCCACGGCGACAAGTAGACCATGCGCCGGGCACGCCGCCGACAGGCAAGGGCCCCGAGGAGGGCCGGGGTGCGGCCGGGGCCGGGTCAGCGCCGTCGGCGGGTCATCCGGAGCACCAGCAGCACGATCACGACCACCACGACCAGGCAGCAGAGCAGACCCAGGAAGCCGATGAAGCCGCCACCCCGCCGCCGCCGGGCGGCCTCGACGACCAGTTCCCCGGTCCCGGTAGAGGCCCAGGCGGCGACCGGGACGAACACCGACAGCACGACCACGCTCACGAGGGTGCCGAGCCGGCCCCACCATTTGCTCAACGAAGACATGTCGTCATCCTCGTTGACGGGCGCAACCACCGTCGACCAATACCTGCGTGTCGACCTCGACGCCGAGCGGCACAGCGGCCCGGAGGATGTCCCGGACAACGACAACGGCCCCGGACTGAAGTCCGGGGCCGTTGCCAGGTAGTAGCGGGGACAGGATTTGAACCTGCGACCTCTGGGTTATGAGCCCAGCGAGCTACCGAGCTGCTCCACCCCGCGTCGGTAGATTCAGCCTACCGCACCCGTGACCGCACCGATCACCCACCCCCGCCATCGGCGCGAACACCGCCACAATCCCGACGAGCCGGCAGAGCGGGCCTGACGCAGCGCGGAAAAGGACTACGGCCCCGGACTGAAGTCCGGGGCCGTGGTCGGGCAGTAGCGGGGACAGGATTTGAACCTGCGACCTCTGGGTTATGAGCCCAGCGAGCTACCGAGCTGCTCCACCCCGCGTCGCTAGATCCACCGTAGCGCACCACCCCCGGCCGCCGCAAAACGACCCCGTAACCGCCGGGCCGTAGGCACGGCACCAGCAGAAAGGGGCCTGCCGCCGGATCACCGACGGCAGGCCCCTTTTCGACTCAGATCAGCCGGTCGGTGACGGGGTGCTCGCGGGGGCCCCGCCCCCATTGGCCGTCTGTTGGGCCTGCTGGAAGGCGGTGAGGGCCTCGTCCAACTCCTTCAACGCGCGGCCGTACCGCTCGAAGTCGCCCGAGGTCTGCGCGGCCCGCACCTCCGTGATCGCGGCCTGCACCCGGTTGGCGGCCGTCGCCAGGTCGCCGGTCATCGGCGGCGCGTCACCGGCCGGCGGGGTGGCCGAGGGAGTCGGCGACGGGGTGGCCCCAGGCTCCTCGTCCCCGGCCGGCGGCTCGGTGGCCGGTGGCGGGTTACCGGCGGCGGCCCGCTTGCCCTGCTCGACCAACTGCTTGATGCCGTCGCTCGGGTTGTCGGCCAGGACCACGAAGGAACCGCCGTCACCGTAGGACATCAACACCTTCTGCAGCAGCGGGTACGCGTCGGTCTGGTTGCTCTTGACGTACACCGGCTCGACGTACAGCATCCCGTTGCCGAAGGGCAGGGAGAGCAGGTTGCCGTACTGCACCTGGGCCTGGTTGGAGGAGAGCAGGTTCAACTGCTGCCGGATGTTGGCGTTGTTGGTCATCTGCTGGTGCACCTGCACCGGGCCGGAGACCCGGGTCTGGTCGGGCAACTCCAGCACCTGCAACCTGGGCTTCCCGTCCTGGTACGACCCGGAGATCAACGCCGCCAGGTTCTGCCGGCCGTTCGGAGTGACCGCGCTGGTCAGCTGGAAGGTCGGCGCGTCCTGCTCGGGGAACTGGGTGTAGAGGTAGTACGGCGGCTGCTTGACCTCGCTGTCCGGCGCGTCCGGCACGTTCGGCACCTGCCAGAAGTCCTGCCCGGAGTAGAAGTCGCCCGGGGTGGTGACATGGAACCGGGTGAGCAGGTTGCGCTGCACCTTGAACAGGTCCGCGGGGTAGCGGAAGTGGGCCGCCAGGGACTCCGGGATCTCGGCGCGCGGCTTGATCAGGTCACCGCCGAAGGCCTTGTTCCACGCCTTGAGCACGGGGTCGTTCTCGTCGAACTCGTAGAGGGTGACCGTGCCGTCGTACGCGTCGACGGTCGCCTTCACGGAGTTGCGGATGTAGTTGACGTTCTCCCGGGCCAGCTGGATGGTGCCCCGGCCGGTCAACTCGTCCGTGGTCTCCTGCTGGAGGTTGACCCGCTCCGCGTACGGGTAGGTGGCCGCGGTGGTGTAACCGTCCACGATCCACTGCACCCGGCCGTCGACGATCGCCGGGTAGGGGTCGCCGTCCAGGGTCAGGAAGGGGGCTACCTTCTCCACCCGGTCCCGGGCGTTACGCACGTAGAGCAGCTTGGAGTTCTCGTTGACCGCCTCGGAGAGCAGGAAGTTCGCCTCCTGCTCCTTGATGGCGTAGAGCAGGCGCCGGGTGAACGAACCGATCTCGACGCCGCCGGAACCGGTGTAGGTGTAGTACGACTCGCGACCCTCACCGGTCTCGCCGGCCGGCCGGTCGAACTCGGCCGGGTTGGCGTCCGGGTTGGGCTTGCCGACGATGGCGTAGTCGCTGCCCTGCATCCGCTCGCCGTAGTAGATCCGGGGCTGGCTGGCCGGGATCAGGTCGGTGGGCGAGGAGCAGGACTCCTGCGCCCGGTCGCCGAGGAAGCCGGAGACGAAGTACGGCTGACCACCGCAGACCACCCGGTTGGCGGGAGCGGCCACCACCCCGTACCCGTGGGTGTAGACCGTGTGCCGGTTGATCCAGTTGCTCTGCTGGGCGGTCAGCTCGCCGTAGTTGATCTCGCGTACGCCGACCACGTAGTCCTGGGTCTGGTTCTCGACGGTGTACCGGTCGATGTCCAGCTTCGGGCCGAAGTCGTAGAAGCCACGGACCTGCTGCAACTGGGTGTAGGTCTCGCTGACCAGTTGCGGGTCGAGCAACCGGACGTTCGACACCACCGAGGTGTCGGTGGCCAGGCTCTCCGGTGGGGTCAAATTGCTGGCCGCGTACGGGGTGTGCTGGGCGATGTCCAACCCGAAGGAGGCCCGGGTGGCCTGGATGCTGCGCTCGATGTAGGGCGCCTCCTTGTCCCGGGCGCTCGGCTTGACCTCGAAGGTCTGCACCGCCCAGGGGTAGATGCCGCCGATCGCCACCGCGGAGACCCCGAGCAGGGCCAGGGAGATGCCCGGCCAGACCAGGTTGCGCATCCAGGCGTTGGAGAACACGATGATCGCGATCGCCACCACCACGGAGATGTAGGCGAGGATCTCCTTGGCCGGCAGCAGGGCGTTGATGTCGGCGTACCCGGCGCCGTAGACCCCCACCCCGTCGTTGTACTCCAGCAGCATGGAACGCCGGTCCAGCACGTAGGCGACCGCCTTGAGCAGGACGAAGACCGCCACCAGGGAACTCAGGTGAGCCCGGGCGGCGTTGGTCATCCGGTCGCCCACGCCCTGCAGCCGCACCCCGCCGAACAGGTAGTGCACCGCCAGCGAGCCGATCAGGGCCAGCACCACGGCGGTGAAGCCCAGGCCGAGCAGGAAGCGCCAGAACGGCAACTGGAAGATGTAGAAGCCGATGTCCGTACCGAACTCGGGATCGTTGACGCCGAAGTCGCCGCCGTTGCGGAAGAGCAGCCACTGGTTCCAGCGGCTCTGCGCGGACAGCCCGGCGAACAGACCCACGATCGCCGCGGCCAGCGCGATCCACATCCCCAGCCGGGGGCCGAGCAGCATCCGGTAACGCTCAAGGGTGGCCTGTTCCGGCGAATGCGGCCGGTTGCGGGGCCGCAGCCGTTGGGCCAGCCAGAGGTTCCCCCCGACGATGGCCGCCATCGCTGCCGCGCCGGCCAGGAAGAGCACCAGCCGGGTGAGCAGGACCCCGGTGAAGACCTGGGTGTAGTCGACCTCGGAGAACCAGAGCCAGTCTGTCCAGGCCTGCACCCCCCAGCCCAGCAGGGTGAACAGGACGAACACCCCGATCAATACGCCGACCGTGACGCGTCCACGTCGGCTCATCCTCGGCAGGGGGCTGCTGCTACGCATGACCACTGTTGGCTCCGCACGCTCGATATGATCGGCACCGACCAGGCACCCAGAGTACGGGGTGTGGCTGGAAGCATCCGAGCAAGGTCGCGGGGCAGCCGCCTGCGGCGGCCCTCGCGGATCGCCACCTCCCGCGCGTTCGCCCTGCTCAGAGGCGGGATGACCGGCCGGAGGCGGGCGGTGCGGTCAGCGCAGGATTCAGCAGTGGGTCGGCTCGCCGCCGGCCCGCAGGGTCTCCAGCGCCGCCAGGGCCTCATCGAGCGAACCCACTTTGACCAACGGCAGGTCGGGCTGCCGGTTGCGTACCGCCTCGGCACAGTTGGCCGCCGGCACCAGGAAGGCGGTGGCACCGGCCTCCTTGGCCCCGACCAGCTTCTGCGGGATGCCGCCGATCGGACCGACCCGCCCGGAGTCGTCGATGGTGCCGGTGCCGGCGATGATCCGGCCGCCGGTCAGATCCTCCGGGGTCAACTTGTCGATGATCCCCAGGGCGAACATCAGGCCCGCGCTGGGACCCCCGATGTCCTTGAGGTCGAAGGAGAGGGTGAACGGATGCGGCTGCTGCTGCCCGATGTCCACCCCGATGCGGGGGCGACCGTCGATCTCCCGGGTGGCGATCGTGGCGGTGTCGGCCACCCCCTCGCGGGTGAAGCCGATCCGCAGCGGGGTGCCGGCCGGCTTGGCCCTGATCAGTTCGGTCAGCCGGGAGGCCAGCGGCACCGCCTCGCCGTCCACGGAGGTGATCACGTCACCCTCCTGGAGCAACCCGACCGCCGGACCGTCGGCGGAGACCCCCCGGACGACGACCTGGACCTCGTAGCCGAGCTTGCGCAGCGCGGCGGTCTCCGCACTGGTCTGGGAGACCTGGAAGTCCTCGGCGTTGCGCTGCTCGACCTGCTCCCGGCTCTCCCCCGGCGGGTAGACCAGCTCGCGCGGCACCACCGCCTGATCGTCGTCCAGCCACCCCTGGATGGCGGTCCGCAGCTTGACGCTGGGCTGCACCCCCACCGTGGTCAGCCGGAGTTGACCGGTCGAGGTGGAGGTCTCCCGTCCGGAAACCTGGATGACCTCCTTGCCGTCCTCCTGCCCGAGGGTGTCCACGGTCGGACCGGGACCGAGCACCACGTACGGGACGGGCGCACCGAGCACCCCGATGCTGAGTAGAGCGGTGAGCAGAGCACCGAGCAGGACGGTCACGCCTCGACGTCTCATGCGGCAGAGCGTACCGATCCGGGCCATGGCGTCCGGCGGCATGAGGGCGACTTCGCCCTCAGCGCAACAGCGGCGCGGGTCACCTGGGGCGCGGCACGCGTACCGTAGACGTCGTGCCTGATATTCCGTTCGGTTTCGCGCTACCAGGTGGGCAGCCGCCCGACCCCAACGACCCCGCGCAGATGCAGCAGTTCATGTCGCAGTTGCAGCACCTGCTCTCCGCGCCGGGAAGCGGGCCGGTCAACTGGGACCTGGCCCGCCAGGTCGCGGCCAGCCAACTGGCCGCGTCGGGCGACCCGGCGGTCTCGCCGTACGAACGCAACGCCGTAGAGGAGGCGCTGCGCATCGCCGACCTCTGGCTGGAGCCGGCCTCCGCGCTGCCCTCGGGCATCCGGACCGTGGTGGCCTGGAACCGCAACGAATGGATCTTCAAGACCCTCGATGTCTGGCGCAAGCTGTGCGACCCGGTGGCCAGCCGCATGGTCGGCGCGATGGGTGACCTGGTGCCGCCGGAGGCCCGCGCCCAACTGGGCCCGATGCAGTCGATGGTCGCCACCCTGGGCGGCGCCCTCTTCGGCGGCCAGCTGGGCCAGGCCCTCGGCTCGCTCGCCGCGGAGGTGCTCTCCGTCGGTGACATCGGCCTGCCCCTCGGCCCGGCCGGCACGGCCGCCCTGATCCCGGCCAACATCCGCAGCTACGGCGAGGGCCTGGAGCTACCCGAGGACGAGGTACGCCTCTACGTGGCTCTACGCGAGGCGGCACACCAGCGGCTGTTCGAGCATGTGCCGTGGCTGCGCGGGCATGTCCTCAACGCCGTCGAGACGTACGCCGCCGGCATCCGGGTCAACCGGGAGGCGATCGAAGAGGCGATGGGCCGGGTCGACCCGACCGATCCGGAGTCGATGCAGGCCATCGCGCTGGAAGGCATCTTCACCCCGGAGGACAGCCCCACTCAGAAGGCGTCACTGGCCCGGCTGGAGACCGCCCTGGCCCTGGTCGAGGGCTGGGTCTGCCACGTGGTCGACGGCGCGGCCGCCGGCCGGTTGCCGAACGTGGTGGCGCTGGGCGAGGCCTTCCGTCGGCGCCGGGCCGCCGGTGGGCCGGCCGAGCAGACCTTCGCCGCCCTGGTCGGGCTGGAGCTGCGACCCCGCCGACTGCGGGAGGCCGCGGCGCTGTGGGCGGCGCTCACCGAGCACCGGGGCATCGGCGGCCGGGACGCCCTGTGGGGGCACCCGGACCTGCTGCCCTCCGACGACGACTTCGCCGACCCGGTGGCCTTCGCCATGACCGATGTCGACCTGATGGCCGAGCTGGAGAGCTTCGACTTCACCGCCCCCGGCGGCCCGGAGGAGAAGGCCCCCGGCGAGCAGAACCGCCGAGACGACGACCCCAAGGGCGGCGACACCCCCTCCTGACCACAGGCACCACCCCCGCCCCACTGACCCTGCACGGGATCTCGTGGGCTGTCCCGCTCCCGCTCCCCGCCGCTGGGCAAGATCACGCTCGATCTGGGATCGAGTGGCTTCGCGTGACTCTGAGGCCACTCGATCCCACATCGAGTGGATTCACACCGCGTCAGGCGGACGCCTTGCTGCGCGAGTTGGTCAGGGTTTGCCAGCGTCGGCCAGGAGAGCGCGGGTGTTCTCCCAACCGCTGAGGGCGGGGTCGAGGCGGGCCAGGTCCGCCGGACCGCGCAGCCGGTGCCAGGAGGGGGTGACCGCCAGGTCGCCTGGGCGGGGCGCCGCCGCGCGCACGGCCGCGGGCACGGTGGCGTCCAGGTCCAACGGCGGCAACCAGGGCGGTACGGGTAGCCGGGCCGCCACGCCCAGCAGCCCGGCGCCACCCTCGGCCGGGGCTACCGCGACCGGTCGGCTGGTCAGTGGACGCAACAGCTTGCCGATGGTCAGCCCCGGCAGGTCGGGAGCGTCCCCGGCGATCACGGCCACCTGTTCGTACCGGCCCGTCGACCGCTCGTAACCCTCCCCCGCTCCAGCATCACCGACCCGCCCAGCACTCTCGACCGGGTCGGCGGGGTCGGGTGGCGCGGTTGTGCCGGTCAGGGCGGCGAAGACTGCGTTCGGGGTGGGTTCGGGGACCTCGTAGACGCGGGTACCCGGCCAGATCACCGCGTCGGCGAGCCAGCGGTCCGCCGGGGTGACCGCCACTGCGGTGTCCACCTCGTTGAGGGTGGCCAGCAGGTCCACCACGTCCTCGGCGAGGGCCGTACGCCATTGGGTCGGGTCGAGGCCGGGCGGCGCCCAGGTGACCGGCGCCAGCAGGGCCACCACCACACGTCGGGGCATTCCCCGACCCTACGCCGAGGGCCGAACGGGGTGCCCGCCGGTGTCAGGGAACGCCGGAGACGGCCGCCACGCCCTCCAGATAGCCTCGGGCGCGTTCGGTCTTGGCGTACCTGCCGACCAGGGCCCAGAAGTCAGCGTTGTGGCTGGGCACGATGAGGTGCACGAGTTCGTGCAGCAGCACGTAGTCGAGGACCCAGTCCGGCATGTCCTGGAGTCGGTGGGACAACCGGATGGACCGGTCCGCCGGGGTGCAGGAGCCCCAACGGCCGTTCTGGTTGCTCACCCACCGGACACTGGCCGGCAGGGCCTGGCTGCCGTACTCCGTCAGATAGAGATTGATCAGCCGGTCGGCTCGGGCCAGCAGTTCCCCGTCGGAGCGGGCCAGGCGGCCCTCCCGGGCGGCGAGCCGGGCGAGCATCCGGTCGACCCACTCGCTCTCCTCGGCCCGGGAGAACTGGTCCGGGATGAGGACGACGACGCGCTCACCGTCGCGGTAGGCGGACACCGTGCGTCGCCGGCGCTGGCTGCGCCGTACCTCGACGACCGGCTTCCGCGGCCCAGCCATCAGTGGACCGCGCAGCCTCGGTTTGCTGTCACGAAGGCAAGCTAATGCGTTGTGACCAGGGGTCCGCAAGGGTCAACCCGCGACACGCGTCCGAAAAATGGTGATTGGTCGGCAGGAGTCCCGAAAAAAAATTGCCCGGACTCGGGGGCATGTGTCGCGATCACGCTTCGTGGTGGACTGAGCGGTAATGTCGCCGCCCGCCCAGGCTGAGTGATCATCGCATGGTCCCGGCCCAGCGGGGGTACCCGGGTCCGCCACAACTGGCACCACCAGCGCAATTGCGGGCTCCCAGTCGGCGTGTCCCCGCGAAACTGGCTGATCTGGCCCGATTTGGCGTGCACACTCTCGACGTCGCCTTGCTCACAGTGGCAAAGCGCAGCTGACATGGAACCGCCCACACCTGGGTAGGGTCCGCCAACCAGCGGTCACGTGGGTGACCGCGGCAAAGACCAGCGCCGGACGCCGTACGCGACCGCCGCCGGAAACCCGCCGGACCGGTATCGACCGGCGGACGAGACGAGGAGGGCACCGTGGCCGACCAGGCCCAGAGCTACAACGGTTACTGCGTCAAGTGCAAGGAGAAGCGGGATTTCGAGGGCCGCGTGGAGGTCTCGAAGACCGGCATGAACATGGCCAAGGGCAAGTGTCCGGTGTGCGGCACAACAGTGAACCGCATCCTGGGCAAGGCCAAGGTCTGACGTACGCACCCGACGAACGGGGGGTGGCCGAGCGGCCACCCCCCGTTCGTCTGTGTGGGTGACTGTCGGAGGACCGACTGTAGCTACCCGCCGGTTGTGGATATCTCGGCAAATCCTGTGGACAGCCCTGGATCTGACCCTGGCCACCTGTGGACAACGATCGACGCAACGCAGGGATTCGGTCACTGTTCGTACCCATGCCGCCTTCTCCGCCTTCCCCCCGTCCCACCCTGCTCCCCGGGCTCAGTCGCCTCTGGCGCGACCGGCACACCCTGCAACTCGGGCTCGACCAGGACCGAGCCGTCCTGGTGGAGATCGCGGACCCCCGGGCCGCCGAGCTGCTGGACCTGCTCGACGGCCGGCACAGCGAACGGCAGGTGGTCACCGGCACCAGGAGCCGGACGGAGCACGCCCGTACCCTGCTGGACGCCCTGCGGGCCGCCGGGCTGGTGGTGCCGATGCACACCCTCCTGCCCCGCGAGCTGACCGGACCCCACCGGGCCCGGCTGGCCACGGAGGCCGCTGCCCTGGCCCTGGCCGCCGCCCGGCTGCCAGGAACTCCCGCCCAGGTCCTCCGCCGCCGACTGGCCAGCCGGGTCACGATCACCGGCACCGGCCCGCTCGGCGCCGCCATCGCCGTCGCCCTGGCCCAGGCCGGCGTCGGTCACGTTCATCCCGACCTGCCCGGTGTGGTCCGACCGATCGACCTGGTCGGCACCGGCATCGCGGCCGCTGAGATGGGTCGACCGTTGGGCCGGGCGGTGCGGGCCGCGGTCGCCCGATCGGCACCCGGCACCAGCACCGGTCCACAACGACGGCCCCGGCCCGACCTGGTGATCCAGTTGGGCGCCGACCGGCCCGCCGCACTGCTGGCCGCCGGGCACGCCCAACGTCGCCAACCGCACCTGCTGGTGGACCTGCGGGAGGCCGTACCGGTGATCGGGCCCTTGGTCCGGCCCCCGGACGGGCCCTGCCTGGGCTGCCTGGACCTGCACCGCACCGACCGGGACCCCGACTGGCCGGCGCTGGCCGCCCAACTGGCCAGCCGCCCGGCCACTCCCAGCGGCACCGTGGGCAGCCTGTTGGCGGCCACCGCCCTCGCGGTGGGTGAGGCCCTGCTGCACCTGGACGGGGGTACCCCGGAGACCCTGGGGGCCGCGGTCGAACTCACCTCCCCGGGCAATCTCCGGCGCCGCCAGTGGCCGCCGCATCCCCGCTGCGGATGCTGGCGTGCCCGCCCGACGGGCAGCCAGCCCGGCCGCACGGCAGCAGTCGGGGTGCCGAGTCAGTAACAATGGCCAGGTGACCGACATCCCGCGCCGCGCCGTCTCCCGGACCGCCAAGCTCGCCGCTCTGCCGCTCGGCTTCGCCGGTCGGACCGTCCTCGGCATGGGAAAGCGGGTCACCGGGCTGGCCTCCGACGTGATCTCGGCGGAGATCCAGCAGCGTACGGCCGAGCAGCTGTTCAGCGTGCTCGGCCAGCTCAAGGGTGGGGCGATGAAGTTCGGTCAGGCCCTGTCGGTCTTCGAAGCCGCCCTGCCGGAGGAGGTCGCCGCGCCGTACCGGCAGGCCCTGACCAAACTCCAGGAGGCCGCGCCACCGCTGCCGGCCGCCAGCGTGCACCGGGTGCTGGCCGAGCAGCTCGGCCCGGCCTGGCGGGAGCGGTTCGAGAGCTTCGACGACTCGCCGGCCGCCGCGGCGAGCATCGGTCAGGTGCACCGGGCGGTGTGGCGGATGCCGGACGGCACGACCCGGCAGGTCGCGGTCAAGATCCAGTACCCGGGGGCCGGTGACGCCCTGCTCGCCGACCTCAAGCAGCTCTCCCGGCTCGGGGGGATGTTCCGGGCCATCCAGCCGGGGCTGGACATCAAACCGCTGCTGACCGAGCTGCGGGAGCGGATCACCGAGGAACTCGACTACGAGTTGGAGGCGGAGTCGCAGCGGGCCTTCGCCACCGCGTACGCGGACGACCCCGAGATCTACGTACCGACGGTGTTCTCCGCCTCACCCCGGGTCCTGGTCACCGAGTGGGTGGAGGGCACCCCGCTGGCCGACATCATCCGGGAGGGCAGTGAGCAGCAACGCGACGAGGCCGGTCGGCTGATGGCCGTCCTGCACCTGTCGGCCCCGATGCGGGCCGGGCTGCTGCACGCCGATCCCCATCCCGGCAACTTCCGGCTGTTGCCGGACGGTCGACTCGCGGTGATCGACTTCGGCGCGGTGGCGCGGATGCCGGAGGGGACTCCGGAGCCGATCGGCCGCATCGCGGGGCTGGCCCTGCGGGGCGACGCCGACGAGGTGGTGGCCGGCCTGCGGGATGAGGGTTTCGTCAGCTCCGAGGCGCCGGTCGACGGCCAGGCCCTGCTGGACTTCCTACGTCCGATGCTGGAACCGATCGCGGTCGAGGAGTTCCGGTTCACCCGGGCCTGGTTGCGGGCCGAGGCCGCCCGGCTGGCGAACCCGCGCTCCCCGGCGTACCAGTTCAGTCGGCAGCTCAACCTGCCGCCGTCGTACCTGCTCATCCACCGGGTGACCCTCGGGTCGATCGGGGTGCTGTGCCAACTGGAGGCCGAGGCCCCCTACCGGGGCATCCTGGAACGCTGGCTGCCCGGCTTCGCCGAGGCCGACTGACCGCCGCCCCGCACAGACTTCGGCGGGCGAGGACAAGGTCCTCGCCCGCCGTTCGGTGTCTGGTACTACAGGAGGCCCAGTTCGCGGGCCGACCGGGTACGGCTGGCCATGGCGACGGTACGGGCGGATCGGGTTGCCTCAGTGCTCGTGGTTGTGCGACCGGCCTGAGGCCGGAGCATTCGAGCCCTCGACAGCGCTTCATGAAGTAGTTGCATCTCGGCGACTCCGGTCATCAGGGGCAGCATGGGATTCGGCTTTCTCTCGGCCGGTGCGACACCGGCGGGACGGGTTCGGATCGGGAACATCTCAGGCAGCCAGCCGGACGGCGCTGCGCGAGGTGGCAAGGCCGTTGGCCGCCAACCGCGCCTCGGCCTCGACCCGCAGTGCGGCGTCGCGGGCGAGGTCCTCCTTGCGCGGGCGGCCCCGGGGCCGCTTGCGCGGAACGACCGCGCCACGCTCGAAGATCTCGCCACCCCAGACCCCCCAGGGCTCGGCGCGCTCGACCGCGCCGGCGAGGCACTCGACCCGCAGCGGGCAGTCCCCGCACAGGGTCTTGGCCACGTCCAGGTCGGTGGGTGAGTCGGAGAACCACAGGTCGGGGTCGAACTTCCGGCAGGGCAGATTCGCCTCGGTCTCGACGTTCAGGTCGAGCGGGGCTAACGCCAGAGTCATCTCCCGGTCACCTCTCTCTCATCTCGATCTCGTGGATCGCTGGTCCGACGTACTTCGGCGGTGCAAAAAGAACTGAGGCCGCGGATCCCGGTATGCGGGTTCCGCGGCCTCGAGGTGAGCCGGTGGTCTGGTGGTCAGACCGGTCTACCTCGAGGTGGAACACCGCGGACGTCCATCCGCTTGACGGCGCCATCGACGCCCTTGCCCGTGAAGCCACTGGTCCCCTGGATCGCATTCGCTTCTGGTGCGAGGATCAGCTCGGCCTGAACCTCGACCCGGTGCGCCTGCGGAGCCCACGGTCGCGCAGCGGCGACGGCAGCCCGATCGGCCGACATCGGAGCCACGGCGACGGTCAGGGCAGCAGACAACGGAGCGACGGCAACGGGCAGCGCCGTCGGACGCGTGTAGATGTAGCTCTCCATCGGTGCCACCTCCTTGACGTTCACTCGTGGTCGACTCGGACAATCCCCTGTTGAGCAGCCCGAACAGGGCCCCCCGCGAGGTGTGTTCTGAGGCTATGCCCGCCGACCGGGCGAGGGCAAACGAATTAACGGCCAGATTCAAAAAGTTTTCTGCGGGCAGATTTCGTCCACCGCCGCGCCCTCAACCAGGGCCAGCACAGCCTCTCCGTACAGGCCCAACTTGCGGGGGCCGATGCCGGCGATGGCGACCAGATCCTCGGCCCGGCCCGGACGCCGTTCGGCGAGCGCTACCAGGGTGGCGTCGGTGAAGACGACATAGGCCGGCACCTTCTGGGTGTCCGCCACCCGGGACCGCCACTCGCGCAGCCGCTCGTGCAGCTCATCGTCGATGTCGGAGGGACAGGTCGCGCAGCGGCCGAGTTTGCGGTCCGGCCCGGCCAGCAGGGTCGTACCGCAGATCCGACAGGAGACGATCCGGGTGGCCGCCCGCCGCGGGGTACCGGGGGCCGGGCGGGTGCCGCCGGCCCGCTCCGCCGTACCGGAGGGGGCCAGCTGGGGCAGGAAGCGGCACGGCCGCCGGGCGCGACCACCCGGCGAGCGAGCGGAGGCGTACGACAGCCAGAGCCACTGCCGGGCCCGGGTGATGCCGACGTAGAGCAGTCGGCGTTCCTCCTCGACCTGCTCGGGGGTGCGGGCGTACGTGGTGGGCAGGGTGCCCTCGGCCAGACCGACCAGGAACACCGCCTCCCATTCCAGCCCCTTCGCGGAGTGCAGGGAGGCCAGGGTGACCCCCTCCACGGTCGGCGCGTGCTGCTGTGCCGCCCGCCGGTGCAACTCGTCGGTGAAATCGGCCAGGGTGACCGGACGCTCCACGGTGGCCGCCGCACCCAGCGGCAGCAGTTGCGGGCTGGCCGCGTACTCCTCGGCCAGCGCTACCAGGGCGGCCAGCGCCTCCCACCGTTCCCGGGCGGCCCCGCCGGGCGGAGGTGAGTCCGGCGCCCAGCCGACCGCGGCCAGCGCCTCGACCACGGCGGTGACCAGCGGGGTCTCCCCCGCAATCGACCGGGTGGCCGCCCGCATCGCCACCATGGCCTGACGCACCTCGGGCCGCTCGAAGAACCGCTCGGCCCCCTGCACCACGTAGGGCACCCCCGCCTCGGCGAGCGCCTTCTCGTACGCCTCGGACTGGGCGTTGGTGCGGAACAGCACGGCGATCTCGCGGGCCGCCGTCCCGGCCTCGACCAGGGCCCGGCAGCGGGCCGCGACCGCGTTGGCCTCCGCCGCCTCGTCGGTGAAGATCCGCAGCTCCGGTGCGGGGCCGGCGGGACGCTGACCGACCAGTTCCAGCCGCAGCCGCGCCTCCGTGCCCCGGGCCTGCGAGATGACCGCGTTGGCCAGGCCGACCACCTGGGGGGTGGAACGGTAGTCGCGGACCAGCCGGACCACTGTCGCGCCGCGGTGCCGACGCGGGAAGTCGACCAGGTACGACGAGGTGGCCCCGGTGAAGGAGTAGATCGTCTGGCTGGCGTCGCCGACCACGGTCAGGTCCTCCCGACCGCCCAGCCAGGCCTCCAGCAGCCGCTGTTGCAAGGGGTTGACGTCCTGGTACTCGTCGACCACGAAGTGCCGGTACTGGTTGCGGACCTGCTCGGCGACGTCCGGGTGCTCCTCGATCCCCCAGACCGCGGCCCGCAGCACGTCCTCGAAGTCGATCACCCCGGTGGTCCGCTTGACCTTCTCGTACGCGGCGAAGACCTCGGCCACCTTGGCCGGGTCGTGCGGGGTCTCGCGCAGCGCCTTGGCTGCGGCCACCACGTACTCTCCCGGCTCTACCAGGCAGGACTTGGCCCACTCGATCTCGCCGGCCAGGTCGCGGGCGGCCGTGCGGTCGGTCCGCAGACCGGCCCGGGCGGCGGCCAGGGTGACCAGCCGGACCTTGCTGTCCAGCAGTTCCGGCATGGCCCGCCCGTCCAGCAGTCGGGGCGCGAAGTAGCGCACCTGGCGCAGCGCGGCGGCGTGGAAGGTGCGGGCCTGCACCCCGGCCACCCCCAACTGGGCCAGCCGGTGCCGCAACTCGGCGGCGGCCCGGGCGGTGAAGGTGACCGCGAGCACGTGCCGGGCGGATATCTCACCGGTCAACGCCCGGTACGCGATCCGCGAGGTCACCGCCCGGGTCTTGCCGGTGCCGGCCCCGGCGAGTACGCAGACCGGCCCGGCGGGGGCGGTCACCGCCGAGCGTTGCTCCGGGTCCAGGCCGGCGAGCACACGTTCGGACGGGGAGTTGACCACCACAACGGGGAATTGTCTCAGCCGCCCCGGACGTTACTGCGGATAGCCCGAGTCGGGCCCGATTGGAAGGATCTGATCATGCTCACGATGTACTCGACGCCCTGGTGCGGCTACTGCCACCGGCTGAAGTCGCAGCTCGACCGGGAGGGAATCGCCTACGAGGTGATCGACATCGAGCAGGATCCGGCCGCCGCCGACTTCGTGATGAGTGTCAACGGGGGTAACCAGACCGTCCCCACCCTGCGCTTCGCCGACGGCAGCGCGCTGACCAACCCGACGATCGTTCAGGTCAAGCAGCATCTGGCGAGCATCACCGCCTGACAACGCCAGTGGCGGTCCACCCCGCTGGGGTGGACCGCCACTGCGGTCAGTGCGAAGGATCAGAAGTCACACTGGTTCGGGAAGGCGATGCAGGTGGTGATGGTGGCGCCACGGTTCGGGATCTGGCCGTACCGGTCGGCGTCCACGTTCTCCAGCGTGCCGTCGCTCATCTTGTCGATGATGCCCCAGAGGGCGTTGACGTTCTGCTTGATGATGTAGCCGCTGCTCTTGTGGCCGATGCCGCCACGCGACTCGAAGAACATCGCGTTGCTGCGCCAGTTGGCGTACTCACCACGCGGGCCGGGGCCGTTGAGCATGGCGGCCGAGACGACGCCCTCCGGGATGTTGATGTACGGGTAGAGGGTCGTGGTGACCACGCCGCTCTTGTCGGCGGCGTCCGCGGCCGCGACGCCCATCCGGCGGACGGTGTCCCACTGGCTCTGGCTGAGCATGCCGGGGTCGAGCGAGATGCCCACCGAGAAGGTGGTCATCTCGTCGGTGCTGTCGCCGACGTAGTACGTGCCCTGGTGGTGCAGGTCGATCATGTGGTGCGGCTTGAAGTCGGCCCAGGCGTACCAGAACTGCTGCGACTCGACGGCGCGGTACTGGGTGTAGTTGGTGAAGGTGCGCTCGGGCAGCGGTGCCTCGCCACGGCCGGCCCGGACGCTGTTGATCTGGTCGAAGATCTGCCGGTCGACGCCCCAGTCACGGTTGAGGTCGATGCGGTGGACGCTGTCCTGGCGGCGGTACTCCTCGAAACCATCCGGGTTGTAGATCGGGATGATCGCGAAGCTGATGTTCTCCAGCACCTCGCGGGCGTGCTTCCCACCGTTGACCAGGGTCTTCAGGAAGTCCAGCGAGGCTTCGGCGCCGTAGGGCTCGTTGCCGTGGATGCGGCCCTGGATCCAGACCCGGGTCTCACCGGTGCCGATGAAGGCGATCTCCAGCGGACGGTTCCGGCCGCTGCGGCCGATCTCCTCGATCCGGAGGGCACCCTTGCTGCGGGCCGCCAGGGCGTGCATTTCAGCGGATACCTCAGCGGCGCTGAGCTGCGAGGAGCGGTTGACGGTCTCCTGGCCCGGCGGGACGAACGGTCCGTTCGCGTTGGCCACCCCGGGCGCCACCATGGGGGCGAGGAGGAGTGCGGCGATCAGGGCCACATGGCGGCGGCGTGGTCTTGTCACAGTTGTGACATCCCTTCTGAGATGTGGTGCGGCAGCGCCAGCCAGACATCGTTGCGGCCCCCGTGCGCCGTACGCGCTCCGTGCTGGCCTCGGCTGCGACCTTCCTCACCGGAAGGCGGTGCGGTGTGATCATTGAACGGGGGGCATTTTCGCAGGTCAAGAGCCGATGTAAAGTTCCGTCGAATGTGCAGGTTGTGACGGGGAGCACTCCACGGAAGTTCGGCGACTGGCGGACAGGCTTCCCGGTAGACCCGCTGGAAGACGGAGAAATGATCAGATCACCGGGTTGGGTCGGGGTTGCGGCGCAATGACGGGGTCCGATGGTCGTGGTCAGCGCCGTACCGCCGGAAGGGAAGCCGTGCCGTCCGGGGCGGAGCGGGGCGACGGGATCCGGGGTCGCGTCGACGGCCCGGCCGGTGGACTGAGTCGGCGCCCACCCCAGAGGTAGCCGGCGGCCAGCAGGGTGGCCAGTCCGACCGCGACGAACACCAACCGGTAGTCGAGCACCCCGACGAGCAGGGCCCCGGCGCCGATGGAGAGCGCCTGCGGGACCCTGACCACCGCCTCCGCGGCGGCGGCCACCCGGCCGAGCACCTCGGCCGGGGTGCGTCGCTGGACGAGGGTGTGCAGGCCGACCAGGGTCAGCGGCAGGGACACTCCGGCCAGCAGCACGGCGGCGAAGCCGAGCCAGAGATTCGGGTACCCCAACGCCAACGCGGCCGGCCCGAAGAAGGCGACACCGGCGGCCAGGGTGCCCAGCTCGCCGACCCGACGCAGCACGGCGGCCGAGACCAGGCCGCCGACCAGACCGCCGATGCCCTGCACGGTGACCAGCACCCCGACGAACGCCGCGTCCCGGCCCAACCCTTGATCGACGTACGCGAAGATGAGGGACTCGGTGAAGCCCATCACCAGCGAGGCGAGCCCGTAGCCGAGCAGCGCCCGCCGGATCGCCAGCTCCTCGACCAGGTGACGCAGACCGGCGACGAGCTGCACCCGCCAACGCCGCGACGGCGCATCCTCCTCGGTGGGCCGGGTGGTCGACTGGGCCGGGCGCAATCCGGCCACCACCGCGGCGGCGATCAGGAACCCGGCCATGCCGATGGCGGCCAGCACGCCACCACCCAGCAGGGCGTAGAGCCCGGCACCGGCCAACGGGCCGATCAGCCGCAGGCCCTGGCGTACGGTCTGGAGCACCCCGTTGGCCTCGCCGAGCAGGTCGGCCGGGACGAGTTCGCAGACCAGTCGACTGAGCACCGCCCCGACGGTGAGGTTGGACAGGCCGTAGAACGCGGCCACCCCGTAGATGATCCACATGTCCCCCGCGTCGCGTACCGCCAGCAGTGGGGTCAGCAGCAGGGCGGTGACCAGGTTGGTGACCACGAAGACCCGCCGCCGGGGGTATCTGTCGACGAGCCAGCCCACCAGCGGCGCCAGAATCCGCGGGGCGATGAGCACGAAGAGGGTGGCGCCGGCCAGGGCGTCCGAACCGGTCAGATCCTTGACCCAGATGGCGAGTGCCAGCAGCAGCATCGACTCGGCGGTCAGACTGGCCAGCAGGCCGCCGAAGAGCAGGCGGAAGTCCGGTCGGCTCAGGACGGTACGCATGGATCCCTCCGCAGGTCAGGTGACGGGCGCGACAGCGGCCCACCCACCCGCAGGTCGCGGTGGGCCCCTCCGGTGTCGGGTCTGCGCAATTCTGGAGACACGCCCTCCGCCGGAACCTCCGGCGCCGGCCGCGACGTCCATACTGACCGTGGGGCGCGAATTTCATACAGTTACCGTCGCGTCTGCGGCGGTCGACGGAAAAGAGGACACAGTGCCTCCTGCCTCACCTGGCCCGATCCTGCGCCGCCGTCGGCTCGGTCTTGAGCTGCGCCGACTGCGCGAGGCCGCCGGCCTGACCGGAGACCAGGTCATCGAGCACGTCGGTTGGGCCTCCGCGTCGAAGTTGTCCCGCCTGGAGAACGGACGCAGCCGGCCGGATCCGCAGGATGTTCGTGACCTGCTCGACCTCTACCGCGTCGATGAGACGCTACGGGCGGAACTGCTCGGCATCACCCAGGAAGCCGGTGACATCCGGGGCTGGTTGAAGAATTTTCCGGCAATGACGCAGCAACAGCGCAGCTTCGCCGAGTTGGAGGCGGGCTGCGCCGAGATCTCCGAGTACAACCCGGTCCTGGTGCCGGGGTTGTTGCAGACCACCGGGTACGCCCGGATGCGCATCTCCTCGGCCTGGGAGGTTGACCAGGAGGCCGGCGATCCGGAGGCCGGTGAGGACATCGACACCGAGATCAAGGCACGGCAGGCCCGCCAGTCCCTGCTCACCCGGGAGTTCGATGCCCCCCGCTACACGGCCGTGCTGGAGGAGTCCGCGCTGGGCCACCGGGCCGGCCCGCCCGAGGTGCTGCGGGAGCAGTTGGGGCAGTTGTGCGAGTTGGCCGCCCGACCGAACGTCACCCTGCACGTGCTGCTGCGGGACACGCCGATCGGCCAGTGGTACCTGCCGCCGACGGCCTTCTCCCTCTACCGCTTCGCCGACCCGCAGGATCCGGAGACCCTGGCCATCGAAGGTGGCTTCACCGATGTCATGTCGACCGAGGTAATCGCCCTAAATCGCTATAAAGTGGTGTTCAAGTGGTTATGCGCGGCGGCGCTCTCCGCACCGGACACTCTTTCCTGGCTGACCGAGTCGGCGGAACGGCTGTCCGGAGCGGCCGCCCCGTCCACCGCGGCGGGTGGTTCGGCAATGGCGCCGGCCCAGCGCCGCAGCTCCACCGGGCGCCTGACGGAACGATGACCGACACCGGACACCGCCGGCAGGCGCCAGGCCACTCGTCGGTGTCGATTCAGCTCAGGAGCACAACGATGAACGAAATCCGCAAGACCTCCGTCCTCGCCCAACTCGCCGACGCCCCCTGGCGCACCAGCACCCGAAGCCAGACCTCCAACTGCGTAGAGGTCGCGCCGCTGGGCCACGGTCCCGCCGCGGTGGCACTGCGGGACAGCAAGGACCCCGAGGGCCCGGTGCTGTTGTTCAACCGGGCCGGCTGGTTGGGCTTCATCTCCGGCACCAAGAACGGGCAGTTCGATCTGGACTGACCGGGCACGCCCTGGCGGGACCATCGGCACGGTGCCGGTGGTCCCGTTCGTCATCCGGGTCCGACACCCCCGCTGAGCAGGGATCGGATGATCGGACGAGACCGCAGTCAATTCGAGCGTTTCACTTGCTGAGACACCACACGGGCGTACGATGACCGATGTAGTGACGTGGAAATTCCACCACCCGTCGCGACACATCCGGAGACCCCTATGCGGTTCCTGATCGTTCGCACCAGCATTCGCGCCGCCGCCGACGCCGACATCACGGCCGCCTGGGCCGGAGGACGCCGGCTGCGGGACGAGACCATCCGACCCGAGCCCCGCCGTCAGGTCGTCCACGCCGAAGACCGGGACGCCGCCTTCATCCTGGCCCGCGCCTTCGCCACGGTCGGTGCGGTACGCGCCGGCAAACAACGGATCAAGGTGCTGCCCCTGGACGATCCGGGGCCCCAGCGAGCCCGGCCACAGGGCCACGGCACCTGACACCCACACCCGTCCGTCGTGGTCGACCGGCTCCCCCGCCGTGTTCCTCACCAGCCGACCACGACGGCCCGTGCCCCCGACCCGTGGGCCGCCGCGGCAACGACGGTCCCGGGTCGGGGCCGCACGGCCGCATCCAGCTCACCTACGCCGGTCGCCCTGGGGTGTACCGCCGCCTCAGCACTGGCCGTCGAACCAGCGATGGATCAGGAACAGGGCGATCGAGGAGGGGGGCGGCAGGCGCAGCTCGGCGCCGCCCACATCGACCGGCCGACCGGCCAGGGCCGCACCGATCTCCTGCCGGGAGAACCAGCGGGCCTGGGCGATTTCGGTGGGGTCGACCCGTACCGGGTGCGCCGGGTCCGCGGCCGCCAGGAAGCCGAGCATCAACGAGCCCGGGAACGGCCACGCCTGACTGGTCACGTATTTGACGTCGGTGACCGGGACCCCGACCTCCTCGTGGACCTCCCGCAGCACGGTCGCCTCGGCGGACTCACCGGGCTCCACATAACCGGCCAGGCAGGAGAAGCGGCGCTGCCCCGGGGTGCTCGGCCAGCTGACATTGTTGCCGAGCAGGCACCGCCCCTCGGCACCCTGCACCCCGTCGTGCACCAGCACGATCATCGCCGGGTCGGTACGGGGCCACACCCGCTCGCCCCGGCTGTCCACCCGGGACCAACCCCCCTCGGCCGTGCGGGTGGGCTCGCCGGTGACCGGGTGGTACAGGTGGCGCAGATGCCAGTTGGTCAGCGCCAGGGCGGTGGTGAACAGGCCGGCGTCCCGGTCGCCGAGCAGGTGGCCGATCTGCCGCAGGTTGGCCGCCCGGGTGTTCGGTACGGTCGGCAACTCGGTGTGCACGCAGAACACCGGCACCCCGTCCGGCTCCACCCCGAGGAACATCGCCTCGGCGGCCAGTTCCGGGACCAACTCGTCGGCCTCGGTCAGGACCAGGGTCGGCTGGGGGGTGTCGGTGCGTACCAGGGCCCGGCCCCCGGCCTGGACGTCCAGCCTCAGCACCCGGGCCCCGGACCAGGCTCGGGCCAGCCAGTCGGGGTCGGCCCGCCGGTGGGCGGCCCGATCCAGGGTGGAACGGGACAACGGCGGGGCCAGGGTGCCGTCCGCCATCAGACCCAGCACCGCGCCACCCCAACCGGCGCTGCCGTCCGAGCCGCGGGACTCCCGCAGGGTCATACCGGCACCGGTGCGGTCTCGACCGGGGTCAGGGTGCCCAGCGAATCCGCGATCCGCTCGGCGTCGCCGAGCACCACGGTCACCGCCCGCGCCGGAGCCAGGTAACGGGCCGCCGCGGCAGCGACGTCCTCGGCGCTGGCCTTGGCCAGTCGGGCCGCGTGCTCGGCCAGGAAGTCCAGCCGCAGCCCGCTGCCCGCGTAGGCGCTGATGATGGAGGCCAGCCCGGCCTGGGTGGCGACCCCCAGTTGCAGGGTGCCCAGGGCGTACTGCCGGGCCTGTTCCAGCTCCTCGGCGCCGGGCGGCACGGTGGCGAGTCGGCCCAGCTCGTAGTGGGTCTCCAGCAGCGCCGGGGCGGTCACCTCGGTGGCCACCTCGGCGGCGGCCACCAGCAGCGAGCCGGCCACGGAATGCTCCACGGACGAGTGCGGCCCGTAGGTGTAGCCCTTGTCCTCCCGGATGTTCTCCACCCAGCGGGAGGAGAAGTAGCCACCGAAGATCAGGTTGGCCAGCTGAAGTGCGGCATGGTCGGGGTGGGTACGGGGCACCGCCGGCAAGGCCATCCGCAGGGAGGACTGCACCGAGCCCGGCCGGTCGACCAGCAGCAGCGGACCGGGCGCCAGCGGCGGGGCAGGTGGCGGCGCGGCGGAGTGCCCCTCACCGGACCAGCCCCCGAGGGCCTTCTCGGCCGCGTCCAGGGCCCGTTCCGGCCGGACGTCGCCGACCAGCACGAGTACCGCACCGGCTGGACGCACCCGCTGGGCGTGCAGCGTACGCAGCGCTGCCGGCCGCACCGCCCGGACCTGCTCCGGCTCCGGCGTCTGCACGGCGTACGGATGCCGGCCGTAGATCCGCTTGAGCAGGGCGGTGTGGACCAGGTGCCCCGGCTGACTGCGGGCGACCTGAATGCCGTCGACCAGACGGTCCCGTTCGGTGGCCACCCACTCGGCCGGGTAGTCGGCGCCGGTGAGCACCTCGGCCAGGATCTCCAACAGCCGATCCAGGCCGGTGGCCAGGCCGTTGCCGGAGAGCATCAGCCGATCCGGGTCCAGCCCGGCGGAGAGACCGCCTCCGATCTTCTGCAGCTCGGCGGCGATCTGCACGCTGCTCATCGTCTCCGTGCCGGACAGCAGCGTCGCGGCGAGCATCTGCCCCCGGGCCAGGTGGGCCCGGCTGAAGGGCATCCACAGCCGCAGTTCGACCAGCGGCACGGCCGCCCGGCGTACGGCGATCACGGTCAGCCCGTTGTCGAGCGTCCGCTCGGCCTGGCTAGGCAGCTTGAGCCGACGGGTCGGACCGAGCGGCGGCAGGGCCCTCACACTCAACGGGTTGTCTCCTTCGTCTGGGTACCACCGGGAATGACCTCGATGGAGGCGCGGCGCTCCGGCCGCAGGGTGGCGGCGGCGGCGCGGACCTGCTCCTCGGTGACCGCCCCGACCAGTCGGGGCAGCTCGTTGAGCAGTCCCGGCTCGCCGCGTTGCTGTTCCAGCACCGCCATCCGCAGGGCGCGGCCGAGCACGGCGTCGGTGTCGCGCAGCAGGTGGGTGGCCATCCTGGCCTGGGTACGGGTCAGCTCCCCCTCGGTCAGCCCGTCCGTGGCCAGCCGGTCCAGCTCCTCGTCGACCGTACGCAGCACCTTGTCCACGTCCCCGCCGGGCGGCAGGTGCGCCTGCAACAGCAGGGCGGTGGGGTCGCGTACGTCGAAGGGGTCTCCCATGAAACCCACGTAGCCGCCGACGCTGGTCACCGTGCGGTCGCGCTGGACCAGCCGCTCGACCAGCCGGGAGGCGTCGCCGTCGGTGAGCACCTCGGCCAGCACCACGTACGGCAGGTAGGCGGCGAAGTCACCGATCGGGTCGGGCACCCGCCACCCCGAGGCCACCGCCGGCAGGGGCGCCAACCGGTCGGTGTGGGCGGTGCGCCGCTCCGCGGTCAGGTCCGGCTCGGCGAAGTCCGGGCGATCCGGTGCCGGGCGGGCCGGCACGTCACCGAAGTGCCGCTCGATGAGGGTGGTCGCCTCGGCCACGTCGATGTCACCGCTGACCGCCAGCACCGCGTTGCCGCTGGCGTAGTAGCGCCGGAAGAAGTCGGCGGCGTCGTCGACCGTGGCCGACTCCAGGTCGACGAAGGAGCCGTAGCCGTCGTGCGCGTTGGGGAAGGTGTCGAACATGACCGGCGGCAGGGTCAACCAGGGGAACCCGCCGTAGGGCCGGTTGAGCACGTTGACCCGGATCTCCTCCTTGACCACGTCGACCTGGTTGCGCAGGTTCTCCTCGGTGAGCCGAGGGCCCCGCATCCGGTCGGCCTCCAGGAAGAGGGCCCGTTCCAGGGCGTTGCTGGGCAGGGTCTCGTAGTAGTCGGTGTAGTCCAGGTGGGTGGAGCCGTTGAACATGCCACCGGCGCCCTGCACATGCCGGAAGTGCGCCAGCTTCTCCAGATTCTCCGAACCCTGGAACATCAGGTGTTCGAAGAGGTGGGCGAACCCGGTGCGCCCCTCGGGCTCGGACCGGATGCCCACGTCGTAGACGACCGCCACCCCGATGACCGGGGCACTGCGATCCGGGGTCAGGACCACCCGCAGGCCGTTGTCGAGGGTGAAGCGCTCGACCGGATACCTCGTCGCTGGAATTTTAGCTTTGCGCGTCGGCACGGATCCGACCCTAACGTCTCGACGCCCCGATGCGTGAACATCCGTGGGCCGCTGATGCGACCGTGGGTCAGCCGGCCGTGCTGCCGACCGGCTCGGTGACCGTCGGCGGCCCGTGCAGGTCCACCAGGCTGGAGGGCGCGGACCCGCCCGGCATGACCGGCCAGGGGGTGAAGGCCGCCGCCATGGCGAGCAGCAGTCCGATCACCGCCATCGCCACCACCAGCAGCAACTCGCGCGCCGTCGCCGAGCCCCCCATGGTCCTGCCTCCCCATACCGCCTGACGCTGTGACGCCTGCCCCCCGGCCAGCGTCACCCGGCCCGTTGATGCTGGCAGTCATCCACCCGACCCCGCAACGAATGATTCCCGACTCAGAAAACGGTGCGGTGGGCTGAATGTGCGAACGGTCGGGTCACCGCCGGCAGACATCAACCGGAAGTGACCCGACCGTTGCGGTCAGGCAGTGTCGCCCTGGATCAGAGCGGACGGATGTTCTCCGCCTGCGGGCCCTTCTGGCCCTGGACGACCTCGAACTCGACCCGCTGGTTCTCGTCCAGGCTCCGGTAGCCGGAGGACTGGATCGCCGAGAAGTGGGCGAAGACGTCAGCGCCGCCGCCGTCCGGGGTGATGAAACCGAAGCCCTTGTCAGCGTTGAACCACTTGACGGTGCCAATAGCCATGCTTGTTACGTCTCCTTGACGGAACGTCGACCCCACACCAGTTGCGGGATCGGAGAGAGGAGTGCCCCGAGCGGACCTGCTCGGAACACCTGTCGCTTCTGGTCGCCCCGCCCGGAGAACTCCGGACACAACAAAGTGCGCCTGGGGTCACATATCCGCCAGGCGCACACAGAGCTGGTAACCAAAGCTGCAACGCCAGACACTCTACTCACTGATCCGGCTCAGCGCCAGTGTCGGCTCCGGGCGACTGCGGCACCGAGGTGATCAACTCGGTGAGGCCGTCGAGATCGAGCAGGTCCGTCGGCCGGACGGTGACCCCCTCCCGCACGTAGTGGAAGGCCGCACCGACCCGGTCCAGGGCGATCCCGGCCAGCTCCGCCCAGGCCAGTCGGTAGACCGCCAGTTGCACGGCGGCCACCTCGGCGGCCACGCCGCTCGGGCGGGCCCCGGTCTTCCAGTCGACCACGTCGAAGCGGTCCCCCGGCCGACGGAACACCGCATCCATCCGGCCCCGCACCACCACCCCGCCGATCACCGTGGCGAAGGGCACCTCGACCTCCACCGGGGTCCGGTCGGCCCACTCGCTGGCCAGGAACCGACGCTGAAGCTCCGTCAGGGCCTCGTCCGGCGCGGCGTCCTCGTCGGCCGCCCCGGGCAACTCGTCGGTGTCCAGCAGCCGGTCCGCCCCGAACCGCTGCTCCAACCAGGCGTGGAAGGCGGTGCCCCGGCGGGCGTACGGGTTGGGCTCGGCCGGCAACGGGCGGCGCAGCGTACGGGCCAGGGCCGCCGGATCCCGGCGCAGACCGACCAGCTGGGTCACCGACAGGTGAGCGGGCAACGCCACCTCGATCGGGCCGGACAGTCGACTCAGCTCCGCCCGCTCGGCCAGCAGCAGGTCGGCCTCCCGCCGCCACCGGGCCACCTCCGGATCCGAGGCGGCGGGATCGTCCGGCCCGTCCGGGTCCCCCCCCTCGGTGAGGAAGCGACGCACCAGGGCGGCCGCCTCGGTCAACGCCGGGCGGCGTACTCCCAGGGGGTCCGCCGGCCACTCGGCGCGCAACACCACCTCCGTGGTCGGGTTGACCGCGTCCGGGGCCGGCTCGGGGGTCCACTCGTCGACCAGGTGACCGGCCCCGCCCGCCAGGCAGGCGTCGTGAATCTCGCGCAGCAGGGCCGAGGGGCCGCGGGGGCGCTTGGTGCCCTCCCCCCACCAGTGGCCCGAGCAGAGCAGCAGTCGACGGGGGCGGGTCACCGCCACGTACGCCAGTCGCCGTTCCTCTCGCTCGTCGTGGGCCCGCCAGGCGTCCGTGAACTCCGCCATCGTGCGGGCCACCGCGCGCTGGTCGGCGGCCTCGGCCAGGGCCAGGGCGGGCAGCCCCTCCGCATCGCCCCGCAGCGGAAAGGGCAGCACTCCCAGACCACCCAGCCAGTGATCGGAACTGCGTACCGGCCCCGGCCACACTCCCCTGCTCAGCCCGGCCACCGCCACGACGTCCCACTCCAGCCCCTTGGCCGCGTGGGCGGTGAGGATCTGCACCGCCCCCTCGACCACCTCCACCTCACCGGGAGCCAGCCCGCGCTCCTCGTCCTCGGCGGCGGCCAGGTAGGCCAGGAAACCGGCCAGGGTGGCCCCCGGGGTCTCCCCGCTGAACCGGGCGGCCACATCGCCCAGGGCGTCCAGGTGGGCGCGGGCCAGCCCGGCGTCACCGGCGCCCTCCCCGCCGGCCCGTACCGCCACCTCCACGTCCAGGCCGGTGGTCCGCTCGATGTCCGCGATCAACTCCGGCAGGGACTGGTCCAGCCGGTAACGGAGCAACCCCAACTCCCGGGCGTACGCGCGCAGCCGGGCATATCCCTCGGCCGAGTACGCCTGCGCCGGGCCCAGGTCGGCCAGCGCCTCCACCAGGGTCGCCTCGTCCAGGCGATCCACAACGATCTCGGGATCACCGTCGTCGGCCAGTTGCCGACGGGCGGCGGCGATGGCCTTGGCCCGACGGTGCAGGGCGACCAGATCCCGGGGCCCGATCCGCCACCGGGCCCCGGTCAACAGGCGCAGCAGGGCGGCACCGTCGGTCGGGTCGGCCAGCACGCGCAGCGTGCAGACCACGTCACGAACCTCGGGGGTGTCCAGCAGGCCGCCGAGCCCGACCACCTCGACCGGCAGCCCGCGCTCGCGCAAGGCGGCGGCGATCGCCGGGATCTGGCTACGCAACCGGACCAGCACCGCAGTGGTCGGGCGGGCCGTCACCGGGATCTGCTCGGGCAACGCCCGCGGCATCCGGGCGGCCCCCTGCCACGCCGCCAGCAGACTGTCCGCGATCCAGTCGGCCTCCTCGGCGTACGTCGACAGCAGCGCGCAGTGCACCGTGCCGGCGGCGGCCCCGCGCGGGCTGCGGTGGACGATGGGGTCGTCGACACTGAGCGCGGCGTGCAGTTCGGGCACCCGGGCACCGGCGGCCCGCAAGGGAGTGGCCAGGGCGTTGGCCACCGCCAGGATCTCCGGACGGTTACGCCAACTGGTGGTCAACCCGAGCACCCGGGCCGGGCTGCCGTCGCCGAGCGCGAAGTCGGCCGGGAAGCGGTCCAGGGTGCCGGCGCTGGCCCCCCGCCAGCCGTAGATGGACTGGCAGGGGTCCCCCACGGCGGTCACCGGATGCCCGCCGCCGAACAACGCCCGCAGCAGCACCACCTGGGCGTGGCTGGTGTCCTGGTACTCGTCGAGCAGCACCACCCGGTAGCGATCCCGTTCGATCTCGCCGACACCCGGATGGTCCCGGGCCACCCGGGCTGCCCGGGCCAACTGGTCGGCGAAGTCCATCGCCTCGAAGTCGGCCTTGCGCCGGGCGTAGGCGCGCACCAGCGGCAGCAGCTTCAACCGGGTCTGCTGCAGGGTCAGCGCCTTGCGCACGTCGGCGTAGACCCGGCCGGGACGCGACTGCACCTCGGCGAAGAACCGGCCCGTCCAGGCGGCCAGGTCCTCCGGCTCGACCAGGTGCTCGTCCAACTCACCGGCCAGGGCCAGCACGGCGTCGGTCACCGTGCTCGGCATCCGGTCCACCTCGGACATGTCGCCGTCGTAGTTGCGCACGATGAGATCCACCAACTGCCACCGCGAGGCCTCGGTGAGCAGCCGGGTGGAGGGCTCGTACCCGGCCCGCAGGCCGTGCTCGGTGACTATCCGACCGGCGTACGAGTGGTAGGTGGCCACGGTCGGCTCCCCGGCCAGGGGATCGTCGAGGGGGTCCCGTCCGCGCCGACCTAGTCGACGGACCAACTGGTCCAGCCGGGTACGCACCCGGTGGGCCAGCTCACCGGCGGCCTTGCGGGTGAAGGTGAGGCCGAGCACCTGCTCCGGCCGCACGTACGAGTTGGCCACCAGCCACACCACCCGGGCGGCCATGGTCTCGGTCTTGCCCGAGCCGGCGCCCGCCACCACCAGCAGCGGCTCCACCGGCGCGGCGATGATCGCCGCCTGTTCCCGGGTGGGTGCCGGCAGCCGGAGCAGCTTGGCCAACTCCACCGGGGTGTACCGGGGGCCGGAGTCGGCCGCCCGGGGGGCCGGTGCCCCGGGACCGAACAGGGCGGGCTGGACCAGGCTGCCTGCTTCGCCGGCTGGCACGCTCACTCCTCGCCCTCGGGACGACGCACGGTCGGCGGCTCGACCACCTGCCGCCCCTGCCCGGAGACCGGGCAACTGGTGCGCACCGGGCAGACCCGACACTTCGAGTTGGCGACCGCGGCGAAGGTGGACGCGGCCATCGTATCGGCGGTACGGCGGACCAGGGCGGTGGCCCAACCGGCCTCCGGGCCGTCCGTGGCCGGCGGTTGGGCCTGCTCCCGGGCATCCCGGGTACCGGTGCCCAGTTGCACCAGGGCCGCCCCGCCCGGCTCGTCGCCGAACTCGGCGAAGGCCCCGGCCTCCACCGCCGCCTGGTACGCGCCGAGCTGCGGATGCTCGCTCACCTCGCGTTCGGTGACGGTGGTCGACTTGCCGGTCTTTAGGTCGATCACCACCAGCCGTCCGGCCTCGTCCACCTCCAGCCGATCTACCCGGCCGACCAGATCGACCGGCCGCTGCGGATCGTCCAGGCGGACCGCGAACTCGTGCTCGATGGCGAGCAGCCGACGCGGGTTGGCGGCCAGCCACCGCAGCAACTTGTCGACCATCGCCTCGGCGCGGGCCCGCTCCGGCCCCACCATCCAGCGGGCCGCCAACTCGATCGCGTCGAACCGGGCGGCGACATAGTCCAGCAGGGCACTGCGGTCGGCCCGGGCATCCTCGGCGAGCATCGCCGCCGCGTGCACCAGGTTGCCCACCCCCTGCGCGGCACTGGCCGGGCTGCTGCCGCCGTGCCGCTCCAGCAGCCACCGCAGGCTGCACCGCAGCGCGCTCTCCATCCCCGAGGGCGTGACCCGGACCGGCTCCCCCTCCTCGACCAACGGCCGGTCGTCGGAGAGGGACCGCAGCCCCCACCAGTCGTCGGGATGCGCCCCGGACACCCCGGCGGCACCCAGCCGAGCCAACTCGGCCGCCGCCGCCCGCCGCCGGGCCAGCGGCGCGACCGGATCGACCAGCGCGGTACGCAACTCCGCCACCAGGGCGGGCAGGGTGAGCGCCCGGGGCGGCCGGCTGACCGGCAAGGTCCGCGGCCCGCCCGCCTCGCTGTCGGACGTCCCGTTGTCGCCCGCCTCGCTGTTGGACGCCTCGTCGGTGGGGGTATCGCCGGGGCCGAGTTCGTAGAGGAAGCGGCTGGGTTGTTCGTCATGGTCGTCGCCGCCGACCGAGGCCGAGGCGACCGCGCTGACCAGCAGGCGGCGTCGGGCCCGGGTCACCGCGACATGGAACAGCCGCCGCTCCTCGTCGAGCAGGGCGGAGGTCTGCCCGACCAGGGTGGCCACCGTGCCCGCGCCGTCGGCCCGGCCGGCCAGCACGTCCACCAGTCGTTCCGAGCCGAGCAGGCTGCCGCGCAGCCGCAGGTCCGGCCAGACCCCTTCCTGCACCCCGGCGACGGCCACCAGGTCCCACTCCAGCCCCTTGGCGGCGTGCGCGGTCAGCAGCCGTACCGCGTCGCCCCGGTCGGCGGTCGGCGCCAGGGTGTCGGCGGGTAGCTCCTGCCCGAGTACATGGTCGAGGAAGACCTCGGTACGCGCGCCGGGCAGCCGGTCGGTGAACCGGGCCGCGGCGTCGAAGAGGACCATCACCGCGTCCAGGTCCCGGTCGGCCGCCTCGGCCCGACGACGCCGGGCCAGATCCCCTTCACCGCTGACCGCCGGCCCCCGGGTCAACGCCGCCGACCACAACTCGGCCAGTCCACTGGCCCGCCACACCGCCCAGAGCACCTCCTCGACGGTGGCCCCCGGCCGCGCGGCCGTCTCCCGGGCCACCGCCAGCAGCCCGGCCACCGTCTGCGCCGGCTCGGCCCAGCGCCGCTCGACCCCGGCCAACTCGGCCGGATCACGCAACGCCTCGACGATCAACTCCCCGGAGGGTCGACGGTCACCGGCGGCCAGGGCCAAGGCCCGCAGGCCCTGCCGCAACCGCCGCTCCGCCAGCGGATCGGCACCCCCCAACGGCGAGTGCAGCAGCGCGATCGCGGCCTCCTCGTCGAGCCGTTCCGGCTCCAACGCGCACCGCAGCAGCAGCAACAACGGGGCCACCGCCGGTTGCAGGTGCAGGGGCAGGTCCTCGCCGTGCACCACGGTCGGCACCCCGGCCGCGTGCAGGGCCCGGCGCAGGGTGGGCAACTGTCGGCCGGTGGACCGCACCAGAACCGCCATCCGCGCCCAGGGCAGCCCGCCGAGCAGGTGCGCCTCGCGCAGCGCATGCGCCAACCAGGCCGCCTCACTGGTGGCCGACCGGAAGGTACGGATCTCCACCCGGCCCGGCGGGGTACCCGGCACCGGCTGCATCCGGCGATGCGCCGCCGGACCCCGTAGCCGCCGGGCCAGTCGGGCGGAGGCGGCCAGCAGTCGCTGCCCGCTGCGGTAGTTGGTGGTCAGCAGCACCTGCCCGGCCGGGGCACCGGAGGCGGTCCGGAACCGGTGCGCGAACCTCGTCACCCCGGCCGGGTCGGCACCCCGGAAGGCGTACGTGGAGGAGTCCGGGTCGGCGAAGGCGACCAGTGGCAGGCCGCCTCCGGCCACCGTCTCCAGCAGGTCGAGCTGGGCGGGGTCGGTGTCGGCCAACTCATCGACATAGACGTACGCCAGGCGACGCCGCTCGGCGGCCAGCAGCTCCGGGTCGTCCCGCAGCATTCCGGTGGCCGCCCGGACCAGCTCGGCCGGGTCGTACGCGACCGAGCCCCGGTTGGCCACGTCCCGCAGGGCCAGCACGGCGACATACTCGCGGAGGAACCGGGCGGCGGCCGGCCAGTCCGCCCGCCCCAGCTTCTCGCCGAGCCGGGCCAGCTCCACCGGGCCCACTCCCCGCTCGGCCGCGCGCATCAGCAGGTCACGCAGTTGGGCCGCGAAGGCCCGGGTACGCAGAGCCGGACGCAGATCCTCCGGCCAGCCGACCGGATCGTCGCCGGGCTCCTCCCCGACCACGTCCAGCAACTCCCGGATGATCAGATCCTGCTCCGGCCCGGTCAGCAACCGAGGCGAGGGCTCACCCCGCTCGGCCGCCGCCCGGTGCAACAACCCGAAGGCGTACGCCGGAAAGGTCCGCACCAGCGGCTCGCGCAGCACCCGCTGCCCGTCGGCGGCGATCCGCGCCTCGATGCGGTGCCGCAGATCGGCGGCGCCCCGCCGGCTGAAGGTGAGCACCAGGATCCGCTCCGGATCCACCCCCTCGGCGACCCGACCGGCGACCGCCTCGACCAGGGTGCTGGTCTTCCCGGTGCCCGGCCCCCCGAGCACCAGCAGCGGCCCGTCGGTGTGCGCCACCACCTCCGCCTGCCCGGCATCCCGCACCCGCCCCGGGCTTTCGGGTGCCGGCCCTTCCGGGTCGGCGGGCGCTGACGGGTTCGAGTCGGCGACCGCCGGGGCCTGCGCCGGGGAGTGCCCGTGCGTCGGCCCGTCTCCCTCGGTCGGCCCGGCGGGCCGACGCACCAGCCGGTACGCCTGCATCCCGACATCCCATCACGGGCCTGCGACACCCCTAACCGCGCCACACCCTCCGAGAGCCCTCGCCCACGCCGCCCGCGAGAGTTGCCGATGCCGAACCCCGACAGCGGCCGCCACCCCCAGGACCGCAGACGCCTCGGGACGCCCGCCCACGCCCAACCTCGCCCCCGTCCCACCACCGCACAGGCGCTCGTCGATCGCCCTGTCCGCTCAAGATCGCGCTCGATCCTGAATCAAGTGCTTATCAGCAGGCTCATAGCCACTCGATCCCGGATCGAGCGCGATCTTGCTCCGCAACTCTCGGCGAGCAGCAGCAGTCGGGTGGGGTAGCACTAGGGGTGGGTCAGGTCAGGCGGGATTCGAGGGCGTCCAGGGCGGCGGGGATGGTGTCGACGAAGTGCAGCAGGTTGAGGCCGCCGGGTTTGAGGAAGCTCTGGGCGGTCAGGTCCCGCAGCCACCCCAGCAGTGGGCTGTAGAAGCCGTCCGTGTCGACCAGCACCATCGGCTTCTGGTGCAGGGCCAGGGTGGCCGTGGTCCAGACCTCGAAGAGCTCGTCGAGGGTGCCCAGCCCGCCCGGCAGGGTGAGGAAGGCGTCCGACTTCTCGATCATCACGATCTTCCGGCTGGCCATCGAGTCGGTGACCACCAGCTCGTCGGAGTCCAGGTCGGCGACCTCCAGGTCGACCAGCGCCTGGGGGATCACCCCGATCGTCCGACCACCGGCCGACCGGGCGCCGTCGACGAGGGCGCCCATCATCCCCACGCAGCCGCCGCCGCTGACCAGGGTGTGCCCACGTCGGGCGATCTCCGCCCCGGTGGCGGTGGCCAGGTCCAGCCAGCGTTGGTCGAGGGTACGGGAGGAGGCACAGAAAACGCAGATGGCGGCCACTCGTTCAGTGCTCCGACCCGGTGGCGGCCGCGTGCTGGTCGGCGGCGGCACGAGCCACCGCTTCCTCGCGTACGGCCTCCTGCTCCGTGCTGAGCGCGGCCTCGGCCTCCACGATGTGCCGCACCGCCGCGGCCACATCGTCGGTGACACAGATCAGGTCGAGGTCGACCGGGCCGATCTTGCCCTCCGCGGCCATGGTGTCGCGCAGCCAGTCCAGCAGCCCCTGCCAGTACGCGGTGCCCATCAGCACCACCGGGAATCGGGTGACCTTGCCGGTCTGCACCAGGGTGAGGGCCTCGAACAGTTCGTCCAGGGTGCCGAAGCCGCCGGGCAGCACCACGAACGCCTGGGCGTACTTGACGAACATGGTCTTGCGGGCGAAGAAGTAGCGGAAGTCGATCGCCAGGTCGACCCACTCGTTGAGGCCCTGCTCGAAGGGCAGCTCGATGCCGAGGCCCACGGAGCGTCCACCGGCCTCGCTGGCCCCCCGGTTTGCCGCCTCCATCACTCCCGGACCACCACCGGTGATCACCGCGTACCCGGCCCGGGCCAGTGCGGCGCCGAGCGCCTCCGCCATCTGGCACTCCGGGCTGTCCTGCTTGCTGCGGGCCGAGCCGAAGACGCTGACCGCCGGCGGCAGGTCGGCGAGCGTGTCGAAGCCCTCGACGAACTCGGAGAGGATGCGCAGCGCCCGCCAGGAGTCCCTGGTCCGCCAGTCGGCCCGGGCCCGCGAATCCAGCAGCCCCTGGTCGGCGGTGCTGTTGGGAATCGCCTGCCGGCGCATCGTCACGGCGCCGCGATGCCGCTCCCGTCCCGGGTCGCGCATGTTGCTCTGCTCCATGGGAGCAACCGTAGTGGAGCAGCGCCGCTGAACCCGGCAAACACTTCGTGATCTTGTGCAACCAAATCGCGTTGCCAGACGTCTTACTATTCACATACCGGGTATGCCCCCGGCGCGCGGCTTCCGGAGAGGAGACAACGCGTGATCATGAGCAACGAACGACTGCGACTCCGGCGACAGATGCAGCGGCGCATCCGCGACGTGGTGGCCGAGCGCCGCCGCGCCCGCCTGCTCGAAAAGGCTCCCGAGCCGGTCGCCGAGCCCACCGCCGATTCCCGACTCACCGTCGCCTGACGCAGACGGTCACCCGCCGTCTGCGTCAGGGCGCTCAGGTGGTGGCCAGCCAGCGACGCAGAGTCACCGCGCCCTCGCGGATCTTGCTGATCTCGACGTGCTCGTCCGGGTGGTGGGCCAGATTCGGGTCACCGGGACCGAAGTTGAGGGCCGGGATGCCCAGCGCCGCGAAGCGGGCCACGTCGGTCCAGCCCAGCTTGCCGATCGGAGCCGCACCCACCGCCGCCAGGAACTCCCGCGCGGGCGGGGCCTCCAGCCCCGGCAGGGCACCCTGGGCGCAGTCGGTCACCTGAAGCTCGTACCCGGCCAGCACCTCACGCAGGTGGGCCTCGGCCTCGGCCGGGGTACGGTCCGGAGCGAAGCGGTAGTTCACCTCGATCTCGCACCGGTCCGGCACCACATTGCCGGCCACCCCACCGTGGATCCGCACCGCGTTCATCCCCTCGCGGTACTCGCACCCGTCGATGGTCACCCGCCGGGCCTGGTACTCGGCGAGCCGGCGGAGCACCTCACCGGCGCCGTGCACCGCGTTCACCCCGTGCCAGGAGCGGGCCGAGTGGGCCCGGACCCCGGTGGTGACCACGGTGGCCCGCATCGTGCCCTGGCAACCGGCCTCCACCACCCCGTGGGTCGGCTCCAGCAGCAGGGCGAAATCGGCCGCCAGCCACTCCGGGTGCGCCTCGGCCACCAGGTGCAGCCCGTTGTACCGGGACTCGATCTCCTCCGCCTCGTAGAAGAAGTAGGTCACGTCGTATCGGGGCTCGGCCAGGGTCACCGCCAGGTGCAGGGCGAAGGCCACCCCGGACTTCATGTCCGAGGTACCGCAGCCGTACATCAGATCCCCACGCGTGGTCGACGGGAAGTTGTTGTTCAGCGGGACGGTGTCCAGGTGCCCGGCCAACACCACCCGGGAGCTGCGCCCCAGGTCGGTACGGGCCATCACGGTGTTGCCGTGCCGGTAGGTAGCCAGGTGCGGCACCCCCCGCAGCACCTGCTCGACACAGTCGGCGATGGCCTTCTCGTTGAGGGACACGGACTCGATGTCGACCAGGGCACGGGTCAGCGCCACCGGATCGGCGAGGACCTCGGGGGTGAGCGGGTTCTCCATGGTCCGCACGGTACCGTCACAACTGGCGACGGGGAGACGCGAGCCCGGCAGACCTGCGACCGAGCGCGGAAAAGTGAGCTTGCCGGTCCGCAGTCGCGAACAGCAGCCAGCACAGCAGGCAACGAGAGGTGAGTACGTGACGTCGACAGATTCCGCGTGGGGCATCGGCCTGTCCACCGTTACCGCCGATGACCAGGTGCTCGACACCTGGTACCCGACCGGCAAGCTGGGCCTGGGTGAGCTGCCGCTGGTGCCCGGCGAGGACGAGTCCGACGTACTGGACCTGCCGCCGGGTGCGCTCGGCGACCGGGCCCTGCCCGGTCTGCGTACCGTGCAGGTGGTCACCGTGATCGGCTCGCTGGCCGACCCGATCAAGGACACTGCCGACGCGTACCTGCGGCTGCACCTGCTCTCCCACCGCCTGGTGCAGCCCAACCAGCTCAACCTCGACGGCATCTTCGGCAAGCTGGCCAACGTGGCCTGGACCTCCGCCGGGCCCTGCCCTCCGGAGCGGGTAGACGAGCTGCGGGTGATCGAGCGGGCCGCCGGCCGCCACCTGGCCGTGTACGGGGTGGACAAGTTCCCCCGGATGACCGACTACGTGGTGCCTGCCGGGGTACGCATCGCCGACGCCGACCGGGTCCGCCTCGGCGCGCACCTGGCCTCCGGCACCACCGTCATGCACGAGGGCTTCGTCAACTTCAACGCCGGCACCCTCGGCACCTCGATGGTCGAGGGCCGGATCGTGCAGGGCGTGGTGGTCGGCGACGGTTCGGACATCGGCGGGGGGGCCTCCATCATGGGCACCCTCTCCGGTGGTGGCACCGACCGGGTGAGCATCGGCGAGCGCAGCCTGATCGGGGCGAACGCCGGGGTCGGCATCTCCCTGGGTGACGACTGCGTGGTCGAGGCCGGCTGCTACATCACCGCCGCCTCGAAGATCGCCCTGCCGGACGGCCGGGTGGTCAAGGCCCGCGAACTCTCCGGGGTCGACGGGCTGCGGTTCTGGCGCAACTCCGTCACCGGCGCCCTGGAGGCCCACCCGCGTTCCGGCCGGGGCATCGAACTCAACGCCGCCCTGCACGCCAACGACTGAGGTGTAAGGAGGGGCCCCTTCCTAACGCCTCGCGTATAGGAAGGGGCCCCTCTTAACGAACGCCTGCCCGGTGGGCCCGGCGCTGTGGCGCCGGGCCCACCGCGCGGTTCACCGCAGGCGGTACGCCTGGATGATCCGCTGGGTCACCGTACTGCCGGTGCTGTCCTGGGCGGTGGCCCGCAGGGAGACGTGGTCGGCACCCCGGGGGTGCTTCACCATGGCCTGCCAGCTACTGCCGGTCTTGACCACCTTCGCCTTCTGCCAGGTCTTCCCACCGTTGTAGGAGACCTCGACGTTCAGCGAGGTGGTCCGCCCGGCCGGTGCCCCGGGCTGACGCTGCACCTGGACCGGGATGACGAAGGCCCGGTTGGCCGGTGCGGAGTTGTGCGCGTCCAGCGGGGGCGCGAACCGGACCACACTGACCGGCAGCCGCGCGTACTCGTCGCCCCGGACATGTCCGGACCGGAAGGTCCACACCGCGCCGACCTCGGTGCTCAGGTCGGTGAAGCTGCGCTTGGCCGAGGTCTCCAGCCGGTAGTTCGCCGTACCGGGTGGCACCTCGAACTGCCCCCAGCCGGCCTCCTCGCTCTCCCCGACCAGCTTGCCGTTGCGATACAGCGCGGTGTGCCCGGCATCGATCAGCGTGCCACCAACGTGACCCGCCGCATCGTTGTGCAACCCCAGGGCCACCCCGATCACGTCACCCTGGCGGGTCACGCCGTCGTCCGGCCACCGCGGGGTCGAGAACGAGGGTCCGTAGGGTGCGGCGTTCCAGGTCTCCCGGTGATGCCGCCCGGCCCGGTACGCCGTCGGCTCCGACCAGAAGGCAGCCACCAGGTCCAGCCACGGCTGGTCCTCCACCGGAGTACCGAACGCCAGTTCGCCGAACCAGCGGACCTGCTTGGTGTTGTAGTACTCGACCCGCTGACCCGGCACCGCGACCCTCGTCACGGCCGCCCAGCCGCCCAGGTCGGGCTCGAACACCGGGTAGACGGCCCGCTCGGCCAGCGTCCCGGAATAGCCACCCTGGAACCGATGGGTGACCTTGGCCAGGTCGCTGTAGCGGTAGTGCTTGGTCACCCCGTTGGGCAGCCGGCCCGGGAAGGACTCGCCCAGCCCGTAGAAGTAGGTGCTGTTGTCCGCCTCCCAGTCGGTGAACTGACTAGACACCGAACTGACGAAACGGTCCGCCGGCACCGGTCGGCCGAGCTGCCCGATGGCGATACCGTCGAAGTTTTCGCCGAGCGCGCCGAAGCCGGCTGCGCCGAGGTCGCCGAGCAGGAAGGTCGCGTCGGCCACGGCCAGCGCCGATTTAGCCGAACGATCCGGCACGGTGAGTCGTACCGCGCCCGCCTTGCGCCCGTCGATGGTCACCGAGGTGTCCCGCTTCACCTCCAACTCCGGCCCGGCCAGCATCGTCACCTGTTCGTCCGCCTCGTCGAACAGGTAGCTGACGAGCCCGTACCGACCCTTGGGCACCCGGAGCTCCGAGGTACCCGACGGGTCATACGCGACGAACTCGTCGAAGTTCGCCAGCCCGAGCAGGAAGGTGAAGTGATCGCTTGCCACGGCACCGTCGCGACCCAGGTGCCGCAGGGTCACGTCGTAGCTCTCCACCTCCTTGTTGATCGCGAGCGGGGTGGTCACCACCGTGTCGCCGGAGCGGGCGAGCACCCGGCCGGTGTAGTGGCCGTCCGGGCTGTCGATGCTGGTGTCGGCCGTGACGGTGGCCGAGGCCGTACCGCCGGCCGGCACCACGACCTGCTGGGTGCTGAGCGAGAACATGCCGTCCGGGGCCGACTGCCCGCCGGGGCCGGTGGCCTGCACGGTGAGGTCCAGGGTGATCGCCGTACCGCCGGTGTTTCGCCAGCTCAGCTCGCGGGTGACCGGCTCGTCGTCGTCGTGCGGCCAGATGGTACGACCGAGCGAGACGCTGCTCGGTTCGCTGACCACCTGCTGGTTGATCGCCCGCGCCACGTCGACCCGGCCGGCCCCCTGCTGGTACGCGGTCAGATCCGGGTGCGGCTGGGCCGAGGCCATCAGCAGGGCCTTGAGCTGTGCCGCGGTCGCGTCGCCGCGCTGCTGGGCCAGCAGGGCCGCCGCCCCGGCGACGTGCGGTGCGGACATCGAGGTGCCGGAGAGCGTGACGTAGTGCTCCCCGACCGGATCGCCGAGCTCGGTGCCCGCGCCCCGGGCGGCGACGATGTCCACCCCGGGTGCGGTGATCTCCGGCTTCAGCCCGTCGTCACCGACGCGCGGGCCCTGGCTGGAGAAGTAGGCGAGTTCGTCGTCGCGGTCCACCGCGCCGACGGCCAGTGCGGCCTCCGCGCTGGCCGGCGAGCCCACGGTGCCGGCCCGGCCACTGTTGCCGGCCGAAATCACGAAGAGGGCGCCGGTCTGCTCGGTCAGGGTGTTGACCGCCTCCTCCAGGGGGTCGATCTCGGGGGTGTCCGACCCACCCAGGCTGATGTTGATCACATCGGCCTGCTGGTCGACCGCCGCCCAGTGCATGCCGGCCAGGATGGCCGAATCCGTGCAGCCGTACTCCTCACAGACCTTGCCGGACAGCAGGGTGGCGTCCGGGGCCACGCCACGGTTACGGCCGCCGGAGGCCGCCCCGCTGCCGGCGATGGTCGCCGCCACATGGGTGCCGTGCCCCACGATGTCGCCCGGGTTCTCCTCCTCGCTGAAGTTCTGCGCCTCGGCGACCCGCCCGACCAGGTCCGGGTGGGCGGCGTCGACACCGGTGTCCAGCACCGCCACCCGGACCCCCTGGCCGGTGTAACCGGCCTGGTGGGCGGCGGGGGCACCGATCTGCGGCACGCTGTGCTCCAGGGTCAGCTGCCGCTTGCCGTCGAGCCAGATCCGCTCGACACCCCCCGCATTGTCGAGCCGAGCGGCCGGGCCACCGGCGAGACTCGTCCAGAGCGCGGTGATCTCCCGCTTGTCGGCGGTGGCCGCGACCCCGCCGATGGCGGCCAGGTCGCGGGTGACGGTCACCCCCTCGGGTGCCGCGCTCCGCCGGGCCGCCCCTTGCTGGTGAGTCATCAGCAGGGGCAGGTTGTCCCGCCGGGCGTCGTCGTAGCCGGCCGCGATCAGCCCGGTCACGTCGAACAGCCGCCGGTCGACCCGGCCCTCGCGAACCAACGGCAGGGCGTCCTGCGGGATCACCCAGAGGTGGTCCCGCTGACGCTGGGTGATGAAGCGGATGCCGGACCGGCCCTCGGCCGGGCGTACGCTCGTCGCCCCGGCCTCGGTGACGGTCACCCGGTCACCGGTGATCAGGGTGACGGTCGACTGGCCCGGCGCGGCCGGCCGGGCGGTGACCTGGGGGGACTGCGGTGCGGCCGGCCCGGAGGGGGTGGCCGAGGCGGCGCCCGGCACGCCGAGCACCAGGACCATCCCCAGGCCGATGGCGGTCAGTTTGCTCCTTTGTTGCAACTGATCCTCCTTCTGTGAGCGTCTATCGATGTGAGTACATCGACACCACTAGGGTTGCATACTGAGTATGCAATGGGGAGTCAAGAATTCGACGAAGTTGAGTACTCAGGGTCTCCGGGAGGGTCACGATCAGCAGATGAGATCCATGAAGGAGCGGATGCTGGCCGGTGAGGCGTACCTCGCCGACGACCCGGAACTCATCGCCGAGCACCTGCACGCCCTGCGGCTACTGGAACGGTTCAACTCCGCCCCCGCCGACCAGCGCGAAGCCCGCCTGGCCGTGCTCCGCGACCTGCTCGGAGACCTCGGCGACCAGACCTCGATCCGCCCACCGTTCCACTGCGACTACGGCTACAACATCCGGATCGGGCCGCGCAGCTTCGTCAACTTCCAGTCGGTCTTCCTGGACCCCGCACCGATCACCCTCGGGGCCGACGTGCAGGTGGGCCCGAACGTCCAACTGCTCACCCCGACCCATCCGGTCGAGCCGGAGCAGCGCCGGGCCAAGTGGGAGGCGGCCCAGCCGATCACCATCGGGGACAACGTGTGGCTGGGGGGCGGGGCGATCGTCCTGGCCGGAGTGACCATCGGTGAGAACACGGTCATCGGTGCCGGTGCCGTGGTGACCCGGGACCTGCCGGCGAACGTGGTGGCCGTCGGAAATCCCGCCCGGCCGATACGCCAGATCGGCTGACCGCCCGGGGCTTACCTCATTCCGGTGGTGGCTCGGCCAGGCGTACCACCAGGTCGGCCCGGTCGGCGGTGCCGGCCACCAGGGCGGCGTTGACCTCGTCGCTGCCCAGCGCCCAGTCCTGGGCCTGCTCCGGCGAGCGTCCGTACGCGACATGCCGGGCGATCAGCCGGCGGTGCCGCAACTCGGTGTCCAGATCGAGGAACCACGCCTCGTGCAGCAACGAACGCAGCTCGTCCCAGGGCGGCTGCGGCACCAGCAGATAGTTGCCCTCGGTCACCACCAGCCGGACCTCCGGCGGCACCTCGATCGCCCCGGCTACCGGTTCCTCCAGCTCACGGCGAAACTCGGGCGCCCAGACGGAGGTCGGCTCCTTGCGTCTTAGCCGACGCAGCAGGGAGACGTACCCGTTGGCGTCGAAGGTGTCGATGGCACCCTTGCGCGAGGCCCGGCCCAGCCGGTCGAGCTCGGCCTGGGCCAGGTGGAAGCCGTCCATCGGCACCAGCCGGGCCACCGGGCCGAGGGCCGCCACCACCTGGGCGGCCAGGGTGGACTTGCCGACGCCGGGGGCACCGGTGATGCCGAGCAGTTGCCGAGGACCGGCGTCGGCCAGCCTGCCGGCCCGCGCCACCAGATCCTCGACGGCCAACACCTCGGCGGGGGGCATCAGGACAGGACCGGCCGGGTGATGTGGAACTGCGCCCGTACGGCGGCGTGCACCCCCTGGGGCTGGGGGTCGAAGTCCAGTTGCGGGGTGCCACCGGCGGACTCCCCGGTGTCGAAGGACATCCGCATCATCTGGGGCTGCACGCTGCCACCCTCGTCGGCCAGTTCGATCAGGTCGGTGACCTGGGCACCGAGGGCCTCCGCGTACTCCCGGGCCCGTTGCAGGGCGTCGGTGATGGCGTCGTGGCGGGCCTGGCGGTAGGTCGGGCTGTCCGGGCGCAGCGACCACCAGGGGCCGGCCACCTCGACCTGATCCTGGTCGGCCAGGCGCAGCATCAGCTCACCGAGGGCGGTGAAGTCGGTGACCGTCACCGTGGTCACCACGGAACCGTGCCAGGCCACCACCCGCTCGCCGGACCGTCGGGTCTCCGGCCGGACCCGCAGGTCACCGGTCTCCCGGCGGTCGATCGACGACTCGGCCGCATCCAGCAGCACCCGGATCGCGGCGGCCCGCTCGGCCAGCCGGGTCAGCACGACCTCCCGGTCGCGGTCCCGGGCCAGGGCGGTGACCGCGAATCGGGCGATCTCCGGGTCGACCTCGCGGTAGGCCTCGCCGCGTACCGTCACCACCGGTCCGTCCACCATGACCTCACCCTAACGGCGGGGCGGGCCGCACGCCCACCGATGCTCAGGCGGAGGCGGGGCGGTGGGTCCGGTAGGTCACCACCTCGTCGTCCACCCGGCAGCCGCTGAGATGCCCACCGGCCGCACCCAGGGCACACAACCAGGCCACCTCCTCGGCGGGGTCGCCCGCCATCGGAAACGACCGGTCCTGCTCGGCGTACGGCCGATCGGCCAAACTCCCACGGGCCGTTGCGGCCTCGGCGTACCGGGCGGTGAGCAGGTCGGGATCGTCCGCGCGCAGGGCCTCGGCCAGCTCGTCGAGATATCCCCGCACCCCGGTCAGCGCCGCCAACACCTCGTCGCGGTTGCCGCGCAACATGTTCGTCGTCCGCTGCGGCGGGGTGCCGGCCACCCGGGTACCGTCCCGGAAACTACCCGCCGCCAGGGCGAGCACCGCGTCGCGCAGCGGGGACCGCTCGGCCGCTCCCGCCAACGCCCCGGCGAGCAGATGGGGCACGTGGGAGGCGAGCGCGACCACGGCGTCGTGCCGATCCGCCGCCATCGGCACCACCCGGGCGGCGAAGACCTCCGTGATCAGGGCCACCAGCCGACGGAACCCGGCAAGCCCCTCGGCGGCCGGGCAGAGCACCCAGGCCGCACCGGCGAACAGGTCCGGCACGGCGGCCGACAGACCGGCCCGGTCGCTGCCGGCCATCGGATGACCGGGTACGAACCGGTGCGTCAGCCCCTGCGCCGTGGCGAACGCGGCCACCTGCCCCTTGGTGCTGCCGACATCGGTGAGCAGGCAGTCCTCGCCGGTCGCCGCGACGACCTCGACCAGGGTCGCCGGCAGGGTGGGCAGCGGCCCGCCGAGAAAGACCACCTCCCGGTCGGCCACCGCCTCGACCAACAGGTCAGCAGTGGGTACGCCGAGAGCCCGGGCCTTTCGGCGGGTGCCCTCGTCCGGATCCCAGCCGATCACCTCCAGCCCGGCGGCGTGCAGGCGCAGCAGCACCGAACCGCCGATCAGACCGGTGCCGAGCACGGCCACCCGGGGCCGCGCCTGTCTGCCGACCACCATCGCGTACCTCGGCGTCCCGGGTCAGACCTCGGCGAGACGGGCGGCCACCGCAGCGATCCGCTCGTCGGACTCCGTCAGGGCCGCCCGGACGTACCGGCGGGCACCCGGGCCGTAGAAGACACCGGCGGCGACCAGGATGCCCCGACGGGCCAGCCAGTCGACCGTGTCCCAGCAGTCCTCGTCCCGGGTCAGCCAGAGATAGAGCCCCGCCTCGGAGTGCTCCACCCGGAACCCGGCCTTCGTGAAGGCCGCCCACAGGATGTCGCGGCGGGCCCGGTAACGCTCCCGCTGCTCGTCGGCGTGCTGCTCGTCACCCAGGGCGGCCACCATCGCCGCCTGCACCGGCGCCGGCACGATCATGCCCGCGTGCTTGCGGACCTTCAGCAGCTCCGCCACCAGGGCCGGGTCACCCGCCACGAAGCCCGCCCGGTAGCCCGCGAGGTTGGACCGCTTGGACAGCGAGTGCACCGCCAGGACCGAGTCGTACGAGCCGCCGCAGACCTCCGGGGACAGCACCGACACCGGTTGCGCCGTCCACCCCAGGGGCAGGTAGCACTCGTCGCTGGCGACCACCGCGCCACGCTCCCGCGCCCAGTCGACCACCTTGCGCAGGTGGCTGGCGGGCAGCACCCGGCCGGTCGGGTTACTCGGCGAGTTCACCCAGACCAGGCCCACCCGGGAGGTCGGCCCGACCGCGGTCAGGGAATCCGCGCGTACCGTGGTGGCCCCCGCCAGCCGCGCCCCGTCCTCGTAGGTGGGGTAGGCGACCGAGGGCACCACCACGACGTCGCCCGGCCCCAGCCCCAGCAGGGTGGGCAACCAGGCCACCAGCTCCTTGGAGCCGACCGTGGGCAGCACACCGAGCCCGTCCACCCCGGCCCCGCAGGACCGGGCGACCCAGGCGGCGATCGCCTCCCGCAGCGCGACCGTGCCGGCCGTCAACGGGTAACCCGGAGCGTCGGCCGCGTCGGCCAGCGCCCGCTGGATCACCTCTGGTACCGGGTCGACCGGCGTACCCATGGACAGGTTGATCAACCCGTCCGGGTGCGCCGCGGCCAGCACGGCCGCGGCGTCCAGGGTGTCCCAGGTGAAGTCGGGAAGCCGTGACGAGACCGGCGCGGGCCGGCTCAGTGCCCCTCGCCGCGCGGCGGCTGCGCGGCGACGAAGGTGGCGTCCTTCTCCACCTTGCCGATCTTCGAGGCGCCCCCGGGGGAACCCAGGTCCTCGAAGAACTCGTAGTTGGCGCCGGTGTAGTCCTTCCACTGCTCCGGAACGTCGTCCTCGTAGAAGATCGCCTCTACCGGGCAGACAGGCTCACAGGCACCACAGTCGACGCACTCGTCGGGGTGGATGTAGAGCATCCGGTTGCCCTCGTAAATGCAGTCGACCGGGCATTCCTCGATGCATGCCTTGTCGAGCACATCCACGCACGGCTCGGCGATGATGTAGGTCACCGGTCTTCTCCTCCGCAAGACACGCCGCGATCACCCGCGACGCTAAGAGCCTAGTATCTCGTCGGGGAGGAGGTCGATCGTGCTCGGAGAGCAGGATTTAGGACACCGGATCGTGGTCCGGCGTGTCGTCGGCACCCGCGCCGGTCGTCCGGTTTACTCCGATGCGCTCGGCGAACTGGTCGAGGTGTCCGATTCCCACCTCACCCTCACCACCCGTACCGGACAGGTCCGGGTTCCGATCACCGAAGTGCACCGGGCCAAGCGGGTACCCCCGGCCCGACGTCCGGCCGCCGACGCCGTGATCGAACTAGAACTCGCCGCCGACGAGGCCTGGCCCGCACCGGTCCGCGTACGACTCGGTGACTGGCTGCTACGGGCCGCCGACGGCTGGACCGGCCGCGCCAACTCCGCCCTGCCGGTGGGCGACCCGGACCGCCCCCTGCCGGCCGCGCTGAACGAGGTAGAGCGCTGGTACGCCGCCCGGGGGCAGCCGCCGCTGGTCACCACTCCCCTGCCCCTGGCCGCCCCGGTCGGCGCCGAACTAGACCTACGCGGCTGGGGCAGCCGCCCGACCGTCCTGGTGCAGACCGTAGCCCTACCCCTCCTGACCACACCCCCCGAGACCGACCTGGACGCGATGCCACCTGAGGCCGAGCTGGGCGCGGTGTCGCGCGGGGCCGGCCTGGGCGCGGCGTCGTCGAAGCCGGGTGGGGCGGTGTCGGCGGCCGTGATCGAGCTTGCCGACGAGCCCTCCGAGCAGTGGCTGGCGGTGGCGGCCAGCCGCAAGGGCGGCCTACCGGAGGCCGGCCGGCACGTACTCACCGCCGTGGACCAGGTCCGCTTCGCCCACGCGTACGTCGACGGAGCCCTGGTGGCCGTCGGCCGAGGCACCGTGACCGGGCAGGGCCGCTGGCTGGGCCTCTCGTTGATCGAGGTACTACCCCCCGCCCGCGGCCAAGGCCACGCCACCGCCCTGACCCGAGCCCTGGGCCGCTGGGCCCAAGCCGCAGGCGCAACCCAAGCCTTCCTCCAGGTAGAGCAACACAACACCCCCGCAGTAACCCTCTACCGCAAACTAGGCTTCACCACCCACCACACCTACCGAACCCGCACCCCACCCACCCCCTAACCCCCTGCCCCCTTCGCCCTCGTTGATCATGAGGTTGGCGGCACCGTGGAGATCGACGACTGCCGCCAACCTCATGATCAACGGGGCGAATCAGGGAGTGGGGGTGGGTGAGAGGGGGTGGGGGTGGGGGTTAGCGGCGGGGTTTGGTGGGGGCGGATTGGGCCAGGCGTTGTAGGCGCTGGGAGCGGTAGTCGCGGCCCAGGGTGGTGAGGAGCAGGTGGCCGAGGATGGCACCGATGCTCGTGGCCAGCAGGTAGAGCAGGACCTGCCAGAAGAAGGTGGCGCTGCCGCTGCCGAAGGGGTTCTGGCCGACCAGCAGGGGTCCCACCAGCATGGTCAGGGCAAGCGCCATGCCGATCGCGGCGGCGACCTCGGCGCCCCACTGCGCCGGTGGGCGGGACTGCCCCCAGGCGATGGCGGTTCCGGCCAGGATCAAGCCGATCACCACGAACATCCCGAGGGTCACCCGGTCGGCGGCCGCCTCGTCACCGTCGAAGCCGAACCGGATGATCAACCGGGCGACCACGTTGACTGCGAACAGCGCGATCGTGAGTACTCCGACCGCGCGCCACCGCTGACCCATCGCACGCCTCCCGCCGTACCGTCCGCCTCGTGGCGGACTCTTGGCAGGAATATCTACCACTCCGGCGGTGCCGCCGTCAGTAGCGACCGGGTCTGGGGGGCCCGGCGACGATCGACCGGAAGGCCGTCACCGCGAAGGCCATCGCCCCGACCACCACCAGGGCCAGCCCCACCCAGTTGCCGATCAGCAGCACGTCACCCTCAGCGGTCCGGTCGGCGGCAGCGATCATGATCACCACCCAGGGCAGGGCCGGCAGGGCCACCGCCCAGCGCCGGCCGACCGTCTCGATGGCGAACCAGCTCAGCGCGATGTTCACCACCACGGCCACCAGCGCCGCCACCCCGATCAGGTAGCCACCGACCCGCAACGGCGCCAGCAGCAGCTCCAGCACCGCGGTCACCGCACCGGCGACCACGGCCACCAGCCCGCCGGTCACCCGCAGCCCCATGTCGAGGACACGCCGCACCCCGGCCGCCCTGGGCGGCGGCGGGAGCTGCTCCTGCGGGGCGACCGACATCGCGGCGGACGAGCTCACCGTTGACCGGCCGAGAGGACCGCCGACGGCTGCGGACTCCCACCCAGGTCCAGCCCGGCGAACAGGTCCGACTCCCAACCGTACGGGCCGCTGCCCGGCCCCTTGGTGCCGACCGCGAGGGTGAAGTACTCCACTCCCATGAACTCGGCACCGAAGTTGCCGGCGATCGAGTAGAGCCAGGAGTTGGCCGGGATCTGGGTGGCGTGCGCCCGCATCGCGGCCTCCTTGGCCGCGTGCTGCTCGGTGGCGTCGATCCGCGCCGCGATCTGCGGGTCCGGGGTGCAGAAGGGCAGCTCCGTGGCGTCCGTGATGCCGGCGAAGGGGTTGTCCGAGGCCTCCTCGAAGTGCGTCATCCCCGCCTCCAGGACACTCTGCGGCATCGCCGTCCAGTAGACCTTCGCCGGGCCGATGCCCTCCCCCGCGGCCAGCTCGACCGCCCGGATCGTCACCCGGTGCGCCTGGATGTGGTCCGGGTGGCCGTAGAACCCATTGTCGTCGTAGGTGATGACCACCTGCGGGCGGATCTCCCGGATGACCTCCAGCAGATAGCCGGCGGCCTCGTCGAGGTCGGCCTGCCAGAAGGCGCGCGGGTTGGCGTTGGTGGGCAGGCCCATCATGCCGGAGTCCCGGTAGCGACCCGCCCCGCCGAGGAACCGGTGGTCGGTGACGCCGAGTTCGGCGCAGGCGGCGGCCAGTTCGGCGATCCGGTACCCGCCGAGTTGATCCGCCTCGGCGGCGGCCAGCCCGGCCAGTTCCGGGACGTGGATCTCACCCTCCTCACCCAGGGTGCAGGTGACCAGGGTGACGTGGGCACCCTCGGCGGCGTAGTAGGCCATCGTCGAACCGGTGCCGATGGTCTCGTCGTCGGGATGCGCGTGGACCAGCAACAGGCGGCGGTCGGGCAGCGTCGTCACGACGGTCACTCTAACCGGCGGTTTGTCCGCGCCGGTCCGTACGCGTCCCCGCAGGTCGCTCACATTGCACTGGCCGCGGGCCTACCATCTGGCCTGTGGACTTTCCCGAGCTGGCCGCCCGCACCCGCAGGTTCAGCCACGGGGCGCCGCGCGCGGTCACCGTGGCCGGCGACGGAGCCCGGGTGGTCTTCCTGCGCTCCAGCGGCCCACAGGATCCGGCCGACGCGCTGTGGCAACTGGACGTCGCCAGCGGCGAGGAGTGGTTGGTCGCCTGCCCGCTCACCCTGCTCGGGGCGGACGCCGACCCCGCCGCGCTGAGCCCCGGGGAACGGGCCCGCCGCGAACGGATGCGGCTGTCCGCCTCCGGCATCGGGTCGTACGCCCTGGATTCCGCCGGTCGGGTGGCGGTGTTCGCGCTGGCCGGTCGGCTGTTCCGGGCCGACCTGGTGCACGGCGACGTGATCGAGGTGCCGGTGGCCGGGCCGGTCCTCGACCCCCGGCCCGATCCGACCGGCCAACGGCTGGCGTACGTCACCGACACGGCCGAGGGGGTACGCCGGGGGCAGTTGCGGGTGGTCGACGGCGACGGCACCGACAGCATCCTCGCCGGTGAGGACTCCGGGGTGGTCTGGGGACTGGCCGAGCACATCGCCGCGGAGGAGTTCCACCGGTACCGGGGCTACTGGTGGGCGCCGGACGGTCGTTCCGTGCTGGCGGCCCGGGTCGACGAGACCCGACTGCCCCGCTGGCACCTGCACGACCCCGCCCAGCCGGCCAGCCCACCGGAGAGTGTCGCGTACCCGGTGGCGGGTGGCCCGAACGCCGAGGTCAGCCTGCACCTGCTCGACCTCGACGGGGGTTGGGTGGATGTGCACTGGGACCGGGAGACCTACCCGTACCTGACCGCGGTGCACTGGGCCGAGGGCGCTCCGCTGATCACCGTGCTGCGCCGTTCCCAACAGCACGGGCTGGTGCTGGCCATCGACCCGCGTACCGGGGAGACCCAGGTGCACGCCGAGTTGGCCGACCCCCGCTGGGTGGAGCCGATCGCGGGCACCCCGGCCCACCTGCCCGACGGGCGGGTGCTGGTCGGCGGCGAACTGGCCCACGACGGGTACGACGCCCGCTGCCTCTTCGCCGACGGCACCCTGCTGACCCCACCCTCGCTGTACGTACGCCGGGTGGTCGGTCGGCTGGCCACGGTCAGCGGCCCGGCGGACCTGCTGGTGGAGGCCAGTGACGGGGAGCCGAGCGAGCAGCACCTGTTCCGGGTGCGTACCAGCATCGGCGGCGGGGTGGACGCCCGCCGGTTGACCGCCGACTCGGGCTGGCACACCGCCGCGGTCGGCGGGGAGGTACTGGTCATCGGCACCGCCTCGCTGGACCATCCCGGCATCCGCTGGACCGTACGCCAGGGCGACCGGGAGGTGGCCACCCTGCGGTCGCTGGCCGCCACCCCGTCGTACGCCCCGCTGCCCCTGCTGGAGCGGGTGACCGACCGGCGGCTGCCCTCGGCGGTGCTCTACCCGGAGAACTACGTCACCGGCCGACGGCTGCCGGTGCTGCTGGACATCTACGGCGGGCCGGGCCACCAGGAGGTGGTGGCCGCGCGATCGGCCTGGCTGGAACGACAGTGGTGGGCCGACGCCGGCTTCGCGGTAGTCGTGATCGACAACCGGGGCACCCCGGGCATCGCGCCCTCCTACGAGAAGGCCATCCACCGGCGGGTCGCGGACGTGATCCTCGCCGACCAGGTGGATGCGCTGCACGCCCTGGCCGACAAGCATCCCGACCTGGACCTGGATCGGGTGGCGGTACGCGGCTGGTCCTTCGGCGGGTGGCTGGCCGGGCTGGCGGTGCTGCGCCACCCGGAGCTGTTCAAGTGCGGGATCGCCGGTGCCCCGGTCACCGACTGGGCCCTCTACGACACCGCGTACAGCGAGCGCTACCTGGGGATGCCGGACGACGGCCTGGACGTGTACGCCCACCACTCGCTGGTCGACCTGGCCGCCGAGCCGGTCACCGACCCGGCGCAGGCCCGCCCCTTGCTGCTGGTGCACGGCATGGTCGACGACAACGTGGTGGCCGCCCACACCCTGCGCCTGTCGGCGGCGCTGCTGGCCGCCGGCCGGCCGCACTCGGTGATCCCCCTGACCGGCGCGACCCACATGGCCGCCGGTGGCCTCTCCGAACGCCTCCTCCGCCTGGAACTCGACTTCCTCCGCACCCACCTGATGTAAGGAAGGGCACCCTATTAACGCCTGCGGTAGAGCAGGGGTCCCCGGTTAACAAACCGGTCAGCGGTCGTCGGTGGGCTCGCCTAGGGTCGGCCCATGAGCGAGTTCGAGGTGGCGACCGCGGCCGTGCAGGCCGCCCTGGACGCGGGCGCCAGGTACGCCGACGCCCGGGTGATGCACCGGCGCTACGAGTCGATGTCCGCTCGCAACGGCGAGATCGAGGCGCTGACCCAGGACGAGAGCCTCGGGTTGGGCGTACGGGCGCTCGTCGGGGCGAGCTGGGGCTTCCACGCCGTACCGGAGTTGTCCGACCGGGCCGCCCGCGAGGCCGGCCACCGGGCCGCCCGGACCGCCGCCGCCAGCGGCCTGGTCCCCGGCCCCCCGGTCGACCTGGTCCCGGTCACACCCACCACCGCCAGCTGGTCGTCACCGTACGATGTGGACCCGCTAGCGGTCTCCCTGGCCACCAAGGGTGACCTGCTGGTGGCCGCCACCGCCACGGCGGTCGACCACGGGGCCGACCTCGCCGAGGGGCTCTACCAGATCTGGGACACCACGAAGTGGTTCGTCTCCAGCGAGGGCCACCGCATCGACCAGCACATCCGGGAATGCGGCGGCGGCATCTCGGCCACCGCCATCGGCGACCGCGAGACCCAACGCCGATCCTGGCCCAGCTACCGAGGGCAGTACGGCACCACCGGCTGGGAGCTGGTCGACTCGCTGGACCTGACCGCCCACGCGGCGCGCATCGCGGAGGAGTCGCGGGAGTTGTTGACCGCGCCGCTGTGCCCGGCCGGGGAGACCGACCTGATCCTCGGCGGCGAGCAGCTTGCGTTGCAGATCCACGAGTCCGTCGGACACGCCATCGAACTGGACCGCATCCTCGGCTGGGAGGCCGCCTTCGCCGGTACCTCCTGGCTGGACCTGGCCCAGCTCGGCTCGCTGCGCTACGGCTCGGAGCTGATGAACATCACCATCGACCCGACCATCCCGGGCGCGCTGGGCAGCTTCGGCTACGACGACGAGGGCTCCCCGGCGGTCAGACGCGACGCGGTACGCGCCGGGCGGTGGGTGGGGGTGCTGGCCGGGCGGGATTCGGCCGCCGTCGCGGGCCTGGACTACGGCGGCAGCGTACGCGCCGACGGCTGGGCCCGGCTGCCGATGGTCCGGATGACTAATGTCGGCCTGGAGCCGGGCCCGCACACCCTGGAGGAGATCATCGCCGCCACGGAGGAGGGGGTGCTGATGGACATCAACCGGTCCTGGTCGATCGACGACAAACGGCTGAACTTCCAGTTCGGCTGCGAGATCGGGTGGGAGATCCGCAAGGGCCGGCGCGGGCGGATGCTGCGTAACCCCACCTACACCGGCATCGGGCCGCTGTTCTGGCGCTCGATGGACATGCTCTCCTCCGAGATCGTCTCCTGGGGCACCCCCAACTGCGGCAAGGGCCAGCCCGGTCAGATCGGGCACACCGGTCACCCGGCCGCCCCGGCCCGCTTCCGCAACGTCCGGGTAGGAGTTCACGCGTGAGCAGTGAGTTGGGGCTGGCCGGGCAGGTGGTGGAGTTGGTCGGCCGGCTCGGGGGTGTGGGTGCGCAGGCCGAGGTGACGGTCAGCCGGGGTGAGCTGGCGTTGACCCGGTTCGCCAACTCGGCGATCCACCAGAACGTCGCCGAGTCCGCCGTGGAGGTCCGGCTGCGGGTCCACCTGGATGGTCGTACCGTCGCCGGTAGCGGCACCACGGCCACCCCGGAGAACCTGCGCGCTCTGGTGGAACGGGTGCTGGCGGCGGCCCGGTTCGCCCCCCGGGATCCGGCCTGGCCGGGGCTGACCGCACCGCAGCCGGTGGCGGCCCCGCTGCCGTGGGACGCGGCCACCGCGCAGGCCGGGCCAGATGACCGGGCGGCGCTGGTCCGGGCCTTCGTCGACGCGGCCGGTGGCCTGGAGACCGCCGGCTACTGCCGGACGGCGGTACGGACGGTGGCGTTCGCGAACTCGGCCGGTCAGGCGGTGCAGGGCCGCACGGTCGAGGCGGCGATGGACGGGATCGCCCGGGCCGACGGCGCCGACGGCACGGCCCGCGACTGTGCCCAGCGGCTGACCGACCTGGACGCCGCCGAGTTGGGGCGCCGAGCCGCCGCCAAGGCCCGTGCCGGAACCGACCCGATCGAGTTGCCGCCCGGACGGTATCCGGTGGTGCTGGAACCGGCCGCCGTGGCCGACCTGCTGCAGAATTTCTCCTGGTACGGCTTCAACGGCAGGCAGTACGCCGAGGGGCAGTCCTTCGCCGAGCCCGGGGTGGCCCAGTTCGATTCGGCGGTGACCCTGGTCGACGATCCGCTCGGTGCCGCCGGGCTGCCGTTCGATCTGGAGGGTACGCCGACGTACACCCTGCCCCTGGTGGAGGCGGGCGTCACCCGGGCGGTGGTGCACGACCGGCGCAGCGCCGCCGAGGTGGGCGGCGAGTCCACCGGGCACGCCTGGACCGGCAGCAGCACGATCGGCCCGGTCCCGCGTAACCTGCGCCTCGCTCCAGCCACGACGACCACGGACACCCCAGGCGTCCCGACAACCGCCGCAGGAACAGCCGGGGCGGTGGCCGATGCGGACACTGCCGCCCTGGTCTCCCGGATGTCACGCGGGCTGCTGGTCAGCGACCTGTGGTACACCCGGGTACTCGACCCGAAGAGTCTGGTGATCACGGGACTGACCCGCAACGGGGTGTGGCTGGTCGAGGATGGGCAGGTCACCCGCGCGGTGCGCGATCTGCGGTTCACCGAGTCGTACCCCCGGGCTCTGGGGCCGGGTGGGGTGCTGGAGCTGGGGCGGCGGGCGGTCCGGCAGCCGGGTCGGTGGGACGGGGTCTGGTGGGAGGCGCCCGCCCTGCGGCTGGCCGCATGGAACTTCACCGGAGGAGCGTCCGGCTGACCAGCCATCGGCCACTGGTCGATCTTTTTCGGACGCTCGCATATTGATCATGGCGAGAGGGTTTCCAAAGAGCGGGACACACGGGACACTGCCTTGCGCGGACGGCCCGCCTAGATCGGCGTAACGTGTGTCACTTAGCTGCTCCGGTACGCCCGGCGCGGTCGTTGGTGTGCGCATGACGTGGCAAACGGAGTCGGCAACGCCGATCCGGGTGCCGACCGGGAAGTGTTCCGCCGCCCGTGAGAGGGCCCCGTCAGGGAGACGACACGAATGACATCATCGGCAACGAAGCTGCGGGGGGCGCGCGCCCGCGCCGCCATCGCGGCGAAGACGTTGCGTACGGACCGTTGGTGGATCGCCCCGCTGATCACGGTCATCGGCCTGAGCGCATGGGTGGCGTACGCAACCGTCCGGGTCTTCATGCACAAGTGGTACTGGGTCGAGCAATACCACTACCTGACCCCGTTCTACTCCCCCTGCGTGACCGACCGGTGCATTCCGGAGGCCTCCCACTTCGGGCAGTACCTACCCGGCTGGTGGATCATCCCGGACGCCGCCTTCACCCTGCCGTTCCTGCTGCTGTTCCGGCTGACCTGCTACTACTACCGCAAGGCGTACTACCGGTCGTTCTGGCTCTCGCCGCCGGCCTGCGCGGTGCCGGACGGCCACGCCTCCTACGGCGGTGAGACCCGTTTCCCGCTGATCGTGCAGAACTCGCACCGGTACTTCTTCTACTTCGCCGCGATCATCTCGCTGATCAACACCTGGGACGCCATCGCCGCCTTCCACAGCCCGGAGGGCTTCGGGTTCGGCCTGGGCAACCTGATCCTGCTCGGCAACGTGATCATGCTGTGGGCGTACACCATCTCCTGCCACTCCTGCCGGCACATCATCGGTGGCCGGTTGAAGCACTTCTCCAAGCATCCGGTCCGGTACCGGGCCTGGGGCTACGTCTCCTGGCTGAACGTCCGGCACATGCAGCTCGCCTGGATCACCCTCGGCACGTTGGCGCTGACCGACTTCTACGTCATGTCCGTCGCCGCCGGGTGGATCTCCGACCTGCGGTTCATCAACTAGGGGCCCCACACCATGACGACCAATTCTCAGCACGACCCGAGCACCACCACCCGCATCGAACGACACCACTACGACGTGGTCGTGATCGGGGCCGGTGGCGCCGGTCTGCGCGCGGCGATCGAGGCCCGGCTGGCCGGCAAGAAGACCGCCATCATCTCCAAGTCGCTGTTCGGCAAGGCCCACACCGTGATGGCCGAGGGTGGCGCCGCCGCCGCCATGGGGAACGTGAACAGCCGGGACAACTGGCAGGTGCACTTCCGGGACACCATGCGCGGGGGCAAGTTCCTCAACAACTTCCGGATGGCCGAGCTGCACGCCAAGGAGGCACCGCAGCGGATCTGGGAGCTGGAGACGTACGGCGCGCTGTTCGACCGTACGAAGGACGGCAAGATCTCGCAGCGCAACTTCGGCGGCCACGAGTACCCCCGACTGGCCCACGTCGGCGACCGGACCGGCCTGGAGCTGATCCGTACCCTCCAGCAGAAGATCGTCTCCTTGCAGCAGGAGGACAAGCAGGAGTTCGGCTCGTACGACGCCCGGATCAAGGTCTTCTCCGAGACCACCATCACCGAGCTGCTGCTCGACGGTGACCGGATCGCCGGGGCCTTCGGCTACTACCGGGAGTCCGGGGAGTTCGTCCTGTTCGAGGCGCCGGCCGTGGTGCTGGCCACCGGCGGTGTCGGCCGCTCCTACAAGGTCACCTCGAACTCCTGGGAGTACACCGGGGACGGGCACGCCCTGGCCCTGCGCGCCGGGGCGACCCTGATCAACATGGAGTTCCTCCAGTTCCACCCCACCGGCATGGTCTGGCCGGTCTCGGTGAAGGGCATCCTGGTCACCGAGTCGGTGCGCGGTGACGGCGGGATCCTGAAGAACTCCGAGGGCAAGCGGTTCATGTTCGACTACGTCCCGGACGTCTTCCGCAAGCAGTACGCGGAGACGCCCGAGGAGGCGGACCGCTGGTACACCGACCCGGACAACAACCGGCGCCCGCCGGAGCTGCTGCCCCGCGACGAGGTCGCCCGCGCGATCAACAGCGAGGTCAAGGCAGGCCGGGGTACGCCGGCCGGCGGGGTCTACCTGGACATCGCCTCCCGGTTGCCGGCCGAGGAGATCCGCCGCCGCCTGCCCTCGATGCACCACCAGTTCAAGGGCCTGGCGGACGTCGACATCACCAAGGAACCGATGGAGGTCGGCCCCACCTGCCACTACGTGATGGGTGGGGTGGAGGTCGACCCGGACACCGGTGCGGCGTACGGCTCGGTGCGCGGGCTGTTCGCCGCCGGTGAGGTCTCCGGGGGTATGCACGGCTCCAACCGGCTCGGCGGCAACTCCCTGTCCGACCTGCTGGTCTTCGGCAAGCGGGCCGGTGGCCACGCGGCCGGTTACATCGACCAGTTGGCCGCCCGTCCCCGGGTGGCGGTGACCGCGGTGGAGACCGCCGTGGAGACCGCCCTGGCTCCGCTGCAGCGGGACACCGGGGAGAACCCGTACACCCTCCAGCAGGATCTTCAGGCGGTGATGGGCGACCTGGTCGGCATCATCCGGCGGGAGGCCGAGCTGGAGGACGCCCTGGCCCGGCTGGCGGAGCTGCGCGAGCGGGTGGCGAAGGTCAGCGCGGCCGGGGGTCGCCGCTACAACCCGGGCTGGCACCTGGCGTTGGACCTGCGCAACATGCTCGTCGTCTCCGAGTGCACCGCCAAGGCGGCCCTGGAGCGCCGCGAGTCGCGGGGCGGACACACCCGCGAGGACTACCCGACCATGGATCCGCAGTGGCGGCGGGTCAACCTGGTCTGCTCGCTCGACGGGGACACCGTCCGGCTGGGCCGCAAGCCGCTGCCGAAGATGCGCGCCGAACTGATCAGCCTGTTCGACCGCGCGGAGCTGGCCAAGTACCTCACCGACGAGGAACTCGCCGAGTTCGACGCCCTCGCCGCCGCAGACGCCGCGGCCACCGACGCCGTCGAGAAGGAGAACAGCTGATGGGTACGAAGCGTCAGTTCCGGATCTGGCGGGGTGACGCCGACGGTGGCGAGTTGCAGGACTACACCGTCGAGGTGAACGAGGGCGAGGTGGTCCTCGACGTGATCCACCGGTTGCAGGCCACGGACGCGCCGGACCTGGCCTGCCGGTGGAACTGCAAGGCGGGCAAGTGTGGTTCCTGCTCGATGGAGATCAACGGGATGCCCAAGCTGGGCTGCATGACCCGGATGTCGACCTTCGAGGAGAACGAGACCGTCACGGTCACCCCGCTGCGTACCTTCCCGGTCATCCGGGACCTGGTCACGGACGTGTCGTTCAACTACGAGAAGGCGCGGGAGACCCCCGCCTTCGCGCCTCCGGCCGACCTGGCCCCCGGTGACTACCGGATGCAGCAGGTCGACGTGGAACGCTCACAGGAGTTCCGCAAGTGCATCGAGTGCTTCCTGTGCCAGACGGTCTGCCACGTCATCCGTGACCACGACGACAACAAGCCGGCCTTCTCCGGGCCGCGGTACTTCATCCGGGCCGCCGAACTGGACATGCACCCCCTGGACACCCGGACCGACCGCAAGGAGTACGCGCAGTCGGATCAGGGCCTCGGATACTGCAACATCACCAAGTGCTGCACCGAGGTCTGCCCCGAGCACATCAAGATCACCGACAACGGGATCATCCCCATGAAGGAACGGGTCGTCGACCGCAGGTACGATCCTCTTGTGTGGCTCGGCAGCAAGATCTTCCGGAGGGGTCAAGTGCCTCAGACCAGCGTGACCAGTGAACATTCCCCGGGCGCGGTGCGCTCCAGCGCCACCGGCCACGGTGTGCACTCGCACGCGGGCGGCTCGCACGACTCCGCCGCCGAGGTGCAGGCGCAGCAGGGCGTCAACTGGCACCGCGAGGTGCCGCACCCGACCGCCCCGGCAGTCGACGCGAACGGCAAGCTCCCCCTGACGGAGCTCACCTTCGACCGCGCCGCCGCCCCCAGCCCCTTCGGCGACGACGTGACCTTCCCGCTCCCACCCGAGCACCTCAACTTCGCCCACCCCCAACAGGACGAAAAGCACTAACCACCGCGAAAGGGGGAGGGGACTGCGGCATCGGCCGCAGTCCCCTCCCCCTTTTCCCTCCCCGCCCCGCCTCCTTGGCCCCGTTGATCATGAGGTTGGCGGCAGTAGTCGATCTCCACGGTGCCGCCAACCTCATGATCAACGAGGCTGGGGTGGGAGTTATCCACAGGGCGGGGATTGGGTTATCCACAGGGGCTGCGGTGGGGGGTGGGGGCGGGTCAGGGTGGTGGGGTGGATCGAGAGGGACGGATTTCGTGGGTGGCGGCCCGGCAAGACGGGCTGGTGGGTCGGGGGCAGGCGCTGGAGGCCGGTTTCACCCGACATGAGGTCGACAACCTGGTGACCTTCGGGCGGTGGCAGGCGTTGGCTCGGGCGGTTTACCTTCCGCGCCCGATCTGGGCGGTGCAGCCGTCCCGGCGTCAGCAGGTCCGGGCAGCGCTGCTGTCGCTGGGGCCGGCCGCGTTCGCGGTTTTCGGCACCGCCGCCGAATTGCACCGGATCGGCGGCCTACCGGCGTCCGACGAGATTCACATCGGCCTGCCCTCGGCGGCCGCCAAGCATGCCCGGATCAGAGAACCCCACATCGTGCTGCACCAGCTGGACCAGCCGGTGAAATCGCTGGTCAGCCTGAGCGGTCTGCTGGCCACCGACCCCATCAGCACGGTCAGCGACGTCATCCTCCGCGTCCAGCGGTACCCGGCCGTCTCGGTGCTCGACTCGGCGCTCAACCGTGGATTGCTGACCAAGGAGGATCTCGGGTCGATCGCCCGCCGGATCAGGCGCAGGCGGGGCGCGGTCGCCGCGCGCGGCTACCTGGCAGAGGCCGACGGGCGGGCACAGTCCCCGCTGGAAACCCGGGCCAGGCTGCGCTGCGTAGACGGCCGGGTGCCACCAGAGGTGTTGCAACTGGAGGTACGCGATGACGACGGCTACCTGCTCGGCATCGGGGATCTGGGCTGGCGAAGGCGGAAAGTCATCGCCGAGGCGGACGGCCGAGGCGCGCACGACATCCCGGAGGCGATCTTCTCCGACCGCCGCCGCCAGAACCGCCTGGCCAACGCCGGCTGGTCCGTCCTCCGATTCACCTGGCAGGACACCCTAGACCCGGCCTACATCCCCTGGACAGTCCGCCAAGCCCTCTCCACCCCCTAACCCCCACCCCTCCCCAACCCGCGCCGCACCCACCCAAAGAACCCCGTTGATCATGAGGTTGACGGCACGGCGGAGATCAAAAACTGCCGTCAACCTCATGATCAACGGGGTCAACGAAGGAGGGGGTGGAGGGCGGCGACTATGGGGGTGTCGGCGGGGAGCCAGGTTACGGTGTTCAGTTCGGTGGCGGAGAGCCAGCGGAGTTCGGAGTGTTCCAGCGCGCGAGGGCGGTCGCCGTGGAGGAGGCGGGCGGCGTACACCTTGAGGACGCTGCGGCCGTGGGCCATCCGGACGTCGCGGCCTACCCGCTCGCCGATCTCCACGCGTACGCCTAGTTCCTCGGCGCATTCGCGGGCGAGCGCTGCGGTTTCGGTCTCCCCCGGCTCCACCTTGCCGCCGGGAAACTCCCACATGCCCGCCACCTCTGGTGGCGCGGAGCGTGCACAGGCCAGTACCCGGCCGCCATCGATGATCGCCGCCCCCACGATCACCTTCGGCTCGCGTTGGGCGGCCTGTCCGACACCGTTCGCCCGTTCGGTCCACACGGGCGTCCAGCGTGCCAGATCAATCGGCGGTTTGGGTAGCTTGGTCGTCCGTCAGGCCAGGAATCCCCGGAAGTGTGGGCGTGGACACACCCCCCATGCAACGTAAGACTAGGGACACCGACAATGACACGGGGCGGCGACGATTTGGCCACAAGCCGGCAACGAAGCCTGGGAGGCGCGGTGATGCGTGCGCTGTTCGGCGGTCGTACGAAGCACGACTACCTCAGCGACGCCCTGACCCTGCTGAACGGGTGGACACGCGAGGGCGAACAGATCCGGCGTACGTTGGTAATCGACGACAGTCAGCATGCCGCATTGACGGAGCGAGTCAAGGTGGTCGCGGACGCCCTTCACATCCGGCCGGAGATCAGCCGGCGCGCCGACCACACCACCCAGATTCGGGTCGGCCACGACAACTGTCCCCTCACCGAGGGTGAGGTCCTGTTGGCCGCTCGCATCGAGGACGCGTACCGGGCCGTGGCCGAACCGGGCGAGGGCCTGCCCGGCTGACCGGAAACGGACCGGCTGACCGGCAGGTGGACTGGCGTCGGCCGCCTACCGTGGGCCCATGGCCAACCCCACGTACGACCGCAAGGAACAGTTCCAGCAGATCCAGAGCGGCCTGCTCGACCAAGAACAGATCATCGCCGTGTACGACGCCGTCGGCACCGGCACCGGGTTCATCGGGCTGACCGACCGGCGGGTGATCATCCAGGACCGCTCGTTCATCGGCAAGCGGTACGCGATCACCAGCATCCCGTACTCGAAGATCACCAGCGTCAGCGTGGTCAGCAACAAGTCCTGGGGTGGCTCGTTCTTCTCCACCGGCGCCATCGCCATCCACGTCGGCACCCACACCTACGAGGTGGAGTTCCGGGGCGACCAGAAGAGCCACCACGTGCACAACGTGATCCTGCACTACATCAGCTGACCAGGCCGCAGCCGCCGGGAACACGGGCCGTCGTGGTCGGCGCGCAGCACACACCGCCGGCCACCGACCACCCGCAGATCACAGAAGACCCGATGGCGTACGCCCTGGGAGTCCTCGGCCGAGACGGTGGTCTCCCCCGGGTCGGTCCGGGCGAGCAGGCTAGCCCACCGCGCCACCACCCGACCCAGGCGTACGGCGGCGGCCAGGTCCCCGGCGACCACCGGCAGGTGGATGACGAACCGCTGACCCATCAGCGCTGCCCCGCGTGGGCACGCTCGGCCTGCTCGGACTGCCAGCAGCGCAACGCATCCTTGATCCGGTCGGCCTCCTGCCTGCTGACGCCGAGGGCGTCGTAGACGCTGGCCAGGTCGTCGGCCACCTGATCCAGGAACTCACGCACCTCCTCCGGGTCGAGCCCACGCCGCCAACGCCGGGTGGACCGGAACTGCCGCCCCCGCACCTGCCACGGCCGCAACGGTGAGTACGCCGCCGACCGGTAGTAGCCCGGCTCGTGCGTCTGCCGAACCGACTCGCCCCGACCGGCCCACACCCACCGTCCGATACGCCGGAGGATTCCCACGCCCTCTCCCCTCCCGTAGTGGATCGTCTTGGAAGTGGGCACCCGCCAACCCGGGCAGGCGGGTGCCCACGGCCCTGCCACCGCAGCCCACCGGCAGTACGACAACAGAGCAGCTCACCTAGTCGGGTGACAGACCGGTTCTCCTTCGCTGATCACCCGGCATCCCTGGCACGTTAACCCAGAGATGCATATGCGCACAAGCTCCTAGGAGCTTAGGAGTAGATCCGGACGTGCTCAGGTGGGGTCAAGGATTAAGCCATGGGCATCGATCAGCGTTCACACACTCCGGTATACGTGCAGCTTGCTGATCTTTTGCGCAATCAGATCGAAGCTGGCGAACTGCCTTCCGGCGCACCACTCCCGAGCGAGTCGCGCCTGAGCCAGGAGTATGGGATCGGCAGAGCGGCCGTGCGGAGGGCCATCTCGGTTCTGCGAACTGAGGGTTTGGTTACCACCAGCCGTGGCCAGCTCACGCAGGTGCGTCCGCGTCCTCAACAACGGTTGGTCGAGGTCACGCCGGGCAGCACGATCTCTGCCAGAATGCCGAACAGCAACGAACGCAGGCAGATGGGCATGGACGAGGGAGTGCCGATCCTCGAAGTCCGCTCGCCGGGCGGTGCCGTGCACACCTTCCCCGGCGACGAAGTGCAACTGGCCTGTCCATAGGAACGCTGACGCCGAACCGCGTCTAGCGAAGACCCGCCCAGCGGGAGGACTTCGGTACACAGCGCATGCGCGCTGTCCCGGGCAGCACCCCACGTACGTGGGGACCGAGATCACCCGGCGGGCCTGGCCAGCTACCGGAGCACCCACATGCGTGGGGAGGACGCCGACAGCACTGGCAGGGTGTCCCGGTCGACGGAGCACCCCCACATGCATGGGGAGGACGCCTGCTGGATACCGATCAGGACCTCCATGCTCGGAGCACCCCCACGTGCGGGGAGGACTCGCCAGGCTCGCCGGGGTCACCCTTCTCGCCCGGAGCACCCCCACGTGCGTGGGGAGGACCGACCCGACCCGAGAGGACCGACCGTGCCCGACGGAGCACCCCCACGTGCGTGGGGAGGACGAACCGCCCGGCCAGCCGACCGTCACGGTGGACGGAGCACCCCCACGTGCGTGGGGAGGACATGTCGGCGAGTTCGGCCCGTTCGATGCGAGTCGGAGCACCCCCACGTGCGGGGAGGACCACCGCGGCACCGCCACCGCCAAGCGGGAGCTCGGAGCACCCCCACGTGCGTGGGGAGGACCCGCGGTGTTGCCGTCGGGACCGGGACCGTACCGGAGCACCCCCACGTGCGTGGGGAGGACTCGCCGAGCTGATCGCCCACGACGTGTATCACCGGAGCACCCCCACGTGCGTGGGGAGGACATTCCGGCCACATCGGCGGCGGACCGGCCCGACGGAGCACCCCCACGTGCGTGGGGAGGACGAGAGCTTCCCCGGCGACGAGGTGGAGCTGACCGGAGCACCCCCACGTGCGTGGGGAGGACGAGAGCTTCCCCGGCGACGAGGTGGAGCTGACCGGAGCACCCCCACGTGCGTGGGGAGGACGGGCCGAGCGGCTTGTCGCCCCCACCCTCGGGCGGAGCACCCCCACGTGCGTGGGGAGGACTCCTTGTACCGCTCCGCCAAGATGTCCCGCACCGGAGCACCCCCACGTGCGGGGGGAGGACGGGCCGAGCGCGGATCTCGACGCCCGCCCGAACGGAGCACCCCCACGTGCGTGGGGAGGACTGCTAGCGCATCGGTGGCCCGGTCGGGCACCCCGGAGCACCCCCACGTGCGTGGGGAGGACGAGTGGACGCGGGCGCTGAAGCCGGATGCCGAGGGAGCACCCCCACGTGCGTGGGGAGGACGTCCCCGCCGCACGCTGCGCGTCAGCCAATGCCGGAGCACCCCCACGTGCGTGGGGAGGACTTGCGGGCCTGGGCGGCGAGGAATGCGTCTGCCGGAGCACCCCCACGTGCGTGGGGAGGACACGAGTGAGTTTGATCTCGTCGCCGGGAAGAACGGAGCACCCCCACGTGCGTGGGGAGGACATCAACACCTCGGGGGTGCCGGTGGCGGTCCACGGAGCACCCCCACGTGCGTGGGGAGGACGCCGACATCGAACGCGACGTGCGGCACTCCGACGGAGCACCCCCACGTGCGTGGGGAGGACGCCGTGGCGGTTTTTGGCGATGATGAGGTCTGCGGAGCACCCCCACGTGCGTGGGGAGGACGACTTCCGCCTACTCACCCCGGACTCACCGACGGGAGCACCCCCACGTGCGTGGGGAGGACACTTCGCGACCTGCGGTTTTATCGGGGCTCGGTGCGGTTTTTTATCGGTAGGTCGAGAGTGTCGTAGGGCTGTGTTTGCATTCGGTTGCCGTTGAGAGCGCAGGTGTGGTGGGAGGACACGGGTGGATGCCGATCATGAAGAGGTCGATGCCGGGATCTGGGGGAAGTCTAAACACCTACATAGGCCATACCCGCTGCTCTGGCATTTGATCGACACCGCTGCCGTCGCCGGTGTGCTGTGGGATCGTTACCTCGCTCCCAACCAGCGCAGGATCATCATCGAAGGGCTGGCCACCGATGCGGGTCACGCCAAGTCACTGGTCATGTTCTGGGCCGGGTTGCACGACGTCGGTAAGGCGACGCCCGCCTTTCAACAGCAGGACAAATCCGCGTTCGCCGACTTGTGCCGCACCGGCTCCTACGAGGAGGTTTCCGGCGACGGTTCGTTGCGGCACGACACCGCTGGTCAATTGGCCCTTCCTGATCTGCTCGGTGCTCTCGGATATTCGCAGTCGGGGCGGCGGGTCAGCAGCCGAGTGGCCTATCGCGTGTCGCAGATCATCGGCGGCCATCATGGGAGATTTCAGCAGACCACCGGGCCTCACGGCGGTCGGCCGCAGTTGGGCTCGGGGCAGTGGGAGAGACAGCGGTCGGCCCTGCTGCGGGTGGTGCACGCAGCGCTGGGCTCACCGCAGCCACCTCTGGCAGTGGACGCAGCAGCCAGCGTCCTGATCACCGGGCTCGTCATCCTGGCGGACTGGTTGGCCAGCCAGGAGCACTTTCTGGCGCGGCAACTGACGCAGTTGCCCGAGACCACGACGGTGGAGGCTGCGGCTACGCATCTCGCCGCCCTGACCAGGCCGGCCGTGGCTCTGCTCAACGAGGCCGGGCTGGGAGCGCCCTCCTACCGCTCAGCCGGCTTCGCGGACTTGTTCGCGTATCGGCCGAACCCGCTGCAACTCTCGATCATCGATGAGTTGCTGCCTGTAGTGGACGGTCCGGGGCTGCTGGTCCTGACTGCGGCGACGGGCGACGGCAAGACGGAAGCCACGCTGGTGGCGGCTCACCAGTTGGCGGAAGTCTCCGGGGCGACTGGCTTTTTCTTCGCTTTGCCGACCATGGCGACCTCCGATGAAATATATCGCCGGGTACGAAAGTTCGCCGCCAAGCTCGCCGACGGTCCCGCGCCGGTGACGCTGCTGCACAGCATGTCGTGGCTGAACGCCGAGTATGAGGCACGGGCAGCGGCCGAGATCGGTGAGTCGGGTCCGGTGGTGTCCGACGACCCGACGGGTGAAGTGGTCGCCCCAGAGTGGCTGCGCGGTCGCAAGCGCGGGCTGTTGGCACCGATGGCGGTGGGCACCATCGACCAGGCCCTACTGGCCGCGCTGACCACCAAACACAACGCGCTGCGTCTGCTCGGGCTCTCCGGCAAGGTGTTCATCGTCGACGAGGCACACGCCTACGACGCATACATGACCGCCCTGCTGTGCCGGTTGATGAGCTGGCTGGGGCGTTACAGATGTCCCGTCGTACTGCTGTCGGCCACGTTGCCGTCGTCGCAGGCGGCGGCTCTCATCCGGGCGTACGAGCAAGGTGCCGGCACGGAGTCGGCGCAGGTGTCCGTACCGTATCCGGGTTGGACCTTCGTGCCGGCCACGAAGGGCGGCGCGGTCACGATCTCCCCGGCGGCGCGCGAGCGGGTCGCGGCGGGCAGGACGATGACGTTCCAGCTCGATGTACGCCCGGTCCGGCACCTGTCTGGAGAAGTCACCGATCCGATCGACCGTCGGGCCGTCCTCAAGCAGGTGTTGACGCCCGTGGCGCAGGGTGGCGGCTGCGCCGCCGTCGTCTGCAACACGGTCCACGACGCCCAACAGACCTACCTCCTGATCCGTGAGTGGGCACCTGCGGGCGTGGACGTGAAGCTGCTGCACTCCCGGTTCCCGGCCCACCGCCGAGAGGAGATCACGGCGGAGATCACCGGCCGGTTGGGCCGGGACGGTGACCGGTCCGTACCGGTGATCGTGGTAGCGACCCAGGTGATCGAGCAGTCCCTCGACCTGGACTTCGATCTGCTGGTGACGGACCTCGCACCAATGGCCCAGCTGCTGCAACGGGCCGGCCGGTGCCAACGCCACCGCCGGACAAGGCCGTCATGGGCCGAGCAGCCACGGGTGGTGGTGCTCGACCCGCGCGGCACGTCCAACGAGGAACACGCCCGACCCAAAGCGTGGGGCGAGGTGTATGCGCGATATCTGCTGCGGGCCACGCACCTTCGCCTGGCGAAAATCGACAGCATCGCCGTCCCCCATTCCGTCCAGAAGCACGTGGAGGCGGTCTACGTTCCTGCGCCGATCAACGACCCGGTGCTCAGCGCGGAGTACGACGAATACTGGGCCAAGGGATCGGTGGAGCAGGGAGCCGCCGATCTGGGTGCCGTCCCCGACCCGGCCGAAGTGGCCGACCTGGCGGTGCTGAGCCACAACAACACCCCGGAGTGGAAGGCGTCCACGCGTCTGGGTGCTGACTCCGACCGGCTGATCTGCTGCTACCTCGACGCCGACGGCCAGCAGTGGCTCGACCCGGAACGGCATACCCCGCTCCCCCAGGTCGGCTCCGACGCGGGCGGTCGGTTCAGGATCAACGACGTGCGGGCGATCCTTCAGAAGACGATCCCCGTGCGAGCAGACCTGCTCAAGGGATACCAGCCCGTCATGGGCCTGCCGGCGAGTTGGGCTGACAACGGCTGGCTTAAGGAACTCCGGCCACTGTGGTTTCCAATTGAACCGACCGGCCCGGCACCAGCCACCTGGGGCAACAGGACTGCAGCGCTTGACGAGGACCTCGGTCTTGTCGTTGGCAGAGTTGCCTAGGCGCTCGGTGCCGGAATCATGAATTTTGGACACTCGCAGCCACTCAAGCATGCGCTTCATCACAGATCGAAAGCGTTCTTGCTGGTGGGCTGCGCTGCATCCGCTACACCCGCAACCATGGCGCGGCTGGCCCACCCTCCTTCATGTACTCTGCAACGCAGCACCAGGACCTCCATTCACCTACAGTCTTTGGAGATCAAATGCACCAGTGCAGAGCAGGGCTCGACATCTCTCTTCGGCTGCCAGCCGCCACCGTACTGGCCATCGTGGTCGTTGTGATCCACGTGGTCGTCACATGGATCACGAGCTGCCAGTAGCGATCAAGTGGGGTTGCTGGCGGCAAGTCCGCCAGCAACCCACCCTCACGGAGTGAGGAAGGTAATCACCGACGGCCCAATGCCTCACCGACAGTTGGAACACCCCCACAGCGAGGATCTACAGCGACTGTATGTCATCCAGCCGACAAAGGGCTTCGCGTCGGGGCGTGAGTTCGGCAACCTCAATTGGCCCGTGACCCGAAAGCGATCAAGCCTATGACGAAATCGTTCGATCTCGTGGATCGGCCGTGGATGCCGGTGGCGGCCGGAGGCAAGTCCGCACAGGTCGGATTCCGTGAGTTGTTCCTGCGTGCGGCGGAGTTCGACGACCTGGCTCTACCGGTTCCGCCGGCTGCGTCAGGGCTGTGGCGGATCCTGTACGCGATCACCGCGCGGATCACCGGGCTGGATGTCTTGCACGGAGAGGCGTGGCGGAAGCGCCAGGAGCAGGTGCTCGACGAAGGCGCGTTCGGTCGAGATGACGTCGAGGGTTACTTCTCAAAGTTCCGCGACCGGTTCGACCTCTTCGATCCCCTCCGTCCGTGGATGCAGGACCCTCGGCTGGCCGACCAGTGCCCCAAGTCCTCGGGCGTCAACAAGCTGGTGTTCGACCGGCCCGCCGGCAACACACAGGTGTGGTTCGGCCACCACACCGACGCCGACGCGGCAGCCGTGAACGCCGACGAGGCGGCCTGGTATCTGATCGCGCAGTTGTACTACGGCGCGTCCGGTCGGTGCAGCAGCCGTGAGGTGGCCGGGCAGAAGTTCGCCAACAGCAACGCCGGCCCGTTGCGAGGCACCATGTCCTACCACCCGCTCGGGGAGAACCTCTTCGAGTCGCTGGTCGTGGGCGTGCCACCACGGCAGTCAGGGCAGGGCGACGGGCCTGACCTGTGCCCCTGGGAGCGAGATGAGCTGCCGGATCCGCTCGGTGTGCCGTGGCCGGCGTCGTGGCCGGGCGGTGCGCTGACCGGCCGAGCCCGGCACGCCGTACTCCTGGTCCCGGACGCCACTGGTGAGGCCGTGGTCGACGCCTACGTCACCTGGGCGTGGCGGCTGCCCGGCGCGGAGCAGGTCGACCCGTACGTGGTGCGTCGGCAGAACAAGGAAGGTGGTTGGTACCAGATCCCGGCCGACGGATCCCGGGCCCTGTGGCGCGACGTCGACGCCCTGCTGGGCGGCAACACCGAGGTCAAAACCCACCGCCCCGACATCATGATCGCCGCCGCCGACCTCGAACTCGACGGGCGCGTGCGGGCGTACGGATTCGATCAGGACGGGCAGGCGAAGGACCGGCAGTGGTTCACGGCGATGACCCCGCCGATCTTGGGCTGGCTTCGGGAACGCGACCCGGAGACCGCCGACGGGGTGGCCATGCTGACCAGGACAGCCGAGACCATCGGCCGGCGGGTCGGTATGGCGCTGCGACAGGTATGGCGGGAGGTCGCCAACGTCAAGGACCGGGAAGGCCCCTGGGCTCGGGTCGGCGAGGCGTACTACTGGTCCCGCGCCGAGGCGGTGTTCTGGGAGCACGTGCGCGAAGGCCGGTTCGCCGAAGGCGGCCGGGCCTTCGCTCGACTCGGCCACCAAGCCATCGACCACGCCGCAGATGGCGAGGCCAGTCCCCCACGAATGGTGCGGGCCGTTCAGACAGCACACCGGTTGCTGTCCACTCCAGCGAAGAAGGGATCCGCTGCGTGACATCTGCGGCCGTTGAAGAGAAGCGCTCCGACTGGTTCGTCCGGCAGGTCACCGAACGCTGTCTGCGTGATCGCGGTCAGCGGTCAGCGCTGCGTCGTGGGCTGCGCCGCTCCCCCGAGCAGGCGTACACCATGCACGCCGTCGTCGCACCGCTGCTCCCGGCTAACGTGCGCAGCGATCACGAGTACGCCCACTACGCCGTCGCGGCGATGATCGCGGCAGCCACTCGGGACCGGTCGGGGACCGACACCGCCGAGGAGACGCCGGACCCGTCCGGGGAGACGCCCGATCCGTGGGGCACGGAGGAAGTTGCCGCACCTGCCCGTGATGCCTCAGCCACCCGGCCAAATCTAGGGACATCGCTGGCCTGGGCGGTGTGCCAGCCCGGCAAGGGTCGCCGGCCGATGAACCGGGCCAACGCCGAGAAGCGGCTACACCTGCTGGCCCGGCAGGGCTACCCGGGGATCTACCAGCATCTCGCTGGTGTCGCACAGCATCTCGGAGCGGTCGAGGTCCAGGTGAGCTGGGGGCAACTCCTCGACGATCTCTGCCAGTGGCGGTATCGCCGCGACCAGGTCACCAAGCGGTGGCTCCAGTCGTACTACCGCATCCTGCACGACGCCGACCGCCGCGCCCAGCAGAACCAGAGCCAGGAGGAATCCGCATGACCGCCCGTTACCTCGACATTCACCTGCTTCAGACCATCCCGTACGCCAACCTCAACCGCGACGACCTGGGCTCGCCGAAGTCGGTGCGTTTCGGCTACGCCGACCGCACCCGGGTCTCCAGCCAGTGCTGGAAGCGTGCCGTACGGCAGGAGGTGGAAACCGCCACCGGTGATGTCGCCAAGCGCACCCGCCGACTGCCGCAAGCCGTGCAGCGTCGCCTGATCGATCGAGGCTGGGAACTCGACCTGGCGACCTACGCGGCTGGGCAGGTCATGGCCACGCTCACCACGATGGCGGTCAAGGCCGACGGCTTCAAAGTGGACAAGGAGAGCGGCGAGGCGCAGGTGCTGTTCTACCTGCCGGAGCGCGCCTTCGACGAGTTGGCCGACATCTGCGAGCAGCAGCGGGAACGGCTCACCGGCCTTCAGTCGGGCACCGTGAAAGTCAAGAAGGGGGACGCGCCCCTGCCCGCCGACGCCGTCCGCGCTGCGCTGAGTCGACGCAACGACGTGATCAACCTGTTCGGGCGGATGTTGGCGGAACTGCCCGGCACCAACGTCGACGGCGCGGTCCAGGTCGCCCACGCCTTCACCACCCACGCCACCGATCCGCAGGTCGACTTCTTCACCGCCGTGGACGACCTCAAAGCCGATGCCGACCAGATCGGCAGTGGGCACATGAACAGCGCCGAATTCAGCACCGGCACGTTCTACCGGTACGCCAGCGTCAACCTCGAAGACCTCGTCAAGAACCTCGGCGACCAGACCACGGCGGTCGAACTCACCACGGCGTTCCTGTCGGCCTTCATCACCGCGATGCCGCAGGCCAAGAAGAACTCCACCGCCCCCTTCACGGTCCCCGACCTGGCCTACGTCGCGGTCCGGGCCAACCGGCCAGTCTCGCTGGCCAGCGCCTTCGAAGCTCCGGTACGCGCGCCGCTGGACAGCGGCTACGCCGAGCCGTCGCGCCGGCAACTCGCCGAGTATGCGAGCCGCATCTACCGGCTCCTCGGTGACCGGGGCCTGCTCTATCACGGGCACGCCAGCATCGACGACAAGGCCCTGGAGCACCTCGGCGACGCCTGCCAGAGCTTCGACAGCCTCGTCGCCGCCGCCGTCGACCACGTGAGGACGCAGTGACCGGTCTGCTGCTGCGGCTGGCCGGGCCGATGCAGTCGTGGGGAGACCACAGCACCTTCAGCGTCCGGGACACCGCCAAGGTCCCCACCCGGTCGGCGATGATCGGCATCATCGCCGCCGCGCAAGGCTTTCCCCGCGGCAAGTCGCTGGACGACTTCGCCGCGCTGCGCTTCACCGTCCGTGTCGACCGGCCCGGCACGATCATGTACGACTTCCACACCGTCGGTGGCGGTCTGCCCACCGATCGGACGGTGCCGACCGCGGAGGGCAAACGCAGGCAGGCCGGTGCCGGCACGATCGTCTCGCGCCGGTTCTACCTGGCAGATGCGGTGTTCGTCGTCGCGGTCACCGGGCCGGAGGCTCTTATTGATGAAGTGCACGCGGGATTGAGCAGACCCGTGTGGGCGCCATACCTCGGCCGCCGGTCCTGCCCGGTGGAGCATCCGTTCCTGCTCTGCGGGCCGATCAGCGACGCGGCCCATCACCTTGATCACCTGCCGCTCAATCGGCGCCGCCCTGTCAGCAACGAGGACACCGTCACGGTCGACTTCGTGACCGAGGAGCCCAGCGACGACGGCGCCGCGAGCAGACTGACCCTCAACGACGTACCCGTGGACCTGCACCCGCACCGGCGGCGTTACCGCACCCGGCAGGTGCACATCACCACCCGTACCCTCCCGGCCGACCTGTGTGCGGGCATCGGAGTCGGCTACCTGACCGCCCTCGACGAGCACCTACAGGGAGTCCGAACGTGACCGCCTGGCTGACCCGGATCTCACCCGACCTCCGACACCCGGCAGCCCGACGCGACCTGCGCGACATCACCGCCGTACACCGTCGGGTCATGTCGTTGGTTCCCGACGACCTGGGCGATCAGCCACGCCGCCAGGCAGGTGTGCTGTTCCGCCTCGACCACACCGTCGCCGGCCCGGTGCTGCTCATTCAGACGGCCACGCCGCCTGACCCCAGTCGGCTGCCGGACGGCTACGGCAACGTGCAGACCCGCGACATCAGCCCGCTGCTCAAGGCCCTGGCCAGCGGAATGGTCGTGCACTACCGGATCGCCGCCAACGCCTCGAAGCGCGCGTGGAAGGGCGACAACGCCGGCAAGGTCGTCGCGCTCTCCGGTAAGCACGCCGAGCAGTGGTGGCAGCGCAAGGCCGAAGACAGCGGCCTGAGCCTGCGCAACCTGCACGCCCAGCCGCAACCCGCTGCGATCGGGCGTGCGACCCCGGTACGTCACGCCATCACACTGTTCGAAGGCCAAGCGGTGATCTCCGACCCCGACCAGGTACGCGCGGCCGTCCTGTCCGGCATCGGCCGTGGACGCTCGTTCGGTTGCGGACTGCTCAGTCTCGCTCCCGCTCGATGACTGCCGACGCACGACGGCGGCTCGCCGCCCCGACCCTGGCCATGCTGCCCCGAGTCGCGGACTCGCTCAGCTTCCTCTACGCCGACATCGTCCGCATCGTCCAGGACGACACCGGCGTCCTCGCCCAGGTCGACACGCCTAAAGGGGTCGAACGCGTCTACCTACCCACCGCCGCCATCAGCTGTCTCCTCCTCGGGCCCGGCACCTCGATCACCCACCGGGCCATGTCGACCCTCGCCCGACACGGCACCACCGTCGTCTGCGTCGGCTCCGGCGCCGTACGTTGCTACGCCGGCATCACCCCGACTTCCCTGACCACCAACTGGCTGGAGAAGCAGGCCCGCTGCTGGGCCGACGACGACAAGCGGCTCCAGGTGGCGGTACGCATGTACGAGCGCCGCTTCGGCGAGACCGTCCCCGACGGCACCACGCTGGCCCAACTTCGCGGCATGGAAGGCCAGCGGATGAAGGCCCTCTACCGGCTCATGGCACAGAAGTACCGCACCGGCAAATTCCGCCGCAACTACGACCCGAATTCCTGGGACACCCAGGACCCGGTCAATCTGGCGCTGTCATCAGCCAGCGCGTGCCTGTACGGGGTGGTTCACGCGGTGATCCTCGCCCTGGGCTGTTCACCGGCACTCGGCTTCGTGCACAACGGAACCCAACACGCCTTCGTCTACGACGTCGCCGATCTCTACAAGGCGAAGATCACGGTGCCCCTAGCCTTCTCCATGAGCACCTCAGCCCAACCCGAACGTGACGTACGGCGCAAGCTGCGCGAAGAATTCCGCCTACTGAAGCTGATGCCCGGCATTGTCACGGACATCCAACACCTGTTCGATCCGGACAGCACCCCGAAACAGCGCCAGCCCGCAGCCGAGATCACCTCCCTCTGGGACCCCGAAATGGGTGCCGTGCCATCCGGCGTCAACTACGGCTCAGACTCCTGGGACTGACATGGCATCGATGGTCGTCCTCGCCACCACCGCCGTACCCGACCACCTGCGGGGAGCCCTCAGTCGCTGGATGATCGAGGTCACTCCCGGCATGTTCGTCGGCACCCTCTCTGCCAAGGTCCGCGACGAACTGTGGAACGCAGCAAGCGCCGTCGTCGGCGACGGTGCCGCTGTCCTCATTCACCCCGACGACACTGAGCAGGGCTTCTCCCTACGCACCGCCGGAGAACGCAGGCGCCGCCCGGTCGACTTCGACGGTCTCGCCCTCGTCGCCATGAGCCCACTGGAACCCGCCGGGCCAGACACCCCCACCACTGAGAGAATCTGGCCAGAGGGCTGGTAAAACCCCAGGTCGCGAAGTGTCCTCCCCACGCACGTGGGGGTGTTCCGCAGCCGCAGACGATGCTGACGGCCCGCGCTACGTCCTCCCCACGCACGTGGGGGTGTTCCGCGGCTAGGGCACCGGCGGGTAAGGCACTGGCCGTCCTCCCCACGCACGTGGGGGTGTTCCGACGACCCTCGGGTACCAACTGCTGGCCCAGGCGTCCTCCCCACGCACGTGGGGGTGTTCCGTCCGCCACGGCGGTACGTGCGTCCCATGCCTCGTCCTCCCCACGCACGTGGGGGTGTTCCGCACACGGTGCGGGCGTTGGCGTTGACGTACGCGTCCTCCCCACGCACGTGGGGGTGTTCCGATCCCCCACCGCACCGAGGACAACGCCCGCAAGTCCTCCCCACGCACGTGGGGGTGTTCCTGCCGCCGGGGCCACCTCGACGGGGCCGTTCCCGTCCTCCCCACGCACGTGGGGGTGTTCCGCGGCAACGGATCTTGGCGCGGTCGGCGGATGCGTCCTCCCCACGCACGTGGGGGTGTTCCTCTTCCCCCGCGTCTCCGCCTTCACCGGCAAGGGTCCTCCCCACGCACGTGGGGGTGTTCCGGCGGCCTCGCCGACCTGGACCGGGTAGACGTCGTCCTCCCCACGCACGTGGGGGTGTTCCGGTTCCGTACGAGCGGCTCTTTACCGAGGAGATGTCCTCCCCACGCACGTGGGGGTGTTCCGCCGGTGTAGTCGTCCAACAGATGGTGCGGGATGTCCTCCCCACGCACGTGGGGGTGTTCCGGTGCTGTCGATCAGGTTCATCGGTGGTCCTTCGTCCTCCCCACGCACGTGGGGGTGTTCCGACGATCTGGTTGGAGCGTCGCAACTCCCGGTGGTCCTCCCCACGCACGTGGGGGTGTTCCGTTCTGCACCCGGCCTGGGAGGCCGTGGTCGGCGTCCTCCCCACGCACGTGGGGGTGTTCCGGAGGCGTACCAGTCGCAGCCGGACGCCGCCGAGTCCTCCCCACGCACGTGGGGGTGTTCCGGCATGTACCTGGTGATGCAGCTGCGCCAGGACGTCCTCCCCACGCACGTGGGGGTGTTCCGCGGCTGTCCGGGCGCGTCTGCCACCCCTCGTCGTCCTCCCCACGCACGTGGGGGTGTTCCGTCGAACACGATCACCACCTACCGGCCGCTGATGTCCTCCCCACGCACGTGGGGGTGTTCCGACCAGATCGCCGCATCGGCCGAGGCCGACAAGGTCCTCCCCACGCACGTGGGGGTGTTCCGGTCGCGGGCGGCTTCCAGCGCGCTGGTGCAGCGTCCTCCCCACGCACGTGGGGGTGTTCCGCGGCTCGCAGTCGAAGCGACCGGGCGTGGTCGGTCCTCCCCACGCACGTGGGGGTGTTCCGCCGGGCTACGAGACGCGGCTGGGCTACCTGCCGTCCTCCCCACGCACGTGGGGGTGTTCCGTACGAAGCCGGGTTCGGGCTTTCCTTCGAGGCGTCCTCCCCACGCACGTGGGGGTGTTCCGCACGCCCCGCGCCTGCCGTACGCGGTCACCTAGTCCTCCCCACGCACATGGGGGTGCTCCGGTGGGGGATGTCGTACGCAAGGTCGAGAATGGGTCCTCCCCACGCACGTGGGGGTGCTCCGCTTGCCGAGGCTCTTGCGCTGCGCGCGGATGCATCCTCCCCACGCAGGTGGGGGTGCTCCGACGCAGCAGCTCGTGGACCAGTTCACGGAGCAGTCTTCCCCACGCACGTGGGGGTGTTCCGCTCGTCGCGCAGCCGGTCATCGCGTACGCGGTGTCCTCCCCATGCACGTGGGGGTGCTCCGATCTACCGGCTCACAGCGGTCCCAGGACCTCCTGGGGGTCGGCGGTCAGGGCCAGGGTGTCCAGCACGGTGAGCAGCTGGCGCTCCTCGTAGCGGAAGTGGGACTCCATGATGGCCGCCAGCCCCTCCAGGTGCCGGTCCAGTTCTGCCGGCGGGGCGGCCCGTGCCACCGCGGCCTGGAGCCCGGTCAGCAGGTGCGCGATCATCGAATGGTCCTGCCGCAGGTAGTACAGGGTGTCCCGCAGCTCGGGGTGCTGTTCGGCGATGGCGGGGAACAGGTCGCGGTCCTCGCCCTCGTGGTGGGCGGTCAGGGCGGCACAGAACCCGTGACAGAACAGCAGCAGATCGCGGGTAGCCGACTCCGCCGAATCTCCGTCGGCCACAGCCTCCCGGGTCAGCCGCAGGGCCTCACGCAGCCGGTCATGCACCCGGCGCAACTCATGACTCCAGGCCACCAGCCTGGTCTGCTCGCCCTCACCCACAGGTGAGAGACGAAGGTACGACGATAAGCATCATCGATTCCCTTCGGTCCGACGCCTCCATGCCTGACACGGTCTGCCACCGGCACGCGACGCTGCGGCCAACGTACCAAAGGTCACCTCGGCGCACCTACCCTCATGGCGCCGCCTGGGAGAATGATCCGCATGGCGATCCGTACCGTTGTGCTGGCCCGGCTGCGTCGGATCCGGGAGAACGGTCGCGGTCGCTGGCTGCGCCGGGCGGTGCTCGCGGGTGCGGTCGGTGCCCTGCTGCTGGTCGCCGCGAGCTGGGCCAGTGTGAGCTGGATCCGGTCCGGCGCCGAAGGGCGGATGCACACCGCGCAGACCGTCCCCGACACCCCGGTCGCCCTGGTGCTAGGCACCCGGGTCCAGCCGGACGGTAACCCGGCGCCCTTCCTCACCGCCCGTCTGGAGATCGCCCGCCAGTTGTACGCCACCGGCAAGGTCCAGGCGATCCTGGTCTCCGGCGACAACATGAACGCCGACTACAACGAGCCCGAGGCGATGCAGCGGTGGCTGGTAGAGCACGGGGTACCGGCCGACAAGGTGATCCTGGACTACGCCGGCTTCGACACGTACGACTCCTGCGCGCGGGCCAAGCGGATCTTCGGGGTGGAGCGGGCGACCGTGGTGACCCAGCAGTTCCACCTGGCCCGCGCCGTCACGGTCTGCCGCCACCTCGGCGTGGACGCCGTCGGGGTCGGCGACGAAACCGCCCGGGAGTACGCCCACACCTGGCGGATCAGTTCCACCCGGGAGTACGGCGCCAGCGTCAAGGCGGCGCTGGACGTACTCTCCGGCCGCGACCCGGTGCACCTGGGTCCCCGCGAGCCCGGGGTGGACGACGCCCTCCGTGCCGGATGACCGACGGGGGTTACCGGAGCACGACGCAGATGCCGGCGGCGAGCACGAGGAAGGCCGGGAGGGCGCTGACGAACCCGACCCGGTGAGCAGGGCTCTGCGGTCGCCGGGCGATGATGAGCCCGAGCGTCAGCAGGCTGACGAGCAACGCCACCAGGAGCGCCGGGCCACCATAGAAGAGCCCCGCGAGGAGCACACCTTCCCGTAGCGAGGAGCAGGAGGTGTCCTGGCAGTCGGGGTCACCGGTGTTCGGCAAGGCGTACGCCAGCGCGACGAAGGCGAACACCACGGCCGCGTACCACCCGAACAGGTGCAGCAGCGCCCGGCCGAGATTGGTCTTCCGCGGGCCTTTCGGGGTGACTGACAACATCTGTCCAGTCTCGCCCCGATCGGCATCGCCGTCGATACGTCCGGCTCCGGATTCAGACGTTGAAGCGGAACTCCACGACGTCGCCGTCCTGCATGACGTACTCCTTGCCTTCGATGCGGACCTTGCCCGCCGCCTTGGCCGCCGCCATCGAACCGGCCGCGACCAGGTCGTCGTAGGAGACGACCTCGGCCTTGATGAAGCCGCGCTGGAAGTCGGAGTGGATCACCCCGGCGGCCTCCGGGGCGGTCGCCCCGACCGGCACGGTCCAGGCCCGCGCTTCCTTCGGCCCGGCGGTGAGGTACGTCTGGAGGCCGAGGGTGCGGAAGCCCACCCGGACCAGCTGGTTCAGGCCCGGCTCGGACTGCCCGATCGACTCCAGCAGCTCGCGGGCCTCCTCCTCGGGCAGGTCCACCAGCTCCGATTCGATCTTGGCGTCCATGAAGACCGCTTCGGCCGGGGCCACCAGCGCCCGCAGTTCGTCGAGGAACTCGGCGTTGTTCAGCTCGGCCTCGTCGACGTTGAAGACGTACAGGAACGGCTTGGTGGTGAGCAGGTGCAGCTCACGCAGGTGCTCCAGCTCGATACCGGCGTCCTTGGCGCCCGCGTACAGGGTCGTACCGGCGTCCAGGACCTCGACGGCCTGCTTGGCCGCGGTGACCGCGGCGGCCCGGTCCTTGCGGAGCTTGGCTTCCTTCTCCAGCCGGGGCAGCGCCTTCTCCAGGGTCTGGAGGTCGGCCAGGATCAGCTCGGTGTTGATCGTCTCGATGTCGTCGGCCGGGGAGACCTTGCCGTCGACATGCACCACGTTCGGGTCGGAGAAGGCGCGTACCACCTGGCAGATCGCCGAGGCGTCGCGGATGTTGGCCAGGAAGGCGTTGCCGCGCCCCTGCCCCTTGGAGGCGCCCCGGACCAGCCCGGCGATGTCGACGAACGACACCGGGGCGGGGATCACCTTCTGCGATCCGAAGATCTCGGCGAGCTTGTGCAGTCGCTCGTCCGGCAGCCCGACCACCCCGACGTTGGGCTCGATGGTGGCGAACGGGTAGTTCGCCGCGAGCACGTCGTTCTTGGTCAGCGCGTTGAACAGGGTGCTCTTGCCGACGTTGGGCAGGCCGACGATGCCGATGGTGAGACTCACGACGAGCCAGCTTACGCCGCCGCCCGGCACCCCCGGGCAGCGGTGGGTCAGGTCCGGTTCGTCAGCTGTGGCGGGTCGGGGCGGCCTGCTGGGGCACCGGGGTGTCGATCCGCAGGGTGCCCGGGGCCAGTTCGGCGGCGGCAGCCAGCGGAAGGGTCAGTCGGGCGGCGGCGTGGGGGTTGGCCTGGTGCGACTCGCGGAGCATCCAGTGCACCTCGTCGGCCGTCCAGCCGAGCCTCGGGCGGCCGGCGATCTCCCGCAGCAGTCGCAGTGCGGCCCGGGTGTCGTCGTCGTAGAAGCGCATGCACCAGTGGTGCACCCACATGCCGAGCGCCCGTACGCCGTCGTCGTCGAGCGAGCGCAGCAGTCGCCCGCAGGCCGTGTCGGCGAAGGCCCGGGCCGGGTCGTCGGCACGGTCCCGATCGATGGCGCCGACCGCTGCCGGCGCTACCGCGCGCATCCGCTCGTAGAAGCGCTGGACCACGGCCTCGTCCAGCGGCGGTTGCCCCTGCCTCGGTTCCGCCGCCCGACCCACCACGCTCGCCATCGCCAGCCCCTTCTTGAGTTGCTGGCGCGCACGCTACCCACCACAACCGACACTTCCCGCCCCACCCACCCCCACCCCGCCCTCACTCCACCTCCCTCGCCGTCCCCACCGCGCCTCCCGCCCCGCCTCCCGCCCCCTCGATCTTGCACTTTTGGTCGCTGATTCGCCCCGATAGGTCTCTTTTGTCCCGACAGAAACTGCATGATCGACGGGGCGGGGCGGGGCGGGCGGGGCGGGGCGGGGGCAGCGGGGCGGCGCGTGAGGGCGGGCGTGGTGTGGGGTGGCGCTACGGGTTCCAGGGCTGGCGGCAGGGTGGAGCGAGGGGCAGGGTGGGGTCTGAAAGCCGCCAGTCGGGAGGCCGGGGTGGGGCGGATGATCGGGGGTGTGGAGCTGGACTTCGAGCGGTGTTATCGGGCGGTGGACAGCCGTGACCAGCGGTTCGACGGGTGGTTCTACACCGGCGTGACCTCCACCGGGATCTACTGTCGGCCGTCTTGTCCGGCGGTGACACCGAAGCGGCACAACGTCCGGTTCTTTCCCTCGGCTGCGGCTGCTCAGGGGGCCGGGCTGCGGGCCTGCCGGCGGTGTCGGCCGGACGTGGCACCCGGGTCGCCGGAATGGGACCTCCGCGCCGATGTGGTGGGCCGGGCGATGCGGTTGATCGCCGACGGGGTGGTGGATCGGGAGGGGGTGCCCGGGTTGGCAGCCCGGCTCGGCTACACCGAACGGCATCTGCACCGGATGCTCCGGGCCGAACTCGGTGCCGGGCCGCTGGCGCTGGCCCGGGCGCAGCGGGCGCAGACCGCCCGCACCCTGATCGAGAGCACCGAGCTTGGTCTGGCCGAGATCGCCTTCGCCGCCGGATTCGGCAGCGTCCGGCAGTTCAACGACACGATCCGCGAGGTGTACGGGGTGCCGCCCTCCCAGCTTCGGGTCGGGCGGCGGACGGCCCTCAGCGAATCGGGCACGATCACGCTGCGGTTGGCGTACCGGCCGCCCCTGCACGCGGGTGCCCTGCTCGACTTCCTGGCCGCGCGTACTCTGCCCGGGGTCGACGAGGTCCAGGGTGGGACGTACCGCCGGGGGTTGCGGTTGCCGCACGGCACCGGCGAGGTGGCGCTGACCCCGGCGGAGGGGCATGTCGTGGCGGCCCTACGGCTTACCGATCTGCGGGACCTGGCCCCGGCCGTGGCCCGCTGCCGGCACCTGTTCGACCTGGACGCGGACCCGGTAGCGGTCGATCAGACCCTGGCCGCCGACCCCGCACTGGCCGCCGCCGTGGCTACCGAACCCGGGATACGGGTCCCCCACGCCGTCGACGGCTTCGAGATGGTCGTCCGCGCGATAGCCACCCAGCAGGTCTCCCTGGCCTCCGCCCGCACCACCCTCACCCACCTGATCGCCACCCTCCGCGCCGACCAACCCGGCAAAGCGCGCCTCATGATCGATTCGACAGGGGGTTTTCCGGGGCCGCAGGAGGTGTTGGCGGCGCCGGATGCGGGGTTTCGGATGCCGGTGGGACGGCGGGAGGCGATTCGGGCGGTGGCGCGGGCGGTGGTGGAGGACGGGCTCGATCTGGAGGCCGGTGGGGAGCGGGATGAGGTGGCGCGGCGGTTGACACAGCTTCCGGGGATCGGGCCGTGGACCGCCGGGTACCTCGCGATGCGGGCGCTCGGCGATCCCGACGTGTTCCTGCCCACCGATCTCGCCGTACGCCGGGGTGCCGCCGCCCTGGGGCTGCCCGACAGCCCTTCGACCCTGGACGGGTACGCCGCCCGCTGGCGGCCCTGGCGCTCGTACGCCCTCGTCCGACTCTGGCGGGCCGCCCCGGCCCGACCACGGCCCGCCATCCGACCAGGTAGGGCCATATCCATCCGACCAGTCAGAGCCGCACCCGTTCAGCCGGGTGGAGACGTGACCATTCGACCGGGGAGAGCAGTGTGAGTACGACCTTGCCGCGTAGCGGCACGTTCCTGGACAGCGCCACCGTGGACACCCCGGTCGGCCCGTTCACGATCCTGGCCGATCCCCAGGGGGCGGTGCGGGGGGCCGGGTTCACCGGCGATCCGGCGCAGGTGCTGGCGGTGATGCATCCCAGTCTGCGCGGCGAGCCCCGCCTGCGGCGCGAACTGGGTCCGGTCACCGCAGCCGTGGCCGCCTACCTGGACGGTGACCTGACCGCGATCGACGAGGTGCCGGTCGAGCAGCACAGCGGCGGGGCCTTCATGGCGTACGCCTGGGAGATGTTGCGCGAGGTGAAACCGGGCCAGCCGGTCACCTACACCGGGTACGCCGCCCTGGCCGGTCGCCCGGCTGCGGTGCGCGCCGCCGCCTCGGCCTGTGCCCGCAACGCCGCCGCCCTGTTCGTCCCCTGCCACCGGGTGCTGCGTACCGATGGGAGGTTGGGCGGCTACCGCTGGGGGTTGCCGGTCAAGGAATGGCTGCTAGCCCACGAGCAGGGTGGTCGGCCGTAGCCCCAGGCAAGGGATCGACGTCAGCCAGGGCCGACACCGCCTACGAGGGGTGGGACCGTAGTCGTCGTTGTCGATAAGGAGAAGGGCAACACCACTGACAACAAGCTGACACATTCACCCTGCTCATTTACCGCTACCGTCGGCTGGTGGCTGCGGGGAGCGGCGACGGCCCGGCCGGACGGGCCGAGGTCAGGCGACATCCACTCGGTAACCTGTGGCGGCTGCGGCGCTATCTGCGTCCGCACGTCGTGGAGTTCAGTCTCCTGCTGCTGGCCGGTCTCGCCGCGACCGGGGCGGGAATCGCCGTACCCCTGGTGGCTCAGCGGGTGGTCGATGGCCCGGTGGCCGACCGGGACCTGGTGGGATTGTTCCAACTGGCCGGGCTGGCGCTGGTCCTCGGCCTGGTCGAGGCCCTGCTGATCTTCATTCGCCGGTGGGTGCAGTCGTCCTCCTCGGTGGCGATGGAGACGAGGATCCGGGACGACCTCTACGCCCACCTTCAGCGGCTGCCGGCCAGCTTCCACGACCGGTGGCCCTCCGGCCAGTTGCTCTCCCGGATCACCACCGACCTGTCGGTGCTGCGCCGATTCCTGGCCTTCGGGCTGTTCTTCCTCGTCCTCAACCTGGCCACCTACCTGGTCGTGATCGTGCTGCTGATCCGGCTGCATCCGGTGCTCGGCCTGCTGGTGGCGGCCAGCGCGGTGCCCCTGTTCCTGATCTCCCGTCGCTTCGGGCGGTACTACCACGCCGCCTCCCGCCGGATGCAGGACCAGCAGGGGGATGTCGCCACCCAGGTCGAGGAGACCGCGCAGGGGCTGCGCACCATGAAGGCGTACGGGCGGGGGCCCCAACTGACCGCCCGGTTCGCGACCAGCACCCGGGCGTTGCACGACACCGGGGTGCGCAAGGGCCGGCTGCTGGGTCGTACCGCCGCCCTGCTCGATCTGGTGCCGAACCTGACCCTGGGCATCGTGCTGGTGGCCGGGGCCGCCGCAGTGGCTCAGGGGCGGCTCAGCATCGGCGAACTGGTCGCCTTCGCCAGCCTCCAGTTGATGCTGATCTGGCCGGTGCAGTCGCTGGGTTGGATCATCGCCAACGGGCAGGAGGCGGCCACCGCCGCCGACCGGATTCAGGAGGTGCTGGACACCCCGCCGGCCATCGTCGACTCCCCCGGGGCCATCGCCCTGCCCCGGTCGGAGGTACGCGGTCGACTCCGCTTCGAGGCGGTCACCTTCCGCTATCCGGGTACCGCCGCACCCGTGCTGGACGGCATCGACCTGACCGTCGAGCCCGGGGAGACCCTGGCGCTGGTCGGTGCCACCGGCAGCGGCAAGAGCACAGTGCTGTCCCTGGTGCCCCGGCTGCACGAGGTCACCGCGGGCCGGATCACTCTGGACGGGCACGACCTGCGGGAACTGCAATTGACCTCGCTGCGTCGGCTGGTCGCGGTGGCCTTCGAGGAACCCACCCTGTTCTCCATGTCGGTGTGGGAGAACCTCACCCTGGGTCGGCCCGACGCCGGTGCCGAGGAGGTGCGGGCGGCCCTGGCCCTGGCCCAGGCCGATTTCGCGTACGACCTGCCGTGGGGGTTGGAGACCCGGCTGGGCGAGCAGGGGCTGTCGCTGTCCGGCGGGCAACGGCAGCGCCTGGCGTTGGCCCGGGCGGTGCTGGTGCGGCCCGCGGTGCTGGTCCTGGACGATCCGCTCTCCGCCCTAGACGTGCACACCGAGGCCCTGGTGGAGTCCGCCCTCAAGCAGGTGCTGCGGGAGATGACCGCGCTGGTGGTGGTGCACCGGCCCTCCACGATCGCCCTGGCCGACCGGGTGGCCCTCCTTCAGGAGGGGCGGATCACCGCCGTGGGGCGGCACACCGACCTGCTGGCCGAGGTGCCGGCGTACCGCAGGTTGCTCTCCGCCGAGCCGGCCGGGGTCGGCCCGGCACCGGGCGGTCCCCCACTGGTGCGCTCGTGACCGGCGGGGCGGATCGGCCGGACGGCCCGTTACCGGGGCGGACACCCGAGCAGCGAGCGGACGGGGTCGATCCGGCGCGCTGGCGGGGGCTGGCCGCCGATCCGCACGCCGACCGCAGTCTCGCCGAGGACAGCTCACCCGAGGCGGTGGCTCGGCTGCGGGTCCGCAGTCGGGCCCTGCTGGCCGAGGTGCTGCGCCCGCATCGGGGCCGGCTGGGCGGGGCGGTGGCGCTGCTACTGACCCAGAACGCGGCGGCGATGGCCGGGCCGTACCTGGTCATGCTCGGCATCGACCGGGCGATCGACCCGCTGCGCGACGGCGACACCGGCCCCCTGGCGGCCGTCGCGGTGGCCTTCGCCGCGGCCACCGGCATCGAGTACGCCGCCCGACGGGCCTTCCTCACCCTCTCCGCCCGGATCGGCCAGGCCGTCCTGCTGGATCTGCGCCAACGGGTGTACGAGCACTTCCTGCGCCTGCCGGTGGCCTTCCACGAGCGGTACACCTCCGGTCGGATGATCTCGCGACTGACCAGCGACATGGACTCCATCGCCGAGCTGGTCGACGGTGGGGTGGAGAGCCTGGTGATGGCGGCCCTGACGATCGTGTCGGTGGCCGGCATCCTGCTCTGGTTGGATCTGCCGCTGGCCGCGGTCACCCTGCTGGCCTTCCCGCTGCTGTTCTGGCTGTCCCGCTGGTTCGCCCGGGCCTCGGCGGTGGCCTACCGCCACACCCGGGAGGCCATGGCGCTGGTCATCGTCCACTTCGTGGAGTCGATGCGGGGCATCCGGGCCGTGCAGGCCTACCGTCGGGAGCCGCGCAACCAGGACATCTTCGCCTCCGTCAATGACGAGTACCGCCGCGCCAGCCGGCGCGCCTACCGGCTGATCGCCACCTACGCGCCGGGGATCAAGCTGATCGGCAACATCACCGTGGCGGTGGTGCTCTGCTACGGCGGGGCCCGGGTGCTCGGCGGGGAGACCGGGGTGGGGGTGCTGGCGGCCTTCCTGCTGTACCTGCGTCGGTTCTTCGAGCCCATGCAGGAGCTGAGCCAGTTCTACAACTCCCTCCAGTCGGCCACAGCCGCCCTGGAGAAGCTGGCCGGGGTGCTCGACGAACGGCCCGAGGTGGCCGAGCCGGCCCGACCGGTGCCCCTGCCGTCGGGACCGGCCCGGGGGAAGGTCACCTTCTGCCAGGTCGCCTTCGGGTACCGGCCGCAGGCACCCATCCTGGCCGGGCTGGACCTGACCATCCCCGCCGGGCAGACGGTGGCGTTGATCGGGCCGACCGGTGCCGGCAAGTCGACCCTGGCCAAGCTGCTGGCCCGATTCCACGACCCGGTGTCCGGCACGGTCAGCCTGGACGGGGTGGACCTGCGCCAGGTGGCCGATGCGCAGTTGCGCCGGGCGGTGGTGCTGGTCACCCAGGAGACCCACCTGTTCGGTGGCACCGTGGCGGAGAACATCCGGTTCGGTCGCCCGGACGCCGACGACGCGGCCGTCGAGGCCGCCGCCCGGGCGATCGGCGCCCACGACTTCATCACAGCACTACCCCAGGGGTACGCCACCGAGGTGCACCGGCGCGGCGGGCGCCTCTCCGCCGGGCAGCGGCAACTGGTCGCCTTCGCCCGCGCCTTCCTGGCCGACCCGGCGGTGCTGATCCTGGACGAGGCCACCTCCTCGCTGGACATCCCGACGGAACGGCTGGTGCAGCATGCCCTGGGCACCATCCTGCGGGACCGGACCGCGGTGGTGATCGCCCACCGGCTCTCCACTGTGGAGATCGCCGACCGGGTGCTGGTCCTGGACGAGGGCCGGATAGTCGAGGACGGCCCCCCGGCCGAACTGGTCACCGGGGAGGGCCGGTACGCCGCCCTGCACCGCCAGTGGGTCGAGTCGCTGCTGTAGTAATTCGATGCCCGGCGGCGCGTGGCTGCCTACCATCGACGGATGACTGATACGGCGAGGACGGCCCGCACCGGGGTCCCCGAGCGTCCCACCCTGGAGGGGCTCGAGGAGACCTGGTCGCGCCGCTGGCAGGAGGAGGGCACGTACGCGTTCGACCGCTCGAAGGCGGCTGTCCGGGGTCGCGGCGAGGCGTCAGACTCGCCGAGCCCGGATGGCCGTAGCTCGGACGTATACGCGATCGACACCCCGCCGCCGACCGTATCGGGCGAGCTGCACATGGGGCATGTGTTCTCGTACACCCACACCGACCTGGTGGCCCGGTTCCAGCGGATGCGGGGGCGGACGGTCTTCTACCCGATCGGCTGGGACGACAACGGGCTGCCCACCGAACGCCGGGTGCAGAACGTGTACGGGGTGCGCTGCGACCCGTCCCTGCCGTACGACCCGCACTGGCAGGCCCCGGCCGCGCCGGTGGACGACGCCGCCCGCAAGGACCCGACCCCGATCTCCCGGCGCAACTTCATCGAGCTGTGCGAGCGGTTGACCGCCGAGGACGAGCAGGTCTTCGAGGCGCTGTGGCGTCGGCTCGGCCTGTCGGTGGACTGGTCGCTGATGTACACCACGATCGGTCCGCTGGCCCGGGCCGCCTCGCAGCGGGCCTTCCTACGCAACCTGGCCCGGGGTGAGGCGTACCAGTCGGAGGCGCCGACCCTGTGGGATGTCGGCTTCGGCACCGCGGTGGCCCAGGCCGAGTTGGAGGATCGGGAGCGGGCGGGGGCGTACCACCGGTTGCGGTTCCACGCCCCGGACGGGCGGGAGGTGCTGATCGACACCACCCGTCCGGAGTTGCTGCCGGCCTGTGTGGCCCTGGTCTGCCACCCCGAGGACGAGCGGTACGCGGACCTGGTCGGCGGCACTGTGCGTACTCCCCTGTTCGAGGTGGAGGTGCCGGTGCGCGCGCACCCGCTGGCGGAGCCGGCCAAGGGCACCGGCATCGCGATGGTCTGCACCTTCGGTGACCTGACCGACGTGACCTGGTGGCGGGAACTGGACCTGGACACCCGGGTGGTGATCGGGCGGGACGGCCGGCTGCTGCCGGAGCCGCCGGCCGGGGTGCCGGGGCGACCGTACGCGGCGCTGGCCGGGCAGAGCGTCAACGCGGCCCGACGCACCATCGTGCAGTTGCTGACCGAGGCGGGTGAGTTGGCCGGGGAGCCCCGCCCGATCACCCATCCGGTGAAGTTCTACGAGCGGGGTGACCGGCCGCTGGAGATCGTTTCGACCCGGCAGTGGTATCTGCGCAACGGTGGCCGGGACGCCGACCTGCGGGCGGAGTTGCTGGCCCGGGGAGACGAGCTGCGCTGGGTGCCGGAGCACATGCGGCACCGCTACGAACACTGGGTGAGTGGGCTGACCGGGGACTGGCTGGTCAGCCGGCAGCGGTTCTTCGGGGTGCCGGTGCCGGTGTGGTACCGGCTCGACGGCACTGGCGAGCCGGACTGGTCCCAGCCTCTCACGCCGGACGAGGGTTCGCTGCCGATCGATCCCTCCGAGGACGCCCCCGCCGGGTACGACGAGTCCCAACGTGGCATGCCGGGGGGTTTCATCGGCGACCCGGACGTGCTGGACACCTGGGCCACCTCGTCGCTGACCCCGCAGATCGCCGCCGGGTGGGAGACCGACCCGGACCTGTTCGCCCGGGTCTTCCCGATGGACCTGCGTCCCCAGGGGCAGGAGATCATCCGGACCTGGCTGTTCGCCACGGTGGTGCGGGCCCACCTGGAACACGGCACCCTGCCCTGGCACACCGCCGAGTTGTCCGGCTGGATCCTGGACCCGGACCGCAAGAAGATGTCCAAGTCCAAGGGCAACGTGGTAACCCCGATGGCCCTGCTGGAGCAGCACGGCTCCGACGCGGTGCGGTACTGGGCGTCCACCGGACGTCCCGGGGTCGACCTGGCCTTCGACCCGACCCAGATCAAGATCGGTCGGCGGCTGGCCACGAAGCTGCTCAACGCCTCCCGCTTCGCCCTGGGGCTGGGCGCCGCCGAGGCCCTGCGTGCCCCGGCCACCGAACCCCTGGACCGGGCCATGCTCGCCACCCTGGCCGAGGTGGTGACGACCGCCACCACGGCCTTCGAGGCGTACGACCACACCGCCGCCTTGCAGGCCGCGGAGTCCTTCTTCTGGCGGTTCTGCGACGACTACATCGAGTTGGTGAAGGAACGCGCCTACGGCACCGGGGCGGGGGCGGATTCGGCCCGGGCCGCCCTGGCCACCGCGCTGTCGGTGCAGTTGCGGCTGTTCGCCCCGGTGCTGCCGTACGCGACCGAGGAGGTGTGGTCCTGGTGGCGGTACGGCTCGGTGCACCGGTCACCCTGGCCCACGAAATACGAGGTGGGGCGGGCGATCCAGGGCGAGGGGGATCCGGGGTTGCTGCGGTTGGCCGCCGAGGCGCTGGGGCAGGTCCGGCGGGCCAAGTCCGAGCGGAAGCTGTCGATGAAGGCGGCCGTCCCGTTGGCCGAGGCCCTCGGCCCGGCCGCTGTGCTGGACCAGTTGACCCTGTTCGTCGACGACCTACGTTCGGCCGGGCACATCGACAAACTCGACCTCCTTGCCGACCGCACCCCCGAACTCGTCATCGCCTGCGCCTTCTGAGGGGATGCAAGGAAGGGCACCTTATTAACGCCTCGTGCATAGGAAGGGCCCCCTATTAACACGCGCCGATCCACCGCGATCGGGCACTGTTAATAAGGGGCCCTTCCTCTACCGCAGGCGTTAATAAGGTGCCCTTCCTTACACCTCAGCTGGTTTCGCCGGCTACCGAGAAGGAGCGGAGGCGGTTGATTGCCAGCAGGGTGAACCCGACACAGACCAGCACGGTCATCACGGCCGCCACCGGTACGGAGACCGTCGTTTCGAGCAGGTTCGTCGGGGCCAGCCGGTCGGCCAGGGCGATCACGTAGTGCTGGATGGAGAGCACCCGGGTGCCGGTGACCACGTTGCCGAGCAGCCCTTCCCAGATCAGCACGTAGACCAGGCCGAGCAGGACCGGCCGCCGGGTCAGCAGGCTGGCCGCCAGGAACAGCGCCGAGTAGGCCAGGGCGCCCACCGAGGCGGCGACGGCCAGCCCCAGTCCGAGGCGTACCGAGTCGGCCAGCAGGCCGGCGGCGAACAGTGGCACCCCCACGGTGGCCGCGGTGGCGCCGACCGCCACGGCCAGCTTCGGCAGCACGATCTGCCAACGCGGCAAGGGGGTGGTCAGGACGTGTACGACCGTGCCGTCGTCGATCTCGGCACCGAGCACCCCGGTGCCGACGATCAACGCGACCACCGGCAGCACCACGGCCAGCCCGAGGCCGACCAGCACCGGCGGCCCCCAGGAGTCAGCTGGCACCCCCAGCCCTCGGGAGAGCACGGCCAGTACGACCAACAGCAGGGGCAGGGGCAGCAGCAGAAGGAACCGGCGACGCCCGAACAGCCCGCGCGCGGTGATCCAGCAGACAGTGGACATCAGGCCTCCACCAGGTAGGAGAAGACGCTCTCCAGGGACTCGTCCTCGGGCAGCAGTTGACGCACCCGTACGCCCCGGGCCAGGGCGACCTTCGGCAGTACCCGGGTGAAGGCGCCGTAGTCGCCGGCCCGGACGGTCAGCCCGTCACGGCCCAACTCCACCCCGGTCACCGAGGGCTCGGTCATCAGGGCCACGGCCAGGGCCCGGTCGTCCGTGGAGCGGATGGCGAAGACGTGCGGCCGGTTGGTCATCAGCCGACGGATGGTGCGGAAGTCACCGGAGGCGGCCAGCCGTCCGGCGACCATCACCTGCACGGTCCCGGAGACCTGCTCGACCTCCTCCAGGATGTGCGAGCTGAACAGGATGGTGCGGCCGGCGTCGCCGAGGGAGTGCAGCAACTCCATCATGTGCAGCCGTTGACGCGGGTCCATGCCGTTGAAGGGCTCGTCCAGCAGCAGCACCTGGGGGTCGTGCACCAGGGAGGCGGCGACCCGGGCACGCTGCCGCATGCCCTTGGAGTAGGTGCCGATCCGGCGGTCCTGCGCGCTCTCCAACTCGACCATGGCGATCGCCCGGCGGGCCGCCGCCTGCGGGTCGGGCAGCTTGTGCAGCTTCGCGGTGGCCAGCACGAACTCGTACGCGGTGAGGAAGCTGTGCACGGCCTCCCGCTCGCTGACCAACCCCAGCCGTCGGTAGACCTCCGGGTTGCGCCAGGTGGGTTGACCGTCCAGGGTGACCTGCCCACGGGAGGGGGCCAGGAACCCGGCCATCATGTGCAGCAGGGTGGTCTTGCCCGCGCCGTTGGGCCCGAGCAGCCCGGTCACCCCCGGCCCCAGGCTCATGCTCACGTCGTTGACCGCCACCACGTTGCCGTACCAGCGGGACACCCCGGCCAGGTCGAGGGTGCTGGTGGTGGCCGGGGCGGGATTACTGGTCGTGGTCATCGGGCGGCCACCTTCCGGTAGCGGGCCAGCAGCAGGGCGACCCCGGCGGCGACCAGGGCGACGGCGACCAGGGCGTACACCGGGCCGAAGGATCCCAGGTCCGGGCCGCCTTCCCCCTCGGTGATCAGTTGGTCGCCCATGGTCCAGATCCCGACCCCCTGCACCAGGGTGGACGGCGAGGCGATGCCGGCCAGTTGGTTGGCGGCCTGCGAGGGCAGGATCGACAGGACCCCGACGATCGGGGTGGTCATCAGGAACACGGCGACGATGCCACCGGCGGCGAAGGCCCGCTTGCCGGTCAGCGAGGCGATCAGCAGGCCCACCGAGGCGAAGACCACCGCCCACAACCCGGCGTAGAGCAGGCCGGGCAGCAGGTCCAGCAGCTCGTCCCAGACCGCGCCCATGCCGTCGCTGGTGAAGGCGGCACCGAGGAACATCAGCAGTTGCGGCGCACCTAGCAGCAGCCAGAGGGCGGTGACCAGCGCCAGCAGCTTGGCCAACGGGTAGTCGGCCGTCGGCAGGGGCCGGGAGAAGTACAGCGGGAGCACCCCGCTGCGCAGGTCCCGGGAGACCAGTTCGGGCGCGGCCACCGCGACGAAGAAGATGACCAGCCAGCTCATCGAGTCCGCGAACTGGGCGTACGTCATCAGGGACTGGCCGATCTGGCTGCTGATCGCGGTCAGCGAGGCGGCCACCATCAGGACGATGCCGACCACCAGCCAGGGGAAGATCTTGGCCTTGGCGCTGCGGCCCAGCCCGAAGGTGGTCCGCACCCCGTGGCGGTACAGCGCGCCGAAGACGTGTCGGCGGCCCAGTCGTGGGCCGGTGTAGCGCTGGTAGCCGATGTCGTGGATGACCCCGGTCGGTTCAGACATGGCTGCCCTCCCTCCGGGCGAAGAGCTCGGCCACCCGGTGCCGGCGCTGGTCCAGCCGGTGCAGCGGCAGGTCCAGGTCGGCGACCGCACCGATGATGAGGTCGTACGTCTGCTGGTCGGCCAGGGGGACGAGCAGCAGCCGCCCCTCCCGGCTGACCGGCAGGTCCAGGGCGGCCAGTCGGGTGGCCAGGGCCTCGGTGCCCTCGCTGACCTCGACGGCGAGCACATCCGTGGTCGAGGTCATCGCGGCGATGTGGTCGGCGCGCAGCAGCCGTCCGCCGTCGATGGCGACCAGGGTGTCGCAGATCCGCTCGACCTCGCCGAGCAGGTGGGAGCAGACCAGTACGGAGATGCCGAACTCCGTGCCGATCCGGTGCACCAGGGCCAGCATGGCGTCCCGGCCGGCCGGGTCGAGGCCGTTGGTGGGCTCGTCGAGCAGCAGCAGGTCGGGGTCGTGCACCAGGGCCTGAGCGAGCTTCACCCGCTGCTTCATGCCGGTGGAGTAGCCCCCCACCGGACGATGGCGTTCCTCGTGCAGCCCGACGTGCCGCAGCGCCTCGGAGGCCCGTTCCCGGGCGGCGGTGCGCGGTAGGCCGCTGATCTGCCCGAGATGGGTGACCAGTTCGGCGGCGGACAGGTCAGGTGGCAGGCAGTCGTGCTCCGGCATGTAGCCGACCCGGGCGCGGACCCCCGCCGGGTCGGTGGTCGGGTCCATGCCCAGCACCCGGACCCGGCCTCGGGTCGGAGTGAGCAGGCCGAGCAGGAGCTTGATCAGAGTCGACTTGCCGGCACCGTTGGCCCCGACGAGACCGACGATTCCCGGCTGGACCGTGACTGTCAGTTCCGACAGCGCGGTCACCCCACCGCCGTAGACCTTGGTCAACGACTCGGTTTCGATCAGTGTCACGTCGACAGCCTAGAGACGGAGGCCAACGTAATCTGTCCGGTACACGCCCCGGATTTCCCTGATCCTGCTTCCGGCGACTCCCCTAGGGAGGCGCCGCATCCGGCGCGATCGCCGGAGGGTCGTGCACCCACCCCGCCCTGGAAAGATCGACTGTCTGGTACAGACTGAAGCTCACCAATCGGTCTTCCGACGGCCACGATGGGTAGTGGTGAGCCATGACGGGCGAGGTCAAGGTAAGTGTGGTGGTCCCGACCTACAACTCGGGTGGGCACCTCCAGCAGTTGATCGACTCGCTGTTGCGCCAGTCGATGCCGGCGACGGACTTCGAGATCATCTTCGTCGATGACGGCTCGACCGACGACACCCCCGCCCGGCTGGCGGCGCTGGCCGCCGCCCACCCCAATGTCGAGGTGCTGCACTGCCCGCACTCCGGTTGGCCGTCGCGCCCCCGCAACCTGGCCCTGGCCCGGGCGCGCGGCGAGTACGTGCAGTTCGTCGACGACGACGACTGGCTGGCCGAGGAGGCCCTGGAACGGCTGTACGGCTACGCGGTGGCCAACGGCGCCGACATCGCCATCGGCAAGATGACCGGGCACGGCAGGTCGGTGCCCCGTGATCTGTTCCGGGTCAACCGCCCCGACGCCCGGCTGGCGGACTCCCCGCTGATCGGGAGCCTCACCTGCCACAAGATGTTCCGCCGGGCCTTCCTGCTGGAGCACGACCTGCGGTTTCCGGACGAGGACCGCAAGCGGCTGGAGGACCACCACTTCGTCATCCGGGCGTACCTGCTCTCCCGGCGCACGAGTGTGCTCTCGGACTACACCTGCTACCACCATGCCCGGCGGCCGGACGGGGGCAACCTGACCGCCACCCGGATGGAGCCGGCCGGCTACTACAGCAGCCTGCGTGAGGTGCTGGACATCGTCGACGCGCACACCGAGCCGGGGCCCATGCGCGACAAGCTGCACCGGCGGTGGCTGCGCACCGAGATGATCCGCCGGCTGCGCGGCAACCGGTTGCGTAACGCTCCCCGGGACTGGGTCGACCAGGTCGCCGCGGAGGTGCGGAAGACCATCCAGGAACGGTTCGCGCCGACGGTCGCGGGCCAACTGCCGGCCTTGGAGCGTACGGTCGCCGGGCTGGTCACCGAGGGACGGGTGGAGGACCTGCTCAGGTTGGCCGAATGGGACGCCGACATCCGCGCCCGGACCCGCCTGAAGGCGTACGAGTTGACCGGCTCGATCCTGACCGTGCTGCTCAACAGCCAGCTCCGCAGCGGCGAGGAACCTCTCACGATCCGGCAGGTCGACGGCCGGGACCGGCTGGTCGTACCGGTCGAGGTGCCGGACGAGTGGGTCGACTGCACCGAGGACCTGGGCCGGGCCCGCCTCGACGTGGTCGCCCGGCACGCCACCGGGCACGAGGAGTTCTTCCTGCCGGTGCACTTCGAGGTGGATCGGGTGGCCGGTGCCGGGGGCGAGTTCCAGGTGCACTACCGGGGCGCGGTCACGGTCGACTTCGCCGGCCTCAACGGCGGTCGTACCCAGGGCGGGTGGATCCTCAAGGCCCGGGTCACCGGCTACGGCTGGTCCCTCGACACGAAGCTGCCCCTGGAGATCACCTGCCCTGCGGACGGTGCCCGGCCGGTGGTGGTGGACAAGCGGAAGAAGAAGACCCCGGCCCCACCGCAACCCGGACCCGGCCGATTGCGGCGGATGGCGGGGTCGGTGCGGCGCCAACTGGGTCTGACCCGAACCTAGGCGGGTACGCCGCCGAGGCTTTTGTCCGGCAGTAGTGAACGTGATCGGGCCGGTGGCGGTGGTGCCCTCGACCGATCGGCGGTCGGCTGCAAAACTGTGTGCCGGTCGCCGGAGTTGGGGGTCTGATGAGCAACGGGTGGGTGCTGCCCGACGAGGTGCTGCGGGACGCACCGGCGTACACGCCGCGTCCCGGCGAGCTCGCGGATCTGGAGTTGCTGCTGACCGGTGCGTACGCACCCTTGACCGGCTTCCTGACCCGGGCCGACCTGGTCTCGGTCAGCCGCCGGGGCCGACTCGTCGACGGCACCCCCTGGCCGGTGGCGGTGACCCTTCAGGTGCCCGCCGCCCTGCTGCGCGACATCGACCTGGCCGACCCGAACGGACGCACCCTGGTGCTCACCGACGGCGAGGGGGCCCCGGTGGCGGCCCTGGAGGCCACCGACGCCTGGCAGGTACGCGAGGGGGTGGCCGGGGTGGGCGGCAGCGTACGCCGCCTCGGTGACGGGGGGCACGGGCCGTTCCAGCGGTTACGGCGTACCCCGGAGGAGATCCGCGCCCTGCTGCCACCGGGACGGGTCCTCGGCGTCATCGCCGACCGGCCCCTGCACCGGCCGCAACTGGCCCAGATCGCGCACGCCGTACGCACCCTGAGCGCCCACCTGCTGGTCATGATTCCGGTCGGCGAGGACGGCACCGGCGGGCTGCCGCCGGAGGCGCTGGTGCGCTGCGTGTTCGCCGCGCGGGACCGGATGCCCCCGGCGACCGTGGTGGCGGTGCCCCTGGCCCGCCGACGGGACGAGATCGGCGACGCCCTGCTCCGGGCCCGGGTCTCGGCCGCGTACGGCGTCACCCACCTGCTCTCCACCAGCGAGATGCTCTCCGGGGGCGGGCTGCGGGTGCTGGTGCCGCGGGAGTTGGCCTACGACAACCGGGACGGCCAGTGGCGCTGGCGGGAGGACATCCCGCCGCGCAACCGTCGCCTCGCCCTGACCCACGACGAGATCGAGGACCTGCTGGACCGGGGCTTCCCGCTGCCGGAGTGGCACACTCCCCCCGCGGTGGCCAAGGAGCTCAGCCGGGCCCGGCCACCCCGACGGCACCGGGGCCTGGTGGTCTTCCTCACCGGCCTCTCCGGTTCGGGCAAGTCGACCATCGCCCGAGGGCTGGCCGACGCGCTACGGGAGCAGGGCGAACGCACGATCACCCTGCTGGACGGGGATGTGGTGCGCCGGGAACTGACCGCCGGGCTGGGCTTCAGCAAGGCCGACCGGGACACCAACGTACGCCGGATCGGCTGGGTGGCCGCCGAGCTCGCCCGGCACCGGGGCATCGGCATCTGCTGCCCGATCGCCCCGTACGCCCAGGCTCGGGCGACCGCCCGGGAGATGGCGGTGGCGGCGGGCGCCGGGTTCGTGCTGGTACATGTGGCCACCCCGCTGGAGGTCTGCGAGCGGCGCGACCGCAAGGGCCTGTACGCGCGGGCGCGGGCCGGGCTGCTGACCGGGATGACCGGCATCGACGACCCGTACGAGGAGCCCACCGACGCCGACCTGGTCATCGACACCAGTGACCTGGACGTGGACGAGGCGGTCCAGCAGGTCCTGATCCACCTGACCGAGACCGGCTGGATCGAGCCGCGCCTGCAGTCCTTCTGATGCGGCGTACCGCCATCCGGCTGGCCGACGGCCGGGAGCTGATCTACTACGACGAGCGCGACGATGTCGTCCGGGACCAGCCGGACCGGCGGGAGCTGCCGCCTCCCCCGCTGGCCTCCCAGCTGCGCTACGACCCGCTGACCGACGAGTGGGTGGCGCTGGCCGTACACCGGCAGACCCGCACCTTCCTGCCCCCGGCCGACCAGTGCCCGCTCTGCCCCTCCACCCCCCAGCGGCTCAGCGAGATCCCGGCCCCCGACTACGCCGTCGTGGTGTTCGAGAACCGATTCCCGGCCTTCAGCGCGCGGGTGGTCGCCGAACCGGCGGAGATCACCCCCCTTACCCCGGCCCGACCCGGCCGGGGCCGCTGCGAGGTGGTCAGCTTCACCGCCGACCACCAGGCTTGCTTCGCCGCCCTGCCGCCGCGCCGGGTCCGCACCGTCCTCGACACCCTGGCCGACCGTACGACAGTGCTGGGTGAGCTGTCCGAGGTGGAGCAGGTCTTCTGCTTCGAGAACCGGGGGGTGGAGATCGGGGTGACCCTGCACCACCCGCACGGGCAGATCTACGCCTACCCCTTCCTACCCCCGCGTACCCGGTCACTGCTGGCCGCGGCCCGCCGCCACGCCGCCCGCACCGGCGGGCGCAACCTGTACGCCGACGTGCTGAGCGCCGAACGCGCCTCCGGCGAGCGGGTGGTGGCGGCCAACGAACACTGGACGGCGTACGTCCCGGCTGCCGCCCGGTGGCCCTTCGAGGTGCATGTGGCTCCGCACCGGCCGGTGCCGGACCTGCCCGCGTTGACCGAGGCCGAACGGGACGCCTTCGGCCCCCTCTACCTGGATCTGCTGCGCCGCTTCGACGGGCTGTTCGACGGCCCGATGCCGTACATCGCCGCCTGGCACCAGGCCCCGGTACGCATCGACCGCGAACTGGGCCACCTGCATCTGCAACTGTTCAGCATCCGGCGGGCGGCGGACAAACTGAAGTACCTGGCCGGGTCGGAGTCCGCGATGGGAGTCTTCATCAACGACATCGCCCCGGAGCAGGCCGCCGCCCTGCTCCGCGCCGCCGCACCCGCAGCCTCCTGATCCGCAGCCAGCGGCCCCTACCCGCCTGATCTCACCGCCGCCAGGCTGCTCTCACCGCTGGCCGGCCGCGCCCTCTCTCGCTCCTTCTCCGCACCCTCCCCGGACCTGCCCGCGACCTCACCTCCCCCGGACCTGGCGGCGCACTTACCGACACCCCCTTCTGCGGCGCGGGACCCTCTTTGCGCCTGGCAGCGGCAGGTCCTGGAGACGGAGCGCAAGGCCCGGACAGGGCGCAAGGGCGCGGGGGGCCCGGGACAGGGCCCCCCGCGGGGAAGGGACGGCTGGCTGTGCTCGACAGCCGGGAAGGCTGGCTGGGCACTCGGACCGCACGGCGGCCACGATCAACCTTCCAGGGACGGGACTGGCATCACGTCCACTCAGGTCAACGAGGCACGCCGGGGCAGGTGACGCCAGATTGCGCGTCTTGTCCGAACACGCCGGTTGTGCCGGGACCAGCCGTGGCGGGATTCAGGGCTGGCCGGGGCCGGGACCAGCCGAGGGCCGGCGAGGGGAGGCCGAGCCGGGGGCCGGGGAACGAGCAAGCCCGCCGGCCCCGGAGGGGTCGACGGGCTCGCTCGGTACGACGGATCAGGCGGCGAGGCGGCGCGCCAGGTTCTCGTCGAGCGCGTTCATGAACTCGTCGGTGGTCAGCCACGGGGCGTCCCGCGAGATCAGCAGCGCGAGGTCCTTGGTCATCTGGCCGCCCTCGACGGTGTCGACGATGACCTGCTCCAGGGTGTTGGCGAACTCGGTGACCGCCGGGGTGCCGTCCAGCTTGCCCCGGTGGGCCAGGCCCCGGGTCCAGGCGTAGATCGAGGCGATCGGGTTGGTCGAGGTCTTCTCGCCCTTCTGCCACTGCCGGTAGTGCCGGGTGACCGTGCCGTGGGCGGCCTCGGCCTCGACGGTGCGGCCGTCGGGCGAGAGCAGCACCGAGGTCATCAGACCGAGGGAGCCGAAGCCCTGCGCGACCGTGTCGGACTGCACGTCACCGTCGTAGTTCTTGCAGGCCCAGACGTAGCCACCCTCCCACTTGAGCGCGGCGGCGACCATGTCGTCGATCAGCCGGTGCTCGTAGGTGAGGCCGGCGGCGTCGAACTCGGCCTTGAACTCGTTCTCGAAGACCTCGGCGAAGATGTCCTTGAACCGGCCGTCGTACGCCTTGAGGATGGTGTTCTTGGTCGACATGTAGACCGGGTAGCCCCGGTCCAGGCCGTACCGGAACGACGCCCGGGCGAAGTCCCGGATCGAGTCGTCGTAGTTGTACATGCCCATGGCGATGCCGCTGCCGGGGAAGTTGGCGATCTCCATCTCGATCGGCTCGGCGCCGTCGGCCGGGGTGTAGGTGATGGTCACCTTGCCCGGGCCGGGCACGACGAAGTCGGTGGCCCGGTACTGGTCACCGTGGGCGTGCCGGCCGATGATGATCGGCTTGGTCCAGCCGGGGACGAGCCGCGGCACGTTGGACATGATGATCGGCTCGCGGAAGACGACGCCGCCGAGGATGTTGCGGATGGTGCCGTTCGGCGACCGCCACATCTTCTTGAGCCCGAATTCTTCCACCCGGGCCTCGTCCGGGGTGATGGTCGCGCACTTGACACCGACGCCGTGCTCCTTGATGGCGTTGGCGGCGTCGACGGTCACCTGGTCGTCGGTGGCGTCGCGGTGCTGGATCGACAGGTCGTAGTAGTGCAGGTCGACGTCGAGGTAGGGCAGGATCAGCTGCTCCCGGATCTGCTTCCAGATAATCCGGGTCATCTCGTCGCCGTCGAGCTCCACGACCGGGTTGTTTACCTTGATCTTCGCCATCGGCCGGCGCTCCTCTCGGGGGACACATGCTCAAGCAGTACGAGCGTACTGGACGCGCCCGAACCGGGAACGTCGCGGCCACCGGTTGGCCGACCGCCCGGGACTGAAACCCTCGGGACCACCCGGCTCCCGGACCCTCGCGTCACGAGCGGGCTGCCGGTCCGGCATTTCGGTCAGCGCGCTCGGACGGGCCGCCGGGCCCGGCGCGGAATTACCCCACCGGGCCCGGAACATGCAGGTACGCGCGCCGCGCTCAGCCAGCCTGCGCCGGGTCGTGCATCCACTGCACCAACTGGAGGATCACCCCGTTGGGGTCGGTGACCTGGAAGAAGCGCTCTCCCCAGGGTTCGGTCTGGACGGGTGTGGTGATCGGCACACCGGCCGCCTGGATCTTGGCGTACTCGGTGTCGATGTCGTCGACCACGAAGGCGACGAGCACCCCCTCGGCCCGCTGGGCCTTGAGGCTCGGCGGCTGAAGGCTCTCCAGCCCGGTACGCAGGAAGATCAGGTTGAAGCCCACCCCCTCGCGGGTCAGTGACACGAACCCCTCGGCCGACATCTCCTCCCGGAACCCGAAGTGCTGCTTGACGAAGTCAGCCGAGGCCGAGACGTCCTGGACGTTGAGCGAGATGGCCGATCCGGTGATCTGCACGTGCCCTCCCAGAAGCTAAATCTTCGTACATTGTACTACGTACTGCGTACGGTGATTTGACCTGCGAGGATCCAGGGATGCCCCACCGGACCGGAGGCGGAGATCCCGCCCACACCCTGCGACTTCTGTGGCGTCGAACCGAGGAGGGCCCGCGGCGCGGCCCACGCCAGGGCCACTCGCTGGACGACATCGTGCAGGCCGCGATCGAGTTGGCCGACGGTGCGGGGCTGGACGCGGTGACCATGCGGTCGCTGGCCAAGGCGATCGGTGTGGCGCCGATGACCCTCTACACGTACGTGCCGGGTAAGGCCGAACTGCTCGACCTGATGCTGGACGCGCTCTACGCGCAGATGCCCCGGCCGGACCGCTCCGGCCAGTCGTGGCGTACCCGGGTGGCTGCGCTGGCCCAGGACAACCGGGAGCTTTTCGCGGCCCATCCGTGGGCTGCGGAGGTCGCCACCGGCCGGCCGCCGCTGGGGCCGGGCCTGATGGCCAAGTACGAGTACGAGCTACGTGCCTTCGACGACACCGGCCTGGACGATGTGACCCGGGACGCCGCGTTGACCTACGTCCTCGACTTCGTCCGGGCGGCGGCCCGCTCCGCGATCGAGGCCCAGTCCACCCGGCAGGCCAGCGCCTGGACCGACGAACAGTGGTGGACCGCCAACGCCCCCCTGCTGGCCGAGGTCCTCGACGAACGGCGGTACCCCACCGCCGTCCGGGTAGGTGCCGCCGCAGGCGCCGCCCACAACGCCGCCTACCACCCGGACCACGCCTACACCTTCGGCCTGACCCGAGTCCTCGACTCCCTGACCGCCCTGATCACTCCCCCACCCCCACCCCAACCCGCCCACCCTTCCCCCTGACGATCAAGAGGTTTGCGTCTCGGATCGGTTCCTCCGAGACGCAAACCTCTTGATCAACTCAGCAAAGGGGGTGGGTTACATGGAGGCTACGTCGGCCTGCTTGGCGCGGACGGCCTCGGCGGCCTCCTTGAGGGCGGCCAGCTCGTCGGCGTCGAGGTCGGTCTCGACGACCCGCTTGACGCCCTGGGCGCCGATCTCGGCCTCCACGCCCAGGTAGACCCCGGAGATGCCGTACTCACCGTCGACCCAGGCGCAGACCGGCATGACCTCGCCGGAGTCCTCCGCGACGGCCTTGGCCATCCGGGCGGCTGCGGCCGAGGGGGCGTAGTACGCCGAGCCGGTCTTGAGCAGCGCCACTACCTCGGCGCCACCGTTGCGGGTCTTGACGACCAGCTCCTCGATCTGCTCGGCGGGCATCGCCTCGCGCAGCGGCTTGCCGTTGACCGAGCTCTTGGAGGGCACCGGCACCATCGTGTCGCCGTGCGAGCCGAGGGTCAGGGTCTTGACGGTCTTCACCGGTACGTTCAGCGCCTCGGCCACGAAGTTGGTGAACCGGGCGGTGTCCAGCATGCCGGCCTGGCCGAGCACCCGCTGGTGCGGGAACTGGGTGGCCAGCTGGGCCAGCGCGGTCATCTCGTCCAGCGGGTTGGAGACCACGATCACCACGGCGTTCGGGGCGTACTTGGCCACGTTCTCGCTGACCTGGCGGACGATCTTCGCGTTGGTCTCCAGCAGGTCCATCCGGCTCATGCCCGGCTTGCGGGGCAGACCGGCGGTGATGACCACCACGTCCGAGCCCTCGATGGCCTCGTAACCCTCGCCGTTCGGGCCGGTGGTGACGCCAACGATCTTGGTCTCGAAGCCCTCGATGGCCCGCGACTGGTTGAGATCCAGGGCGAGACCCGCGGGCTTGCCCTCCACGATGTCGGTGATCACGACGGTGTCGAAGACGTCGTACTCGGCCAGGCGCTGTGCGGTGGTGGAGCCGTAGAAACCGGCGCCGACGACAGTGACTTTCTTACCCATGGTCGTCCCACTCCCTGATACCAGTCGGTTTTCCGGACCGTATCAGCCATGGTGGCACCGATCAGGCCAGGGGCGGACGGTTATGAGCAGCTAGGGGGTTCCGTTGCGCCGCCTTGGGTGTTAATAGGGGACCCTTGCTCTACCGGAGGCGTTAAGAAGGTGCCCTTCCTTACACCTCAGCCGCGTTCGGCGCGCTCCACCACGTTGCTGAGCAGCATGGCGCGGGTCATCGGGCCCACGCCGCCGGGCATCGGCACGACCTTGCCGGCCACCTCGGCGACCTCCGGGTCCACGTCGCCGGTGTAGCGGCCCTTGCCGTCCGGGCCGATCACCCGGGTGATGCCCACGTCGACCACTACCGCCCCCGGGGTGATCATGTCGGCGGTGAGCAGCCCGGGCACCCCGGCGGCGACGATCACGATGTCGGCGGCCCGGGTGTGCGCGGCGAGGTCCAGGGTGCCGGTGTGGCACAGGGTCACGGTGGCGTTCTCGCTGCGTCGGGTGAGCAGCAGGCCCAGCGGACGGCCCACGGTGTTACCCCGGCCGACCACGGCGACCTTGGCCCCCCGCAGCGGCACCTCGTGCCGGCGGAGCAGTTCCACGATGCCGCGCGGGGTGCACGGCAGGGGCCCCTCGTAGCCGAGCACCAGCCGCCCCAGGTTGACCGGGTGCAGACCGTCGGCGTCCTTGTCCGGGTCGATCAGCTCCAGCACCCGCTGGGTGTCCAGGTGGCCGGGCAGGGGCAGTTGGACGATGTAGCCGTGGCAGGCCGGGTCGGCGTTCAGCTCGGCCAGGGTCTCGTCGACCTGGGCCTGGGTGGCCTCGGCCGGCAGTTCCCGCCGGATCGAGGCGATGCCGACCTCGGCGCAGTCCCGGTGCTTGCCGTTGACGTACGCCTGGGAGCCGGGGTCGCTGCCGACCAGCACCGTGCCGAGCCCGGGCACGATGCCCCGCTCCGCCAGCGCCTTCACCCGTGCCCGCAGTTCGTCCTTGATCTCAGCTGCGGTCGCCTTGCCGTCCAGAAGCGTCGCCGTCACGCCTCAGATCGTCTCATGACCGGTACGTCCGGCTGGCGTGGACCAGGCCAGCTCACCGACACCCGGGCCGAGGCACCACTCTCCGCAATGTGCATATCATCACGCTAGGTGATCGCCTGGCGGGGTGTTCGGTCCTCGGGCCGGACAATCAGGCGAGAAAACCCCGGAGCCCGGCAGGCCGACGCACCGGCCCCGACTCGCCACCAACCTCCCCCAGCCTCCCCGAAACCTCGCAGACTTTTGCCCGCTGATGTCGCGATAAAGCGGGAGGAACTTATAGCACGGGCAGGGCTACCCGACCAGCATCAGAACCCCGTTCCGTTATCCGTTCGCAACCGGCACGTGGTCGACCGCAGCTCACGGATCTACCGTTGCTTCTCGTTACGCAGAGTCACCCAGTGCCGGGTCCGGCTGCGTTGCGTAAGGAGATGAGGAGGCCTGATGCGTGTTCGTAGGCTCGCGGCCTGGACCGCTATCCCGCTCGCGGTGACCCTGGGCCTGGTGGCCTGTGGCTCGGGTGGCGGCAGTGGGTCCGGCGAGAGCGACCCCCATGCGGCCGTGCGGATCGAGATCGCCGAGCCGCAACACCTGGTGCCGACCAACACCAACGAGACCAGCGGCTCCCAGGTGCTGTCGGCCCTGTTCAGCCCGCTGGTCGACTATGACGCAGCGCACAAGCCGTACGAGGTGGCGGCCGAGTCGATCACGTCCGAGGACAACACCACCTGGACCTTGAAGCTCAAGGACGGCTACACCTTCCACAACGGCGAGAAAGTCACCGCCGACAACTACATCGACGCCTGGAACTACGGCGCGTACGCCCCCAACGGGCAGAACTCCAGCTACTTCTTCGAGAAGATCGCCGGCTACGAGGACCTGCAGGGCGAGACCCCCAAGGCCACCACCCTCAGCGGGCTGAAGAAGGTCGACGACCAGACCTTCACGGTCACCCTGTCCCAGCCGTACAGCGAGTTCAAGTCGATCCTCGGGTACACCGCCTTCTACCCCCTGCCGAAGGCCGCCTTCTCCGCCCCCGGGGTGCTGGCCGAGGGGTACGAGCAGGCGCCGATCGGTCAGGGCCCGTTCAAGATGAAGGGCACCTGGCAGCACGACGCCAAGGTCGAGGTCGAGCGGTACGACGCCTTCCCCGGCGAGCAGCCGAAGGTGGCCGGTGTCGAGTTCCGGATCTACCAGCAGCTCACCGCCGCGTACGCGGATGTGCTGTCGGACAACCTGGACGTGATCAAGACCATCCCCACCGAGAACCTGTCGACGGCCTCCGTCGACCTGGGTGACCGGTTCCGGCAGACCCCGGCCTCCTCGCTGCACTTCCTGGCCTTCCCCACCTTCCAGGACGAGTTCAGCAACCCGGACGTGCGCAAGGCCATCTCGATGGCGATCGACCGCGAGGAGATCACCAAGTCGATCTTCAAGGACTCCCAGCAGCCGGCCCGCTCGTTCGTCTCGCCGGTCGTGGCCGGGTACCGGGACAACACCATCGGCACCGCCGGTGAGTTCGACCCGGTCAAGGCCAAGGAGTTGTACGAGGCCGCCGGTGGCCCCTCGAAGATCACCCTGTCGTACAACGGCGACGGTGGTCACAAGGACTGGATCGACGCCACCTGCAACCAGCTCAAGGCCAACCTGGGCGTGGAGTGCGTCGGCAACGCCGAGCCGAAGTTCGCCGACCTGCTGACCAAGGTCAAGGACAAGCAGTCGGTGGGCCTGTTCCGGATGGGCTGGGTCATGGACTACCCCTCCATGGAGAACTACCTGGGCCCGCTGTTCAGCAGCAACGGCTCGTCGAACTACTACGGCTACAGCAACCCCGAGTTCGACAAGCTGCTCGCCGAGGGGGTCAGCGCCTCCAGCGAGGAAGAGGCGATCAAGAAGTACCAGGCCGCCGAGGACCTGCTGGCCCAGGACATGCCGGTGGTGCCGCTGCGGTTCGGTCAGAACAACTTCGGGCACTCGACCAAGGTGAAGAACGTCGAGGTGGACGTCTTCGACCGGGTCGACCTGCTCAAGATCGAGGTCGTCAAGTAACCCAGGCAGGAAAAGGCGGGTCGGGTCATCGCGTGATGACCCGACCCGCCACGGCATTCGCCCTTTTTCAGGGAGACTGCCAAGTATGTTCCGCTTCATCGTGCGGCGGCTGCTCCAGATGGTCGTGGCCTTCTTCGGCACCACCCTGATCGTCTACGCCCTGATGTTCGCCGGTCAGGGCGACCCGATCCAGGCCCTGGCCGGCGAGCGTCCCGTCACCGCCGCCCAGCGGGCGTACCTGACCGAGAAGTACCACCTGGACGCGACCGGTGTCGGCGGCTTCTTCTACCGCTACTTCGACTATCTGAAGAACCTGGTCCGGGGCGACCTGGGCGAGTCGCTGACCGGCCGGTCCATCGGGGAGATCCTGGCCAACGCCTGGCCGGTCACCATCAAGTTGGCCCTCATCGCCATAGCGGTAGCCGTCATCTTCGGGGTCACCGCGGGGGTGCTCGCCGGCATCCGGCGGGGCAGCATCTTCGACAACTCCACCCTGCTGCTGACCCTGCTGGTGCTCGGCATCCCGACCATCGTGCTGGCCCCCCTCGCGCAGTACCTCCTGGGCGTCAAGTGGCAACTCTTCCCGGCCACCTCCGGAGCCGACCCGGACTTCTACGCCCTGCTGCTGCCCGGCCTCGTGCTCGGCTCCCTCTCCCTGGCCACCGCGCTGCGGCTGACCCGTACCTCGGTGGCGGAGAACCTGCGCGCCGACTACGTGCGTACCGCCCGGTCCAAGGGCCTGCCGAGGCGACGGGTGGTGAGCGTGCACGTGCTGCGCAACTCGCTGATCCCGGTGATCACCTTCCTCGGGGTGGAACTGGGCAACCTGATGAGCGGCGCGATCATCACCGAAGGGGTGTTCAACATCCCCGGCGTCGGCTTCAACCTCTTCCGTGGCATCCGCACCGAGGACGGCCCCCTGGTGGTGGGCATCGTCAGCGTGCTCGTCGTGGTCTACCTCGTCTCCAACCTGGTGGTGGACATCCTGTACGCCGTACTCGACCCGAGGATCCGGTATGAGTGACTTCGAAACGGTGGCGTCCACGGAGAACCAGGACGCCCGACGGGGGGTGTCCGGCGATCCGCGTACCCCGGGTCGGATCGGCCAGCCCAACAAGCCCCGCAGCCTGGCCGGCGACGCCTGGCGGGACCTGCGCCGCAAACCCATCTTCTGGATCAGCCTGCTGCTGGTGCTGCTGATCACCGCGATGGCGGTCGCCCCCGGGCTGTTCACCCGCAACGACCCGGCGGACTGCGTACTGGCCCGCCAGCATGCCGCCCCCTCGGGCGGGGCCTTGTTCGGGTACGACTTCCAGGGCTGCGACACGTACGCCCGGGCGGTCTACGGGGCCCGGGCCTCGTTGCTGGTCGGCGCCCTCTCGGCCCTGCTCACCGGAGTGGTCGCGCTGGTCGTGGGAATGCTGGCCGGCTACTTCGGCGGCTGGGTCGACGCGGTGCTGTCCCGGATCGTCGACATCGTGCTCGGCATCCCGCTGCTGCTGGCCGCGATCGTCCTGCTCAAGCGGGTGGCCAGCGACAGCGCCACGGTACGACTGGCCTCGGTCATCTTCGTGCTGGCGGTGCTCGGCTGGACCACGACCGCCCGGGTGGTCCGCTCCTCGGTGATCACCGCCCGGCAGCAGGACTACGTGGCCGCGGCCCGGATGCTCGGCGCCGGCAACGGCCGGATCATGTGGCGGCACATCCTGCCGAACGCGCTGGCCCCGGCGATCGTGGTGCTGACCATCGCCCTGGGTTCCTTCATCGCCGCCGAAGCGACCCTGTCGTTCCTCGGGATCGGGCTGAAGGAACCCACCATCTCCTGGGGCATCGACATCAACAACGGTCGGGTGCACATGCGGGAGTCGGCCACCCCCCTGGTGGTCCCGTCGACCTTCCTGGCCCTGACCGTGTTGGCGTTCATCATGCTCGGCGACGCGATCCGCGACGCCTTCGACCCGAAACTGCGGTGACGCCGTGCGAGCGCGAGGAGTGAGCGCAGCGAGCCCCGCAGTCGCGAGCGAAAGGCCAGCACAGCCATGAGTCAGCACACGGTCGAGCCGACGCCAGCCTCCCCGACACCCCCCGGCGGCGGCCACCTGCTCGAGGTACGGGATCTGCACATCGAGTTCCGTACCGGGGAGGGGGTGGCCAAGGTGATCAACGGGGTCAGCTATCACCTGGACCCCGGGGAGACCCTGGCCGTGCTGGGCGAGTCCGGCTCCGGCAAGTCCGTCACCGCCCAGGCCATCATGGGCATCCTGGACATTCCGCCGGCGAACATCCGCTGCGGCGAGATCTACTACCAGGGCCGGGACCTGCTGGCCCTGCCGGAGGAGCAGCGCCGGCAGGTACGGGGCAAGGAGATCGCGATGATCTTCCAGGACGCCCTGTCCGCGCTGAACCCGGTCTTCCCGGTGGGCTGGCAGATCGGCGAGACCCTGCGCCTACGGCTCGGCATGTCCCGGGCCGACGCCCGCCGTCGCGCGGTGCAGCTGATGGAGCTGGTGCAGATCCCGGGGGCGGCCGGTCGGCTGGGCGACTACCCGCACCAGTTCTCCGGGGGTATGCGCCAACGGGTGATGATCGCGATGGCGCTGGCCATGGAACCCAAGGTGCTGATCGCCGACGAGCCGACCACCGCCCTGGACGTCACCGTGCAGGCCCAGATCATGGATCTGCTCGCCGACCTGCGGCGCGACCTGGACATGGCGATGATCCTGATCACCCACGACCTGGGGGTGGTCGCCGACGTGGCGGACCGGATCGCGGTCATGTACGCCGGCCGCATCGTCGAGCACGCCCAGGTCCGTCCGCTGTACCGGGCGCCCGCCCACCCGTACACCAAGGGGTTGCTGGAATCGATCCCCCGCCTGGACCAGCGCGGCGGGAAACTCTCCACCATCCCGGGGCTCCCCCCCAACCTGATGCGCATCCCCGGCGGCTGCCCCTTCCACCCCCGCTGCCCGTACGTGCAGCAGGTCTGTGTCGACGTGGTGCCGCACGACCTGGTCCTCGCAGACGGCCGGACCAGCGCCTGCCACTTCGCGCAGGAGGTGCACGATGACCGCGCCAGCTGACCCCGCCACCGTCCGGGGCGAGAAGATCCTCGACGTCGACCAGGTGGTCAAGCACTTCCCCATCACCTGGGGAGTGCTGTTCAAACGGAAGGTCGGCGCGGTCAAGGCGGTCGACGGGGTCAGCTTCACCCTGCAGCGGGGCGAGACCCTGGGCATCGTCGGTGAGTCCGGCTGCGGCAAGTCCACCCTGGCCCGCCTGCTGATGCGGCTGGAACGCCCGACCGCCGGGCGGGCCACCCTGGCCGGACGCGACCTGTTCGCCGCCTCCGGGGGCGAACTGCGCCGGATCCGGCGCAACATGCAGATGGTCATGCAGGATCCGTACACCTCCCTGAACCCCCGGATGACGGTCGGCGACATCATCGGCGAGCCCTTCGAGATCCACCCGGAGGCGGCGCCGAAGGGCAGCCGGCAGCAACGGGTCCAGGAACTGCTCGACGTGGTCGGGCTCAACCCGGAACACATCAACCGGTACCCGCACCAGTTCTCCGGGGGACAGCGGCAGCGCATCGGCATCGCCCGGGCCCTGGCCCTGCGCCCCGAGGTGATCGTCTGCGACGAGCCGGTCTCCGCGCTGGACGTCTCCATCCAGGCCCAGGTGATCAACCTGTTGGAGGAACTCCAGGACGAGTTCGGCCTGTCGTACATCTTCATCGCCCACGACCTGTCCGTGGTCCGGCACATCTCCGACCGGATCGCGGTGATGTATCTCGGTCGGATCGTGGAGATCGGCACCGAGGAGCAGATCTACGAACGGGCCACCCATCCGTACACCCAGGCGCTGCTCTCCGCCGCACCGCTGCCCGACCCGGAGGCCCGGGACCGCCGGGACATCATCCGGCTGACCGGCGACGTGCCGAGCCCGGCCGACCCGCCGAGCGGCTGCCACTTCCGCACCCGCTGCTGGAAGGCGCAGGAGATCTGCGCGATCGAGGATCCGCAGGCGGTACCCCGGGCGGCCGACCCGCACCCCTCCGCCTGCCACTTCGCCGCCCTCCGGGAGTAAGGAAGGGCCCCTTCCTAACGCCTCGCGTAGAGGAAGGGACCCTTCTTAACATCGGGCACCGCCGGGCGGTGCCGGGACGCCGGGCGGCGCCGGAGGTCAGTGGAAGAAGTGGCGGGTGCCGGTCAGGTACATGGTGACCCCGGCCTGCTTGCAGGCGGCGATCACCTCCTCGTCGCGGATCGAGCCGCCGGGCTGCACGATGGCCCGGATGCCGGCGTCGATGAGGATCTGCGGGCCGTCCGCGAAGGGGAAGAAGGCGTCCGAGGCCGCTACCGCCCCGCCGGCCCGGTCGGCACCGGCCCGGCTGACCGCCAGGCGGGCCGAGTCGACCCGGTTGACCTGACCCATGCCGACACCCACGGTCGCACCGTCGCGGGCCAGCAGGATGGCGTTGCTCTTGACCGCGCGTACGGCCCGCCAGGCGAAGGCCAGGTCGGCCAGGGTGGCCTCGTCGGCCGCCTCGCCGGTGGCCAGCCGCCAGGTCGCCGGGTCGTCGCCGCCTGCGTCGATCGCGTCGCGCTGCTGCACCAGTACCCCGCCGGTGACCTGCCGCCACTCGGCCGACTGCGGCCGGAACTCCGGCGCCCGCAGCAACCGGATGTTCTTCTTGGCCTGGAGCACCTCGGCCGCACCGGGCTCGTACCCGGGGGCCACCACGACCTCGGTGAAGATCTCCGCGATCTGCCCGGCCAGCTCGACCGAGACCGGCCGGTTCACCGCGATGACCCCGCCGAAGGCGGAGACCGGGTCGCAGGCGTGGGCCTTGCGGTGGGCGTCGGCCACGTCCGTGCCGACCGCGATGCCGCACGGGTTGGCGTGCTTGATGATGGCCACCGCCGGCTGGTCGGCGAAGTCGTTCGCGGCCCGCCAGGCGGCGTCGGCGTCGACGTAGTTGTTGTACGACATCTCCTTGCCGTGCAACTGCTCGGCCTGGGCCAGCCCGGCCGGGCTGGCCGGGTCGGCGTAGACGGCCGCCCCCTGGTGCGGGTTCTCGCCGTAGCGCAGCACCGCCTGGCGGCGCAGGGCCAGCCCGGCGAACTGCGGCCACCCCTCGGCGGCGGGGACCAGGGTGGTGGCGAACCAGTCGGCGACGGCCACGTCGTACTCGGCGATGTCGGCGAAGGCGCGGGCGGCCAGGGCCCGGCGCTGCGCCAGGGTGAAGCCACCCTCGTCGAGGGCGGCCAGCAGCAGGGGGTACGCGGCCGGATCGGTCACCACCGCCACGGAGGCGTGGTTTTTGGCGGCGGCCCGCACCATCGCCGGGCCACCGATGTCGATCTGCTCGACACACTCGTCCTGGCTCGCGCCGGAGGCGACCGTGGCCTGGAAGGGGTACAGGTTCGACACCAGCAGGTCGATCCCGGCGATGCCGTGCTCGTCCAACTGGGCGGTGTGGGTGTCCTTGCGCAGGTCGGCGAGGAGCCCGCCGTGGATCTTCGGGTGCAGGGTCTTCACCCGGCCGTCGAGGATCTCCGGAAAGCCGGTCACCTGCTCCACCGGGGTCACCGGTACCCCGGCGCCGGCGATCGTCGAGGCGGTGCTGCCGGTGGAGACGATCTCCACACCGGCGGTGTGCAGCGCCTGGGCCAACTCGACCAGCCCGGTCTTGTCGTAGACGCTGACCAGTGCCCGCCGGATCGGGCGGCGCCCGTCATGGATGGAACTCACTCCAACTGTGACCTTTCTTCCGGTGATCGTCCAGCCCTCGCGGACCAGTCGGCCCACCTGCTCGACGAGTTGCTGCCGCTCGGCTTCCTTGATGCGCTCGGTGAGGGTGTCGACGTCGTCGTCGTCGAGGACGGGCACCGCCACCTGAGCGACGATCGGGCCGGTGTCCATTCCGGCGTCGACGAAGAAGAGGGTCGCCCCGGTGACCTTCACCCCGTAGGCGAGGGCGTCACGCGGGCCGTGGATACCGGGGAAGGCCGGCAACAGGGTGTTGTGGGTGTTGAGGTAGCGGTCGCCGAAGGCGGCCAGGAAACGCGCGCCGACCAGCTTGAGGAAACCGGCCGAGATGACCAGGTCGGGTCGGTGCTCGGCGACCCGGTCGGTGAGCGCGGCGTCCCACTGCTCCCGGGTCGGATGGTCGGCGACCCGCTCCACGAAGGTCGGCACCCCCGCGGCGACCGCCCGGTCCAGCCCGGCGATGCCGTCACGGTCCGCACCCACCGCGACCACCCGGGCTCCGTACGCCTGGTCGGCGGTCGCGTCCAGCAGGGCCTGAAGGTTACTTCCGGAGCCGGAGATCAGGACGACGATGCGGGCGGGCTCGTTCACCGGCACACCCTATCCGGCCCCCGACCGAGGTCCGGACGCTGGGCGCAACCGGATCGGCAACTGCCGAATTGGCGTGGACCAGGTACGCTGCCGGTCGCTCGGGCCCGGCGCGCGTCCGGCCCGCACCCGTCAGTGAACGCAACCTGAGGAGCACATCGAGATGCAGCCCGGATACCCCTCGCAACCGCCTCAGCAGATCGACAACAACATGACGATGTCGATCGTCGCGATCTTCCTCTTCTGGCCGCTGGCCATCCCCGCGCTCATCAACGCCTCGAAGGTCAACACACTGCTCCAGCAGGGTGACTACGCCGGTGCCCAGGCCGCCTCGGCCGAGTCGAAGAAGTGGTCCAAGTGGGCCCTGATCGTCGGCATCGCCTGGATCGCGATCATCCTGGTGTGCTGCGTGGGCAGCAGCCTGGTCGGCGCGCTCAACAGCAGCACCGCGATGAGCTACTGATCCGGATGCAGCCTGGTAACCCCGGTCAGGACCCGTACGGCCAGCAGCCGCCGTACGGCGACCCGACCTCCTCGCCGCCCGCCAATCCGTACTCTCCGCCGCCGGCCAACCCGTACGCCCCGCCGCCGGCCAACCCGTACACCCCGCCGGTGGATCCGTACAGCCCGGCGGCGGATCCGTACGCGCCGTCCGAGTCGGCCCCGGCTGATCCGTACGGTCAGCAGCCGGTCTCCTCCCCTCCGCCGGTGTCCCCGGCGCCGCACGCTCCGTACTCCCCGGCGCCGCACGATCCGTACTCCTCGCCGCCGGCCAACCAGCCCCCGGCCTACGGGCAGCCGAACTACGGGCAGCCCGCCTATGGGCAGCCGACCTACGGACAGCCGCCGATGTCGGGCCAGCCCTACGGCGACCCGTACGCGGCACAGCAGTCGTACGGTGGCGGACCGATGTACCCGCAGGCCGGCTTCGCCGCCCCGGGTGGCCAGCAGAACACCCTAGGCCTGGTCTCGATGATCCTCGGCATCGCGGCGATTCCGCTGTTCTGCTGCTATCTCGGCATTCCGCTGGGCGCGGCCGCGCTGATCACCGGGTGGCTGGGCAAGCAGAAGGCCGACCAGGGTCTGGCCAGCAATTCGGGGCAGGCGCTGGCCGGCATGATCTGCGGTGGTGTCGGGGTGCTGCTCGGCCTGCTCCAGATCGTGCTGCTGGTGATCAATATCAGCCTGCCGACACAACTCTGAGCACCACGCATCGAGGGGCGTTCCGGATCACCGGGACGCCCCTCAGCCGTCTGCCCACCGGGCTGAGCGATCCGCGCCGGACCCGCGGAAGGCGGTGGCGACAGCCTCCGCCTTCCGTCGTCAGGCGGCTGCCCGGGCCAGCCAGCGAACGGCGGCGGCGCCGAGCACCGCGCCGGCACCGATGACCAGAGTCGAGGCGAGGGCCACCTGCCAACCGACCGGGCCGAGGTCGGCCAGCCGCCCCCCACCCAGCGGCCCTCGGGAGGCCTGGGCGGCCACCCCCATCAGCAGCCCGGTCACCGGCCCGGTCGACACGGCCGACAGGAACAGGGTCCCCCAGCTCAGGGTCGTCCGCTGGGCCATGACCCCGCGGAGCAGCCGACGGGCGAGCAACCCGCCGACGACCATCCCCACCAGGGCCGGCAGGGCCAGGATTGACACCGACCAGAAGCCGTCCACCGGCCCACCGGGCAGTCCGGCGAACAACGGTATGGCCGGCAGCGCTCCGACGGCCACCTCGCTGGTCCGTACCGCGGTGTCCGTGCCGACCGCGAAACCGGGACCCAGCAGGTAGCTGGTGGCCCAGACGGTGGCGTTGGGGGCGTAGGCCAGACTCACCAGGGTGATGCCGGCCTGACCGGCCACCCCGGTGCGGTACGCGCCGATCAGATCGGCCGCGTCACCCCCGCCGGTCGCCACCGCCAGCCCGGCCACGGCCGCACCCACCCCGAGCAGCACCAACCCGGCCACCAGCCCCGCCTGGGCCCCCTCCCGCAAGGGCTTCGGGGTCCGGGCGGCGAGCAGTTCGGAGACCCGGCTGGTGCGGGCCGCTCCGACCCCGGCGGCCAGCAGGCCGAGCAGGCCGAGGGTCAGCCCGGCCCGCACGGCCGACACATTCATGCCGCCGGCCCCGACCAGCAACGCCCCCAGCACCCCCAACAGGGCGTACGCGACCCCGACCGCGACCGCGGCGACCAGGGTCCGGCCCGGTGACCGGCTGCCTCGGGCGCCGATGGCACGGGTGACATGCACCCCGGCCCGGGACAACCGCCACAGGGCCAGGGCGGTGACCGCCAGCGGCACCAGGCCCAGCGGACCGGTGGCGGTGTCCAGGGGCACCCCGTGGCCCAGCAGCCACCCGGCCGTGCCCGCGCGTACCGCACCTAGCAGGCTGGCGGCACCCTCGCTGAGCTGGAACAACCAGATCACGAAGGCCACCGGGAGCCAGGAGGTCAGGGCGGCACCACCGGCGGCCACCAGGGCGGCGATCACCAGCGGGGCGTGGTTTCGACCGGTGGTCTGACCACGGGGGGACGGCACCCGACGCGGCGGGCCGGCACGACCGGGCGGCCGGTCGCCGGCCTCCCGGGCTTCGTGGGCCCGCCGGGGCTGGTCAGGGGTGACGGATGACATCGGTTCTACTCTGGCATGCCGCGCCGCGGTCGGCTGTCCGACACCACGCCACCCGGATCATCAGTTGCCCAATTCCGCGTGGCACCGCGGGTCCTGCTCTAGCCTCGGCACCAGGCAGCCGTGACACCTCGCGGCGACTAGCGTTCGGAGGAAGCCGTGTCCACTGCTTATCCGCCGCCCCCGCCACCACCGCCGGCCGGCCGGGACCGCACCACCCTCTGGGGGGTGCTGGGGATCGTCACGGGCCTGCTCTGCTGCGGCATCCTCGGCATCATCTTCGGCTGGCTGTCGATCCGTGACGCGCGGCGCTTCCGCCAGTCCCCGGTGCTGGGTTACGTGGCGATCGGCCTGGGTGTGCTCAACATCGTGCTCAGCCTGGTCCTGCAGGCCACCGGGAACTACCCGTACTGGAACCGCTGAGGGGCCGACCGACCGGTCAGCCCCTCAGCGCGGTTCAGCGGTCCTCCGGTCAGCGACCGGACATCAGCTCCCGCATCAGCTTGGCGGTCTCGGTCGGCGTCTTGCCGACCTTGACGCCGACCGCTTCCAGTGCCGCCTTCTTGGCGTCGGCGGTGCCCGCCGAGCCGGAGATGATCGCACCGGCGTGGCCCATGGTCTTGCCGGGGGGCGCGGTGAAGCCGGCGATGTAGCCGACCACCGGCTTGGTGACGTTGGCCTTGATGAACTCGGCCGCCCGCTCCTCGGCGTCACCACCGATCTCACCGATCATCACGATCGCGTCGGTGTCCGGGTCCGCCTCGAAGGCGGCCAGGGCGTCGATGTGGGTGGTCCCGATGATCGGGTCACCGCCGATGCCGACGCAGGTGGAGAAGCCGATGTCGCGCAGCTCGTACATCATCTGGTAGGTCAGGGTGCCGCTCTTGCTGACCAGGCCGATCCGGCCGGTGCCGGTGATGTCGGCCGGGATGATGCCGGCGTTGGAGGCGCCCGGCGAGGCGATGCCGGGGCAGTTCGGCCCGATGATCCGGGTCCGCTCCCCCTTGGCGACGTTGTACGCCCAGAAGGCGGCGGTGTCGTGCACCGGCACCCCCTCGGTGATCACCACGGCCAGCGGGATCTCGGCGTCGATCGCCTCGATCACCGCGCCCTTGGTGAACTGCGGCGGTACGAAGATGACGGTGACGTCCGCACCGGTCTCCTTCATCGCGTCGGCGACGCTGGCGAACACCGGCAGTTCGGTGCCGTCGAAGTCGACCGTGCTGCCCGCCTTGCGGGGGTTGACCCCACCGACGACGTTCGTGCCAGCGGCGAGCATCCGTCGGGTGTGCTTGGAACCCTCGGAACCGGTCATCCCCTGAACGATGACCTTCGAGTCCTTGGTCAGCCAGATTGCCATGATCAGACCCCCGCAGCCGCCAGCTCGGCGGCCCGCTCGGCCGCGCCGTCCATGGTGTCGACCCGCTCGATCAGCGGGTTGTCAGCGCCGTCGAGGATCGCCCGACCCGCCTCGGCGTTGTTGCCGTCCAGTCGTACGACCAGCGGCTTGGTGACTTCCTCGCCGCGCTGCTTGAGCAGGTCGAGGGCCTGGACGATGCCGTTGGCCACCGCGTCGCAGGCGGTGATGCCGCCGAAGACGTTGACGAAGACGCTCTTGACCGAGGGGTCGGAGAGCACGATCTCCAGACCGTTGGCCATCACCGCGGCGCTGGCGCCGCCACCGATGTCGAGGAAGTTGGCCGGCTTGACGTTGCCGTGCCGCTCCCCCGCGTAGGCGACCACGTCGAGGGTCGACATGACCAGACCCGCGCCGTTGCCGATGATGCCGACCTCGCCGTCGAGCTTGACGTAGTTGAGGTCCTTCTCCTTGGCGGCCTGCTCCAGCGGGTCCACCGTGGCCTGGTCGACCAGGGCCTCGTGGTCCGGGTGCCGGAAGCCGGCGTTCTCGTCGAGGGAGACCTTGGCGTCCAGCAGCAGCAGCTTGCCGTCCTTGGTCTTGGCCAGGGGGTTCACCTCGACCAGGGTGGCGTCCTCGGCCACGAAGGCCTGCCACAAGCCCACCGCGGTCTCGACGACCTGGTCGGCGACCTCGGCCGGGAAGCCGGCCGCCTCGACGATCTCCCGGGCCTTGGCCTCGTCCACGCCCTTGACCGCGTCGATCGGGGCCTTGACGACCTTGTCCGGGGTGTCGGCCGCGACCTGCTCGATGTCCATGCCGCCGGCGACGCTGGCGATGCAGAGGAAGGTACGGTTCGCCCGATCGAGCAGGTATGAGAAGTAGTACTCCTCGGCCACGTCGGCGGTCACCGTGATCATGACCTTGTGGACCGTGTGACCCTTGATGTCCATGCCGAGGATGTCGGTGGCCCGGGCCACCGTCTCCTCCGCGCCCTCGGCCAGCTTGACGCCGCCGGCCTTGCCTCGGCCGCCGACCTTCACCTGTGCCTTGACGACCACCCGGCCGCCGAGGCGTTCGGCGATCGCGCGGGCCTCCTCTGGGGTCGTTGCGACGCCGCCGGCGAGCACGGGCAGACCGTGCCGCTCGAACAGGTCCCGCCCCTGGTATTCGTACAGGTCCACGATTGCGCGTCCCGTCCCGTCTCTGCGGCGCACCGTCGCGCCGCCACCAGCGTATGGAAAGAAAACAGTGCGATGCCTGACATCAGTGGAAGTTGAAGCAGGCCATTGGGCGCAGCCTAGCGAGGACGGCACGAGGGGCAACCGAGCGGGTGCGCGGTGTGCCCTAATCCACAGCCTGCCCGAAGTCCCGCACCACGACGGCCCGGCGGCCCGGCACCAGGTCACCCGTTCGAGCGATCTGGCCGGTCCGCAGAGGGATCTCGCTGCTGGTGCGTAACCCCGCCGGCAGGGCTTCGTTGAGTCAGATGTCGGCGCGCTGGAAAGCGCGAGGACAGGAAAGCGGCCGATGCCCTGTCGGTCGAGGGGTGGCGGCGGGGCATCGTGCATAGAGGGGCCGGACGTGTGAGGGGTGCGTCCGGCCCCTCACTCTGCCCGTCGAACATCCGGGTCCCGGCGTACCGGCCGGTCGAACCCGGCCTCAGGCCACCGGCTGGGCCACGTTCTCCCGCACCCACTCCACGATGGACTGGGTGGTCGCGCCCGGGGTGAAGATCTTGGCGACGCCGAGCTGCTCCAGCTCCGGAAGGTCGGCGTCGGGGATGATGCCGCCCCCGAAGACCACGATGTCGCGGGCGTCGCGCTCGTCGAGCAGTTCGAGCACCCGCCGGAACAGGGTCATGTGCGCCCCGGAGAGCACGGACAGACCCACCGCGTCCGCGTCCTCCTGGATCGCGGTCTCCACGATCTGTTCCGGGGTCTGGTGCAGGCCGGTGTAGATGACCTCCATGCCGGCGTCCCGCAAAGCCCGGGCCACCACCTTTGCGCCACGGTCGTGACCATCCAAGCCTGGCTTGGCGACGACGACCCGAACACGAGAGCTCATCTGCGCATCCCTTTCACCGGCATAGCGGCAATCACCTGAACGAACGGTAACCCGCACAGCCTGGCCCGGGAAACCGGGGCGAGAGAGATCGCACACCAGCCTCCGACCCCCGAGGAGAATCGCGGGACCCTTTCACCCTCGGGAACTGCACTGCGGGCACCTGAGCCGTCAAGGAGGACGACTCAGCCGAACGGTCACGGTGCGCTACGAAAGGATGATGACCCGGACAGCCAGGAGAGGCCCAAAGACCTGACAATGGTGGACGGAAAGGGACAGAATGGAGCGGTGAATTCGGCGCTCCGGCTTGTGGCTCGCCTGACGGTTGGCTACCGTGTCCACGGTTGTCATCAGGTCTACGGACGGGTGACGACGCGGCACCAGCCACCACCGGGATCTCGGTCCGGGTGGGGGCCAGGCCGCATCGGAACCCCGACAACGGAGGGTATGCGTGCGTCAGCGCCTGTCGTCTGAGCCCGATCGATATCGCGGCCGCCGCCGCGTACCCACCCCCCCACGCAGCCGCTACGCGGCAGTCGTCACCACCGCCTTCGTCGGCGCCGGTGTGGTGGCCCTGGGCGCCGGAGCCCTGCCGGACGCCAAGAGCGTCAACCCCTCGGTGCTGGACGAGCTGAAGCAGGCGTCGATCAGCAGCCAGGGTGCGGCGGACCGCGCCGACGCCGCGGACCGCGCCTCCCGGGACGGCCGGGGGGCTTCGGAGATCGTCGCCGACTCCGGTGTCTGGCTGCTCCCCCTGCAGGGCTACGACTTCAACTCCCCGTACGGCATGCGCTGGGGCAAGCTGCACACCGGCATCGACCTGGTCGCGCCGGAAGGCACCCCCTACGTGGCGATCCACGAGGGCAAGGTCACTAAGGCAGGCTGGTTCGGCGGCTACGGCTACGCCGTGATCGTCCAGCACGCCGACGGCAGCGAGGCGATCTACGGTCACTCCTCGGCACTCAGTGTCCGGGAGGGCCAGCAGGTCAAGGCCGGTGACCAGCTCGGCCTGGTGGGCAACACCGGCCACTCGTACGGCTCCCACCTGCACCTGGAGATCCATGTCAAGGGCTCGCCGCTTGACCCGGTGCCCTGGCTGCAGGAGCGCGGAGTGGACATCAAGCTACAGGTCGAGGCAATCTACAGCGACGTAGCCGACTCCTGACCATCAGTAAGGCCCGTTGACCGCCCGGATCAGTCGATCCGGGCGGTTTTCTTCTGCCGGCAGGACCGGAAAGTGTCTCAGCCCACAGTGGCGACTGTGTCCGATGCCACATCGACCCTGGGTGACGGACCCGGTCAGTCGGCCCCGGCAGCGGACAGACCCGGACAGCGCAACGGGCCTGCCGTACCGGCCCGTCAACCCCCGGTACCCCTGGCCAGGCGGATCGACACCAGGATTTCGAGGTCACGTGCCACTTCGATCCAGTGAGGTCTGCCCGTGCAGGACGAGAACCCCGCCCCGTACCGGAATATCCCCGACGCTCCGGCCCGGCACCGGCGTCAGATCGGCTGGCGCAACCGCAGCCTGGTCATCGGCGCGGTAGCGCTGGTCGGTCTCGGCGGCGTCGCCGTGTCGACCCGCGACGACCAGCCCACCCCGAGCCCGGTCTCCCTCGACGCGCAGACCCAAGCCGAGGCCGCCGCCCGAGCCGAGGCCGCCGCCCGAGCCGACCGGTCGGACCGGGAACCGGTCGAGGCGAGCGCGCTCGGCAGCCCGACTCCGAGCGCCAGCCCGACCGCGGAGCCCAGCCCTACCGCTAGCGCCAGCCCCACCGCGAAGCCCAGCCCCAAGGCCAGCAAGGCCAGCCCGAAAGCCACCAAGGCCGCGCCGAAGCCGACCAAGAGTGCGACCTCGGGCTGGGTGATTCCGATGGCGGGTGCCGCCATCACCTCCTGCTACGGCCCCCGGTGGGGCACCCTGCACGCCGGTATCGACTTCGCCCTGCCGGCCGGCACCCCGGTCCGCGCCGCCTTCGGCGGCACCGTCACCAAGGCCGGTGACGTCGGAGACGGCTACGGCATCTCCGTCGTCATCGACCACGGCAACGGCTACCTGACCCACTACGCCCACCTGAGCACCACCAGGGTGAGCGTGGGCGAGAAGGTCAGCACCGGGCAGACCATCGGCCTGGAGGGCTCCACCGGCGATTCGACCGGCCCGCACCTGCACTTCGAGGTGCACCAGGGGCAGATGTGGAATCAGATCGATCCCGCACCCTTCCTGCGGGCCCGCGGCATCGAGGTGGCCTGCTGACCAGTCAGACCACCTCTGGGTCGGCCAGCGACAGGGCGGGCCAGTCCGCCAGGTCGGCGAGCATCTGCCGGTCGTGAGTGGCGACGACGACCGCCGCCGAGGTCTGGCGCAGGGCGGCGGTCAACTCGTCGACAAGCGGGGCGGACAGGTGATTGGTGGGCTCGTCGAGGAGCAGCAGATCCGGCCGTTCGGCCAGCCGCAGCGCCAGGTTCAACCGGCGTTGCTGCCCCTGCGACATCCGCCCTACCGGGGTGCGAAGGGCCTCCCGGTCGAGCAACTGGGTGGCGGTCAGCGGCAGCCGCTCGTGTTCGCCGAGGCGCCCCCGGCTCTGGAGGTGGCCGACATGCCGGTCGTACAGCTCGTACGCCAGGAGGGTGGGCGGCCAGGCCGGCACCTCCTGCCCCAGCAGGGCTACCCGGGCCCGCGACAGATGATCCACCTCCCCGGTGGAGGGGGTCAGCTCCTTGGCCAGCACCGCCAGCAGGGTGGACTTGCCCGCCCCGTTGGGGCCGGTCACCAACAGCCGGTCCGCGCCGTCGAGGCTCAGGGTGACCGGGGTACGCAGCCGCCCGGTCACGGTGACCTCCGTACAGCGCAGGAGAGGTGACCGACCCCGAGTGCTCAGATCGGGCCAGCGCAGCCGCAGGGGCGGCTCCGGCACGGTGAGTCGGTGGGCGGCGAGGTCCTCCTGGCGGCGCCGCAGGGCCTGGACGACCCCGGGGGCCCGGGACTGGCGCTGGTGTTTGCCGTGTCCCTTCTCTGGGCGCCAACCGGTGCTCAGCCGAAGCTGGGCCTCAGTCACCGCGTCGGTCAGCCGCTGATGCTCGACCTGCTGGGCCTCGTAGTCCCGCTCCCAGCGTTCGCGTTCTCGGCGCCGCCCCTCCTGCCAACCGGCGTACCCGCCGGCGAACAGCCGCGGTCGTCCGTCCTCGCTGGGGTCGAGGTCCAGGAACTCCGTGGCCACGTCGCGCAGCAGGGCCCGGTCGTGCGTCACCACCACCACCCCGCCCGGATGCTCGCGCAGCCGGCCGGTGAGGAACGCCAGGCTTGCGGCGTCGAGATGGTTCGTCGGCTCGTCCAGCATCAGCAGGTCGTAGCGGGCCCCCAGCAGGCAGGCCAGCCGAACCCGGTAGCGCTGACCCACCGACAGGGTCGACAGCGGGCGCTGCCGGTCGGTGCAGGCGTCCAGCCCGGCCAGGGCCATGTCGACCCGACGCTCCGCGTCCCAGGCGTCCAGCCTTGTGGCCGCGTCCAGGGCGGCGGCGTAGGCGTCGTCCGCACCCCGGACCCCCTCGGTCAGGGCCGTCGCCGCCTGGTCCAGGGCCCGCAGGGCGCGGCGGGACTCCCGGGTGGCGGCCCCGACGAGGGTGCCCACCGTCTCGCCGTCGTACGCCGGGAGGGCCTGCTCGGCCAGGCCGATGGTGCCGGCCCGGTCCACCGTGCCCTGATCGGGTGTGATCGTCCCGGCCAGGACGTGCAGCAAGGTGGTCTTGCCCCGGCCGTTCTCACCGACGATGGCCAGCCGGGAGCGGGCCGAGACGGTGACGCTGACCTCGGACAGCACGACCCGCCCGCCCCGCACCACCCGTACGCCGTCCGCCCGTACGTGCGCCCGGTGGCCTGCCGGCGGTTGGCCGGCGGAATACAACTCATTCACGATCATTTGTCTGCTCTTCGGCTCGTCATGGAGCCGGGCAGCACGATCACGCCGCCCGGCAGGACCCCAGGACGGCGGAACAGAGCTTGCTCAGAGAAAGCCGGTAAACCCTGCCGCCGTCAGCGGCGGAACCAGGGCTTCATCGAGACGGCGCACGAATACATGCTGCGAGGATACCGCTAACGACCTCGTCTCGTTGCCCTCGTTGATCAACGAGGGCGGGACCTCAGAGCTTGTCGATGGGGGCGTGCCGCAGCACCAACCAGAGGGTCTGGTCACCGAAGTCGATCTGGGCCCGGGCACCGGGGCCGTGCCCCTCCACGGTGACCACCCGCCCCAACCCGTACCGCTGGTGGTTGACCCGGTCCCCGGCGGCGACCTTCGGCCCCTGCGGCAGGTCGCTGGCGGTGGCCAGGCGGCTGCCGTCCACCCCGAGCTTGCGGGCCAACTGCACCGCCCGGGGGGTGCCCCCGGTGAAGGTGCCACGCCCGCCGGGGGTGCGCTCGGAGCGGCCACCCACCCCGCCGCCCCCGCCACCCCAGGAGGTGTACGTCCCTTCGGTCCGCTCCCAGCGGACCAGTTCCGGGGGCAGTTCCTCGACGAACCGGGAGGGGGGGTTGTAGGAGGGCTGCCCCCAGGCCGACCGGGTCACCGCCCGGGAGAGGTAGAGCCGCTGCCGGGCCCGGGTGATGCCGACGTACGCCAGCCGACGCTCCTCCTCCAGCTCCCGGGTGTCGCCGAGGGAGCGCAGGTGCGGGAAGACCCCGTCCTCCAGGCCGGTGAGGAAGACCACCGGGAACTCCAGGCCCTTGGCGGTGTGCAGGGTCATCAGGGTGACCACCCCCTGGTGGTCCGGATCGTCGGTCGGCACCTGGTCGGCGTCGGCGACCAGCGCCACCTGCTCCAGGAAGCCGGCCAGGGTGGCCCGCTCCCCCTCCTCGCCGGTCGCCTCGATCCGTTCGGTGTACTCCCGGGCGACGCTGACGAGTTCCTGAAGGTTGTCGACCCGCCCGACGTCCTGCGGGTCGAGGCTCTCCTCCAACTCGGTCAGGTATCCCGAGCGGGTCAGCACCGCCTCCAGCACCTCCTCCGGGGTGCCCTCGTCGGCCAACTCCCGGGCGGAGTCGAGCAGGGCCACGAAGTCGGCGATGCCGTTGGCCGCCCGGCTGGAGATGCCCGGGGCCTCCTTGGCCCGACGCAGGGCCGCACCGAAGGAGATCCGGTCGCGGGCGGCCAGCGCCTCCACACACGCCTCGGCGCGCTCGCCGATGCCCCGACGCGGGGTGTTGAGGACGCGGCGCAGGCTTACGGTGTCGTCGTCGTTGACCACGGCGCGCAGGTAGGCCAGGGCGTCCCGGACCTCCTTGCGCTCGTAGAAGCGCACCCCGCCGACGACCTTGTACGGCAGGCCGACCCGGATGAACACCTCCTCGAAGACCCGGGACTGGGCGTTGGTGCGGTAGAAGACCGCCACATCCCCCGGCCGGGCCTCGTCGGCGTCGACCAGCCGGTCGATCTCCCGGGCCACCCAGTCGGCCTCGGCGTGCTCGGTGTCGGCGACGTACGCCACGATCGGCTCGCCCTGGCCGGCGTCGCTCCACAGCCGCTTGGGTTTGCGGGAGGTGTTGCGGTCGATCACCGCGTTCGCGGCGTTCAGGATGGTCTGGGTGGAGCGGTAGTTCTGCTCCAGCAGGATGGTGCGGGCGTCGGCGAAGTCGCGCTCGAACTCCAGGATGTTGCGGATGGTCGCGCCCCGGAAGGCGTAGATCGACTGGTCGGCGTCACCGACCACGCACAGCTCGGCCGGTGCCAGCCCCTCGGTGCCGGAGACCAACTCCTTGATCAGCACGTACTGCGCGTGGTTGGTGTCCTGGTACTCGTCGACCAGGACGTGCCGGAACCGACGCCGGTAGCTCTCCGCGACGTGCGGGTGCGACTGGAGCAGGTGCACCGTCGTCATGATCAAGTCGTCGAAGTCGAGGGCGTGCGCCTCCCGCAGCCGCCGCTGATAGAGGGTGTACGCCTCGGCCAGCGCCCGCTCGTTGGGCCCGGAGGCCCGGGCGGCGAAGGTCTCCGGATCGACCAGTTCGTTCTTCAGGTTGGAGACCTGGGCGGCCAGCCCTCGGGCGGGGTAGCGCTTGGGGTCGAGATCCAGCTCCCGGGCGACCATCTGCATCAACCGACGGGAGTCGTCCGCGTCGTAGATCGAGAAGGTCGACTTCAGGCCGGCGTGCTCGTGCTCGGCGCGCAGAATCCGTACACAGGCCGAGTGGAAGGTGGAGACCCACATCAGTCGGGCGCGCGGACCGACCAGGGCGGCCACCCGCTCCTTCATCTCACCGGCGGCCTTGTTGGTGAAGGTGATCGCGATGATCTCGCCGGGGTGCACCTCCCGCGCGGCGAGCAGGTAGGCGATCCGGTGGGTGAGCACCCGGGTCTTGCCCGAACCGGCACCGGCGACGATCAGCAGCGGCGACCCGGCGTGGGTCACCGCCTCCCGTTGCGGACCGTTGAGGTCGGCCACGAGTTGCAACGGGTCGAGGCCGCTCGGCGCGGCCCGACGCGGCGGTTGCTCCGGCGGGGACACGGGGATGTCGAAGAGAGGATGCATCGCAGAGCGAGTCTATGCCGACCCCCGGACAGCCCCCGCCCGGCGGTGAAGGACGGGCCACGGTGAACCGCATCCTCGCAGGCTGCGCCGGTCGTTTTCTTGCATCCCCCGGGCCCGGGGGGGCATACTCGACGACGTGTTCGATCAGCGCTGCTACTTTTTTTACTACGGCACCGGGAGTCCGGCAGCCGTGGGTCGCGCCTGATCAATCAGACCTACGAAAGCCCCGGGCTCACGGAGCCCGGGGCTTTCATCGTCCCGGGATCCGGGTAGCGGGCACCAGACCTTGAGAGGTACCCGAAGATGTCAGACGTGATGGAGCAGAGTGGCGTCCCGGCCGGCGCCGGCCTTTCCGACCGCACCGGCGGTGCCGAGGCGACGGACGCGGTGAAGCCGGGCACCGGGACCACGGAGCCGATGGCCGCCGCCCGGATCGCCGAGATCCGGACCCGGATCGACGAGATCGACCGTACCCTCATCGAGCTGTGGCGGGAACGGTCCGCCCTGTCCCGCGAGGTGGGGGCCACCCGACTGGCCTCCGGCGGAACCCGGCTGGTGCTCTCCCGCGAGCAGGAGATCCTGGAGCGCTTCAACAGCGCCCTCGGCGCCGACGGCACCCAGCTCGCCCTGCTGCTCCTGCGCGCCGGCCGAGGACCGCTCTGACCGGCCTGCGGTGGGCAGCCCGACCGGCGGGCAGCTCCGACCCGGACGCCGGGTGGGCCGCTGCGCCGGAGACAGGAATCCGGGACGCCGGCCGTTGGTGACGGCCGACGCCCCGGATCACTGAGGAGGCACTACCTTTACCGCCGGTCCCATCCGGATGATCAGGGCCGGCGGCGTCTATGCGGCTACTCCGTAGCGTGCACCACGTCGCGTACCTCGGCGAAGTGGCAGGCGCTCGGGTGGCCGGACTTGTCCCGGACCTCCAGCAGCGGCTCCTGCTCGGCGCAGATGTCCTGCGCCTTCCAGCAGCGGGTCCGGAACCGGCAACCCGACGGCGGGTTGGCCGGGGAGGGCACATCGCCGGTCAGCACGATCTGGTCCCGCTGGCCCCGCAGCTTCGGGTCCGGCACGGGCACCGCCGACAGCAGCGCCTGGGTGTACGGATGGGTCGGCGTCTCGTAGATCTCGTCCTCGGTGCCGACCTCGACGATCTTGCCGAGGTACATCACCGCTACCCGGTCGGCGATGTGCCGGACCACCGACAGGTCGTGGGCGATGAAGATGTACGACAGACCCAGCTCGTTCTGGAGCTTCTCCAGCAGGTTGATCACCTGGGCCTGGATGGAGACGTCAAGCGCCGACACCGGCTCGTCACAGAGGATGATCTCCGGGTTGAGCGCCAGGGCCCGGGCGATGCCGATGCGCTGCCGCTGACCGCCGGAGAACTGGTGCGGGTACCGGTTGATGTGGTCGGGGTTGAGACCGACCAGCTCCAGCAGCTCCTGCACCTTCCGCCGCCGCTGCCCCTTGGGCACCACGTCCGGGTGCACCTCGAACGGCTCGCCGATGATGTCACCGACGGTCATCCGGGGGTTCAGCGAGGTGTACGGGTCCTGCATCACCAGCTGGATGTTGCGCCGGCCCCGCCGCCGCTCCTCGGCACCGACCTTGGCCATGTTCCGGCCCTGCACGAACAGGTCACCGGAGGTCGGCGTCTCCAACCCGACCAGCATCCGGGCCAGGGTCGACTTGCCGCAGCCGGACTCGCCGACGACCCCGAGGGTCTCCCCCCGGCGCAGTTGCAGGTTGACCCCGTCGACCGCCCGAACCGCACCGTACTGCTTCTTGAAGACGATCCCCTGGGTCAGCGGGAAGTGCTTCACCAGGTCGCGGGTCTCCAGCACGAAGTCACTCATCGCCCTTGACCTCCTTCCAGAAGTGGCAGGCCGACGTGCGGCTCGGCGTCACCTGGTACAGCGGCGGCGCCGGGTCCTGGCGGCAGACGTCCTGTGCGTACCGGCAGCGGGGGTTGAAGGCGCAGCCCGGCGGGATGTTGGTCAGCGCCGGGGGCAGGCCCTTGATGGCGCTGAGTTCCTGGCCCTTGAGGTCCAGGCGCGGGATCGACTCCAACAGACCCTTGGTGTACGGGTGGGCCGGGCTGGCGTAGATGTCGTCCACCCCGGCTTCCTCGATGACCCGACCGGCGTACATGACCGAGATCCGGTCCGCCACGTCGGCGACCACCCCCATGTCGTGGGTGATCAGCACCAGGGCCATGTTCCGCTCCTGCTGGAGCTCGGCCAGCAGGGCCATGATCTGGGCCTGGACGGTCACGTCCAACGCGGTGGTCGGCTCGTCGGCGATCAGCACCTCGGGGTCGAGTGCCAGCGCCATCGCGATCATCACGCGCTGGCGCATACCCCCGGAGAACTGGTGGGGGTAGTCGTTCACCCGCTGATTCGCCGCCGGGATCTTGACCAGGTCGAGCAGCTCGACCGCGCGGGCCTTGGCGTCCCGGCGGGACATGCCCCGGTGCTTACGGAACAGCTCGGCGAGCTGGAACCCGACCGTGAAGACCGGGTTCAGCGCGGAGAGGGCGTCCTGGAAGATCATCGCGATCCGGTTGGCCCGGACCCGGCGGCGCTGCGCCTCGGGCAGCTTCAGCAGGTCGACACCCCGGTAGAGGATCTCTCCACCGGTGACGAACCCGGGCGGGGTGTCCAGGATGCCCATGATCGCCTGAGCGGTCACGCTCTTGCCGCAGCCCGACTCGCCGAGGATCGCCCGGGTCTCGCCGGCCCGCACGTCGAAGCTCACTCCGTTGACCGCGTGGGCGATGCCGTTGCGGGTGCGGAACTCCACCTGCAGGTTCTTGACCTCCAGCGGCAGCGCGTTCGGGTCCAGACCCGGCAGCGCGTCCAACTTGACGTTCACATCAGTGCTCATGCCTCACCGGAACTTCGGGTCGAGGGCGTCACGCAGGGCGTCACCCATGAGGATGAAGGACAGCACCGTGCCGACCAGCAGGCCGCAGGGGAAGAGCAGCAGCCACGGATCCTCCAGGAAGTAGACCTGGTGGACCGAGATCATGATGCCCCACGACTGGGCCGGCGGCTGGAGCCCGACACCGAGGAAGGTCAGCGTGGCCTCCGCGGCGACGAACGAGCCGAGCACGATGGTCGCGTACACCAGCATCGGGGCGATCGCGTTCGGCAGGATGTGCCGGAACATCAACCGCGAGTTGCGGGCACCCACGGCCTTAGCCGCGTGTACGTAGTCCAGATCCTTCGCGGAGATCACGCTGCCCCGGATGATCCGGGCGATTGTCGGCCAGGCCAGCAGGAACAGCACCATGGTGATGGTCCAGATGTTCTGCCGCTTGATCACGGTCAGGAACACGATCGCGCCGAGCAGGAACGGCAGCGAGAAGAAGATGTCCATCACCCGGGAGATGATCGTGTCGACCCAGCCGCCGTAGTAGCCGGCCAGCAGACCGAGCAGGCCACCGACGATCACGATGGCGGAGGTCGCCATCACCGCGATCACCATCGAGGGCCGAGCGCCGTAGATGGCGTGCGAGTAGTAGTCGCAACCGAGGATGTCGTACCCGAAGGGGTGCTCCCAGCTAGGCCCGATGCGGGACCGGTCGGTGCTGCAGGCACGCGGATCCTGGCTGGTCCAGAGCCACGGGAAGGCCGCCATCGAGCCGACCACCAGGATGTAGAGGGAGGCGATCACGAAGACCGGGTCGCGGACCAGCTGCCGCCGGGCGTCCGCCCACAGGCTGGCACTGCGCTCCTTGCCACCACCGCCGGTAGTGGCCTCCGTCGTCGGGCCGTCACCCCCGACCGGCGCGCCACCGACGGCCGCACCCGCACTCGTCAGGTCACTCATGTCCACACCTCGTTTCGCTCCAGCCGGAGGCGGTCGGATGCCCCGCGGTCCGCATCGTCACCACGGTTCGGTCACTCATAGCGGATCCTCGGGTCGAGCACGGCGTACAGCAGGTCGACCAGCAGGTTGGCGATCAGGACGACAAGCACCAGCATGGTCACCACACCGACCACGACTGAAGATTCGCCGGTACGGGCGGAGAAGGTCACCAGTCGACCGATGCCGGGAACGTTGAAGATCGTTTCCGTGACGACCGCACCCGCCATCGCCGCACCGATGTCGACGCCGAGGAAGGTGATCACCGGAATCAGCGAGTTGCGCAGCGTGTGCACGCCGATGACCCGCTTGTTCGCCAGGCCCTTGGCCTTGGCGGTCCGGACGTAGTCGGCCCGGATGTTCTCCATGATGCTGGTCCGGGTCAGCCGGGCCGTGGTGGCCAGCGAGACTGCGCCGAGCACCATGCCGGGAATGATCAGGCTGGCGAACGGATAGTCGGCCTTGAAGCCGGGCGTGAAGACACCCGCGGAAATCACGTCGGGAATCCAGTCCTGGCCCCGCAGGACGTTGCCGAACTTGACCCCGACGAATTCCCGCACCACCACGCCGAGCACGAAGATCGGCACCGAGATGAGGAAGACCGTGCTGATCTTCACCATGTAGTCGATGAAACTGCCACCGCGCAGACCGGCAAGCACACCTGCTGCGATACCCACGACCGCCTCGAAGATGATCGCGATCACCAGCAGCTTGAGAGTGAACGGGATGGCGTCGGCCACCAGGTCCGTGACCTCACGCTGACGCAGGTTGATGCCGAAGTCGAAGCGGAAGAAGATGTTGCCCAGGCGGTCGAAGAAAAGACCCGGCTCGTAGCTGGTGCCCAGCCAGCCGTTGCCGTCTGCCGCCACGCGCCAGAGGCAGGGGTCACCCTTGCGGCTCAGGCATGGATCACCGTAACCGAGCCGCTCGGTGAGCGCGTCCAACTGGGCGGGGGAGGGGGTCCGGTCACCGAACATGGCCCGGACCGGGTTCCCGCTGAACTGGATGGCCAGCGAGGTGATGTAGTGAAGCAGGAACATGGTGCCCAGCACGGTGGGGATGAACTGGAGCAACCGTCGAATGACGTAGCGCCCCATCTCGGGGTCTCCTCTCGGCGCTGACGTGGCGGTAACGATCACCCTGGTGAGGTGACCGTTACCGCCACGTCGTATTACGGCTGGGTCAGGAGCCTGAAGCTCAGTTCTACTTCAGAGAGGTCGCTGCGTAGTCCGCGTCGGAAACGGCGTTCCAGACGAACTGGTCGACGTTCTCGCTGTAGAGGGCACCAACCTTGTTGAACCACATCGGGATGACCGGCAGGTCCTCACCGATCAGGTCCTCCGCCTTCTGGTAGGACGGGATCGCGGCCTGGATCGAGTCGGCCGAGTCACCCTCCTTCATCGCGGCGTCGAACGCGGGGTTGCTGTAGGTCGAGTTGTTGCTGCCCGAACCCGTGCCGTAGAGCGGGTAGAGGAAGGTCTCCATGAACGGGTAGTCCGGGCCCCAGCCGAGCCGGAATCCACCGGTGAACTTCTTCTGGTCCGCGGTCTCGAGGTACTCGGCGAACTGCAGGTTGACCTTCAGCTCGTAGTCGATGCCCAGGGCGTCCTTGATCTGGTCACCAACGGCCTGCAGCCACTGGTCGTGACCGGCACCGGCGTTGGCCCACAGGATCAGCTTCTCACCGGCCGGCCAGCCGCCAGCCTCGGCGAGCAGCTGCTTGGCCTTCTCGACGTCCTTGGTGCAGTACTTGCAGACGTCGGCGCGGGCACCCTCGAAGGTCGGGGCGACGAAGCCGGTGGCCGGGGTGAACCGGCCGTCGAAGACGGCGTCGATGATCGACTGGCGGTCGATCGACAGCGAGAGCGCCTGACGGATCCGCTTGTCCTTGAAGTTGTCCTGGTACAGCGGCATACCGACGTAGGTGAAGCTGTCACCCGGCTGCTCGTACATGCGGTCGTTGTAGGTGGCCTTGGCCTCCTTGTAACGGGCCGGCGGCACGGTGTACATCACGTCCAGCTCGCCGGCCTGGAAGGCGGCGTAACCGGCGTCGACGTCGGCGAAGATCTTGTACTCGATGCGGTCCGGCTTGCCGGGCTCACCCTTCCAGGTGTCGCTGCGAACCACGTTGATCGCAACGTTGTGCTGCCAGTTGCCGTCCATCTTGTACGGGCCGTTACCGATCGGCTTCTCGTTGCAGGCCGCGATGTCGGCGACGCACGCCTCGGCCATCGGGAAGAAGCCCGGGTAGCCGATGGTGGTCGGGAAGCCGGAGAACGGGGCCTCCAGCTCGACGGTGAAGGTCAGGTCGTCGACCTTCTTGAGGCCGGAGAGCTCCTTGGCCTTCGGCTCCGGGGCCTTCTGCGGGCCGTCGCCGTCCGGGTCCACGGACTGGACGTCCTTGATCCCGGCGATGCGCTTCATGAAGTAGCCGTTGTTCTGGGTGTTCGGGCTGTAGGCCGCGAAGTTCCAGGAACGGATGAAGGCGTCGGCGTTGACCGGCTCGCCGTTGTCGAAGGTGTAGCCGCTCTTGATCTTGATGGTCCAGAGCTTCTGGTCATCCGACTCGACCGACTCGGCCAGGTCCATCTCGACCGCGGAGGTCTGGGCGTTGTACTTCACCAGACCGCGGAAAAGCGAACGGATCACATACAGCGACGGCTCGTCGTCACCACCGGAGGGCGTCAGGAACGCCGGCTCCGCGTTGTAGACGCGCAACGTGCCGCCGGTCGAGCCGGCGTTGTCGTTGTCGTTGTCGCTACTGCCGCCGCAGGCGGTAGCCAACATGGCGGTGGCGGTCGCCGCGACCGCCACCTTCAGGAATTTCCCGCGCATGGGAGTGCCTCCTCAGGGCGCTCGGCTCACGAGGGGGTTGTGAGGTGCCTGCCACTGTGACACCCGATGCGCCCAAGCCGGAAGGCGTGTTATCAACCCGATACCCGCCCGGGACGGTGCCGACATCCACCTGGAGTCGAATTCGCGCCACCCCGGATGCATGGTATGACCTGCCCGTCAACGGGTTTTCACGCCCGAATGGACGATTGGCAGAGGGGCGTTGATGATCTCTGTGACGGCGAGAAATCAGAACGTGAATCCAGCCACTCGTAGCCAGATGCTACCCGAAAGTAGGAGTCAAGTTCCAGACGTGCAGACACGTTGATCATCCGGGTGATCGATTCGCCGACCCCGACGATCGGTTAGACCAGTCGGCGGTCCGCCGCCCATCGGGACAACTCGTACCGGTTGGACATCTGGAGCTTGCGCAACACGTTGGAAACATGGGTCTCCACCGTCTTGATCGAGATGAAGAGCTCCCGGGCGATCTCCTTGTACGCGTACCCCCGGGCCAGCAGTCGCAACACCTCGCGCTCGCGGTTGGTCAGCTGGTCCAGTTCGGGGTCCGCGACCGGGGCGTCCGGGCGGGCGGCGAAGGCGTCCAGCACGAAGCCGGCCAGCCGTGGGCTGAACACCGCGTCCCCGTCGGCCACCCGGCGGATCGCCGCGGCCAGCTCGTCCGGGGAGATGGTCTTGGTCACGTAGCCCCGGGCACCGGCCCGGATCAGCCCGATCACGTCCTCGGCGGCGTCGGAGACGCTGAGGGCCAGGAACCGCACCTGGGGATGGCTGCGCCGCATCGCCTCCAGCACCGCCCGGCCCCCACCGTCGGGCATGTGTACGTCCAGCAGCACGACATCGGGTCCGGTGGCGGCGATCCGGCTGACCGCCTCGGCCACCGTGCTCGCCTCGCCGACCACCTCCACGTGCGCGCCCAGCTCGGCGCGTACGCCGGCCCGGAACATCGCGTGGTCGTCGACCAGGAACACCCGCAGCCGCTCAGGGCGGGCCTCGGCCGCCTCGGCCGGTTGCCTCGACTGCTCAGCCATCATCTGGTCCTCTCCGCAGTGGCCGACTCCCGGGTGATCGGCAAGATCAGCCGGACCTCGGTCCCCTCCCCAGGCCGGGAGCGGATCTCCGCCCGGCCGCCGTGCCGCTTCATCCGTCCGATGATGGAACCTCGGACCCCGTGCCGGTGATCCTCCACGGTATCCGGATCGAACCCGGCACCCCGGTCCCGGACGAAGACGCTGACCTGGTCGGGTTCCACCTCGGCGTACAGCGAGACGGTCTGCACCCCGGCGTGCCGGGCGGCGTTCACCAGGGCCTCGCGGGCGGCGGCGACCAGCGCGCCGACCCGCTCGTCGGTCTCCCGGTCGCCGACCACCACCGCCTCGACGGTGATCGCGAAGGTGTCCTCGACCTCGGCCGCCGCCTGCTCCAGGGCGGCCGCGAACCGCTCCGTCGGTGATCCGGTGGGCTTGTAGAGCCAGTTGCGCAGGGATCGCTCCTGGCCCCGGGCCAGGCGCTGCACCATCTTGACGTCGCTGGCGTTGCGCTGGATCAACGCCAGGGTGTGCAGCACCTGGTCGTGCACCATGGCCGCCAACTCGGCCCGCTCCTGCTCACGGATGCGCCCCTCCCGCTCCGAGCGGAGCTGGTTCCAGGTCCGCCAGAGCACCGGGGCGGCCACCACTCCCACCCCGGCCAGCCCGACCAGCGCGAAGATGACCCCGTTGACGACCGCGTCCATGTTCTGCGCCGGGGAGTACACCGCGGCGACCCCGATGATGCCGACCGCCACCAGCACCCCGCCGCCGACGAAGCGCAGCACGAAGGCCCGCCGGTCGCTCTCCTCCACCACCGCGCTGAGCCAGGGCACCGGCATCGAGTCGCCCCACTGGCGCCGCCGCTCCGGCCCGGACTGGTGCCAGATCACCCCGGCGCCGACCGCGATGATCGCCACCAGCCAGCCCGCCGTACCGGCCGCGCCCACCGAGTCGAAGACCATCACCTGGATCAGCAGGACCCCGAGCCCGATCGCCACGAACGGCAACAGTTGGGCGATGTCTCGACGGGGTGGCACCGCGGTGTCACCGGGGCGCAGCGGGACCACGGCCCAGAAGGCGGCGTACAGCAGCAGACCCAGACCGCTGAGCCCTAGCAGCACCATGAAGGCGATCCGGACCCGCAGCACCGGGACCCCGAGGTGCTCGGCGATGCCGGCGGCCACCCCGGCGGCCATCCGGTTCTCCGGGGCGCGGTAGAGGCGGGGTGGCTGACTCACGGCACTGATCACGGGCTCCCTGGGCAGGATCTTTGCCGGATGCGGTCGGGCTCCGGCCCAGGTTGATCGTCACATGCAGAACGGCCGGCCGACCACGGGGAGGCCCCGGAGATTGGGTGGCGTCGGATCTCAGGGTGGGGTCAGGGTCGCCTCCTGAGGCGCTCGGGCCCCCGGCGTCGCAGGATCGAGATATGACCGACGACCCTGCGCAGCCGCACCGACCGGAGCCGACGGAAGCCGAGGCGACCTCGCCGACCCCGTCCGCATCCTCGGCCGCGCCCGCATCGCCGGGCTCGGCCGGGGACGACACGGCAGCGCCGGGCACCCACCAGATGCCCACCACGGCCTCCGAGGCCCCGACCGCACCCCTTTCGCCCGCACCCTCCGCCGGACCCGGGCCGACCAGCCCGCCACCGTACGACCCGAGCGCCGTCCCACCGCCCGGCGGCCGCTGGGGCGGTCCCCCGCACGACCCGACCGCCGTACCGCCTCCCGGTGGCGGCTGGGGCGGGCCGACCGCCAGCGCGCCCCCTCCCGCGGGTGGTGCCGGCGGGCCCTTCGGAGGGGCCGGCTTCACCTCCCGGTACGGGCTGGTCCGCCCCCGCGACGGCCGGTACCTGGCCGGGGTCTGCGCGGCCATCGGCCGAGCCACCAACACCGATCCGGTGCTCTGGCGGGTGCTGCTGGCGGTGCTCGGCTTCTTCGGTGGCGTCGGAATCCTGGTCTACGTAGCCGCCTGGTTGATCATCCCAGGCGAGGGGGACACCGCCTCCCCGGTCGAGTCGATGCTGGGCCGGGGCAGATCCAGCATGTCCCCGGTCACCGTGATCGTGCTCAGCATCCTGGTCGCGGTGGCCTTCGGCTACATCGTCACGGACGCGTTCCGGGCGGTGCTGCTCGGCGCGGCCATCCTGGTCGGTGGGGCGTTGCTGCTCAACCGTCAGCAACAGCGGCGGCAGCCCGCACCGGGCCCCTCGACCACCCCCCCGAATCCGCCACCGGCCTTCACCCCGCCGGTCAGCCACCCCACCCCGAACCCCTACCCGCCGCCGTACGCCGGCAGCCCGCAGACCACCGCCTACCCGCAGTACGCGACGGTCCCTCCCGCCCCACGACCGGAAGAACCCGCCGTGCATCCCTCCCCCGCGCCCCCCTGGTCGACGGCGAGCAACCCGCTGACCCAGCCCGCGGTGACCCCGCCGCCGACGTACCGTCCCCCCTTCGCCCCGCACGGCCCGTACGCGACGCGGACCATGCCCCCACCTCCCCCGCAGCCGAGGCCCAAGCCACCGAAGAAGCCTCGGGAACGCTCCGCCCTCGGCGCGGTGACCTTCTCGCTGATCTTCGTGGCGCTGGGTCTGGTGGGCGTACTCGATCTGCTGGACATCTTCCGGATCGGCGCCTCGGCCTACTTCGCGGCGGCGCTCACCGTGATCGGCCTGGGCCTGCTCGTGGGCGCCTGGTTCGGGCGGGCCCGCTGGCTGATCGCCCTGGGTCTGGTGACCGCAGCCGCCCTTGGGGTGGCCACCATCGCGGAGTCGTACGAGCGGGCCAATGGTCTCGGCGCCTCGGTCGTCTGGGCCCCGGCCAGCCACGACGATCTGGCCCTGCGGTACGAGCAGAGCTTCTCCGACGCCGTGCTGGACCTGCGGACGGTGGATTTCGACAAGCGGGCGACCGAGATCACCGTGGTCATCAACTTCGGTCAGGCCACCGTGCTGCTGCCCCCGAACGTGGACGTGACCGCGGTGACCGAGGTCACCGCCGGTGACGCGAACATCCTCGGTGACCAACGCGGCTGGTCCAGGGACGACCAGCGCCGGGAGGTCGTCGACCTGGGTCCAGACGGACCGGGCGGCGGCAAGCTCCGCCTCAACCTGCACGTCAACGCCGGACACATGGAGGTGACCCGATGAGGGCACACCGTACCGACCTGGTGTCGTTCGTCTTCGGGCTGCTCTTCCTGGCGCTCGCCGCGTGGTGGCTGCTCGCCCAGGTGCTCGGGCTGGTCCTGCCGCCGGTGGGCTGGTTCCTGGCCGGCGGGCTGATCCTGATCGGCCTGCTGGGTCTGCTCGGTGCCCTGCGCTCCACCAAACAGGCCGACCAACCGGAGCAGCCCGGCCAGACGGAGCAGCCCGGCCCGGCGGCCGAGGGGTACGGGGGGCCGCCGGCGGCGGCCGATCCGGATCTGCGCGGCGAGGAGGACCACACCCTGAACCTGACCGAGGAGGATCGGACCCTGCTGACCGGGGAGGACCGCACCCTCGATCTGATCGGCGAGGAGCCACCCGCGCCACAGCGGCGAGGCCCGGCTGCCTGACCATGCGGCAGCGGCGCCACGCCGCCTATGCTGGCCGGTGTGCTCCCGCCTTCCGGCCGGCCCACGTCGCGGGGCATCCCGCGCGGGTCACCGGTTCGCGCGGGCCGCTCGCGGCCGGGCCGATCGTGCCGCCGGGCGGTGATCTCGCGTCAGTCGCCTCTATCCCGTCAGGAGCCCGTTGCAGATGACCCAGTTCCCCGGCGTGCGTGCCGCCGGCCGGTCCGGCCCGGTCCGCCTCGGCGAGCGTGCCGCCCGCACCCTCGTCGCCGAGCTAGCCCGGATCAACGACCCCAAGGCCGCACTGCTGGTAGGTGCGGCGCCGGAGTCCGCGGTGCTGGCCGCGGCCATTGAAGCCCTGCTGCCTGGCGACACCCTGACCGTGGTGCCGGCCGAGTCGGTCAGCCCCGCGGCGCTGCGTGAGCACGTCACCGCCCAGGGGCGTTGGGTAGCCGACCGGGTCCGGGTGGTGGACAGCCTGGCCGAGGCCGAACCGGCCGCGGTGGTGGTGGCCGGAGAGGCCTTGGCCGGCACGGCCGAAGAGGCCCGCGCCACCATCGAGAGCCTGACCAAGTACCTGACCGACGGGGCGGTGCTCAGCGTGGCGACCGCGGTCGGGCGGACCGCCGGTGCGGCCACCGAGATGGAGCGCCAGGGTGCGCTGCACGGCGTCGGGGTCGACCTGGTGCTGCGCAATGCGGAGCCGGTACGGGTCTACCGACTCCGGTTCACCCCGGCGGACTCCGCCGCGGCGGAGCGGCTCGCCCCCGCCTACCGCCCGTCGAGCGTGCCGCTGACCCGGGGCATGCACATCGACTCCAACGGGGTGGCCGCCGCCGGCATCGCCCTGGGTCTGGCCGCCGTCACCCGGCTGACTCGGCCGAAGTCCAAGCTCTGGCTGGTTCCCGCGCTCGCCGCCGCGCCGGTGGCCGCCTTCTTCCGGGACCCGGAGCGGGAGGTGCCGGAGGACCCCTCGGCGGTGGTGGCCGCGGCCGACGGCAAGGTCCTGTCGGTGCAGCGGCTGCACGACGAACGCTTCGGCGACGGCGAGTTCCTGCGGATCGCGGTCTTCCTGTCCGTGCTCGACGTGCATGTCAACCGCTCCCCGGTGGCCGGCAAGGTGGTGGACTACTTCGTCGCCGACGGGGGCTTCGTCAACGCGATGAAGCCGGACGCGGAGCACAACGTGGCCGCGTACACCGTGCTGGACACCGTGCACGGCCCAGTCGTGGTGGCGCAGCGGACCGGTCTGATCGCCCGGCGGATCGTGCAGCGGGCACCGGTGGGCACCCTGCTGGCGCGGGGCGAGCGGTTCGGGCTGATCCGGTTCGGCTCCCGTACGGACGTCTACCTGCCGGTGGAGGCCGCGGACCCGGTGGTCGGGCCCGGCGACAAGGTGGTCGGCGGATCCACCGTCATCGCCCGCTGGCGCTGATCGGAGAGACGAGAAAGGGCGCCGCGGTCGACCGCGGCGCCCTTTTCGTCGGTACGGAGATCAGATGGTGCGGCGCTGGTGCAGCCAGAGCACCGGCCCGCTGATCAGGTAGCCGATCACGATCAGGCCGAAGGTCAGCCGGACGTCGATCAGGGCACCGATCACCGGAGCCAGCCAGACCCACGGCGGCAGTTTGACCAGCCGGGCGAGCTTGGCGTACGGGAAGCTGCTGACCATGGTGAAGGCGAGCAGGGCCACCCCGGCGATCTGCACCGCGCCGGGCACCGGCAGGCCGATCACCACCATCAGGGCGAGCACTGCCGCCGCCATCGTGGTGGGTACCCCGCTGAAGAAGCGGCCGTCCTGGGGCGAGACGTTAAACCGGGCCAGCCGGATCGCCGCGCAGGCCGCGACGAGGGCGGCGGCCACTCCGGCGGCCGCGGTCGGCACCTCACCGGCCAGCGAGGCGTAGACCACGACGGGCGCGGCCAGGCCGAAGGAGCACATGTCGGCCAGCGAGTCCATCTGGGCGCCGAAGGGGCTGGAGACGCCGAGCTTGCGGGCCAGCGCCCCGTCCAGGCCGTCGAAGGCGACACAGGCGATGAGCAGCAGGGCGGCGAGTCGTACGTTCCCGCCCATGGCGACGAAGATCGCGTTGATGCCCAGCACCAGGCTGGCCAGGGTGCAGGCGTTGACCAGGGCGAACTTCACCCGACGCGCCATTGTCCGCTCACCGGGCAGCAGCGCGCCCGGGACGGTTGTCGCCTCGCCCCCTGTCAGGGTCTCGACCGGGGCGGCCGGGGCGATCGCTTCGATCCGGGTCCGGTGGAACCGCTTCAGGCCGTAACGACGGCGGGGACGGTCCGAATACCGGGGCTCGGGCAGGGCATCGGCCGCGCCGTGCAGCTCGCCATCGCGGCGGCCGACGCGGACCAGCAGGACCTGACGGGCCAGGCTACCGCTGCGGCGCAGGGGGCCCGTCCAGTTTCGCCCTGCGGGACGCGGGCTGTCAGTAGTACGACGCCGGCGCCATGGGGCTCTCGGCACGCTTCCTCCATCACCGGATCAGCTGGCCGCCCGTACGGGGCGGGTGTCCGGCTGTCTCGTGCCGGACCTTTCTGGCCCGGCAGCCCATTTTGCGGAGTACACCATCGCATAGGCGAGTGGGGATTGGCGATAGCTGCCGGTCTCGCTCATATCTCCCCCAACCGCGCGAACCAGGCAGTTGTTCCTATCTAGGGCTTCATCGCCCGTTTTCCTTCCTCAGCCCTTCCTCCGACTGTACCGGAGATCGTCATCGGGGGCCGCCGAGCGGGCGCCGGGACCCCGGCGGCGCGACTCATCGGGCACCCGCCAGAGCCTCGGCGGCGATCTCCGTCAGCGGGAGTCCGCGCAGCTCGGAAGGGGTGAACCAGGCGGCGCGGGCGGTGGAGCCACCGGCCAGCTCGGTCACCGCCGGCTCGGTCGGGCGGTCGACCACCACCCGGTAGACGACCCGGATGCCGTGCCAGTCGATCGGGTATCCCTCCGGACCCAGCGCGGCGGGATTGTGCAGATTGTCCACCCCGATGAGCTCGCTCACTCGACCCAGTTGGCCGGATTCCTCCACCAGTTCCCGTAGCAGGGCGCTCACCGGCTGCTCACCATGATCCGTACCGCCACCCGGCAGGTGCCACCGTCCGGCCCCCGGATAGCCCTCCGCGATCAACGCCAGCAGCACCCGCCCGGCCGGGTCGGTCACCAACCCGTACGCCCCGAAGCGCTGCCGTCGGGCGGCCTGGGGTGCGGCGAAGGGCTCCTGTCGACGCAGCGCCCCGGAGGGCAGGGGTACGACCGGCAGGGCCAGCGCCTCGGCGGTGAACGGCAGCAGCGGCAACCCGGCCGCCTCCCGCGGCGTCAACCAGCGCGCCAGATCGGTAGTGCCGTCCCGTTCGGCGCGCAGCGTGCCACCCACGGCCGTCAGCTCGAACAGCACCCGATCGGTGTGCAGGGCGACCCCCAGGTCGGGGTACGGCACCACGTCGGCGACCACCGCCCGCAACCCGGCCACCTCGACGGCCAGTCCGGTCTCCTCGGCCACCTCGCGCAGTACCGCCTGCGCCGGGTGCTCGGCATGCTCCAGCCCACCGCCCGGCAGCGACCACACGCCTGGGAAGTCGGCCCGCTCGGAGCCCCGGACCAGCAGCACCCGCCCCTCGGGGTCGCGCAGCACGCCGTACGCCCCCACCCGCCGCATCTGCTCCACACCGACTCCCGCCCGCACGACCACCTCCGGCCGCCCGGCCGTCGTCGGTCATCTGCCGTCACCCGTCGTGACGTGCCCCGACAATAACTTCATGATCGTGTGGGCCGGGCGGGGAGTGGTGGGTCGGGTCAGGTCAGGCGGGCGGCCTGGACGGCTTCCGCGGTCACCTCGGTGAGACGGTCGGTGGGCAGGGCACCGAGTTCCTCGCGGGCGAACCAGCGAGCCTCACAGGTGGAGCCGCCGACGTCGGCGACCGTGGGGGGCGCCGGCTTGTCGACGACCACCCGGTAGAAGGCGCGTACCCCGTGCCAGTCGATCGGGTAGCCCTCCGGACCCAGGGAAGCCGCGTCCCGGTGACTGGCCACCCCCAGCAGCCCGACCAGGCGCCCGGTCTGCCCGGTCTCCTCGACCAGTTCCCGGATCAGGGCGGCACCCGGCTGCTCGCCGTAGTCCGTGCCGCCCCCCGGCAGATGCCAGCAACCCGCGCCCGGGTAGCCGTCCGAGACCCGGGTCAGCAGCACCCGGTCGTCCGGATCGGTGACCACCGCGTACGCGGCGAAGCGCTGCGCCCGGTGCAGACCGTCCGGGCCCGGTACGGCGTAGAAGGAGGGGAACTCCGGCGGCTCGTCGGGCACGATGTCCGCCGAGGAGGTCGGCAACCCCAGGGCCCGGGCGGTGAACGAGCGCAGGGGCAGCTGCCGGGCCTCCTCGCGGGTGAACCAGCGGGCCAGATCGGTCGGCCGGTCGACCCGGTCGGTCAGCGAACCACCCCGGACCGAGACCTGGTAGACCAGCCGGTCGGTGTGGATGGTGATGCCGCGTTCGGGCAGCGCCCGCATGTCGGCGAGGACGTCGTGAAGGCCGGCGACGGAGACCGACAGACCGGTCTCGGCGGCGGTCTCGCGCACGACGGTGTGCTTGGGATCCTCGCCGTGGTCGACCGCCCCGCCGGGCAGGGACCACGTACCAGGTGTGCCGGAGCGCTCGGAAGCACGGACCAGCAACACTCGGTCTACCGAATCAGTACAGACTGCATATGCCGCGATCCTGCGAAGCGGCTCCAGCATGGTGGTCACGGGGGGAAATTCTCCCTCCGGCCCGTTAAGGCTGCGGAAAAGAGTCGGATTCCTGACTGATTACTTACCCCTGAGGGGCAAGTCAGGGTATTGATCCGGGCGGTCACCGAGGTCGATGCGCCCCGAGGCGGGGACCGTGGAGGCATGACTTCCACACCCCAGGCCCCGTACAAGCAACTCCGCCGCCCGAAGACCGACCGGATGGTCGCCGGGGTGGCCAGCGGCCTAGGCCGCTACTTCGCGGTAGACCCGAACCTGGTCCGGGTCGTCTTCGCGGTCGCCACCCTGCTCACCGGCGGGATCGCCGCCCTGACGTACCCGATCATGTGGTTCCTGATGCCGGAGGAGCCGGTCAGCGCGCCGGCCTGGCCGCACCCGGCGGGCCCTGCGCCCCAGGGTCCAGCCGGTGGCCCGGCGTACCCTGCCGGACCGGCGGGTCCGCACCCGGCGTGGCCCTTCCCCGCCCCCGGCGCACCGGCGCCGCAGTCCGGCCCGGTGACCCCGACACCCCAGTCCGGGCCGGTGACGCCGGAGCCGCAGCCGCGGACCGCGCCTCAGCCGCCGGTGTGAGCCGGCCTCACTCCCACTCGATGGTGCCCGGCGGCTTGCTGGTCACGTCCAGGACCACCCGGTTCACCTCGGCTACCTCGTTGGTGATCCGGGTGGAGATCCGGGCGATGACGTCGTAGGGCAGCCGGGACCAGTCCGCCGTCATGGCGTCCTCGCTGGAGACCGGACGCAGCACCACGGGGTGACCGTAGGTACGCCCGTCGCCCTGCACCCCCACACTGCGGACATCGGCCAGCAGCACCACCGGGAACTGCCACACGTCCCGGTCCAGGCCGGCGGCGCTCAGCTCCTGCCGGGCGATGAAGTCGGCCCGGCGTAGCACGTCCAGGCGCTCCTGGTCGACCGCGCCGATGATCCGGATGGCCAGGCCGGGGCCCGGGAAGGGGTGCCGCCAGACCATCGCCTCGGGCAGGCCGAGTTGCAGACCGAGGGCACGGACCTCGTCCTTGAACAGCGTGCGCAGCGGCTCTACCAGGGCGAACTTCAGGTCCTCCGGCAGCCCGCCGACGTTGTGGTGGCTCTTGATGTTGGCGGTGCCGGTGCCGCCGCCGGACTCGACCACGTCCGGGTAGAGGGTGCCCTGCACCAGGAACTCGACGTCACCGTGCGAGGCGATCTCCCGGGCGGCGGCCTCGAAGACCCGGATGAACTCCCGGCCGATGATCTTGCGCTTCTGCTCCGGGTCGGTCACCCCGGCCAGTGCGCCGAGGAACCGGTCGGCCGCGTCGACCACCTTCAGCTTGATGCCGGTGGCCGCCACGTAGTCCTTCTCCACCTGCTCGGCCTCACCGGCCCGCAGCAGACCGTGGTCGACGAAGACGCAGGTGAGCTGGTCGCCGACGGCCCGGTGCACCAGGGCGGCGGCGACTGCGGAGTCCACCCCGCCGCTGAGGCCGCAGATGACCTCCTTGTCACCGACCTGGGCGCGGATCCGGGCCACCTGCTCGTCGATGATGTTCTCCGGGGTCCAGGCGGGCTCGATCCCGGCGATCTCGTACAGGAAGCGGGTCAGCATCTCCTGCCCGTACGCGGTGTGCCCCACCTCGGGGTGGAACTGCACACCGGCCCGACGCCCGGCCAGATCCTCGAAGGCGGCGACCGGCGCACCGGCAGACTCGGCGGTCACCGTGAAGCCCTCCGGGGCCTCGGTGACACAGTCGCCGTGGCTCATCCAGACCGGCAGGTCGGCCGGCAGGTCGCGGAGCAGCACCCCCGGGTCGAGCAGGCGGGGACGCAGCGGGGTGCCGCCGTACTCCCGGTTGCCGGTGCGCGCCACCGTGCCGCCCAGGGCCCGGGCCATCGCCTGGAAGCCGTAGCAGATGCCGAAGACCGGCACCCCCGCCGTGAACAGCCCGCTGTCGACCTGCGGGGCCTCGGGCGCGTAGACGCTGGCCGGGCCGCCGGACAGGATGATCGCGGCCGGGTCCTTGGCCAGCATCTCGGCCACCGGCATGGAGTGCGGCACGATCTCGGAGTAGACCTTGGCCTCACGCACCCGACGGGCGATCAGCTGGGCGTACTGGGCACCGAAGTCGACCACCAGGACAGGACGCGGCAGGCTCATGTGCAGCAAGCCTACCCACCGTCACCCCCTCCCCCACCCCCACCCCACCTTCCGCTCACTCCCCGCCCTCACCCGCTCCCCGCCCCGCCCTCGCCCCACCCTCGCCCCGCTGATCTTGCACTTTTCGTCGGGGCGAAAGGTGTATAAGCCGCGTATCAGCGACCAAAAGTGCAAGATCTGCGCGGAGATCAAGGGGCGCGGGGCCAGGGGGTGCGGGAGGGTGCGGGGGTCAGGGGGTGGGGGGTAGGGGGCGGTAGGGGGTGCCTAGTGGGGGGCGGGGGTCGGGGGTGTTCTTGGGGGGCCAGAGGGACATGGCGCGTTCGGCCTGGGCGGTGATGGTGAGGGAGGGGTTGACGCCCAGGTTGGCGGAGACGGCGGCGCCGTCGACGACATGCAGGCCGGGGTGGCCGTAGACCCGGTGGTACGGGTCGATGACCCCCTCCTCCGGGGTGGCGCCGATCACCGCCCCGCCGAGGATGTGGGCGGTCATCGGGATGTCGAAGGGCTCGGTAAGCGCACCGCCGGGGGTACCCCCGATCTCCTCGGCCAGCAGTCGGGCCGCCCGGTTGCCGACCGGGATCCAGGTCGGGTTGGGCTCGCCGTGGCCGGGGGCGGCGACCAGGCGGGGACCCCACAGGCCGCGCCGCAGCCGGGTGGTCAGTGAGTTGTCGGCCGACTGCATCACCAGGGCGATCACCGTACGGGTGGACCAGTTCCGCACCGACAGGGTCCGGGCGGTCTGCCCGGGGTGCCGCAGCAGTTGACCCAGCCAGCGGCGTACCCGGTGTGGCCCGCCGTCGACCAGCAGGGACTGGAGCAGGCCCATCGCGTTGGAGCCCCGGCCGTAGCGGACCGGCTCGATGTGGGTCTGTGGGTCGGGGTGGAAGGAGCTGGTGATGGCCACCCCCTCGGTGTAGTCGACTCCGCTGGCGCGGGCCTGGCGTTGGGACACCGAGGCGCCGAGGATGGCCTCCGAGTTGGTACGGGTCAACTCCCCCAGCCGAGGCGACAGCCGGGGCAGGGCGCCCCGCTCCCGCATCTCGTGCAGCAGGCGTTGGGTGCCCAGGGCACCGGCGGCGAAGATCACCTGGTCGGCGTGGATCACTTGCCGACGCTTGCGCAGCCAGGCGCCGGTGCGTTCGGTGTGCACCGCGTACCCGTCGCCGGAAGGGCGCACGGCGGTCACCGTGGTCAGCGGGTGCACCTGGACCCCGAGCCGTTCGGCCAGCCACAGGTAGTTCTTGACCAGGGTGTTCTTCGCACCGTACCGGCAGCCGGTCATGCAGCCACCACAGTTGGTGCAGCCGGTACGCTCCGGCCCGGCACCCCCGAAGTAGGGGTCGGCGACCCGCTCCCCGGGCCGCCCGATGTACACCCCGACCGGGGTGGGGTGGAAGGTGTCCCCCACCCCCATCCGGTCGGCCACCCGCCGCATCGCCCGGTCCGCGGGGGTGACGAAGGGGTACGTGGTGACCCCGAGCATCCGTTTCGCCTGCGCGAAGTGCGGGGCCAGTTCGGCCCGCCAGTCGGTGATGTCCCGCCACTGGGGGTCGTCGTAGAAGGCGTCCAGGGGTTCGTACAGGGTGTTGGCGTACACCAGCGAACCGCCGCCGACCCCGGACCCGGACAGCACCAGCACCCCGCCCCCGGCGCGGCGGTCGGCCGCCCGCAGCAGGGTGAGCCGTTGCAGGCCGAAGCAGCCCAGTTTCGGGGCCCAGAGAAACCTGCGCAGTTGCCAGGAGGTCTTCGGGAACTCGTCGTCGGCGAACCGGCGGCCCGCCTCCAGGACCCCGACCGTGTAGCCCTTCTCGGCCAGCCGAAGCGCGGCGACGCTACCACCGAAGCCCGACCCGATGACGACCACGTCGTACCGCATACGGGCATCATTACTCTCGGGTAGCTCTCGCGCCAGCAGCAATGTGGGCGGCATCATGCTGCCCAGCCAGATCGGCAGGCCCGGCGGGCGTGGGTCACGGCTGGATCGAGGCCGGGCCGGCTGCGCCGATTCGAAGGCAACCCTGAGCCCACCTCACGGCGTTGGATCGACAGTTGTTCAAAAGGAGGCGGGGGAGATGGGGCTCGGAGACGACCGGAGACGGCTGACCCTGGTGCTGGCCGCTCTGGTCACGGTGGCGGTGGTGGCCGTCGGTGCGGTGGTCATCACCCGGACCGTCGGCACCGACCGGAGCACACCGACCGCCGCGCCGTCCGGCTCCGGGTCGCCCGAGGTGCCACCTAGCCCGAGCCCGAGCGCCCCGCCGCCGGGCGCCGACATCACCGGCCCGCTCAACCTGCTGCTGGTCGGCATCGACACCCGGGTCAGCGTGCCGGGTTGGGAGCCGCACGCCGACGCGGTGCTAGTCCTGCACGTACCGGCGGGGTTGTCCCGGGCGTACCTCTTCTCCCTCCCCCGCGACCTGGTGGTGGACATCCCGGCCTTCGAGCCGGCGGGCTACCGGGGCGGGCGGACGAAGCTGACCAACGCGATGAGTTACGGCAGTCGGGTCCCGGACCGGCCGAAGGAACCCGACCCCGCCCAGGGGTACGAGTTGCTCAGCCAGGTGGTCAGCGAGTACACCGGGTTGCGCCTGGATGCCGGGGCGGTGCTCACCTTCGGCGGGTTCGACAAGTTGGTGGACAGCCTCGGCGGGGTCGACATCACCGTCGAGCAGCGGGTGGTCTCGCGGCATCGTCAGCCGGACGGCAAGCACCGCTCCCCCGGCCCCGGGGTGGGCGGGTACGTGGGGCCGCGGATGGTCTACGAGCCCGGGGACCGGCACCTCAACGGCTGGCAGGCGCTGGACTACGCCCGCCAGCGTTACCTGCCCGGTGGTGACTACACCCGGCAACGCCACCAGCAGCAGTTGATCCGGTCGCTGGTCGGCAAGATCCTCGACACCGACCTGGCCCGGCAACCGGAGCAGGTCGAACAGGTGGTGACGGCCCTCGGCGAGATGCTGCTCTATGTCGGGGGGCGGCGGATCGTGGAGTTCGCGTACGCCCTGGGTGGGTTGTCTCCCGAGGCGCTGACCCTGGTCACCCTGCCCGGGGCGGCGGTCGGTCGGGGCAACGCCTACCGGGGCGAGGAACTGACCGCTACCGGCCGTCGATTCCTCACCGAGTTGCGGGCCGGCCGGGTCGACGAGTTCCTCGCCGAGCACCCGAAGCTGGTGGTGCCCCGATAGCCGGTCAGGGCGGGGCGGCGGGTCAGGGCAGTGGCGGTGGGGTGGTTCCGGACAACCAGGCGTCGAAGAACGAGCCCAACTGACGCCCGGAGATCCGCTCGGCCAGGGCGATGAAGTCCTGAGTGGTGGCGGTGCGGTCCCGCCGCTCACTGGTCCAGGTCCGCAGGATCTGGAAGAAGACCTCGTCACCGACGGTACGCCGAAGCGCGTGCACGACCACCGGACCCCGCCGGTAGACGGCGGTGCTGAACATCTGGTCCAGGCCGGGATCCAGGGCCGGTTGGGACCAGTTCGTCCATTCGTACTGCTGCTCGAAGGCGCGCTGGGCGCTGGGCCCGCCGTCGTGTTCGGTCCAGAGCCACTCGGCGTAGCTGGCGAAGCCCTCGTTGAGCCAGATGTCGCTCCACCGGTTCAGGGCCACACTGTTGCCGAACCACTGGTGGGCCACCTCGTGGACGACCACGGTGTAGTTGGGTTGGCCGCTGCGGAAGAAGCCCGGCCCGTAGACCGGCCGGGACTGGGTCTCCAGCGCGTACCCGATCCTCGGGTCGGCCACCGCCACCCCGCCGTACGACTCGAAGGGGTACGGCCCGAAGAGATCGGCCAGGAAGTCGGCGATCTCCCCGGTACGCGACAGGGTCCGGGCCTGCGGACCGGTGGCCGGCACAGCGGCGGGTACGGCGGTGACCATCGGCTTGCCGTCGTGGGTGGCGACATTCAGCCGGTAGTCGCCGATCACCAGAGTGGTCAGGTAGCTGGCCATCGGTGACCGTTCCGCCCAGCGCCAGGTCGTCCACCCGTCGGCCGTGGTCCGCTCCCCCGGTACCCCGTTGCTCAGCGCGGCCAGCCCCTGGGGAACGGTCACCTCGATGTCGTAGGTCGCCTTGTCGGAGGGGTGGTCGTTGACCGGAAACCAGGTCGCCGCCGAGTGCGGCTGCCCCAGGGCGATCGCCCCGTCGTCGGTGTGGTGGAAGCCGCTGCCGCCCAGCACCCCGTCCGTGACCGCCTGGGGCACCCCGGCGTAGCCCACCTCGACGGTGAAGCGGCCGAGGTTCTTCAGCTTCCGGCTCGGGGTGACGATCAACTCCCCGTCGTCCTGCCGGTACTCGGCCGGGTCACCGTCCACAGTGACCTTGTCGGCCTGAAGACCGGTCAGGTCCAGATTGAACCGGGACAGGTTCTGGGTGGCGGTCGCCGTGACGACGGCCACCCCGGTCAGTCGGTCCTCGGCCGGGTCGTAGCGCACCTTCAGCCGGTAGTGCTCCACGTCGTAGCCGCCGTTGCCGCTGCCCGGCGCGTACGGATCGGCCAGGTCCACACTGCCCGGCCGGAACCCGTCGTCACTGTCCCCGGTGCAACCGACCAGGACAACGGCAGCCATCACCGCAGCCGCCGCCGTCCGCACCCCCCGCCCAACCACCCGATTCAACCCGGTCACTCGCCGAGCCTACCGTCGCCAGCCACGCCGATCATGCACTTACGGTCACGGCGAACCATCACGAACCACCACGAACCGGCGACCAGAAGTGCATGATCGACGGGGCGCGGGGGCGCGGGGGCGCGGGGGCTCGGGGAGGGGGCGCGGGGTGGGGTGGGGTTTAGCGGTCCAGGACCAGGCCTACTTTTTGGAATTCCTTGAGGTCGCGGTAGCCGCACTTGGCCATGGCTCGGCGGAGGCCGCCGAAGAGGTTGAGTTGGCCGTCGGGCTCGTCGGCCGGGCCGAAGAGGAGACGTTCCATCGAGCCGATGGAACCACCGGCGGTCTCGAAGGCGCCCCGGGGCAGGGAGGGGTGGCTGGCCGCCGAGTGCCACCAGGCACCGCCGGCCGGGGCCTCGTCGCAGAGCGACAGGGGCTCGCCGAGCATCACCGCGTCCGCCCCGCAGCCGAGGGCCTTGGCGATGTCCCCGGAGGTACGGATGTCCCCGTCGGCGATCAGGTGCACGTACCGGCCGCCGGTCTCGTCCAGGTAGTCCCGCCGGGCGGCGGCGGCGTCGGCGATGGCGGTCGCCATCGGCACCCGAATGCCGAGCACCGACTCGGTGGTGGACCACTCGTCGCCACCGATGCCGATGATCACACCGGCCGCGCCGGTACGCATCAGGTGCAGGGCGGTCTTGTAGTCCGTGCAGCCGCCGACGATGACCGGCAGGTCCAGGTCGGCGATGAACTCCTTGAGGTTCAGCGGCTCGTCCGTGGTCGAGACATGCTCGGCCGAGACGATGGTGCCCTGGATGACCAGGATGTCCACCCCGGCGTCGAGGATGACCGGAGCCAGGGCCAGGGTGTGCTGCGGGGAGACCCGGACCGCCACCGTGCCGCCGCCGGCACGCAGCTCCCGAACCCGCTCGGTGATCAGATCGGGCCGGATCGGCTCGGCGTACACCTCCTGGAGCCGCTTGGTGGCGCGGGCGTCCTCGTCCAGGCCGGCCAGCTCCTCCAGCACCTTGCTGGGGTTCTCGTACCGGGTCCACAGCCCCTCGACGTTGAGCACCCCGAGGCCACCGAGCTGACCCAGGCGTACCGCCGAGGCCGGGCTCATGGTCGCGTCCGAGGGGTGCCCCACGCAGGGGATGCCGAACTGGTACGCGTCCAACTGCCAGCCGGTGGAGACGTCGTCCACGTCCCGGGTACGACGGCTCGGCACGATGGCGATGTCGTCAAGGTGGTAGCCGCGCTGCGCGGTCTTGCCCATCCCGATCTCGACCACGTCACGCATGGGGGCTCCAGTTTTCAACGAAAGGGGTGTCAGCGGGTGTGGTAGTTCGGTGCCTCGACGGTCATCTGGATGTCGTGCGGGTGGCTCTCCTTGAGCCCGGCCGCGGTGATCCGGATCAACTGGCCACGCTGGTGCAGCTCGCTGATGCTCTCCGCGCCCGCGTACCCCATCGCCAGCCGCAGCCCACCGACCAGCTGGTGGGCCATCCGGGACAGCGGCCCACGGTAGGGCACCTGGCCCTCGACACCCTCCGGGACCAGCTTCTCGTCGCTGGTCACGTCCTGCTGGAAGTAGCGGTCCTTGGAGTACGACTTGGCCTGCCCACGCGACTGCATCGCGCCGAGCGAACCCATCCCCCGGTACGCCTTGAACTGCTTGCCGTTGACGAAGATCAGCTCACCGGGGCTCTCCTCGCAGCCGGCCAGCAGGCTGCCGAGCATCACCGTGTCGGCCCCGGCGACCAGGGCCTTGGCGATGTCGCCGGAGTACTGGATGCCACCGTCGCCGATCACCGGCACCCCGGCCGGACGGGCCGCCCGGGCGGCCTCCATGATCGCGGTGATCTGCGGCACCCCGACACCGGCCACGATCCGGGTGGTGCAGATGGCACCCGGACCCACGCCCACCTTCACCCCGTCGGCGCCGGCGTCCACGAGGGCCTTGGCCCCGGAGTAGGTGGCCACGTTGCCGCCGACGATGTCGATGGCCACGTCCTTCTTCAGCCGGGCGACCATCTCCAGCACGGCCCGCTGGTGGCCGTGGGCGGTGTCCACGATCAGCACGTCGACCCCGGCATCGACGAGCGCCCGGGCCCGCTTGTAGGCGTCCTCGCCGACCCCGATCGCCGCGGCCACCCGCAGTCGGCCGGCGTCGTCCTTGGTGGCGTTCGGGTACTGCTCGCTCTTGGTGAAGTCCTTGACGGTGATCAGCCCGCGCAGCTTGCCGGCCCCGTCGACGATCGGCAGCTTCTCGACCTTGTGCTGGCGCAGCAGGCCCAGGGCCTCGTCCTTGCTGACCCCTACCGGGGCGGTGACCAGGGGGGACCGGGTCATGATGTCGCGGACCGGGGTGGCCGGGTCGGAGACGAACCGCATGTCGCGGTTGGTGACGATGCCGACGAGTTGCCCCTCGGCGTCCACCACCGGGACCCCGGAGATCCGGTAACGCCCGCAGAGCTGGTCCACCTCACGCAGGGTGTCGTCCGGGCTGGCGGTCACCGGGTTGGTGATCATGCCCGACTCGGAGCGCTTCACCAGGTCGACCTGGAGCGCCTGATCCTCCACGGAGAGGTTGCGGTGCAGCACACCGATGCCGCCCTGGCGGGCCATCGCGATCGCCATCCGGGCCTCGGTCACCGTGTCCATCGCGCTGGACAGCAGCGGGATGGAGAGGGTGACGTTGCGGGTCAGCCGGGTGACCGTGTTCACCCGGCTGGGCACCACGTCCGACTCGCCGGGCTGCAGCAGCACGTCGTCGAAGGTCAGCCCCAAGGGCACCACCCGGGCCGAGCCCGCGGGCAGCTCGGGCAGATGGCCGCCCAGCTCGCCAGCATCGGCGCTGGCGGAAAGGTGGGTCTGGGGCGAAATCTCCACGATTGCTCTCCTGAGCTGCTCGAACGGGCTGCAGTGAGGTGGCTTGGCGGCACCGGCTACTGCCGGGCAGGAAGGCGTCGCCCCCATCGTACCTAGTGGCTCCGGTGGCACCCGCGTCTGGCGGTCCACCCGGCGAGGCAACGCCTTCAGCCTGGCTTGCGCGAAGGGGGACGGGCATCGGCGGGTGCTTAGGTCTACGGTGAGGGGGTGCAAGACGAGCCCATCGACCCCTTCACCGGTGATCCCGCCGATCCGGCAGCCGGGTTGGACGACCCTGACCGCGACTCCGCGATCGACCCGCTGACCGACGTCGAACGCCAGGACGTGCTGGAAGACCTCGCCGATCTGGAGATCTACCAGGCACTGCTCGCGCCGATCGGGGTACGCGGACTCGTCATCGAGTGCGAGGACTGCCGGGAGCCGCACTACTTCGACTGGGACCTGCTGCGGGGCAACCTGCGGCACCTGCTCAGCTCCGGGCGGCCCCGGGTGCACGAACCGGCCTTCGACCCCGATCCGGACCACTACGTCACCTGGGACTACGCGCGCGGCTACGCCGACGGGGTGCACGACACCCTGAGCGAGGGCACCGAGGACGAAGCCACCTCCCGAGACTGACCAGCCCACCGCGCGTCCCCCGCCGTACACCCGGCCGCCGCATGGCCGCCCGGAAGGCAAAAGCCCGACCGGCGTACGCCCGGCTTGCCGCCTCATGCCCGGCGGACCGGATGCGGGTCGGGGCGGTGGGGTGGGCGTCAGGCCACCAGGCCGGCTCGGAAGCCGGCGGCCACCGCGTGGGCCCGGTCCCGGGCTCCGAGCTTGCGGAACAGCCGTCGGGCGTGGGTCTTCACGGTGTCCTCGGAGACGAACAACTCCCGGCCGATCTCGGCATTGCTCTTGCCCTCGGCCATGCCCAGCAGCACCTGCAACTCGCGTTCGGTGAGCCCGACCGTGGACCGGTCGGCGCGGGGCGGCCGGGCGACCGGGCCCGCCTCGGCCGCGGCCTCCGGCTCGGCCGGGTCCTCGCCCCGCTGCACCGGCACCATCGACGGGCCACCGGCCGGGTCCGTGGCCGGCCAGGTCGGGGAACTCTCCCCGGCGGGCCGACCGTTGGATGCCGGCCGAGGGCTGCCCACCGTGGCGGTGTCCCGGGCGGGGTCGGCTATCCGGTGCCGGTTGGCCCGGCCGGGGGCGGCCAACAGCAGCAGGGCCTTGGCGACCGCACTGGTCAGGTCGTGGTCGACGCCCTGGATCAGGCCGCGTGCTCCAGCGTGGATGGTCGCTGCGGCGGCCTCGGACTCCTCCATGCCGAGCAGCAGTACGGCGGCCTGCGGCGCGCGGGCCAGCACCCGCCGCACGAAACCGGCGCTGTCCGGTCGGGTCAGGGCGGTGTCGGCGAGCACCACGTCGGCGGGACGCTCGGCCAGCCGCAGCATCACCTCGGGGTCGGAGACGGCCGTCCGGACAGCACCGGACAATCCCAGCCGCGCCGCTGCGGAAGTCAAATGCTGTGCAGCGAGCGGCGTCCGAACGCACACAAGAACGGTACGCACAACGATCTCCTCTCCGCAGACGAGCAGACCATGACCGGGCAGCCTCGGGAGGAGGTTCCGGGCAATCCTCCCAACTTTTCCGACAGATAGGTCATTTGCCCCAAGTCGCCGAAGCTTTTTGATCACAGGACGTGTGAGCCGAGGACGGTGGGGGTACCGGGGGCTCAAGGCCGGGAACGGTGCCCTGCGCGGCCCGCCACCCGGACAAGCCGGCCAACAAGCATCTCGCGGTGCCGCGCGAGAGGAGGGGTGCTGATGTCGAACGTACGTAGACTTCCCGGACCCATCGTCGACCTGTGGGACTGGCAACGGCTGGGCGCCTGCCGTGGCCGGGACAGTGCGCAGTTCTTCCACCCCGACGGCGAGCGGGGCTCGTCGCGGCTGCGCCGGGAGTCGGGCGCCAAGGCCGTCTGCCGCGCCTGCCCGGTACGGGCCGAGTGCGCCGCGCACGCCCTGACCGTGCGGGAGCCGTACGGGGTGTGGGGCGGCTTCAGCGAATCCGAGCGGCTGCGGCTGCTCGCGGTCGGCTGGGAGGATCTCGCCGACCGCCGACAGACCCGGGTGGACGTGGCCCGGCTGGAGGCCCGGCTGGGCAGCAGCCACCGGTCCACCCTCCCCACCCAACGCAACGTCGCCTGATCCACCCCATAGCCACCGCTGCCGCGCCCCTGTCCAGGGGCGCGGCAGCGTGTTTGCAGCACCATGGATCTCCCCGCGCCCGAACTGGTCTGGGCGGGGTTCGATGAGATCACCCGCTCGGTACGGGCGTCGCGGAAGGCGAAGGCCCCCGCAGTACGGGCGTCACGCGGTACGGCGGGTGCTCCGGGGGAGCGGCGCACCCGCCGTACCGTTTCGTGGACGGCTCAGAAGCCCGGACCGTGCTGGTGGCTGTGGCCGTGCCCATGGCCGTGACCCGCGGCGGCGGCCTCCGGCTCCTTGGGCTTCTCGACCACGAGGCTCTCCGTGGTCAGCAGCAGGCCGGCGATCGAGGCGGCGTTGGTGACCGCGTTGCGGGTCACCTTGACCGGGTCGATGATGCCGGAGGCGGTCAGGTCCACGTAGTCGCCGATGGCGGCGTCGAGGCCGTGGCCCCACTTGCCCTCGGTGACCTTCTGCACCACGACGTACCCGTCGTGCCCGGCGTTCTGCGCGATCCAGCGCAGCGGCTCGACCAGCGCCTTGCGCACGATCGACACGCCGACCTTCTCGTCACCGGTGAAGCCGAGGTCGTCGTCGAGCACCGGCAGGATCTGGGCCAGGGCGGCGCCACCACCGGGCACCGTACCCTCCTCGACCGCGGCCTTGGTCGCGGCGATGGCGTCCTCGATGCGGTGCTTGCGCTCCTTCATCTCGACCTCGGTGGCCGCGCCGACCTTGACCACGGCGATGCCGCCGGAGAGCTTGGCCAGCCGCTCGGCCAGCTTCTCCCGGTCCCAGTCGGAGTCCGAAGCCTCGATCTCCTTGCGGATCTGGGCGACCCGGTCGGCGACCTCGCTGGCCTGCCCGCCACCGTCGACGACGGTGGTGTTCTCCTTGTCGACCACGATGCGCCGGGCGGTGCCGAGCACCTCCAGGCCGACCTGGTCGAGCTTGTAGCCCAGCTCGGGGGCGACCAGCTCGGCGCCGGTGAGGATCGCCATGTCCTGGAGCATCGCCTTGCGGCGGTCACCGAAGCCGGGGGCCTTGACCGCGCAGACCTTGAGGGTCTTGCGGATCGAGTTGACCACCAGGGTGGACAGCGCCTGACCCTCGACGTCCTCGGCGATGATCAGCAGCGGCTTGTTGTTCTGGAGGACCTTCTCCAGCAGCGGCAGCAGCTCCTCGATCGCCGAGATCTTCTGCGTGGTGATCAGGATGTACGCGTCCTCCAGGACGGACTCCTGCGCCTCCGCGTCGGTGACGAAGTTCGGCGAGATGAAGCCCTTGTCGAACTGGAGTCCCTCGGTGACCTCCAGCTCGGTGTGCAGGGCGGAGCCCTCCTCGACGGTGATCACACCGTCCCGGCCGACCCTCTCCATCGCCTCGGCGATCAGCTCGCCGATGGTGGCGTCCTGGGCCGAGATCGTCGCGACGTGGGCGACGGACTTCTTGTCGGAGACCTCCACGGCCTTGCCGAGCAGGGCCTCGGAGACCTTGGCCGCGGCGGCGTCGATGCCCCGCTTGAGACCGGCCGGGTTGGCACCCGCGGTCACGTTGCGCAGGCCCTCACGGACCATCGCCTGGGCCAGCACGGTGGCGGTGGTGGTCCCGTCGCCGGCGACGTCGTTGGTCTTGGTCGCCACCTCCTTGACCAGCTGCGCACCGAGGTTCTCGTAGGGGTTGGTGAGCTCGATCTCCTTGGCGATGGTCACACCATCGTTGGTGATCGTCGGCGCACCGAATTTCTTGTCCAGGACGACGTTGCGCCCGCGCGGCCCGAGGGTGACCTTCACCGCGTTGGCGAGCGCGTTGACACCGTGCTCCAGCTGGTGCCGGGCGTCATCCGAGAAGCTCAGGATCTTCGCCATGTATGTCCCTTCGAAGCGACGTTGCCCCGGCCCGGCGAGCCGGTCCGGGGCAACGACACTGATCGGTTGCTTACTTCTCGATGATCGCGAGGACGTCGCGGGCGGAGAGCACCAGGTACTCCTCGCCGGCGTACTTGACCTCGGTGCCGCCGTACTTCGAGTAGAGGACGGTGTCGCCGACCTTGACGTCCATCGGGATCCGGTCGCCGTCGTCGTCGAAACGACCCGGGCCGACAGCGAGGACGGTGCCCTCCTGCGGCTTCTCCTTGGCGGTGTCGGGAATCACGATGCCCGACGCAGTGGTGGTCTCAGCCTCGTTCGCCTGGACCAGGATCCGGTCCTCGAGCGGCTTGATCGCAACCTTGGTCGCGGTAGTCACGGGCATACCCTCCTGGGGTACTGGTTTCGTTACCGGTCGGCATGCCGACCAGCGTCAATCTGCCACATGCCACCGGGCGGGGCCGTCGTCGCGGGTGCCGGTCCGCCTGGCGTTCAACACCCGGACACCAGGCCCGAGTGTTGGCACCCTCAGGGTGAGAGTGCTAATCGCAGGTTATGCCTCGGCTAGCACTCCGTCAAGGAGAGTGCCAGCGACCACCCCTCGTGTCGCCATCTTTTCGCCACCCCCGCCACCTGTTCTCCACTCCTTCGCCAGGGGTTACCGCAACATGCCCGTCCTGTCTTCCGTCCGACCATCCGATTCCCTACGGTGCGGCACGACCACATCACGGAGGGAGACGGCATGGCCGACGTACCGACCCTGGGGTTTCTCCGGGACCAGTTGCGCCGGGCCCGCAAGACCCGCGGGCTCAGCCAGGAGGACCTGAGCAAGTTGATCAATTACGCGCCCTCCTCGATCAGCGCGATCGAGACCGGGCAGAACCAGCTCAGCGCGGACTACCTGGCCCGGTTCGACAAGGTGCTGGAGACCGGTGGCCTCTTCGTCGGGATGCTGGAGTTGATCCGCCTGCACGCCGAGCCGGACTGGTTCCGGCCGTGGGGTGAGATCGAACGGGAGGCGGTCTCGCTGCGCTGGTACGACCCGGCCGTGGTGCCGGGCCTGCTCCAGACCGAGGCGTACGCCCGAGCGATGCTGCGGGCCGGGCCGCCGCTGACCGACGAGCAGGTCGAGAAGCGGGTGCTGGCCCGGATGGCCCGACAGGAGGTGCTCGCTCGCGACGAGCCGCCGCAGTTCGTCGCGATCCTGGACGAGCTGGCGCTGCGCCGACAGGTCGGCGACCGGGCGACGATGGTCGAGCAATGTGAGCACCTGCGCACCCTTGCCGACCGGCCATTTGTCCAGGTGCGGATCATTCCGGCCGCGACTCCCTGGTACATCGGATTGAACGGCCCCTTCGTGCTCGCCCGGCTCGCCGACGGCACCGAGGTGGCGCATCTGGACGACCAACTCCGGGGAAACACCGTGGACAGCCCGAACGACCTTGCCAGCCTCGGACGGGGTTGGGAGACTGTGGCCGGTGAGGCGCTGCCGCACCGGCAGTCCGCCCGCCTGATCGAGGAAGTGGCGAAGTCATGGACCTGAGCCGTGCCGCTTGGCGCAAATCCTCCCGCAGCAACAGCAACGGCGGTGCCTGTGTCGAGGTCGCCGACAACCTGCCCGACCTGGTCGCCGTACGCGACAGCAAGGACCCGACCGGCCCGGTGCTCGCCTTCACCCCCACCAGTTGGCGCGCCTTCATCACCTCCCACCACCCCACCCGGCCGCCCAGGACGTGATCGGCCCCGTCCCGGGAGTGTGATCGACTCCGTTACGCCGAAATGGCGGTATCCCTCGCACCCGGATACCGCCATCGCGGCGAAACGGAGTTGATCAAGCCGAGCCGGGCCGGGCCGGTTGGGTGGGGGCGATCGGTGGGTCGGGACAATGGGCGGGTGGATCTGGAGCAGCTTGCCGCCCTGCGTACCCCCGAGGGGTCGGCCGCCCTCGCGGCGGCGACCGAGGTGGCCGGGGGCGATCCCCTGGCTGCGGCGGCGGCGCTGCGCTCGGCCGGGATTCCGGCTGGGCTGGCGGCGGCAGCCCTGACCCAGGCGGAACTCCGCCGCCGGGCAGCGGGCAAGTTCGGTGCGGCGGCCGGCGGCATGTTCTTCACCCGGCCCGGCCTGGAGCAGGCCACCCGGGGGGTGGTCGCGCAACGCCGCGCGCACCGGTTGCGCGAGGCCGGGGTGACCAGCCTCGCCGACCTGGGCTGCGGGCTGGGAGCCGACGCCCTCGCCGCCGCCCGTGCCGGCATCCGGGTGTACGGGGTGGAGGCCGACCCGCTGACCGCCGCCCTGGCCGAGGCGAACGCGCAGGCCACCGGGCTGGCCGAGCTGTTCACGGTCGAGTGCGGCGACGCTACCGCCTTCGAGGTGACCCGGGTCGCGGGGGTGTTCTGCGATCCGGCCCGCCGTCGAGCCGGTACCGGACGCCGGATCTTCGACCCCAAGGCGTACTCGCCGCCCTGGGACTTCGTCACCGGGCTCGCCGAACGGGTGCCGTACACGGTGGTGAAGGTGGCCCCCGGTCTCGATCATGCCCTCATCCCCGCCGGTGCCGAGGCCGAGTGGGTGAGTGTCGGCGGCGACCTGGTCGAAGCCGCCCTCTGGTGCGGCCCGCTGGCCCAATCCCCCCGCCGCGCCACCGTCGTGAAGGAAGGGCCCCTTCTTAACGCCTCCGGTACTAAAAGGGCCCCTTCTTATCACCAGACCGACGGCGCTCCCCAGGTCGAGGGGAGCATGGTGCACGAACTTGTCGGGTCCGGTCGGGAGGAGGCGCCGGTCGGGGCGGTGGGCCGGTTCGTGTACGACCCCGACCCGGCGGTGGTACGCGCCCACCTGATCGCCGAACTGGCCGCCGAACTGGATGCCACCCTGGCCGACCCGAGCATCGCCTACCTCTACGCCGACACGCCGACCCCTACGCCGTACGCCCGGTGTCTGGAGGTGACCGAGATGCTGCCGTTCTCGCTCAAGCGCCTGCGGGCCCTGCTGCGGGAGCGCCGGGTCGGCCGGGTGGAGATCCTCAAGCGCGGCTCCGCCCTGGACCCGGAACGCCTCCGGCACGACCTGCGCCTGACCGGCGACCAACCGGCCAGCCTGGTACTGACCCGGGTGGCCGGCGCCCCGACCGTGCTGGTCTGCCAGCCGGTCCCCTGAGTCCTCCGCTCGGGCAGGGGCCAGACCGGCCAGGTTCCGGGCTGGGCAAGGGCGACCGGGAAGCCTGACCACCGGGTCGAGGCTGGCAGGGCCACCCGGGAGATCCCGGACTGCGGGTCGGGGTTAGGTTGGCGCACATGACGGGACGGGGTACGCCGGCGACGGTGTTGCTGGCCAAGCGCGGCATCGCCCATCGCACCCATCCGTACGAGGTCCCGGCGGAGTCGCCGAACTACGGTGCCCTGGTCGCCGCCGCCCTCGGGGTGGCACCCGGCCGGGTCTTCAAGACCCTGGTGACCGAGGTGGACGGCGCGCTGACCGTGGCGATCGTGCCGGTCACCGGGGAGCTGGACCTCAAGGCCCTGGCCGCGGCAGTCGGCGGCAAGCGGGCCACCCTCGCCGATCGCGGGGCGGCCGAACGCGCCACCGGGTACGTACGTGGCGGCATCAGCCCGCTGGGGCAACGGAAGCGGCTACCCACGGTGCTCGACGCCTCCGCCCTGGAGCACGACACGGTGTACGTCTCGGCTGGTCGACGCGGTCTTCAGGTGGAGCTGGCCCCGACCGATCTGGTCGCCCTCACCAGCGCCCACACCGCCGCCCTCGCCACCGCCTGAGGCCCACCCCCCACCGGCCGAAGCCTTTCACCTAGCCGAGCCCGCCACCAGGCCGAGCCCGCCACCGCCCGAGGCCCGGCGCTAGCTGGGGCCCGCTGAGTCAGCCCGCCACCGGGCTGAGGCTCGCCATCGGCCGAGGCTCGCCATCGGCCGAGGCTCGCCATCGGCCGAGGCTCGCCGCCGTTACGCCGCAACGGCGGTATCCCTGCCGGTCGGTTACCCCCACTTCGCCGAAACGGTGTCGATCACCCGGGCACCGCCGGAGTGATCACCCCGGACACCGGCGCGGCAGGGAGGTGTCTTCGACGTTGCCGAATTGTTACTGCCGACAACAAACTAGCCCCCGCCGCGCCCTTGTGTCGACGCGCGGGGCGCAATACGTTGCCGGGCACAACAAAAGAACGTCATCAACACACCGACACCCTTCCCACTCTCGAAAGGACCCTGCAGATGCGCAAGGGCTTCCTCGCCGTCGGCGCCGTGGGCGTGCTCGCCCTCGGCAGCCTGACGGCCTGCGGCGACGACTCCGGCGACCAGGCCGGTGGCGGCTCCGGCAAGACCCCGAAGATCGGCGTGATCCTGCCGGACAGCAGCTCCTCGGTCCGCTGGGAGAGCGCGGACCGCAAGTTCCTCAAGGAGGCGTTCGACGCGGCCGGTGTCCAGTCGGACATCCAGAACGCCCAGGGCGACAAGAACGCCTTCCAGACCATCGCCGACCAGATGATCACCAACGGCGTCACCGTGCTGATGATCGTCAACCTGGACTCCGGCACCGGTAAGGCCGTCCTGGACAAGGCCAAGTCGCAGGGTGTCGCCACCATCGACTACGACCGCCTGACCCTCGGCGGCTCGGCGGAGTACTACGTCAGCTTCGACAACGTGGCGGTCGGCAAGCTGCAGGGCGAGGGCCTGGTCAAGTGCCTCACCGACGCGAAGGTCGAGAAGCCGGCGATCGCCTACCTCAACGGCTCGCCGACCGACAACAACGCCACCCTGTTCAAGGAGGGCTACGACTCGGTCCTCAAGCCGAAGTTCGACTCCGGCGAGTACACCAAGGCCGCCGACGACTCCGTGCCGGACTGGGACAACACCCAGGCCGCGACCATCTTCGAGCAGCAGCTCACCAAGACCGGCGGCAAGATCGACGGGGTCCTCTCCGCGAACGACGGCCTCGGCAACGCCGCCATCTCCGTGCTGAAGAAGAACAACCTCAACGGCAAGGTCCCGGTCACCGGGCAGGACGCCGACCCGCAGGCGTTGCAGAACATCCTCGCCGGTGACCAGTGCATGACGGTCTACAAGGCGGTCAAGAAGGAGGCGGACGCCGCCGCCGAGCTGGCCATCGCGCTGGCCAAGGGCGAGCGCAAGGAGACCGGCCAGACGGTCCGGGACCCGGAGGGCAACCGTGACGTGCCCGCCGTCCTGCTCACCCCGGCGGCGATCTACAAGGAGAACGTCAAGGACGTCATCGCCGACGGCTACGTGACCAAGGAACAGATCTGCACCGGCGACTACGCCAAGCTCTGCACCGACGCGGGCATCAGCTGACCCGTCCCCGCCGAAGCGACGCCGCCCGGTACGGCAATCCCGTACCGGGCGGCGTCGCTGGACGGGCCCCGATCGCCTCCGTGGAATAAGGAGAACCCCGTGTCCGCGACCCCACTGCTGGAGCTACGCGGGATCGACAAGAGCTTCGGTCCCGTCCAGGTGCTGCGTGACGTCGCCTTCGCCGCCTACCCGGGCGAGGTCACCGCCCTCGTCGGTGACAACGGTGCCGGCAAGTCGACCCTGGTCAAGTGCATCAGCGGCATCTACTCCACCGATGCCGGCGAGTTCGTCTTCGACGGTCAACCGGTGACCATCAACAGTCCGCGGGACGCCGCCGCGCTCGGCATCGAGGTCGTCTATCAGGATCTGGCGCTCTGCGACAACCTCGACATCGTGCAGAACATGTTCCTCGGGCGGGAGAAGCGCAACGGCATCGTGCTGGACGAGCCGACGATGGAGCAGATGGCCGCGGAGACCCTGGCCGGGCTCTCCGTACGCACCGTCAAGTCCCTGCGCCAGCACGTCTCCAGCCTCTCCGGTGGTCAGCGCCAGACCGTGGCGATCGCCAAGGCGGTGCTCTGGAACAGCAAGCTGGTGATCCTGGACGAGCCGACCGCCGCCCTCGGCGTCGCGCAGACCGCCCAGGTCCTCGAACTCGTTCGCCGGCTGGCCGACAACGGCCTGGCCGTCGTCCTCATCTCGCACAACATGAACGACGTCTTCGCCGTCTCCGACCGCATCGCCGCGCTCTACCTCGGCCAGATGGTCGCCCAGGTGAGGACCACCGACATCACCCACGCCCAGGTGGTCGAGCTGATCACCGCCGGCCGCTCCGGCGAGCTGGGACTCGCCGCCGACCCGGGCGTCAACGGCAACGGCGCGGCGCCGGCCGACAGCACCACTGGAGGCGTCTCATGAGCATCACCGCCGTCACGAAGGTGGGCCCCGCCGCCGTCGCACCGGCACCCACCATCGGCAGCCACCTCCGCGACTACTGGCAGCGGGTACGCGGCGGAGACATCGGCGCCCTGCCTGCGGTCGCCGGTCTGCTCGTCCTCTGCACGATCTTCTCGATCATGCGGCCGTCGTTCCTCACCGCCGGCAACTTCGCCAACCTGTTCACCCAGGGCGCGGCGGTCACCCTGATCGCGATGGGTCTGGTCTTCGTCCTGCTGCTCGGCGAGATCGACCTGTCGGCCGGCTTCGCCAGCGGGGTCTGCGCGGCCGTGCTGGCCAACCTGATCACCGTCCTGGGCTACCCGTGGTACGTCGCGGTGCTCGCCGCCCTGCTCACCGGCATGGTCATCGGCACCACCCTGGGCTTCCTGGTCGCCAAGGTGGGCATCCCCTCCTTCGTGGTCACCCTCGCCGGCTTCCTCGCCTTCCAGGGGGTGGTGCTGCTGCTGATGAAGGAGGGCCGCAACATCTCCGTCCGCGAGCCGGTGGTGGTGGCGATCGTCAACCGCAACATGCCGGTCGCGCTCGGCTGGACCCTCGCCGCGATCGCGATAGCCGGATTCGCCGTGGTGCAACTGCTCCGCTATCGCAGTCGCGCCGCCCGGAACCTGATCAACGATCCGCTCCCGGTGGTGCTGGGTCGCATCGCCGCCCTGGCCCTGGTCCTGGGCTTCGCCGTCTACGTGCTCAACCTGGAGCGCAGCCTCAACGTGCTGATCACCTCCCTCAAGGGGGTGCCGATCGTGGTGCCGATCGTCGCCGTACTGCTGGTGGTCCTGACCTTCGTGCTCCAGCGCACCAGCTACGGCCGGCACATCTACGCGGTCGGCGGCAACCGGGAGGCGGCCCGGCGGGCCGGCATCAACGTGGACCGCATCCGCATCTCGGCCTTCATGATCTGCTCGACCATGGCCGCGGTCGGTGGCATCGTGGCGGCCAGCCGGGCCAACTCCGTGGACCCGAACACCGGCGGCAGCAACGTGCTGCTCTACGCCGTGGGCGCGGCGGTGATCGGCGGCACAAGCTTGTTCGGGGGCAAAGGCCGCGTATTGGACGCGGTTCTCGGTGGCGCCGTCGTGGCCGTGATCGACAATGGGATGGGTCTGATGGGCTACAGCTCCGGCGTCAAGTACGTGGTCACCGGCGTGGTGCTGTTGCTCGCGGCCAGTGTCGACGCGCTGTCCCGACGACGAGCCTCGGCCACCGGAAACCGCTGAACGCACCACCGAAAGTAGTAACCATTAGATGCGCGTAGGACCCAGCCAGGACGAGATCCGCCGGCAGAATCTCGGCGCGCTACTGCGCTACGTGCATCTGCACGGCGCGACCACCCGCGCCGAGTTGACCAACGCGCTCGGACTGAACCGCAGCACCATCGGTGCGCTCACCGCCGACCTGGCCGCCGCCGGCCTGGTGACCGAGGGGGCGCCGAAGGAGACCGGCCGGGCCGGACGACCCTCACTTGTCGTCCGGCCCGAGTCGGAACGGATCTTCGCGTACGCGTACAGCATCGAGGTGGACCGGCTGCGGGCCGCCCGGGTCGGCCTCGGCGGGGCGATGCTCGACCGCCGGGAGCTGGACCGGCCCCGGGGTCTCACCGCCGCAGAGGCCGCCCCCCTGCTGGCCGGGGCGGTCAAGGAGATGCGGCAGGCCCTGCCGGCCGACGCCGTCTGCGTCGGGGCCGGCATCGCGGTCTGCGGCATGGTGCGTCGCCACGACGGCCTGGTCCGGCTCGGGCCGGCCACCGGGTGGGTGGACGAGCCGATCGGGGCGGCGGTCAGCGCCGAACTCGGCGCGGAGGTGCCGGTGACGGTCGGCAACGTGGCCGAGGTGGCCGCCTTCGCCGAGCACGCCCGGGGCACGGCGGCCGGCTGCGACAACGTCATCTTCCTCTACGGCGACGTGGGGGTCGGGGCCGGAATCATCGCCGGGGGGAGGCGGCTGACCGGGCACGGCGGGTACGGCGGCGAGGTCGGACACATGGTGGTGGTCCGGGACGGGGCCCGCTGCGAGTGCGGCAACCGGGGCTGCTGGGAGACCGAGATCGGTGAGCACGGCCTGCTGCGGGCCGCCGGGCGCTCGGACGCCCGGGGCCGGGAGGCCCTGCTGGCGGTCTTCGACGCCGCCGACCGGGGCGACGCCCGGGCCCAGACGGCGGTACGCCAGGCCGGCGACTGGCTCGGCTTCGGGGTGGCCAACCTGGTCAACATCTTCAACCCGGAGATGGTCATCTTCGGTGGCACCATGCGGGACCTGTACCTGGCCGCCGCCGCTCAGGTACGCAGTCGACTGAACTCCAACGGGCTGCCCGCCTGCCTGGAGCACGTACGCCTGCGCACTCCCCTGCTCGGCGCGGACGCCCCGCTGATCGGCGCCGCCGAACTGGCCTTCGACCGGCTGCTGGCCGACCCCCTGGACGTCGGCTGACCAGGTACGCCGGCAGCGCCATGAGGTGGATCCGGGAACGATGAACTGATCGGCCGGTCGATCCGTACCAGTGTGCGGACGGGCGACCAACGGCGTGCGGACGCTCGTCGGGCAGATGATCGGTTCTCGACCGAGGAGGCACCGCAGACATGGCATCGCTGGATTCCGCTCGTCACCGGCAGGGCAATCGGTCCCCCCGGTTGGCGCTGCTGCTCACCACGATCGCCGCGGCCCTCGTCGTGCTGCCCGGGGCGGCCTTGGCCGCGCCCGCCGGTCAGCAACTCGCCGCCGCCGACCAGGCCCTGCTGGACGGCGTACGGCTGGCCGGGCTCTGGGAGATGCCGGCCGGGCAGATGGCCGCCGAGAAGGGCCAGTCCCGGGTGGTCCGGGAGATCGGTGCGGAGATCGCCCGTCAGCACGAGGAACTGGACCGGCTGACCGTGGAGGCCGCGAACAAGCTCGGCGCCACCATCCCCAACCAGCCGACCGCCGAACAGCAGCAGTGGCTGACGGAGATGAAGGACGCCACCGGGGCCCGCTTCGACCAGATCTTCGTCACCCGCCTCCGGGTCGCCCACGGCAAGATCTTCCCGGTGGTCGGCGCGGTCCGGGCCAGTACCCGCAACGAGGTCATCCGGGACCTGGCCAACGCCACGAACAAGTTCGTCGGCGACCACATGCTGATGCTGGAGAGCACCGGTCTGGTCCGGTACGCCGAACTGCCCCCGGCCGCCCTGCCCGCCCCCGGCAACGACGGGCTGATCGCCGCCGCCGCGGCCAACACCGGTCCGCAGGTCGGCATCAGCAACACCGTGATCTGGGTGATCTTCCTGGGTGCGATCGGCACCGGCGGCTTCCTCAGCTACCGCCTGCTGCGCCGTAACTGACTCCCACCAGATGCCCACCCGTACCCGGGCCGGGGTCCTGTTCGGGCTGGCCCTGGCCACCTTCTGCGCCACCCTGGGCGCGGTCCTGGGGGCGGCCGGTCCGGCGGCGGCGCACGCCGTCGTGGTCGCCACCACCCCGCAGCGTGACGAGGTGCTCGGCTACGCCCCACGCGAGGTGCTGGTCACCTTCAGTGAACCGGTGGCCGTGGTGCCCGGCCGGGTGCAGGTGCTGGCCCCGGACGGCAAGCGGATCAACGTAGGTGACCCGGAGGTCCGCGACCGCACCATGCGGATCGCCCTGCGGGCGGCCGACCGGCCGCTCGGCACCTACCTGGTCAGCTACCGGGTGGTCTCGGCGGACAGCCACCCGATCTCCGGCAGCTTCACCTTCGCCGCCGGGGCCCCCTCGGCCACCCCGCCCCTGCCGGAGGAGGTCGGGTCACCGGCCGGGGTCCTGGTGCCGGTGGCCAAGTACCTCGGCTACCTGGGGCTGCTGCTGGCCGTCGGCCCACCCCTGCTGGCGGCGACGATGTGGCCGCCCCTACGGTCCCGCCGCCGCGCCACGATCACGGCCCTGGTGGGGCTGGGTCTGGTTGCCGTCGCCACCCTGGGCACCTGGGTAGGGCAGGCCGCCCAGGTGGTCGGCGCACCGGTCGGACGGCTGTCCGTGGCGGACCTGCGGGCGGTAGCGGACAGCGACATCGGGCTGGTGCTGACCGTACGCCTGGGGTTGGTCTGCCTGGCCGCGGCCCTGCTGCCGCCGGTCACCCGGGGCACCGCGGGGCGGGGTAGCCCGGGTGCCCTGGCGGTGGTGGGGGTGGCCGCCCTGGCCACCTGGCCGTTGGCCGGGCATCCGGTGGCCGCACCGGTGCCGCCGGTGAGCATCGTGCTGACCACGGTGCACCTCATCGGGATCGCCGTGTGGCTGGGCGGTCTGCTGACCCTGACGGTGTTCCTGCTGCCGGGCACCCACGAGCGGGTCCTGGCCCGGATCCTGCCGGCCTGGTCCCGGTGGGCCACCCTGGCGGTGGCCTGGTTCCTCACCGCCGGGCTGGTCCAGGCCGCGATCGAACTGGGCCGGCCCTCGGCGCTGCTGGACAGCACCTACGGGCGGCTGCTCGGTGCCAAGGCCGGGCTGCTGGCCGTGGTGCTGGCGGTGGCCGCCGGGCAGCGACGACTGATCCGCCGCCGGGCCGCCGCAGCCCAACCCGGGCGGGTAGCCCGGGCGGCCGGAGTGGAACTCGGGGTGACTGCGGTGATCCTGGCCGTGACCGCCCTGCTGGTGCAGACCCCACCGGGCCGCACGGCCGGTACGGCCGCCGCCGGGGTCACCCGGGAGGGGGTCGCCCAGTCGGTGACCACCAACCTGTTCACCCTCCAGTTCGACATCTACCCGGCCGCCGCCGGCACCACGAACAGCCTGCACGCCTACGTCTACACGCCGCAGGCGCGGGAGTTGCCGGTGGCCGAGTGGACGATCACGGCCGCTCTGCCGGAGGCCGGCATCGAGCCGATCACCGTGGAGGTCTTCGCGCTGGAACCACACCACGGCAGCGCCGAGATCCACTTCCCGGTGCCCGGGGACTGGACCCTGCGCATCGCCGCCCGGACCAGCGAGATCGACCGCTCCACCGCCACCACCACGGTGACCATCCGCTGAGTGCTCAGCGGTCGACCTGGGTGAAGTCCCAGGAGTGCGGTGGCCGGGCCAGCAGCATCACCGGGGGCTCGGGCATCGGTCGAGGGTTGCTCCGCCACTTGGAGATCACCACCACCCGGTGATCCGTGGAGGAGAAGACCTCGCTGGAGACGTGCAGGGGATCGTGCTCGAACTCGGGCAGGGCCGTGTCGCAGACCCAGGTGATCAGATCGGCGAACGCGTACGGCTCGGCCCGCACCTCCCACATCCGTACGATCACGTAGCCGTCCTCCCTCTAGACGCTGACCGTGGTCAGCGGCATCGCCGAATCCGCCGGCAGATCCAGTCGGCTCGGCGCGACCCCGGCGGCGACCAGGTGGGAGCCGAGCGCGGCCACCATCGCGCCATTGTCGGTGCACAACCCCGGTCGGGGCACCCGTACCCGGATGCCGTGGCGGGCCGCACGCTGCTCGGCCATCGCCCGCAGCCGCGAGTTGGCCGCCACTCCCCCACCGATCACCAGGGTCTCGATGCCGTTGCTGCGGCAGGCGTCCAACGCCTTGGCCACCAGCACGTCACAGACCGCCTCCTGGAAGGAGGCGGCGACATCGGCGACCGGAACGGCTTCACCGGCTCGCTGTCGGGCCTCCACCCAGCGGGCCACCGCGGTCTTCAGCCCGGAGAAGGAGAAGTCGTAGCGATGGTTGGCCAGATCCTTGGCGGCGGTCAGCCCGCGCGGAAAGGCGATGGCCGCCGGGTCACCCGAGCGGGCCTCCCGGTCGATGTACGGACCACCGGGGAAGGGCAGCCCGAGCAGTCGGGCGATCTTGTCGAAGGCCTCACCGGCCGCGTCGTCGATGGTGGCACCCAGGGGGGTCACCCCCCGGGCCAGGTCGTCGACCATCAGCAGGGAGGAGTGCCCCCCGGAGACCAGCAGCGCCACCGCCGGTTCGGGCAGCGGACCGTGCTCCAGGGTGTCCACGGCCACGTGGGCGGCCAGGTGGTTGACCCCGTACACCGGCTTCTCGGCGGCCACCGCGTAACCCTTGGCGGCGGCCACCCCGACCAGCAGGGCACCGGCCAGGCCGGGGCCGGAGGTCACCGCGATCGCGTCGATGTCGGCCAGGGTCACCCCCGCGGAGGTCAGGGCCCGCTGCATGGTCGGCACGATGGCCTCCAGGTGGGCCCGGCTGGCCACCTCCGGCACCACCCCACCGAAGCGGGCGTGCTGGTCGACGCTGGAGGCCAGGGCGTCCGCCAGCAGGGTGTGTCCGCGTACGATGCCGACCCCGGTCTCGTCGCACGAGGTCTCGATGCCGAGGATCAACGGTTCATCAGCCATGGGGTCTCGCCTCCTCGATCCGCTGCATCACCAGTGCGTCCGTGTTGCTCGGTTGGTAGTAGCCACGGCGTACCCCGATCGGTTCGAAGCCGTAGGTGGCGTAGAGCCGCTGGGCCGGCGCGTTGTCCGCGGCGACCTCCAGGAGCACGGACCGCAGGCCGCGTCGTCCCGCCTCGGCCAGCAACTCCTCCAGCAGCAGTCGCCCGATCCCCCGCCGCTGGGCCTCCCGGCGTACCGCGATGTTCTGCACCCAGGCCTCGTCCGGCGGGGCCACGGCCAGCCCGGCGTAGCCGAGCACCCCACCCTGCTCGTCCGTGGCGACCCGGTAGTGGTGCCCGTTGGCCAGTTCGTTCCAGAACATCGCGGCGGACCACTGTTCGGCGCCGAAGAGGTCCGCCTCGATGGGGAGTACCTGCTCGATGTGCCACCAGCGGAACCGGTCCAGCCGTACCTCGGTCACGGCAGGACCGACTTGCGGGCGGTCGCCGCCACGGCGTCCGGCCGACGCAGGTACAGCGGGGTCAACGGGTCCCCGGGGGCCCCGGCCCGGATCCGCTCGGCGGCCAGGGTGGCCAGGGCGTTCGCCTCCGGGTAGCGCGGCTCGGCCCGCAGGGGCAGCCCGAGCTGGTCGGCGTAGCGGTGCGCGCCGTCGCCGACCGCGACCGTCACAGCCAGGTCGCGGGCCCGTTGGGCGGCGACCCCGGGCGCGGAGACCTCCGGCCCGACCAGCCGTTGACCGGCCCCGTCGTAGATCGCCCAGTAGATCTCCCGGCGGCGCGCGTCGCTCGCCGCCAGCACCGGTTCCCCGGCCGCCGCCGGGTGACCGATGGCGTCCAGGGAGCAGACTCCGTACGCCGGGATGTCGAGCACCTGGGCCATGGTGGCTGCGGTGACCAGCCCCACCCGCAGCCCGGTGAACGGGCCGGGGCCGAGCCCGGCGACGATCGCACCCAGGTCGGCCGGGCGGGCACCGAGGTCGGCGAGCACCCCGTCCACCTGTGGGGCCAGCAGTTCGCCGTGCGCCCGGGCATCGACCGTGCACCGGTGCGCCCGGGTCGTGACGCCGTCGGCGGTGACCTCTACCAGCGCCGCCGTCACCGCCGGGGTCGAGCTGTCCACCACCAGTACGAGCACAATGACCCAGCCTAGCCGCATCGTCTCCGGCCCTTGGACGCCCGCCCGCCATCGCCGTCGGGTCGTAGCGCTCGCACGCACCGCACCAAGGAGGTACGGGGCCAGGCGCGTCAGCGCCTGGCCCCGGGGGCGACGGATCAGTTGCGACGGATCAGTTGCGGCGGCTCCACTGCTGGTTGGCTCCACCCCAGCAGCTGTACAGCTGGAGAAGCGCCCCGTTACCGCTGCCACCGGCGTCGAGGCACAGCCCTGACTGCACTCCGGTGATCGTGCCGTTGGAGTTGATGTTCCACTGCTGGTTCGCGCCGCCGTGGCAGTCGTAGATGGTCACCCGCGTACCGTTGCTGGTGCCCTGATTCGCGGCGTCCAGGCACTTGCCGTTCACCGTCAGCTGCCGGCTCGAGGTGTGGGTGAACCGCTGGTTCGCGCCACCCCAGCAGTCATACAACTGGATCTGGGTGCCGTTGCTGGTGCTCGAGTTCGGCACGTCCAGGCACCGGCCGGACTGCTGACCGACGATCATCTGGCCGCTGCCGCCACTGGGCGGCGGGGTGGTCGGGTTGCCCGGGTTGCCCGGGTTGCCGGGGTCGGAGTTACCGCCTTCCGACAGGGTGATGTCGGAGCTTCCCTGGCTCTGGTAACCCTCGGTGGCCATGATCTGGTAGTAGTGGTTGCCCAGGTTCAGGCCGACGCGGGCCCAGGCGTCGAAGTGGTTGGCGGTGGTGATGGTGCCACTGCTGCGCTTCTGCTGCCGGACGCTCCAGTACTGGTAGAACGTCTGGGTGCCGTCGATCGACGGGGCGTTGACCCGCTGGCTGCGGAGGATGTCGTACGTGCCGCCGTCGGTGGTGATGCTGCCGAGCCGGGTGGCGCCGCTGCTCGGGTTGTAGCTGCCGAAGTTCTCGACGATGTAGTACTCGACCAGCGGGTTGCGGGTCCAGCCGTACAGGGCGAGGTAGGTGTTGTTGTTGCCCGGGTTGTAGTTGCCCGAGTAGGTGATCGTGCGGCGGGTTCCGGGGTTCCAGCCCTTGCCGCCGACCCAGTTGTTGGTGCTCCTGTTCCACGAGCTGGAGTAGCGGCCGTTCTCACGCAACACCATGCAGGCGTCGCCGCTGTCCTTCCAGAACGAGAAGAAGAACCCGTTGTGGGTGCCTTCCGTGTTCGAGCAGACCTGCCGGTCGGCCTCGGCGTGGGCGGGGCTGGCCGAGATCGCGATGGTGCCGGTGGTGGCCAACACTGCGGCGAATGCGGCGGCAGCCAGCATCCTGATGCGGCCGCGTCGGCGGCTCTTACGGTGAGTGGGGACTTCGTTCATGGTGGCGTGCTTCTCCTTGCGAGAGGCGGCGTGGCGTAATCGACGGGGTGCGTGTGCTCCAGGGACGGTCACCGCGCGTCGATGCTGCGCCTTGGCGGTAAGAATTTCCGGACTGTCGGTTGTGTGGGTGCTCCACTGCTACTTGCCGTCGCCACTGACCTCCAGACTGAGCAAGTTAGCCAGCATCTATGTCTTCGATATCGTTATCCAAATATCGACGCCAGTCAAGAAATGTCGTCCGACCGGCACTTCCGGAACTACCAGGCGGATGCCGCCACCTGCTAGGTGCGGGCAGTCTGGAGGCAGGAGCACACGGCTCAGCCGGCCGACCGCTCCCAGTCGATTGTGGGCAGGCCGGCATCGGCGAGCGCCTTGGTGGCGGCGCTGAACGGCCGACTGCCGACGGCGCCGTGTTCGCACGGAACACGGCGCCGTCGGTCGTGGGCGCGCCGAGGTCAGACGACCTTGAAGCTGCTCAGCGGAGCCTGCACGTTGTGCAGGTCACCGCTCGGCACGTAGTAGCTGATCCCGGTGCAGTTGGCGCCCTCGTACACCCGCAGCGAGTAGTCGGTGAGGTTCAGCCAGCCCAGGAAGCCCATCGAGCTGTTCACGCAGTCGGTGCCGAAGGGTGCCGGGTACTCGACCGTGGCGCCGTTGAACCACTTGGACTCGTGCAGGCACAGGGTGCCGTCGACGTAGGTGCAGCTGCGGGATTCGGCCGCAGCCGCGGGGGCTCCGGTCACCGCGATCGCGGCGGCACTGATGGTGGCGAGCAGGACGGTCCGGACAGGCTTCGACGGGCGCATGCAGTCCTCCTTGATGCGGGTGGTGGCAGGTCGGTGACGAGTCACATTGATCGATCATCACCAACTAGTTGCATGGTCGACTGTCCGAGCACGGACTGTCAACACGTCAAGAACACTGCCGACATCGGGAGGAACGAACGTGCAGCCGGACTGCACGCCTAGCCGGCCGTACGCTCCCAGACGATGGTGGGCAGGCCGGCGTCGGCGAGCGCCTTGTTGGCGGCGCTGAACGGCCGGCTGCCGAGGAAGCCACGCGGGTTCATCGGGCTCGGATGCCCCGCCTCCAGCACCACGTGCTGCGGGTTGCTGACCAGCGCCGCCTTCTTACGCGCGTAACCGCCCCAGAGCAGGAAGACCACCCGGGACTCCAGCGCGTCGAGGGCATGGATGGTGGCGTCGGTGAACTCCTCCCAACCCCGGTTCGCGTGCGAGCCCGGGGCACCCTGCCGCACCGTCAACACCGAATTGAGCAGCAGCACGCCCTGCGCGGCCCAGCCGTCCAGGTTGCCGCTGCGCGGCTTGGGCACCCCCAGGTCCTCGCCCAACTCCTTGAAGACGTTGCGCAGCGACGGCGGCACGGACACCCCCTCACGCACGCTGAAGCTCAGCCCGTGCGCCTGACCCACCCGGTGGTAGGGGTCCTGGCCCAGGATCAGCACCCGGCAGTCCGCCGGGGCGCACAGCCGGTAGGCGGAGAACAGGTCCTCCACCGGCGGGAAGACCGTGCCGGTGGCGTACTCCTTGGCGACGAACTCGCCCAGCGCGGCCGTGCGGGCCGGGTCGAGGTGCGGGGTCAGCACCTCCCGCCAGGCCTCCGGCAGCAGTGCGGGCAGGTCCAGGGGGGTGAGATCGTCGGGCATCGGCGGCCTTTCCGCGCGGCTAGGTCGGTCCCCGGCACTGTAGGCGCACGGTACGACGGCGCTGCCGGTGGCCGGGCCGAGAGTCAGTCCAGGGCGGTCAGCCGCCGCGCCCAGTCGCCACCGACCGGCACCAGTTCCGCTACCCGGGTGTCGTCGTCGCGCCGGTCCAGCCGGACCCACAGGTGCGCGTCGGTCAACTGCTCGACCAGCCCCTCCCCCCACTCGACCACGGTCACCGACTCGTCGACGGAGGCGTCCAGGTCCAGGTCGTCGATCTCGGCCCGGGGATCGGTAGCGTCGCCGAGCCGGTACGCGTCGGCGTGCACCAGGGCCACCCCCCGCCCCGCCTCCGGATCGGGCCGGTGCACCCGGGCGATCACGAAGGTCGGCGAGGTGATGTCACCGAGCACCCCCAGGCCGGCCCCGATCCCCTGGGTCAGGGCGGTCTTGCCGGCACCCAACGGACCGGAGAGCAGCACCAGATCGCCGGTACGCAGCAACCCGGCCAGCCGCCGACCGAAGGCGTGGGTGTCGGCGGCCGTCGGCAGGACGAACCGGGTCACGCGGATCCCGGCCCGTAGTTGCCGAGGAACCCCAGCAGGGCCTCGTTCACCTCGTCGGCGTGCTCCAGCATCACCACATGCCCACTGTCGTGGATCTTGACGAACTCGGCGTGCGGCAGCCGCCGGACGATCTCCTCGGAATGATTCACGGGTGTGATCATGTCCTTGTCCCCGACGATCACCAGCACCGGAGTACCCTCCAGCGCCGCCAGCGCCGGAAACCGCGAGTGGGTGGCGATCGTCCGCAGGTAGCGGGTCACCGTGTCCGCTGAGGTACGCGAGTTCATCTGCTCCACGTACGACACCAGCGCCGGACTGGGGTTGTCCGTACCGAAGCCGTACTTGCGGGTCAGCAGCCAGGCCACATTCGTGGTCGACCGGCGGGCCCGGTCGATCACCGACCCGCCATACCGGGTGACATTGCCGGCCATGTACAGCACCGGGCTGCTCACCCGTCCCAGCAGGGCCGGGGCCACCAGCTTCGTCTCCGCCAGTAACCCGCCCGAGGTGGCCATCAGCACGGTGCCCACCACCCGGTCGCCGAACATCTCCGGATACAGCTCGGCCAGCGCCATGATGGTCATCCCGCCCATCGAGTGGCCGACCAGCACCAGCGGCCCCTCGGCCGCCACCTCGTCGATGACCCGGCGCAGGGTGTGGCCGAGGGCGTCCAGGTCGTACTCCCCGCTCTCCAGCCGACCCGAACGGCCGTGACCGGGCTGGTCGTACGCGACGATGCGGTGCTCGCCCCGCTCGGCGAGCAGCTTGCGTTGGAAATGGAAGGTGCCCATGTCCAGGCAGAAACCGTGCACCAGCACCACGGTCGGGTTGCCCTCGACCGGGCGGGTCGGCTCGACCACCTCGACATGGATGTCCGTACCGTCCGGCATCTCCAGCCGGTACGCCTCGTCGTACCGCTGCCGGCCGAAGACCTCGTCGGCGTACCGGTCGGCGGGGTCGGCCTTCAGTCGACGGACCAGGGCCCGCTCGGTGGCGACCCCGACCGCGGTCGCCGCGGCGGCCACCCCGAGGGCCGCACCCACCAGACCTGCGGCCCGGCCCGCCGCCGTGCGTGGCCTGGGGATGTGGAAACGGTTGCTCATGTGGTCACCCCGTCGTAGACCCGGGGAACCCGGGTGCTGCCGAAGCGGGTGACGATCTCGTAGTTGATGGTGCCGACCGCCTCGGCCCAGTCGTCCGCGGTGGGTTCCCCCTCGGCACCGCTGCCGAAGAGGGTGGCCACGTCACCGGCGGCCACCGGGTCGTCGCCGCAGTCCAGGACGAACTGGTCCATGCAGACCCGCCCGGAGATGGTCCGGCGGCGTCCACCGAGCTGCACCGGGCCGGTGTTGGAGGCGTGCCGGGGCACCCCGTCGGCGTACCCCAGGGGCACCACCGCCAGGTTCGCGTCGCTGCCGGTGGTGTACGTGTGGCCGTAGGAGACCCCGGTGCCGGCCGGGACCCGCTTGGTCAGCATCACCCGGGCCCGGGCGGTCATCGCCGGACGCAGCCCGTGGCTCTCCCCGGCCACCGGGGAGAGCCCGTACACCGCCAGCCCCGGGCGGACCAGGTCGAAGTGGGTGTCCGGCCGGGTCAGGGTGGCCGCCGAGTTGGCCAGGTGGCGGTAGCGGGGACGCAGTCCGGCCCGCTCGACCATGGCCAGCCCCTCGTGGAAGACCGCCAACTGCCGGTCCGTGGTCGGATGACCGGGTGAGTCCGCGTACACGAAGTGGCTCCACACCCCGACCACCTCGACCAGACCGTCGGCCTGGGCCTTGGCGGCGGCGTCCAGCAGGGCCGGCCAGTCGTCGAGGATCGCCCCACCCCGGGACAACCCGGTGTCGATCTTCAGGTGCACCCGGGCGGGCCGTTGCGCCTGTCGACTCGCCTCAGTCATCTCCTCCAGTTGCGGCAGACTCGCCACCCCCAGATCCACCTCGGCCGCTATGCCGGTGTGCAGGGGTAAACCCGGCACCAGCAGCCAGGCCAGGACCGGGGCCTCGATGCCGGCCGCGCGCAGGGCCAGCGCCTCGTCCAGGGTGCAGACCCCGAGCCAGGAGGCCCCCGCTTCGAGGGCGGCGTGCGCAACCGGAAGCATCCCGTGGCCGTAGCCGTCGGCCTTCACCACCGCCATCAGTTCGGCGCTGGTGCCGGCACGCAGCCGACTCACGTTCTCCCGGATCGCGTCCAGATCCACGCGCACCTCGGCCTGCCACATGCCCCCACCCTACTTTCCACCCTGATCAGCGCGCTGCGCACCGGACAGGTCCGGCGGGTGCGGGCGGGTCGGCCCCGGGCAGGTCAGGGCAGCCGGGCGAGCACGGCCCGGAGCGCGGTGGCCACCTCAGGGGCGGTTACCGGGCCGCCGCGGGCCGCCTCCCGACCGGCCAGGCCGTGCACGTACGCCGCCGCGGCGGCGGCCCGCTCCGCCGGCAGCCCGGCCGCCAGCAGGGAACCGAGCAGCCCGGCCAGCACATCCCCGGTCCCGCCGGTGGCCAGCGCGGGGGTGCCGCTCGGATTGACGTACGCCCGGCCGTCCGGGGTGCCGATCACCGTGCGGTTCCCCTTGAGCAGCACCACGGCGTTCATCCAGGCGGCCAGCCGGAGGGTGGCGGCCACCCGGTCCCCGCCGGGCTGCTCACCGCAGAGCCGGGTGAACTCCCGGTCGTGCGGGGTGACCACGATCGGGGCGTCCCGCCGCCGCAACGCCTCGGCCAGGGAGCCGTCGACCAGCAGGGTCAACGCGTCCGCGTCCAGCACCACCGGCACCGGGGCGGCCAGCACGGTCCGCAGTTCGGTGACCGCCCGCTCGTCCGTGCCCAACCCCGACCCGCACACCCAGGCCTGCACCCGGCCGGCGTCGGCCACCCGACCGGTGGCGATCACGGAGGGGTGCTGGCGGACCACCTCCTCGCGGGCCCCACCGGCGTAGCGGACCAGGCCGGTGGGCCCGGCCAGGGCGCCACCGACCGAGAGGGTGGCGGCACCCGGATAGGTGGCCGACCCGGTGGCCACCCCCACCACCCCCCGGGTGTACTTCTCCGAGGCGGCGTCCAGCCGGGGCCACCACTGCGCCACATCCGACCACTCCACCACCTCAAGGGCGGGGCTGCCGCGCAGCCAGGGTTCGAGCCCGATGTCGACCAGCTCCACCTGCCCGGCCAGGGCGGCGGCCGGGCCGACCGCCAGGGCCGGCTTCAGCGCGCCGAAGGCGACCGTGACGTCGGCGCAGACCGCGTCGGGTCGGCCGGAGGAGGTGAGGGGCACGTCTCCGGTGTCCACCACCACCCCGCTGGGCACGTCCACCGCCAGCACGGTCGGCCGGGCCCCGTCCCGCCCCCGGTGTCCCGGCAGACTCGCCACCACCCGGGCGGCCGGCTCCCGCAACCCGCCCTGCCCGCCGATGCCGACGATGCCGTCCAGCACCAGGTCGAGCACGGGCGGCGGGTCCGGCACGACCCGTCCACCGGCGGCCCGCAACGCGGCCAGCCCTTCGGCGTGGACCCGATCCGGGGTCAGCAGCAGCGCCGACACGGCCGCTCCCCGCCGGGCCAGACGGGCACCGGCGTACAGCGTGTCGCCACCGTTGTCCCCGGAGCCGACCAGCAGCAGCACGGGGGCGGCGTACACCCCGCCCCGCTCGGCGAGCAGCAGCGCGCACCGGCGCGCCAGTCCGGCGGCGGCACGCTGCATGAGGGTGCCCGGTGGGAGTTCGGCCATCAGTGCCGCCTCGGCCGCCCGTACCTCCGCCACCCGCCAGACCGATCTCACCCGGCTCACCCTACCGGTGCGGGGGCCGCAGGGTAGCCCTCCGCCGATCGCCCGGCAATGCCTGTGGACAACCCGGCGGCACCTGAGGCACCGGTTGTCCACAGGGCACCCCCGCTTCCGCCTGGGCCGCCTAGCGTCCGGTGAGTCGGCGGTACGGGGCCACGGGAGGGGCGATGCACCAGCAGGGATCGACCGGACAGCCGGGTGTGCTGCATCAGCAGGAGGTGACCGTGCAGCCGGAGCAGCTGCACCGGATCGGACGGTCGCTGGGCGATCACGGCCATCGGGTGGCGAGCGGGTTGGCCGGGCTGCCGGGGTTGGCGGCACCGGCCCCCGGCTGGGCTGCCGGGGCCGCGCTGGGCGCCCTGGAGGCAGCCGTGCAGTCCTGGACGGCCCGGCTGGGCGGCCGGATCACCCAGACCGGTGAGGCCGTACGCTCCGCCGCCCGGTCGTACGAGTCGGCGGATGCCCGGGCCGCCACCCGACTGTCCGGCCTGCCCCGGTGACCGGCCCCGAGACGGCGGGCCAGGTCGGCTACGCCCAACTCTCGACGGCCGATCCGGCGGGCTGGCAGGCCACCGGGACTGCCTGGGCGGGGCTGTGCGGGCTGGCCCGACGACGGGCCGGTGAGCTGGCCGACGACGCGGCGGCCCTGCGCCCCCAATGGTCCGGGCTGGCCGCTACCGCAGCCCAGGGCCAGTTGTCCGATCTGCGGGCCCGACTGCTCACCCTGGCCCCGGTGGCGATCGAGATCGACCAGGTGCTGGCGGAGTTCGCCGCCCGGCTGGCGGCGGCCCGGGCACGGTTGACGGCGGCGGTGACCCTGGCCGCCGCCGTCGGGGTGCTGATCGACCGCTGGGGTAGGGCCAGCCCCGATCCGGGTAGGGTGCCGCCGCACCGGGCCGTGCAGACGGTGACCCCGGTGGCGACGGCCCTCCGGGAGGCCCTGGCCCTGGCCGCCACGGCGGATCGGGAGGCCGCCGCCCGGCTGGACCAACTGACCGCCGAGGCCGAGTCCGGCTGGATGACCCGACCCCCACCGGACCGGCCCGCCCCACACGCCGATCCGGCCCAGGTCAACCGCTGGTGGGCGGGGCTGACCCCGACCCAGCGCCGGTGGCTGATCGGCCACGAGCCGGAGCTGGTCGGTCGGCTGGACGGGGTTCCGGCCGCCGCCCGCGACCAAGCCAACCGGCTGCTGCTGGAGGCCCGGCGAGAGGAGCTGGTGCGACGCTGGGAGCGGTTGCTCAACCGGGTGCCACGGGGGCCCGCCGAGGCGCTCGGGCTACGCACGGTCGACGCCGCGCTGCGCGGGCTGGACGCCCTGACCGCTCGGCTGGCCGACCCGCAGCCCCCGCGGGCGTACCTGCTGGGGCTGGATGTCGGGGGTGAGGGGCGGACGGTGGTCGCCCTGGGCAACCCGGATCGGGCCGCCGCCATCCTGACCCATGTGCCGGGCACGACCGCCGGGCTGGACGACGCCACCGGCGAGCTGGGCCGGGCCACCCGGGTGCTGTCACGCGGCGCCGACCTGGCACCCGGACAGGAGACCTCGGCGGTGCTCTGGCTGGACTACGACGCCCCGGACTTCCTGCACGAGGCGGCCTGGGACCGCCAGGCCCACGAAGCCGGTGCGGCGCTGCACCGCTTCCAGGAGGGGCTGCGGGCCACCCATGACGGGCCGCCCGCTCGGCAGACCGTGCTCGGGCACAGCTACGGATCCCTGGTGGTGGGCACCGCCGCCCGGGATCACGGGCTGGCGGCGGACGCCCTGATCTTCGTCGGCTCCCCCGGGGTCGGGGTGGGGCACGCCGACGAGCTGGGGGTGCCCGCCGGGCAGGTGTGGGCCAGCGCCGCACCGGACGACGTGATCCGGCTGACCCGACCCCCCGGTGAGCTGGCCCGACAGGCCCTGGTCAGTCTCTCCCCGGTGGCCGCGATCGCCGGGATGCTGACCGGCGACGACGACCAGCGCTGGTTCGGGCGGGATCCCGCCCACCCCTCCTTCGGGGGCAGCCGCTTCCCCAGCGGCCGGTACGGCCACAGCGGCTACTGGCATCCGGACAATCCGGCCCTGGACGGCATGGCCCGGATCGTGGTCGGCGGCTGACCGGGCAGGTGCGGCCGGGCGGTCCCTGGGACCGCCCGGCCCGGCGACTACTCGACCGTGACGGACTTGGCCAGGTTGCGCGGCTGATCCACGTCGTGTCCCCGGGCGGCCGCGATCTCCGCGGCGAAGATCTGCAGGGGCACGGTCGTCAGCAGCGGCGCCAGCAGGGTCGGGGTACGCGGCACGTAGATCAGGTGGTCGGCGTACCGGACCACGGACTGGTCCCCCTCCTCGGCGATCACGATGGTGCGGGCGCCTCGGGCGCGTACCTCCTGGATGTTGGAGACGATCTTGTCGTGCAGCAGGCTGCGGCCCACCGGGGAGGGCACCACACAGATCACCGGGGTGCCCTGGTCGATCAGGGCGATCGGGCCGTGCTTCAGCTCGCCCGCGGCGAACCCCTCGGCGTGCATGTACGCCAACTCCTTGAGCTTGAGGGCTCCCTCCAGGGCCACCGGGTAGCCGACATGACGGCCGATGAACAGCACGGTCGGCTCGTCGGCCAGCTCGCGGGCCAGCTCCCGCACCGGCTCGATGCGCCCGAGCAGTTGCCGCAGCTTGTCCGGCACCTGGTGCAGTTGCTCCACCACGGCCGCCACCTCGTCGGCGAACTTGATGCCGCGCACCTGGGCCAGGTGCAGGCCGATCAGGTAGCAGGCGACCAACTGGGTCAGGAAGGCCTTGGTGGAGGCGACCGCGATCTCCGGCCCGCCGTGGGTGTAGAGCACCGCGTCGGACTCACGGGGGATGGTGGAGCCGTTGGTGTTGCAGATGGCCAGCACCCGGGCCTTCTGGTCCTTGGCGTGCCGCAACGCCATCAGGGTGTCCATGGTCTCGCCGGACTGCGAGATCACCACGATCAGGGTGGACCGGTCCAGCACCGGGTCGCGGTAGCGGAACTCGCTGGCCAGTTCCACCTCGCAGGGGATCCGGGTCCAGTGCTCGATGGCGTACTTGGCCACCAGCCCGGAGTGGTACGCCGTGCCGCAGGCCACGATGAAGATCTTGTCGACGTCGCGCAGATCCTGGTCGCTGAGCCGGACCTCGTCGAGCACGATCTCGCCGCTGTCGGTCAGTCGGCCCAGCAGGGTGTCCGCGACGGCCTGGGGCTGCTCCTCGATCTCCTTGAGCATGAACCAGTCGTAGCCGCCCTTCTCGGCGGCCGAGGAGTCCCAGTCGATGTGGAAGTCCTTGCCGGCGGCGGGCTGACCGGCGAAATCGGTGATCTCGATGGTGTCGGCGGTGATCAGGACGATCTGGTCCTGACCCAGCTCGACCGCCTCCCGGGTGTGCTCGATGAAGGCGGCGACATCGCTGGCCAGGTAGTTCTCCCCGTCGCCCCGGCCGACCACCAGGGGGGAGTTGCGCCGGGCACCGACCACCGCACCGGGTATCCCGGCGTCCACGGCCAGCAGGGTGAAGGCCCCCTCCAGCCGCTGGCAGATCACCTGCATGGCGGCGGAGAGCAGGTGCGGCCCCTCCGGCTGACCGGCCGCGCGCAGCTCGGCCATCGCCTTGGCCATCAGGTGCGCGGCGCACTCCGTGTCGGTGTCGCTGACGAAGGTGACGCCCTCGTCCTCCAGTTCGGCACGGAGCTTGGCGAAGTTCTCGATGATGCCGTTGTGGATCACCGCTACCCGTCCGTCCGGGGACAGGTGGGGGTGGGCGTTGCGGTCGGTGGGTCCGCCGTGGGTGGCCCAGCGGGTGTGGCCGATGCCGGTGGTGCCGTCGCCGATGCCGATCGGGCTGGCACCGCAGGCCTGCGGGTCCTCGGCGGCGCGCTCGGAGAGCACCTTCTCCAGGTTGGCCAGCTTGCCGGCCTTCTTCTCGGTCAGCAGTTCCCCGTCGCAGGCGATCGCCACCCCGGCCGAGTCGTAGCCGCGGTACTCCAACCGCCGCAGACCGTCGAGCACGATGCCGAGCGCCGGTCGGCCACCGGCGTAACCCACGATTCCACACATGGATGGCAGCCTAACCCAGTTTTGCTCAACTCGCCTGCTCGAAAGTCGGGTAAACAATCACCGAACTTGAGCGATTGGCGCAGTATCGGTGATCGGGGTCACAAATCTCCCCGACGGGGTCGGGCGCCCCACCGCCTTGCCCCCGTACCCTGACGAGCGTGACGAGCACCGATGTCGACCCCCTGGTGAACCGGATGCGCCCCTTCGGGACGACGATCTTCGCCGAGATGTCCGCCCTGGCCGTCCGCACCGGTGCGGTGAACCTCGGGCAGGGCTTCCCGGACACCGACGGCCCACCCGAGATGCTCACCGCCGCCGCCGAGGCGCTGTGCTCCGGACACAACCAGTACCCCCCGGGCCCGGGCATCCCCGAGCTACGCGCGGCCGTGGCGGCCCACCAACGCCGCTTCTGGGGCCTGGAGTACGACCCGGACGGCGAGGTGGTCATCACCGCCGGTGCCACCGAGGCGGTGGCCGCAGCGATCCTCGCCCTCTGCGAACCCGGGGACGAGGTGGTCTGCTTCGAGCCGTACTACGACTCCTACGCCGCCTCGATCGCCCTGGCCGGTGCGGTGCGCCGCCCGGTGACCCTGCGCCCCGGCCCCGACGGTCGGTACGTCTTCGACCCCTCCGCGCTGCGGGCCGCCTTCGGCCCGCGTACCCGGCTGGTGCTGCTGAACTCACCGCACAACCCGACCGGCAAGGTCTTCACCCCGGCCGAGGTGGCCATGATCGCGGACCTCTGCCAGGAGCACGGCGCGTACGCGGTCACCGACGAGGTGTACGAACACCTGGTCTTCACCGACGCGGCGACCGCACACGTGCCACTGGCCGGCCTGCCCGGGATGCGTGAGCGCACCCTGCGCATCTCCTCGGCCGGCAAGACCTTCTCCTGCACCGGCTGGAAGGTGGGCTGGGTCAGCGGGCCGCCCGCGCTGGTCGCCGCGGTGCTGCGGGTCAAGCAGTTCCTCACCTTCGTCAACGCCGCTCCCCTGCAACCGGCCGTGGCGGTGGCCCTCGGGCTACCCGACGCCTACTTCACCCAGTTCCGGGCCGACCTTCAGGCCCGTCGGGACCAACTGATCGGTGGGCTGACCGAGGCCGGGTTCGAGGTGCTCACCCCGGAGGGCACCTACTTCGTCACCGCCGACATCACCGACCTCGGCGGCTCCGACGGGGTGGAGTTCTGCCGGTCCCTGCCCGAGCGTTGCGGGGTGGTGGCCGTACCCACCCAGGTCTTCTACGACGACCCGGAGGCCGGCCGACGGCTGATCCGGTTCGCCTTCTGCAAACGCACCGAGGTGCTGGCGGAGGCGGTGACCCGGCTGCACCGCCTGGCGCCCAGCTCCTGAGGAACCCGCACGACGGTCACGCAGGTGGGCTGGAACCCCTCGATCCCGGCCCACCTCGATCAGCTCCGTCTGTGGTGAGCCGGGTTCAGGAGGCGGGGCTGGCGGTGCGGACCAGGGCGGCGATGCGTTCGGCGACCTGCTGGGCGACCTCCTCGGTGGCCGCCTCGACCATCACCCGCACCAACGGCTCGGTGCCCGAGGGGCGCAGCAGCACCCGGCCGGTCTCGCCCAGCTCGGCCTCGGCCCGCTCGACCTCCGCGCGGACCGCCGGTGCGGCGGCGCCCACGGTACGGTCCCCGACCGGCACGTTGATCAACACCTGCGGCAGCTTGGTCACCACCCCCGCCAGGTCGGCCAGGGTACGGCCGGTGGCCGCCATCCGGGCCATCAGGTGCAGCCCGGTCAACACCCCGTCGCCGGTGGTGGCGTACGCCGGCATCACGATGTGCCCACTCTGCTCACCACCGAGGGCCAGCCCGGAGGCGCGCAGCTCCTCCAGCACGTACCGGTCGCCGACCTTGGTCTCGATCAGCCGGATGCCCTGGGCGGACATGGCCAGGCGCAGACCCAGGTTGCTCATCACGGTGGCGACCAGGGTGTCCGCGGTCAGGGTGCCGGCGTCCCGCATGGCCAGGGCCAGGATCGCCATCACCTGGTCGCCGTCGACCTCCTCGCCGTCGGCGGTCACCGCGACGCACCGGTCGGCGTCACCGTCGTGCGCGATGCCCAGGTGGGCGCCGTGCTCGACCACGGCCTGACGCAGGGCCTCGATGTGGTTCGACCCGCACTCGTCGTTGATGTTCAGCCCGTCCGGCTCGGCGTGGATCGCGATGACCTCGGCACCGGCCTCCCGGTACGCCACCGGAGCCACCTCGGCAGCCGCGCCGTTGGCGCAGTCCACCACGACCTTGATCCCGTCGAGGCGGTGCGGCACCGTGCCGACGAGGTGCTGCACGTAGTGGTCAGCACCGTCGAGCAGGTCGTGCACCCGGCCGACTCCCGCGCCGACCGGGCGCTGCCAGGCGACACTGCCGTTGGCCTCGATGGCTGCCTCGATCCGCATCTCGATCTCGTCGGGCAGTTTGTGCCCACCGGCCGCGAAAAGCTTGATCCCGTTGTCCGGCATCGGGTTGTGGGAGGCCGACAGCATCACCCCCAGGTCCGCCTTGGCCTCCGCGGTGAGGAAGGCCACCGCCGGGGTGGGCAGCACACCTACCCGGATCACGGTCGCGCCCGCGCTGGTCAGCCCGGCCACCACTGCCGCCTCCAGCATCTCGCCGCTGGCCCGGGTGTCCCGCCCGACCACCGCCAGGGGGGCATGACTGCGGTCGGATTCGGCAAGGGTGTGGGCGGCGGCGATCGCCACCGAGAGCGCCAACTCCGGGGTGAGATCGGCGTTCGCCCGCCCGCGTACCCCGTCCGTGCCGAACAACCGGCCCATACCCGCCAACCTCCGATGAAACAACCGTTGTGGGGAGAAAATGCCCTGTGATGAAGAGGCGGAAACGGCCGGTCCACCTCCCAGTCGAGGGGAGGCGGACCGGCCGTCCGTCAGAAGTACAAGGTGCGGCTGAAGATCAGCGCTTCGAGTACTGAGGAGCCTTACGGGCCTTCTTGAGACCGTACTTCTTGCTCTCCTTGACCCGGGCGTCCCGGGTCAGGAAGCCGGCCTTCTTCAGGGCCGGGCGGTCGTCCGGCTCGCTGACGATCAGCGCCCGGGCGATGGCCAGCCGCAGCGCACCGGCCTGGCCGGTGGTGCCGCCGCCACGCAGGTTGGCGATGACGTCGAAGGTCTCGGCCTTCTCGGCGGTGACCAGCGGGTCCTTGATCAGCTGCTGGTGCACCTTGCTCGGGAAGTAGGCCTCAAGGTCCCGGCCGTTGCAGGTGATCTTGCCGCTGCCCGGCACGATCCGGACCCGGACGATGGCTTCCTTGCGGCGGCCCACGGTCTGGATCGGGCGGTCACCACGAGGCGCGCGGGCGACGGGCGCCGGCGCCTCGGTGGCCTCAGGGGCGACCTCGGTGGCGGTGATGTCGGTCATGCTGCTTCCTTCGCCCGCGCTCACTGCGCGATCTGCTTGATCTCGAACGGCACCGGCTGCTGCGCGCCGTGCGGGTGCTCTGCACCGGCGTAGACCTTCAGCTTCTTGATCAGCTGACGGCCGAGCTTGTTGTGCGGGAGCATCCCCTTCACAGCCAGCTCGATGGCCCGCTCGGGGCGCTTGGACAGCAGCTCCTCGTAGCCGACCTGCTTGAGGCCACCCGGGTAACCGGAGTGCCGGTAAGCGATCTTCTGCTGGCGCTTGTTGCCGGTCAGCGCGACCTTGCCCGCGTTCACGACGACGACGAAGTCGCCCGTGTCAACGTGCGGCGCGAAAGTCGGCTTGTGCTTGCCCCGCAGCAGCGTGGCGGCGTGGGTGGCCAGGCGGCCCAGCACGACATCAGAGGCGTCGATGACGTGCCACTGACGCTCGATCTCACCCGGCTTCGGGCTGTACGTACGCACAGGTCTACCTTGTCTCGTCGTCGGTCTGGGGTCGCGCGCCGAGGGGACCAGGACTTCCCAGCCGGACCAGCGCGCACGAACGACCAAGCGTACCTCAGGCGGCACGCCCACAGATGTCGTACAACAGCAGGCAACGATACCCGCAGCCTGCCCGGCCGGTCAAAACGGGGTCCGCCAGGCGTGCCGACGGCCTCGGGAATGGCCTTGATCACACCCCGGCCCGCGCCAATCGGGCCCCCGGACGCAGGTACGCAACCCAGGTGAGCAGGAGCAACACCAGGAAGAAGCCCACGTAGAACCGCAGTGCCGGCTGGATCCCGCCGTAGGTCGACCGGGCCCAGGCGTAACAGATCGGCACCAGGAAGCCGCCGAGGGCACCGACCGCCGAGATGATGCCCAACGCGCCGGCGGCCTGCCGGCGCATCGCCAGCATCACCTCCGGCGAGCCGCCCAACTCCGCCCCCTTCACCTGGAAGATCCGACTGATCATCCGATAGGTCGAGCCGTTGCCGACGCCGGTGGCCACGAACAGCAGCAGGAAGGCCACGAAGAAGACACCCAGGCTGCGCTGCTCGACCGACCAGAGCGCGAGCAGAGCGCCGACGGCCATCAGCACGAAGCTGACCATCGTCACCCGGGCACCGCCCACCACGTCGGAGAGCCGACCGCCGAAGGGGCGGCAGAAGGAGCCGACGGCCGCACCGAGGAAGGCCCAGGTCAGTGCGACGTCCGGCCGACCGAACACCGAGGTGAGCAGGGTCGGGAAGGCCGCCGAGTAGCCGATGAACGAGCCGAAGGTGCCGATGTACAGCAGGGACATGATCCAGGTGTCCCGATGCCGCAGCGACGACCAGACCGGCCGCACGTCGGCCTTCGCCTCGACCAGGTTGTCCATGAACAGGTACGCGCAGACCGCGGCGATCACCGCCAGCGGGATGTACATCAGCCCGGCCCGGGCCAGTGCCAGCCCGCCACCGAGCACGATCACCTGCGGCACCAGGAACTGCACCACCGCCACGCCGATGTTGCCGCCGGCGGCGTTGAGGCCCAGGGCCCAGCCCTTCTCCCGCTCCGGATAGAAGAACGAGATGTTCGCCATGCTGGAGGCGAAGTTGCCACCGCCGAATCCGGCGGTGGCGGCGATCAGCAACAACATCGGGAAGCCGATCTCCGGCCGCTCGACCGCCCAGGCCAGGCCCGCGCACGGCACGATCAGCAGCAGGGCGGAGACGATCGTCCAGTTCCGGCCGCCGAACACCGGCACGGCGAAGGTGTACGGCAACCGCAGCAACGCGCCGACTCCGCTCGGCACGGCGGTCAGCCAGAGCGCCTGACTGGTGGTCAACTGCCAACCGGCGTCACCGAGCCGGACGACGACGATGCTCCACAGCAGCCACACCGAGAAGCCGATGTGTTCGGCGAAGATCGACCAGATCAGGTTGCGGCGGGCGATCCGGCTGCCGGTCGTACGCCAGAAGGTGTGGTCCTCCGGTGCCCAGTGCCCGATCCAGCGGCCGGGACGGCGGTCCAGGTTCTCCTCCTGGACGACCTCGGGTTGTGCGCTCGTGGTGGTCATGGCGCCGAAGCTAGGAATCGACGGTTACCGCGGCGTTCGTCCTTCGGGTCGGCTCGGCAACGGGAAGCGCACCACCGGCCGAGGTGCGCGGTGAGACAGGCCGGTTCAGAGTTGCTGGAGGATGCGCAGCGCCCGGTCGACGTGGCGCATCGTCTCGACGTCGGCCACGTCCACGCACTCGGTGAACCACTTCTTCATCGGCGAGGAGATCCGGTCGGGCATCACCACCCAGCCACCCATCGGCACCGCCAGCGGTGAGTCACGCAGCAGTGCCGCCTCGACCACCTCGGCGACGATCACGATCGGTACTGCGGTGGAGTTGTAGACGTCGGAGCTGATCACCAGCCCGAGCCGCTCGCGGGCCCCCTCGATCCGCCAGACCTCGCCCCTACGCAGCACGTGGGCGACCACCGAAGAGCAGGTCGTCGACCAGGCCCACCTCCTGCGCATCGGCCAGCGAGGCGGCCTCCAGATCCAGCCCGGCCCGGCTCACTGCGGCGGCGTGGGCCGCGAAGACCTCACGCAGCGCCTTCTCCCGCGCGGCCTGGTCCATCCAGGCGGAGAGGGAGAGCCCTTCCCGTTTGGCGAACCGTCGGGCGTCCGCGATCGTCTCGTCGGAGAACGACAGAGTCACCTTGGCTGTCATGCCAGACAGACTACCGTCGGTATGACCGCCAGTCATCCGATCCGTACACCCTCGGGCTGACCCGGGGCGTGGCCGCCGAAGACGGCCGTCGCCGGGCCGCTACCGGCTGCGGCGTCGAACGCCTCGGTCACCTCCATGTCGACCACCTCCGTCTTCCCAATATGCGGAAGATTCGTTCCACATTCCAGGCCATGCGATCCGATGCGCCGCCGCCGTGCGGTGTGAGCGGCACTTGACAGGACCGAAACAAACGGGACGCGGGCCGGAAACTGGACGGCGGCACGCTTTGCCGACATGACAGACGGTGCACGGTCGGCAACTGCACCGGGGCGCACGCCCCGGGAGGTGGCGACGCACTGCCCGTACTGCGCCCTACAGTGCGGGATGACGCTGCGTGAGCAGGACGGGCAGGTGTCCGTACTCCCCCGGCAGTTCCCCACCAACCGCGGCGGACTCTGCCAGAAGGGCTGGACCTCGGCCGAACTGCTGACCCACCCGGACCGGCTGACCACCCCGCTGCTGCGCGACCCGGCCAGCGGCGAACTCCGCCCGGCCAGCTGGGAGGCCGCGCTGGACCGCATCACGACCGGCATCGGCGAGGTGCAGCGACGGCACGGCCGCGACGCGGTCGCCGTCTTCGGCGGCGGCGGGCTGACCAACGAGAAGGCGTACGCGCTGGGCAAGTTCGCCCGGGTCACCCTGGGCACCCGCAACATCGACTACAACGGACGGTTCTGCATGTCCTCGGCGGCCGCCGCCGGGATGCGCGCCTTCGGGGTCGACCGGGGGCTGCCCTTCCCGCTGGCCGACCTAGGGCACGCCGACACCCTGCTGCTGGTCGGGGCGAACCCGGCGGAGACCATGCCCCCGCTGGTGCGGTGGCTGACGGAGCTGCGGCAGCGCGGCGGCACGCTGATCGTGGTCGATCCCCGGGTCACCGCCACCGCCCGGCAGGCCGACCTGCACCTGCAACCACTGCCCGGCACCGACCTGGCGGTGGCCAACGCGCTGCTGCACATCGCCCTGACCGAGGGCTACCTCGACCGCGACTACGTGGCCACCCGTACCACCGGCTTCACCGAGGTCCGGCGCACGGTGGCGGGTTGGTGGCCGGCGCGGGCCGAGGCCCTCTCCGGCGTGCCGGTGGCCGACCTGGAGGCGACCGCCCGCGCCCTCGGCACCGCCGAACGGGCGATCATCCTCACCGCACGGGGCGCGGAACAGCACGCCAAGGGCGTGGACACGGTCACCGCCTTCGTCAACCTGGCCCTGGCGCTCGGCCTGCCCGGCCGCCCCGGCTCCGGGTACGGCTGCCTGACCGGGCAGGGCAACGGGCAGGGGGGCCGCGAGCACGGGCAGAAGGCCGACCAGCTGCCCGGATACCGCCGGATCGACGACCCGGCGGCCCGCGCCCATGTCGCGCAGGTGTGGGGGGTCTCCGCCGACGAACTGCCCGGTCCGGGGGTGCCCGCGTACCAGTTGCTGGATTCGCTGGGCACCGACGACGGCCCGCGTGCGCTGTTGGTCTTCGGCTCCAACCCGGTGGTCTCCGCCCCTCGGGCGGCGCGGATCGAGAGCCGGCTGCGCGACCTGGACCTGCTGGTCGTCGCCGACCTGCTGCTCTCCGAGACGGCGGCGCTGGCCGACGTGGTGCTGCCCACCGCCCAGTGGGCCGAGGAGGACGGCACCATGACCAACCTGGAGGGTCGGGTGCTGCGTCGCCGCGCCCTGCGCCCACCCCCGCCCGGGGTCCGCACCGACCTCGCCATCCTCGCCACCCTCACCACCCGGTTGAAAGGAAGGGCCCCTTCTTATCGCCTCGTGCATAGGAAGGGCCCCCTGTTAACACCCGACTGCGAAGCCGAAGCAGCCGCCGACCGCGAGGCGCGAGCCGCCGACCCACGTACGGTGTTTGCCGAGTTGCGGCGGGCCTCGGCCGGCGGGATCGCCGACTACGCCGGGATCAACTGGGAACGGATCGACGCCGCCGACGGGGTGTTCTGGCCCTGCCCGCGTGACGACGGGCCGGACTCGCCACGACTGTTCGCGGACGGCTTCCCCACCCCCGACGGCCGGGCCCGGTTCCACCCGGTGGAGCACCGGCCGGCCGCCGAGGAGGTCTGCGCGGAGTACCCGCTGCACTTCACCACCGGCCGGGTGCTCGCCCAGTACCAGTCCGGCACCCAGACCCGCCGGGTGGCCGCGCTGCGCCAGGCCGCTCCGGACGCCTTCGTGGAGCTGCATCCCGACCTCGCCGGGCGGCTCGGGGTGGCCGACGGCGAACCGGTGCGGGTGCTCTCCCGGCGGGGCGAGTTCCGCGCGCCGGCCCGGCTCAGCCCGACCATCCGGCCGGACACCGTCTTCGCACCCTTCCACTGGGGTGGTGCCGCCCGGGCCAACTCCGTCACCAACGACGCCGTCGACCCGATCTCCGGCATGCCCGAGTTCAAGATCTGCGCGGTCCGGGTGGAGCGGGTGGCGTCATGAACGAGCGCCAGCGAGCGGACTGTCGGCCGGACGCGATGAGCGGCCAGCGGGTGGTGGTGGTCGGCAACGGCATGGCCGGGGCCCGCCTCGCCGCCGAGCTGCACGCCCGGGGCCAGGACAAGGTCACCGTGGTCGGGGCGGAGCCGCACCGGGCGTACAACCGGATCATGCTGTCCACCCTGCTCGCCGGCAAGATCGGCGAGCCGGAGGTGGAGCTTACGGAGGCCACCGGGCGGGGGGTCGACCTGCGTACCGGAGTCGCGGTGCGGGCCATCGACCGGGCCGCCGGGGAGGTACGCACCGACGACGGCGATCGGATCGGCTACGACCACCTGGTGCTCGCCACCGGCGCGCGGGCGGTGGTGCCGGCGCTGCCCGGCCTGGACCCGACCTCGCCGCCGGAACGGGTGGTGGCGTTCCGGAGCCTGGCCGACTGCCGGCGCATCCTCACCCTGGCCGAGGGTGCCCGCCGCGCCCTGGTACTCGGCGGTGGGCTGCTGGGCCTGGAGGCCGCCCGGGGGTTGGCCGCCCGAGGCCTGGAGGTCGCCGTGGTGCACCGGGTGCCGTACCTGATGGAACGCCAGCTGGACGCCGTGGCCGGCGAGATCCTGGCCGGCACCCTCGCCGAACTCGGGGTGACCACCCACCTGGCCGTCACCCCGACCGGCCTGACGGCCGACCCCACCGGGGTCCGGCTTAGCCTGTCCGACGGCCGTACCCTCGACGCCGACCTGCTGGTCCTCGCCTGCGGGGTACGCCCGGACACCGCGCTCGCCGAGGCGGCCGGCCTGACGGTGGACCGGGGGGTGCTGGTCGACGACCGGCTGCGCACCAGCGACCCGCGGGTTTCCGCGATCGGCGACTGCGCGCAGCACGGCGCCGCCCCGACCGGGCTGGTCGCACCGGCCTGGGCGCAGGCCCGGGTGGTGGCCCAACTGCTGACCGGGCAGGACCCGCAGGCCCGGTACCGCCCCCGGCCGGTGGTCACCCGACTCAAGGCGGCCGGCATCGACCTGGCGGCGATGGGTGACCCGACGAACGGCCCCGGCGAGGAGTTGACCTTCGCCGATCCGACCCGGGGCACCTACGCCCGGCTGCGCATCCACGACGACCGGTTGGCCGCCGCGATCCTGCTCGGCGACAACCCGTCGGTGGGCGCGGTCATCCAGTTGTTCGACCGGGGTCACCCGGTACCCGCCGACCGGCGGGCACTGCTGCTCGGCCGGGCCGTGGGCGGTGGCGGCGGCGCGACTCCCGCCGCCTCTCCGGCGTTGATGCCGGACGCGGCCACCGTGTGCCAGTGCAACACGGTCAGCAAGGGCGCGGTGGTGGCCTGCTGGCGGGGCGGGGCGCGCACCTTCGACGAGGTCGTCGCCGGGACCAGGGCCGGTACCGGCTGCGGCGGCTGCCGGGACGCGGTCGCCGGCATCGTCGACTGGTTGTCCAGAACGGATCCGGTGGAGGTGGGACGATGACCGGCGGCAACGTGGTCGTGATCGGCAACGGCATGGTCGGGCAGCGGTTCGTGGACGCGCTGCGTTCGCGGGACCCGCAGGGCCACTGGCGGGTCACCGTGCTCGCCGAGGAACCCCGGCCGGCGTACGACCGGGTGCGGCTCTCGGCGTACTTCGACGGTGTCTCGGCCGACGAACTGAACCTGCACACCGCGTACGACGGGGTGCGGTTGCGCCTCGGCGAGGCGGCGACCACCGTGGATCGGGCCCGTCGGGTGGTGACCACGGCCGACGGCGAGTACCCGTACGACGTGCTGGTCTTCGCCACCGGCTCCTCGGCGTTCGTGCCTCCGGTGGACGGCGTCGGCCTGCCCGGGGTGTTCGTCTACCGGACGCTTGACGACCTGGCGTCGATCGAGGAGCATGCCCGGGGCCGGCGGACCGGCGCGGTGATCGGGGGCGGTCTGCTCGGCCTGGAGGCCGCCAACGCCCTGCGCCTGCTCGGCCTGATCACCAGCGTGGTGGAGTTCGCGCCCCGGCTGATGCCGGCTCAGATCGACACCGCCGGGGGCGCCCTGCTGCGCCGTTACGTGGAGGAGCTGGGGGTGGGCTGCCACCTCGGGGTGGCCACCACCGCGTTGCGACCCGGCCCGGACGGTACGGTCGCCGCCCTGGAACTGGCCGACGGCACGTCGATCGACGCCGACCTGGTGGTGGTGGCCGCCGGCATCCGTCCCCGCGACGAGCTGGCCCGCGCGGCCGGGCTCGACCTCGGCCCGCGCGGCGGGCTGTTGGTGGACGACTCCTGCCGCACCAGCGACGAGCGGGTCTACGCGGTCGGCGAGTGCGCGGCCGTCGAGGGCACCTGCTACGGCCTGGTGGCACCCGGGTACGCGATGGCCGAGGTGGTGGCCGACCGGCTGGTCGGTGGGGCGGCCACCTTCCCCGGCGCGGACACCGCCACCAAGCTCAAGCTGCTCGGCGTCGACGTGGCCTCCTTCGGTGACGCGCACGGCACCACCCCGGGCTGCCTGGACGTGACGTACACCGATCCGGCCACCCGGGTCTACGCCAAGCTGGTCCTCTCCGACGACGCGACGACGCTGCTCGGCGGGGTGCTGGTGGGCGACGCCAGCGCGTACCCCACCCTGCGGGCGAGCGTCGGCGCACCGCTGCCGGCGCCCCCGTTGGCGTTGCTCGCCCCGGCCGGTGCCGGCGAGGCGACCGTGGGGGCCCTGCCGGCCTCCGCGCAGGTCTGTTCCTGCAACGCGGTGACCCGCGCGGACATCGACACGGCCATCGCGGGCGGCTGCGCGGACGTGGCCGCCCTGAAGGCGTGCACCCGGGCCGGCACCAGTTGCGGTTCCTGCGTGCCGATGCTCAAGCAACTGCTCGACGCGGCCGGTGTCACCCAGTCCCGGGCGTTGTGCGAGCACTTCGACCTCAGTCGGCAGGAGCTGTTCGACATCGTCCGGGTACGCGGCATCCGGACCTTCTCCCGGTTGATCGCCGAACACGGGCAGGGCCGGGGTTGCGACATCTGCAAGCCGGTGGTCGCCTCGATCCTCGCCTCGCTCGGCAACGGGCACATCCTCGACGGCGAGCAGGCCGCGTTGCAGGACACCAACGACCACTTCCTGGCGAACCTGCAACGCGACGGCAGCTACTCGGTGGTGCCCCGGATCCCCGGCGGTGAGATCACCCCGGAGAAGCTCATCGTCATCGGCGAGGTGGCCCGGGACTTCCAGCTCTACACGAAGATCACCGGTGGACAGCGGATCGACCTGTTCGGGGCCCGGGTGGAGCAGTTGCCGCAGATCTGGCGTCGGCTGGTCGACGCCGGATTCGAGTCCGGTCACGCGTACGGCAAGGCGCTGCGGACGGTGAAGTCCTGCGTCGGCTCCACCTGGTGCCGGTACGGGGTGCAGGACTCGGTCGGCCTGGCCATCGCCCTGGAGTTGCGCTACCGGGGGCTACGCGCACCTCACAAGATCAAGTCGGCGGTCTCCGGGTGTGCCCGGGAGTGCGCCGAGGCCCGCAGCAAGGACTTCGGCATCATCGCCACCGAGACCGGCTGGAACCTCTACCTCGGCGGCAACGGGGGCTTCCGACCCCGGCACGCCGATTTGTTCGCCACCGATCTGAGCACCGCGGAACTGGTCACCATGATCGACCGGTTCCTGATGTTCTACGTCCGCACCGCCGACCGACTGCAACGCACCGCCGCCTGGATCGAGGCCATGGACGGCGGCCTCGACCACCTGCGAGCGGTCATCGTGGACGACTCGCTCGGCCTCTGCGCCGAACTCGACGCCGCGATGGCCCGGCACGTCACCTCCTACTCCGACGAGTGGCGGGACGTGCTCGACGACCCGGACCGACTGGGCCGGTTCGCCTCCTTCGTCAACGCACCGGACGTACCCGACCCGTCGATCACCTTCGTCACCGAACGCGGCCAACCCGTACCCGCCGGTGGTCGGCCACCCACAACCGACGGCCGTCAACCGGTCACCCTCGGACTGCCGGAGGTGCGGCGATGAACACCGTGACGACCGTGCGCTGGCACACCGTCTGCCCGTTGAGCCGACTGGACCTGGACCGGGGCGTGGCCGCCCTGGTCGACGGCGTCCAGGTAGCGCTGTTCCGGACCGCCGACGGGTTGTACGCGATCGAGAACCGAGACCCGGTCACCGGCGCGTACGTGCTGTCCCGGGGCATCGTGGGCAGCCGCCGCGGCCTGCCCACGGTCGCCTCGCCGCTGCACAAGCAGGTGTACGACCTGCGTACGGGGGACTGTCTCGACCTGCCCGGTGTCTGTGTCACCCGGCACGAGATCCGGTGCCGGGACGGCATGGTCGAGGTGCGGCTGCGACAGGAGGAGTGAATGCGCGAGGAACTGGCCGGCTTCACCATCGGGGTGACCGCCGACCGGCGGCGGGACGAACTCGCCGCGCTGCTCCAGCGGCGCGGCGCCCGGGTGGTGCTCGCCCCCGCGCTGCGGATCGTGCCGCTCGCGGACGACACCGCGCTGCGCGAGGCCACCCGGGCCTGTCTGGACCGGCCACCGGACGTGCTGATGGCCAACACCGGGATCGGCATGCGCGGGTGGCTGGAAGCCGCCGAGGGCTGGGGGGTCGCCGAGCCGCTGCGCTCGGTGCTCGGCAACTCGTACGTGGTGGCCCGGGGCCCCAAGGCGCGCGGCGCGATCCGCGCGGCCGGCCTGCACGACCAGTGGTCTCCGGAGTCGGAGAGCTGTGAGGAGGTCGTCGAGCACCTGCGCCGGCGAGGGGTGGCCGGGCAGGTGATCGCCATGCAGTTGCACGGCGATCGGCAGCCCGAGTGCACCCGCGCCCTGGAGGAGGCCGGGGCGACCGTCATCGAGATCCCGGTCTACCGCTGGGCGCCACCGACCGATCCGGCCCCCCTGCACCGGCTGGTCGACCTGGTGGCCGGTCGGTTGGTGGACGCGGTCACCTTCACCTCGGCACCGGCTGCGGAGGCGCTGCTGCGCGCCGCCGGGGACCGGACGGAGGCCGTCCTGGCCGCGTTGCGTAGTGATGTGCTGGCCAGTTGTGTCGGCCCGGTGACCGCCGAGCCGTTGGTCCGCCGGGGGGTGCCGGTGAGCGCGCCCAGCCGGGCCCGGTTGGGCGCCCTGGTCCGCACCATCGTCGACGAGCTGCCCCGGCGTACGGTCACCATCAAGGCCGCCGGGCACCTGCTCACGCTGCGCGGACACGCCGCCGTGGTGGACGGCGAACTACGTCCCCTGGCGCCGGCGCCGATGGCGGTGCTGCGGGCCCTGGCCCAAGCTCCGGGCCGGGTGCTGTCCCGTACCGCCCTGCTGCGGACCCTGCCCCGGGGGGCCGACGAGCATGCCGTGGAGATGGCGGTGGCCCGGCTGCGGGCCGGTCTGAAGGCCCCCCGGGTGGTGCAGACCGTCGTCAAGCGCGGCTACCGCCTCCGCATCGACTGAGACGAAGGAAGGGCCCCTGGTTAACGCCTGGGGTAGGTAAAGGGCCCCCGCTTAACAGGCGAGGGCACCCGTCCCGCCGAGACCCGACAAGTGCCGGGCAGGCGGGACGGATGCCCCTTCCCGGGTCAGCCGACCGGAGTCGGGAAACCCCGGTCGTGCTCGGCCTGAAGCCGAGCCATGGCGTGTTCGACGACGGTCACCATCACCTGCTTGACCGCGTCGCGTCGGCGGGCGTCCGTCATCACCAGCGGGACGTCCGGTGAGATGGCCAGTGCCTCACGCACTTCATCCAGGTCGTACTGCGGCGCGCCGTCGAACCGGTTCAAGGCGACCACGTACGGCAGCCTGCGGTTCTCGAAGTAGTCCAACGGTGCGAAGGCATCCGTGATCCGGCGGGTGTCCACCAGGACGGCAGCCCCCACCGCACCACGGATGATCTCGTCCCACATGAACCAGAACCGGGTCTGACCAGGCGTGCCGAAGAGGTACAGGATCAGATCCTGCGCCATGGTGATTCGGCCGAAGTCCATGGCGACCGTGGTGGTCTCCTTGCCCGGCACCTTGGACGAGTCATCGATACCGACACCCGCCGCGGTCATCACCGCCTCGGTGGTCAGCGGTGTGATCTCCGAGATCGCCCCGACCAACGTGGTCTTGCCGACACCGAAGCCACCCGCGACGACGATCTTCGCGGAGATGATTCCCCGGCTCTGGCGGGCCCCGGCGGGGTCATAGCTCGCGAAGTCCACTCAGCACCCTTCCCAGCATTTCCATCCGCTCCTCGAAACCTGTGGCGGGAGCAGCCGTTTGTAGCGTCAGCAGGCCCTCGGCGACCATGTCGGCGACCAGCACCCGAGCGACACCCAGCGGTAGCCGGGTGTACGCGGCGATCTCCACCAACGACTCGGGACGGCCCTCGCAGACCATTGCGATGCGATGTTTGTCGTGCCCGGCAAACCGCGACTCGGCGATCTGGGTGGGGCTGGCGACCAGCACCGCTTCCAGGGCGATGTCCCGAAGCGGTTCGGTACGCCCCCGGGTGACCGCGTACGGCCGCACCAGAGCACCCCGCGGGTCACGTCGTGAATCCATCCGCAATCACCTCCTCTCCCGTCCGCCGTGGCATCGTCCGCTATGACCGCACCGCGTCCCGGGGCAGCGGCACCAGCGCCGCGCCCACCCGCTCGACCAGCAGGGCCATCTCGTAACCCACTTGACCCACGTCGCAGCTACGCGCCGCCAGCACCGCCATCGACGAGCCGTCGCTGATCGACATCAGGAACAGGTAGCCGCTGTCCATCTCGATGACGGTCTGCAACACCCCGCCGGCGCTGAACATCCGCGCGGCGCCCTCGGTCAGGCTGACCACCCCGGAGGTGATGGCCGCCAGCTGATCCGCGCGGTCCGCCGGCAGGTCGCGGGAGGAGGCAAGCAGCAGCCCGTCCGCGGACACCGCCACCACGTGGGCGATTCCCGCCACGCTGTCGGCGAAGTTGGTCAGTAGCCAACCCATGTCCTGCATGGCCGCGGGCCTGTTCATCGGCTCGTCTCCTTGGTCGAGGTGCTGTTCTGAGTCGCGCCGGCCGTTCGGCCGCGCTGGACGCCGCGGTGGTAGGCCGACAGCAGACCGCGGACTTCGTCCGGCGTACGCCGACTGTGTTCCCGTCCGTTGCGGGGTTCGATGCCACCGGGCACCAGCTGCGCCTGCGGCACCCGCTTGGGCAGCCCGGACCGGGTCGTCCCGGCCGGGGTGGGCTCGGCCGCCTGGCTGGCGCGCGACCAGCCCTCGTCTGCCGCGGTCCGCCAGGCCTCGTCGGCGGCGGAGGAGGACTCGGCAGTCGGCGCCGGTGGCGGGGCCGGCGCGGCCGGGGCCGCCGCCGGGGTCGGGGCGTGCGCAGCCGGCTGGGTGCCGGTCGGTCCGCCGGAGAACACCGGGTACGACGGCGGCTGCAGGGCGGCCCCACCGGCAGCCGCACCCGGGGTACGGGTGGGCAGTGGGGTGCGTCCCTGGGTCGGTGTGACGGCCGGTGTCGACACGTCAGCGGTGGCCGCGGCGGCGGTCGGGGCCCCGGCGTTCGCCGACGGCTCGTCGAACTGCGGCCGGCTGAAGATGGCCGTCACGTCGTTGCCGTGCGACCGGAACCAGACCGCCTCCATCTCGCGGAAGATGGGCGCCTCGGCCTGCGGCGGCTCCGCCGGTGCGGTGATCGGCGCGCTGGCCAGCGGGGCGGTCGCGGCCAGACTGGCCCCCAGCCCGCCGAACATCGGGGTGTCCTGGCCGCCACCGGGACCCTGGCCCGCCGTCGGCGCGAACCCGGTGGGAGCCGCGGTCGGCGTGAATCCGTTGGTGGTGGCCGCGGCACCGGCGACCGGGCCGGCCGGCAGCACGGGTGCGGCCGGGCGCGGGTCGCCGGTCGAGTTCGCCGTCCGGTAGGACAGCGGATCGATGGTCGGCTGCGCGACCGTGGGCGACCCGGCGCTGAAACCCCCGGCGTAGGCCGGTGGCGACGCGTGAGCCGGTGGGGTTTGCTCCGGGGTCGGTTCCGCGACCGGCCACGGGGTGGCCGTCGGGGCGCTGCGCCACCGGTCGCTGAGGGTCGCGGTGGTGCTGCGCCCCGCGGCTGCCAGAGGGTCACCGGCACCGGTCGGGGCCGGCTCGACCGCCAGCGGCTGACGCGGCCGGGTGATCGCCTGGTCCCGGCCCCTGAGGCTCGGCAGGATCACCGTGGCGGCCGGCAGGGTGATCTGGGCGACCGTGCCACCCTCGACGTTGCGGCGCAGCTCGACCCGGATGCTGTAGCGCGCCGCCAGCCGGCTGACCACGGCCAGACCCATCAGCCGGAACGCCGCGACGTCCACCGTCGGAGGAGCGGCGAGCCGCCGGTTCAGGGTGTCCAACTGCTCGTCGGTCAGCCCCAGGCCACGGTCCTCGATCTGGATCAGCACGTAGTCCCGGATCCGCCGACCGTCGGCGACCACGGTGGTGTTCGGCGGGGAGAAGCGGGTGGCGTTGTCGAGCAACTCGGCCACCAGCCGTACGACGTCGTTGACCGCGTGGGCGGCCACGGACACGTCCGTGTCCACCGTGCCGAACTCGATGCGGTTGTAGAGCTCCACCTCGGACTGGGCGGCGCGCAGCACGTCGACCAGCAGGGCGTCCTCACGACGCGGGACCGCGGAGTCGGCCCCGGCCAGCACCAGCAGGTTCTCGTCGTTGCGGCGCATTCGGGTGGCCAGGTGGTCCAGCTCGAAGAGCTGGGCCAGACGCTTCGGGTCCTCCTCGCCGCGCTCGATCGCGTCGAGTTCACCGATCATCCGGTCGACCAGGGTCTGACTGCGTCGGGCGAGGTTCAGGAACATCGCCGAGACGCTGCTGCGCAGCGCCGCCTGCTCGGCCGCGACCCGGACGGCCTCCCGGTGTACGACGTTGAAGGCCGAGGCGACCTGGCCCACCTCGTCACGGTTGTCGAGCCTGATCGGGTCCCGTACCTCGCGGACGATCTCCTCGACACTGCCGTCACTGACGTTGCCCATGCCTTGGAGGCGACGCACCGCCTCGGGAAGGTCGTGGTTGGCCACCGAGAGGGCACCCTCGCGGAGCCGACGCAGTGAGTGGTTGAGCGAGCGGGCCAGCACCACGGCCAGGGTCACCGCGATGATCAGGGTGAGCAGCACCAGGGTCGTCTCGACGATCGCCTGCCGGATCACGTCCGACCGGGCCTGCTCGGCCTGGGTCAGGAGGCGATTCTGCAGCTCGATCTCGGCCCACCGCATCAGTTCGTGCACCGCACCGATCGCGGCCGTGGCCTCCTGGGCGGTGACCGGTGCATCCCGGCCGACCGTGCGGCTGATGTCGGTGGCGATCCGGTCGGCCAGCACCACGGCGTCACCGGAGACGGTGCTGTTGACCAGCGCCTGCTGGACCGGGTCGGCGGCCAGGGAGAAGGCCAGCAGCGCCTCCTGCTGACCGGTCAGGGTGGCCACGAAGGCGGAGAACTGCTCGGTGTCCAGCCGGCCGTTGGTCAGTGCGGTGAAGGCGATCGCCTCTTCCTCGGCGACGGCCGCCTTGGCGCGGGCGAAGGCGGCCACCGCCCGTCGGCTGTCGGCAAGACTCTCCTCGCCCGGCAACTGGGCCAGACCGTCGCTGTAGGAGACCAGGTCGGCCAGGACCACGCCGTAGCGCAGCACGGCCTCGGCTACCTGCATCTGCTGGCGGTCCAGCACTTCCTGACGGGTGCCGTCGAGGGTGTCCAGGTGCCGGTCGATGGTCGCCAGGCGGTCGCGCACCGCCGCCGGGACCTCACCGACCCGGGCCCGCTCCGCGCGGTAGGCGTCGACCCGCTCCTGGGTCCGACGCACCCGCAGGTTGTACGCGTCGACCTGCTGCTGGGTGGAGGCCAGGTAGGCGGCGGCGGTCATCCGCTCGGCGTGCAGATCGTTCGTCAGGGCGGAGATCCTGGTCGACAGCGCGGTCAGCGAGCGGGCCTGGGTGGCCTCGAAGGCGCCTTCACCGACCGAGATCAGACGAACTGTGGCCAGCGCGATGACGGCGGCCACCGGAACGACCAGGATCAGCGCCAGCTTGGACCGGATCCGGGCGTCACGCAGCCGGGGCAGCCTGCGCCGGCCGTCGCGCTCGGCTTCGCCGCTGGCGGGCAGGGTCGTCGGTCCGGTGCTCACGACATCGCCTCCGTCGTTTTCTCCGCGCCTGACCCGTCGATCCGTGCCTGGAGCGACGGCCGGCGCCACGCGCGGCACGGCCGCGATTTCATCAGACGGGATCGTGTTTGGGAAGCCGCAGTGAGGCAGGAAACGGTTGGAGGACACGCATCCTGTAGTCCGGTCAACTAATACCTACATTTCCACAGTGCCCTTGATCAGGGCATGTAGCTCCAGAGTGGTCATTCGTGTCGTCAGAGTGAGCAAACGAAAACACGTCGCTACCCCAACATGTGGGATTGGTGTCCCGAAACGCTCCCGCTGGCTCCGCTTGACCGCAGCGCCCGGCATTGGCAAGGTTTTGCAGGCTTCGCGCACACGGTACGGCAGACCCGACCAGAATATCTACTGAGGACGCTGCCGCCGCCGGTGACCGGGCCCCGCCCGTGCCGCATCAGGAGGACAGAGTTGACCCCCTTCCGCTCCGCGACCGCTCTGGTGGCCGCTTCAGCTCTACTGGCCACCACCCTCACCGGCTGCCAGTTCGGCGGGCAGGAGCAGGACACCTCGCCGATCGTCATCGCCGCCGACCTGGAACTGTCCGGGGCGGCCGCCAGCGTCGGCAAGGCGTACCGGCAGGCACTGGAGTTGAAGATTGAACAGCTGAATGACTCCGGCGCCCTGAACGGCCGGACTATCAAACTGCTGCCGAAGGACAACCGCTCCGACGCCGGGGAGTCACTGCGCAACATCGTCGACTTCGCCAACGATTCACAAGTCAGCGCCATCATCATGGGCGGCTGCAACGAATGCGCGGTCGGCGCGGTCCGCACCATCAATGAGAAGCAGATCCCCACCATCGCGCTGGCATCGGCCGGCGCGGTATCCAACCCGGTGGCAGATCGACGCTACGTGTTCAAACTGGCACCGAATGCAGCCGATAATGCCGGCGCTATCACCGGCGAACTGAGCCGTCGACGGGTCGCCTCCGTGGGGCTGCTGCGCAGCGACGACGCCTACGGCAAGGAGGGCGCCGAGGCCCTGCGGGGCGAGTTCAGCAAGGCCGGGATCCAGCTGCTGGCCGAGGCCACGGTCCGCACCACCGACACCGAGGTGGACCGGCAGGCCGCCACCCTGGCCGCCGCCCAGCCTGAGGCGCTGGTCGTCTGGACCCCACCGGAGCAGGCGATGCTGGCCGCCGGCGCGGTCAAGCAGGCCGGCTTCACCGGGCGCCTGTTCTTCGACGCCTCCGCCGCGGGTGACCTCTTCCTCGGCGCCTCGGCCCGGGCCGCCGAACGGGCCACCCTGGTCTTCACCCAGACGATGGTGATCGACGACGTCATCGCCACCACCCCCGCCAAGGCCGCCCGTCGTCAGTGGTTCCAGGACTACACCGCCCGTTTCGGCGGCTACCACGGATCCTCGTCCTTCGCGGCGGACGCCGTGCAGCTCATCGTCGATGCTGAACTGCGCGCCGGTGGTCCGGCCGGCAAGGTCGACCGGGAGAGCCTGCGAGACGTGCTGGAGACCTCCCAGATGGACGGACTGTCCGGGCCGATCCGGATGACGCCGGACAACCACTCCGGGCTGATGCCGCAGGCTCTGACCACTCTGGTCGCTCGTAACGGGCGTTGGAGGTTGGCAGGCTGAGGTCTTCGTCCTCTGGTTCTGCTCGGTGGGGTGTGGCCCCAGCACAACCGGCTTCGGGCGGTCAGGCTTGATCCCTGCGCCGGTTGTTGCTGGGGCCACACCTGCGTTCGTCCACGGGTGACGGACGCAGGTCAGGTTGGGTGGTGCTGTCTGTCCTGGGTGCGGTCCGCCCGTAGGTGCTGGGGGTGGTCAGCGGCTGGAGGTGGTTTCTCGGACCCAGGGCAGGCTGAAGCGCTCGATGACCACCAGGGCGGTGTAGAGCAGGATGCTGACCAGGGCGATCAGGATGATCGCCGCCCAGGCGGTGGCGGTGTCGCCGATGCCGGCGTACTGCTGGATCACATAGCCCAGACCACCCTCGCCGGCCTGGAACTCGCCGATCACCGCGCCGATCGCGGCCAACGGCATGGCCACCTTCAGGCCCACGAAGATCTGCGGCAGGGCGGCCGGGAAGCGGATCTTCCGGAACGCCTGCCAGCGGGAGGCGTTGTAGGAGCGGATCAGCTCGGCCAGGTCGGCCGGGGTGGTCGTCAGCCCGGTAGCGGTGGACAGCACGATCGGGAAGAAGCAGAGCAGGAAGACCATGGTCAGGATGGGCTTCTGACCCCAACCGAGCGCCACCACCAGCAGCGGGCCGAGGGTGATCTTCGGTACCGCGTTGACGGCCACCAGCAGTGGGGTGAACATCCGCTCGACCGTCCGCGAGGCGGCCAAGGCCAGGCCGATCAGCACTCCCGCCGCGGCGGAGAGCGCGAAGCCGACCAGGATCTCCTGGGTGGTGAGCGCGGTGTGCTCCAGCAGCCGTTGCGGCCGGTCGGCGAACGCGGACAGCACCGAACCCGGCGGCGGCAGGGCGGCCGGGTGGATCAACTCCAGCCGAGCGGCCAGCCACCAGACCCCGAACGCGATCAACAGCCCAACGGCCGGTAACACCGCCGCCACGGTGGCGAGCCGCAGGTCACCAGCGCGCCAGCGCCGGGGACGCGGTACGGCAGAGGACGGCTCGGGCAGTGTCTGCCCCACCGTCTGCCGCGGACGGACGTCGGTCATCGGACCCTCCTGAATGTGGTGTTTCGGCGTCGACGCCGGTACGCCGCACCTGTCGTGGGGTGCGGCGTACCCGGCATCGACGTGATCAGCTTCAGCTCTTGGGGGCCAGGTTGAAGTCGATGACCTGCTCGGGGGTCAGATCCGACTTCAACGCACCCGCACCGCGCAGGATGGCGATACTCTTCGCCACCCGGCCACTGTCCAGGGTGCCCAGGGCGGTGCCGGAGTTGCTGGAGCGGACGTAGCCGGCCATCAGCTGAAGCTCGGCGGCAGCCGCGACGGGGTTGACCGCCTCGACGTTCTTGGCCAGGATCTCGGCCGCCTCCTGCGGGTTGGCTAGGGCGTCCTCCAGGCCCCTGAGCAGCGCCGCAGTGAACCGCTTGACCATCTCCGGCTTCTCGCTGGCGATCTGCTTCGAGGTGATCAGCACGTTGCCGTAGAGGTCCTGCATCACGTTGCTGTACGGCAGCAGAACGGCCTTCTTCTTGGTCACCGCCTCGATCGTCGGCTGACCGACGACGAACTGACCGATGCCGTCGACCGAGCCGGAGCCGAGGGTGACCATCAGGGTCTGGGCCTCACCGTTGACCCAGGTGACCTTGGTGGGGTCGATGCCGGCCATCCGGGCGTACGTCGGGAAGAGGTTGCGTACGACGGAGCCGGGGGTGTCGGCGAGCTTCTTGCCCTCCAGGTCCTTCGGGGTGTTGATGCCGGTGCCCTCGACGGTGGCGATGGCCGCCATCGTGCGCTGCTGGATCGCGGCGACCGCGACGAAGTCCTTGGCCTCGCCGTTGCCGAGTTGCAGCAGGCCACCGGTCAGGTCGATCGGGCCGAAGTGCGCCTGCCCGCCGACGACCGTCTGGATGATCGAGCCGGTGCCCTGGCCAGGCTTGATCTCGACCTCGAAGCCGGCCTCCTTGAAGTAGCCCTTCTCCTTGGCCACCCAGGCGTAGGCGTCACGCCCGAAGTTTCCGAACGAGGTCAGGTAGGTCACCTGCTCCAGGGCGGCGCCACCGCCGTTGGTGTCGTCGGCCTCGTCCGAGCCGCTGCACGCGGCGACGAGGGCTAGTGCGGTGGCCATCGTGGCCGCGGCGACCGTACGGGTCAGCCTTTTCATCAAGTACACCTTGTCCTTTCCCACCGGGGCATCGGGCCGCCGGAGGGGGTCTGTCGGGCGGCGCCGGCAGCCGGGAGGGAGCCGACACCGCGCATCGAGGGGGATTCTTCGCGGGCACAGCGTACGAGAAGTCTCGCTTTGTGACACCAGGCGCATCGGGTTGCGGTAAGGAAACAAAGTCAACTCCACCCCGGACGGTGCAATCTGCACAGAGCCGGTTAGCCTTTGACGGATTGCTGATCAACCACTCAGCCGGAGGCCCCCGGAGATGATCCGTCTGTCCGAGGTGTCCCGCACCTTCGACGGCCGTACCGGCCGAGTCGAAGCGCTGCGCGGCATCGACCTCGACGTGGGCGACGGCGAGTTCGTCGCCGTCCTCGGCCGCTCCGGGTGCGGCAAGTCCACCCTGCTGCGGTTGATCGCCGGGTTGATTCCGGTCAGCTCCGGCACGATCACCGTGGGTGGCGACCCGGTCACCGGTCCGCGCCAGGACATCGCCATGCTGTTCCAGCGACCGGCCCTGCTGCCGTGGCGGACCGTACTGGACAACGTGCTGCTGCCGGTGGAGATCTTCGGCTGGAAGCGCGCCGACCACCGGGAGCGGGCCCGGCAACTGCTGGAGGTCGCCGGCCTGGCCGGGTTCGAGAAGCGACTGCCGCACGAACTCTCCGGCGGTATGCAGCAGCGGGTGTCGCTGTGCCGGTCGCTGATCGGCAACCCCCGGGTGATGCTGATGGACGAGCCCTTCTCCGCCCTGGACGCGCTCACCCGCGAGGAACTGTCCGGGGAACTCCAGCGGGTGCACATGAGCAGCCGGGCCACGGTCGTCTTCGTCACCCACTCCATCGACGAGGCCGTCCTGCTGGCCGACCGGGTGGTCGTGCTCAGCCCGCGCCCCGGCCGGGTACGCAAGATCGTCGAGGTGGCCATCCCCCGACCCCGCACCCTGGGCCGCAACGCCCACCTGGCGGAGGTCGCCCAGGTCAGCGCCGACCTGCACGAGCTGCTGATGGAACGCGACCAGCCGCTGGGTGTCGGTCCGGAAGGACGATGAGGGTGCGCGTCACCGTCTTCACCGAACCGCACCGGGGCGCCAGCTACGACGACCAGCTCCGCTTCGCCCGGCTCGCCGAGGAGGGCGGGTTCGAGGGCTTCCTCCGCGCCGACCACTACCAGGCGATGGGGGACGAGCCGGCCCTGCCCGGCCCGACCGACGCCTGGCTGACCCTGGCCGCCCTGGCCCGGGAGACCAGCCGGATCCGGCTCGGCACCCTGGTCACCTCGGCCACCTTCCGGCTACCCGGGCCACTGGCCGTGATGGTGGCCCAGGTGGACCAGATGAGCGGCGGCCGGGTCGAGCTGGGCATCGGGGCCGGGTGGTACGCCCGCGAGCACACCTCGTACGGCATCCCGTTCCCCTCGGTCGGGGAACGCTTCGACCGGTTCGCCGAGCAGTTGGAAGTGATCAGCGGACTGTGGGCCACGCGATCGGGCGAGACCTTCAGCTACACCGGGAAGCACTACCAGCTCACCGAGGCCCCGGCGCTGCCGAAGCCGGTGCAGACCCCCGGCCCGCCGATCATCGTGGGCGGGCGGGGTCCCCGGCGTACCCCGGAACTGGCCGCCCGGTACGCCGACGAGTTCAACGTTCCGTTCACCAGCCTGGAGCAGACCGCGGCGGCGTACGAGCGAGTCCGGCAGGCCTGCGACCAGATCGGCCGCGCCGACCGCGGACGAGCCCCGCTGGTGTACTCGGCCGGCATCGTGGTGGCAGTCGGGCGTACCGACTCCGAGGCCGCACGGCGGGCGGCGCCGCTGCACGTCAAGAGCGCCCTGCCGCCCGAGGATCCGGTGGTCGGCTCGCCGCAGCAACTGGTCGACCGGATCGGCGAGTTCGCCGCGATCGGCACCGAGCGGGTGCACCTGCGTCTGATCGACCTGTCTGACCTCGACCACCTGGAGCTCATCGCCAGCGAGGTGCTCCCCCACCTGGAGAAGACCCGATGATCGACAACAACCCCGTGGCCCCGGCGACCGACCAGGACCTGGTCCTCGGCCCGGTGGGCCAGGAGATCGTCTACGAGAACGACCGGGTACGGGTCTGGCACATCCGGCTGGAGCCGGGCGAGCAGCAGCCGCTGCACCGCCACGACCACCCCTACCTGGTGGTGGCCGTTGAGGGTGCGAAGAATCTGATCCAGACCGTCGACGGCGTCCGGATCGACGCGGACGAGCCGACCGGTGGGGTGGTCTACCGCGACCCCGGGGCGGTGCACATGCTCACCAATGTCGGCGACACGACATACCTGGCTCGACTGATCGAACTCAAGTAGCCCTACCGCAACCAGGTAGGACGGGCGTTCACGGCGCGCCGGTGGCGATCGGTGGCAACGGAACGTAACGTGCCGGACATGGCCAATCGGACCTTGAGCCGCCTACTGCTCACGGCGTTCGGCGTCAGCCTGCTGGCCGGAGCCGGTCAGCTTGGCCTCGCCTTCGGCTTCGGCATCATCCGGCTCACCGGCGCCTTCAACGGCGCCACCGTCAACCAGTGGCCGGCCCAGCTCGTCTGGGTCGGCTGGTTCGCGGCGAACGCCGCCGTGATCGGTGCCGTGCTGACCGAGCGGGCGGCCCGGCAGGACCGCCAGCTCACCGGCACCGGCCGGCAACTGGCGGTGGCCGGCAGCGCCGCCCTGGGGGCCACCGTCGTGGCACCCTTGTGCATGCAGCCGGCCCGCAGCGCCGAGCTCATCTCGGTCGACCCGGTCTGGGCGGTCGCCATCTGCGCCGTCCTCGGCGCGGTGGTCGGGGCCGGTGCCGCGCTGGCCGTCCTGGTCCGCCCACCATTCGCCTGGAACATGGCCGCCCTGGCCGGGGCGATGTGGCTGATCGCCCTGCTGTCGGTCGTACCCTCCCTGGGTGCCAGCGGGCCGCTGACCCCGGTCCGCCTAGGCGTGCTGGAACCGTCCTGGCTGTCCGCCGACACGGCCCAACGGTTGGCGTTGCTGATTCTGCCGCTGCTGGCCCTACTGGCCGGGCTGGCCGGTGGAGCTGTCGCCCGCTGGCGCGGGCACCCCCCGCTGACCAGCGGGCCGAGCGGGGTGGCCGGGCCGGTGCTGGTGGCCTTCGCCTACCTGGCCGCCGGGCCCGGCGACTCCGCCGACCGCTACCAACTAGCCCCGTACTACGGCGCCCTGATCGCGATCGGGGTCGGCGCCCTCGGTTCGGCCGCCGCCGCTCTGCTGCCCTGGCCGCTGACCGGTCGTTCCGCCTCCGGCACCCCGGCCATCGAACCGACCGCGATCCTCCAGCCGCTACCCGCCACCCCGGCCCTGCCCGCCTCCTCGCCCCGTTCGGCCGAGCACCACCCCGTAGCGGCTGCCGACGCCCCACCGCACTGGCAGTGGCCGGAACCCCAGCCCTCCCTGGACCCATCGACGGCCACCGAGGTCACGACCGAAGCCAGCCCCGAAGCACGGCGACTGCCGCCGACCTCGGCTGCCGACCGCCACCCCGCCCCGACCCCGGCCACCGACCACCTGTCCGCGACAGAATCCGAACCGGCCACGGTGACCTGGGAACCTGCGCCGACTGCGGCTGCGGCGACCACAGAACCCGGACCGGCGCAAGCCCCGGCGACGGCGGAACCCAGGCCCACGAAGGCCACGGCGCCCAGGCCAACAAAGGCTGCGGCGACTAAGGGACCTGGGCCAACGGCGGCCACCGAACCTGGGCCGACAGCGGCTGCGGCGAGCACAGGACCTGGGCCAACGGCGGCCACCACGTCGGCCGTCGAGACTCAGCGGGCACCGACCCCGGCGGCGGAGACAGTCGATCCTGCGGAGGACTCCGCTCCGGTGGGCGACGGCAGTGACATTCCGCTGGCCAAGCGGTCCGCCCGCTCGCCGCTGGCACCCGCCCCGGCTGCGTCAGCAGCGCCAGATCCAGTCGAGGCTTCGGCGGGCAAGGCGCCGACCCCCCGGCGGACCCGCAAACCCCGGGCCGGTACGACGGCCGCCCCGGTGCAGCCACAGCCAGAGCAGTCTGCGGACCAACAGCCCGAGCAGGCGAAACCGGTCGTCCTGCCGGAGGCCACCAAAACCAGTGACGACAACAGTCCAGCCGACCCCAGCGCGCCTACCGCCACCTCCTCGGAGGCGACCGGCCCCGTCGAACCTGACCTGAACGCCCCGGCCACTCCGGACGACAGCGCCCGGCCGACGCAGTCCCCGTCCACCCTCACCGACTCGGCCCCCACCGATTTGCGGCCCGAACCGGCACCACGCCCCCGACACCGCCTGTCGTTGCCCGAACTGAACTCGGCAACGCCGTGGAACGCCTTCGCGCCCGCCCGACCGGCCGATCCGCCACCGGCCGAGGACCAGCAGACCACCACACCGGAGGTCTCGGCGGCCTTCGCCGCCGCCCCGGCCCGCGCCACCGACCCGGCGGCCACCGCCCGTGACCTGTCCGCCGCCTTCACCAAGCCACCTGCGGTCACCCCGGAGGACGTCCAGCCCGGTGAGGACCGCGACAAGGGGCTGCGTGGCCTGTTCCGGCGGGGCAGATCCCGCCCGGGCGGCACGGTCGACGGCGAGGAGCCGCTGCCCGCCCAGGACGAGGAGTACGTGGACTGGGTGACCGGGCTCGGTCGACCCGTGGCCGAGGACGAGCCCGCTCCGAAGAAGTCCCGCCGCTCGCTGCGCTCGACCGGCCGGCACCACCGGGACTGAATCGACCCCGGCCGACCAGCCGGCAGAGCGGACCGGTCAGGCCAGCGGCAGGTAGACCCGCCCGCCGGCGGCCAGGAACTCGTCGGACTTGTCCTTCATGCCCCGGGCGGCGTACTCCTTGAGGTCCTGGGTGATCTTCATGGAGCAGAACTTCGGCCCGCACATCGAGCAGAAGTGGGCCGTCTTCGCCGGTTCGGCCGGCAGCGTCGCATCGTGGTACGACCGTGCGGTCTCCGGGTCCAGGGACAGGTTGAACTGGTCTTCCCAGCGGAACTCGAACCGCGCCTTGGACAGGGCGTCGTCCCAGGCCTGAGCGCCCGGGTGCCCCTTGGCCAGGTCGGCCGCGTGGGCCGCGATCTTGTACGCGATCACGCCCGCCTTGACGTCGTCCCGGTCCGGCAGGCCCAGGTGCTCCTTCGGGGTCACGTAGCAGAGCATCGCGGTGCCGAACATGCCGATCATCGCCGCCCCGATGGCCGAGGTGATGTGGTCGTACGCGGGTGCGATGTCCGTGGTCAGCGGGCCCAGGGTGTAGAAGGGTGCCTCGTGGCACCACTCCTGCTGGAGGTCCACGTTCTCCTTGATCTTGTGCATCGGCACGTGACCCGGACCCTCGATCATCACCTGTACGTCGTACCCCCAGGCGATCTTCGTCAGCTCGCCCAGGATACGCAGCTCGGCGAACTGGGCCTCGTCGTTGGCGTCCGCGATCGAACCCGGCCGCAGCCCGTCGCCGAGGGAGAAGGTCACGTCGTAGCGGGCCAGGATCTCGCACAGTTCCCGGAAGTTGGTGTAGAGGAAGTTCTCCTCGTGGTGCGCCAGGCACCAGGCCGCCATGATCGACCCGCCCCGGGACACGATGCCGGTCACCCGGTCCACCGCCAACGGCACGTACGGCAGCAGCACCCCGGCGTGCACGGTCATGTAGTCCACGCCCTGCTCGGCCTGTTCGATCACGGTCTCCCGGAAGACCTCCCAGCTCAACTTGACCGGGTCACCGCCGACCTTTTCCAGCGCCTGGTAGATCGGCACCGTGCCGATCGGCACCGGCGAGTTGCGCACGATCGCCTCCCGGGTCTCGTGGATCCGCTTGCCGGTGGACAGGTCCATCACGGTGTCCGCGCCCCACCGGGTAGCCCAGGTCAGCTTCTCCACCTCCTCGGCCACGGAGGAGCTGACCGCCGAGGTGCCGATGTTGGCGTTCACCTTGACCAGGAAGGCCTTGCCGATGATGGCCGGCTCGCACTCCGGGTGGTTGACGTTCAGCGGCAGCACCGCCCGCCCGGACGCGATCTCCTCCCGGACGAACTCCGGTGACATGCCCTCCCGGATCGCCACGAACTCCATCTCCGGGGTGACCACCCCGGCCCGGGCGTACCCTAGCTGGGTCGGCCGTTTGCCGTCCGCCCCCGCCAGGGGGGTGCCCGGACCGCGTACCGGGGCCACATCCCCCCGCTCGGCGATCCACGGCCCACGCAGCGGGGACAGCCCCACCTGCGGGTCGGAGCCCGGACCGGAGGTGTCGTAGAGCCGTACGGGTGGGTTGTCCCCGGTCAGCTCCACCTCCGCGAACGGCACCCGGATCTCCGGCCGCGAGCCCTCGACGTACACCTTGCGCCGTACCTGCATGACAGCCTCCCTGTACTCAGGCGGACCAGCCAAAGTGGTCCAACGGACCGCGTCCCGCACCCAACTCCCAGTTCCGCGCGCCGGCCAGCGCCCGGCTCACGTACTTCTTGGCCTTCGCCACCGCCACCGCCACCGGATCGCCCATGGCCAACCGCACCGCGGTCGCCGCCGAGAACGAACACCCGGTCCCGTGGCTGTGCCGGGTCGGCACCCGGGGGGCCCGCAGCACGGTCGTGCCCTCCGGGCCGTGCAGCACATCCAGGGCCTCGCCGCCGGTGTCCACATCACCGCCGGTCACGATCACCCACTCCGGGCCCCCGGCGGCCAGGGCCCGGGCGGCCGTCGTCATCTCCGCCAGATCCGTCACGGCAGCCCCGGTGAGAGCCGCGGCCTCCGCGCTGTTCGGGGTCGCCACCCGGGCGTACGGCAACAGCCGCTCGACCGCCGCCACCACCCCGAGGCGGTGTCCGCTGGTGGCCACCAGCACCGGATCGACGACGAGCTGCGGCAGTCGCCCGGCCGCCGCCGCGTCGGCGATCGCACCCGCCACCGCCGGCGTACCCAGCATCCCGGTCTTGACCGCCCGCACCGCGAAGTCGGACAGCACGCTGTCCAACTGTTCGGTGACCGTCTGCGGGGGCAGCGGCAGGACGGCGTCCACACCTCGGGTGTTCTGCGCGGTGACCGCGGTGAGCACACTCGTGCCGTAGGCGCCGAGGGCGGCGAAGACCTTCAGGTCGGCCTGGATGCCGGCGCCGCCGCCGGAGTCCGAGCCGGCCACGGTGAGCACGGTGGTAGGGGTCATCTGTCTTCCTCAACATTGCTGGTCGAAGCTGCCTGGAAGGCGCTGGTCAGTTCGGCAGCGGTCTGCTGCGGGTCAGGGGAACGCATGATCGCGCCGAGGACGGCGACGCCGACGGCGCCGGCCTGCCTACAGGCGCGTACCTGGGCCGGTGTCTCGATGCCGCCGAGCGCCAGCACCGGCACCGGGCTCAGCCGGATCAACCCGGCCAGTCCCGCCGGCCCCAACGCCGGCCCGTAGCCGGGTTTGGTCCTGGTCGGATAGACCGGCGAGAGGGTGACGTAGTCCTCGGTGCGCAGCCGACGCAGTTCCGCCTCGTCGTGACAGGACCGACCGACCAGGTCGGCCCCCATAGGCGGACCGGGGTCACTCGCCGACAGGTGCACCGCCACCACAGGCTCCGCCCCCACGACCCCGCCGGCGGCGGGCTCGGTGGGCAGCAGGGGGTCGGGGCCGGCGACGATGAGGGTGCCGCCGGCCTCGGCCACGATCGGCCGCAGGTCGGCGGCGAGGGCGAACCGTTCGGCGCGGGGCAGGTCCTTCTCGCGCAGCAGCACCCAACGCACGCCCCCGGCCACGGCCGCCGCCACCACCTCCGCCAACGGCCGCCGGGTAACCCGCCGGTCCGTCAGCACCACCACGCCGGAGACGGTCCGGGGCCCGGACAAGCCGTCGGCGCCCGGGTGCGGGGTCATAGCTCGGGGCGGCCTTCGTCGGGGGTGCTGGCCAGGGCGTGGAAGCGGCGGGGGATGCGGCCGGCACCGGCGGCCAGGCGACCGGCGGTGATCGCGTGGCGCATCGCGGTGGCCATCGCCACCGGGTCCGCGGCCCGGGTCACCGCGCTGGCCAGCAACACCGCGTCGCAGCCCAGCTCCATGGCCAACGCCGCGTCCGAGGCGGTACCGATCCCGGCGTCCAGGATCACCGGCACCTCGATGCTCTGCCGGATCAGCCGGATGTGGTGGGGGTTGGACACCCCCAGCCCGGACCCGATCGGCGAGCCCGCCGGCATCACCGCCGCGCAACCGACGTCGGCCAGCCGACGAGCCAGGATCGGATCATCCGAGGTGTACGGCAGCACGGTGAATCCGTCGGCGACGAGTTCCTCGGCGGCGCGCAGCAGTTCCACCCCGTCGGGCAGCAGGGTCCGCTCGTCGCCGATCACCTCCAGTTTGACCCAGTCGGTGTCGAAGGCGTCCCGGGCCAGGTGCGCCACCTTCACGGCTTCCCGGGCGGTGTAGCAGCCGGCCGTGTTCGGCAGCAGTCGCACCCCGCACCGCTCCAGCAGGTCCAGCAGACCTCCGGAGCCGCCGGGGACGGTGTCCACCCGGCGCAGGGCCAGGGTGACCAGCTCGGTGCCGGAGGCCCGGATCGCCTGTTCGAGCACGTGCAGGTTGGCCGCTCCGCCGGTACCCAGGATCAGCCGGGACCCGAACCGGGTACCGCCGATCTCGAAGCCGTCCATCCTGGTCACCCGCCCTGGGCGGCGCTGAGCACCTCTACCCGGTCGCCGCCGTGCAGCACGGTCGCCGGCCATCCGGTACGCGGCACCACCTCGCCGTTGACCGCCACGGCCACCCCCCGGTGCTGCGGCGTGACCTGTCGTACCAGTTCAGCGACCGTGGCGCCGTCGGGCACCACCTGCCCGACTCCGTTGACCGTCAACTCCATCTGTCGTCCTCCTTGCTGTCCGGACGGAACCGGTCGGCCCGGAAGGGACTGAGCATCGACTCGTCCGCTTCCGCCCCGGTGATCAGGCCGGTGATCAGGTCCGCGGTGACCGGGGTCAGCACGATTCCGTGCCGGTGGTGACCGGTGGCCGCCAGCACCTGCGGGCGGTCGGGCAGCGGCCCCAGGATCGGGGCGTTGTCCGGGGTGCCGGGGCGCAGCCCGGCGATCGTCTCCACCAGGTCGTACTCGGCCAGTTCGGGCAGCAGGTCGATTGCGGCCCGCAGCAGCCGCAGCACCGCACCGGCGGAGACCGCCAGGTCGGAGCGTTCCTCGACGGTGGCACCGACCACGACCTCACCGCACTCGCGCGGGACCAGGTAGACGTGCTCGCCGTCGGCGTACCCCCGGATGACGTGCCGGAAGCCCGGCGGGCCGCCGTCTGGGGTACGCAGCCGCAGCACCTGGCCCTTCACCGGGCGGACCGGCAGCCCGGTCAGGGCGGCGGTGCCGCAGCCGGCGGCGACCACGGTCACCTCGGCGGACACCTCGGACAGTCGCCCCACCGGCTCGGTGACCAGCACCGCGCCGGCCCGCTCGGCGGCCAGCCGCAGCGCCGGTACCAGCCGACGCGGATCGACCTGGTGATCGGTGGCGGCGAGGGCACCCCCGCGAACCCGGGGGGCCAGCGCCGGTTCATGCTCGCGCAACTGGGAGGGCCGCAGCGGGGTCACCGGCAGACCCAGACCCTGCTGGTACGCCCACAGCCGCCGCGCCTCGGCCAGGTCGTCGGCGGTCAGCCCGACCATCAGGGTGCCCTCGGTCCGGTACCCGATGTCCAGGCCGCTGGCCTCGGTCAGCTCGGCGGCGAAGGCCGGCCAGCGTCGAGCGGACTCGGTGAGCAGCCCGGTCAGTTCGTGTTCACCGAAGTACGCCTCCGCCACCGGCGCCAGCATCCCGGCGGCCACCTGGGAGGCTCCCGACCCCGGAGCCGGATCGTGCACCACTACCCGCAGTCCCCGGGCCGCGCACCGCCAGGCGATCGCCAACCCGATCGGCCCCGCCCCCACCACCGCCACCTGCGGTGCAAGGAAGGGCCCCCGCTTAACGTCTCCGGTATAGGAAGGGCCCCTGCTTAACACGTCAGCGCCCTGACCAGGTCGGCTGCGGCGTGGGCGGGATCGGCGGCTGCGGAGAGCGCGCCGACCACCGCCACCCCGTACACGCCGGCGGCCCGTAACCCGGGTACGTCCGCCGCCGTCACTCCCCCGATGGCGATCACCGGCACGGCGACCGCCTCGACCACCGCCCGGACGCCGGCCACCCCGATCGCCGGGGGCAGGCCGTCCTTCGTGGTCGTGGCGTGGCAGGGGCCCACGCCCAGATAGCTGGCTCCGGCGGCGACCGCCTCGGCGGCGGAAACCGGCTCCCGGGCGGTGGCGCCCAGCACCGCCTGCGGGCCGAGCACCTGCCGGGCCGCCGCCACCGGCAGGTCCTCCGCGCCGACATGACCGCCGGCGGCCCCCGCCGCCAACGCCACATGCAGGCGGTCGTTGACCAGGCAGGTGACGCCGTACGGCCGGCAGCGGGCGAGCACCCGGCAGGTCAGCTCGTACGCCTCCCGGTCGGTGACGGCGTCCTCGGCCCGGACCTGGACCACCAGCTCGGGGTGGGCCACCGGCAGGACGGCCGCGAGCACGGCCAGCGCATCCCGCCCCGGTCGGGTGTCGGTGATCAGATGCAGTCGTCCGAGGGACGGCACGGCAACACTCCTCCCTGCGCCGGCATTACCCGGATCAGGTTCGACGGTCGGGGGCTGGCAGCCCCCCTCTCAGCCCGGTACACCGGGCTCCCGTGGGTTCGTTGGGTGTCACCGTACGTCGTTTCGGCTACGCCGCCAACCCCCGGACCTGCCCCGGCCGACCCCGCGAGCTGGCCGGACTCAACCGTCTTGCCCTCGACCGGCGACCACAAGGGACCCGGATATGCAGTGACTCATGCCAATTGAAGGACGCCTCGTTACCAAGCTGTTACATCAATGAGTCTTGCCCGAAACCGATCGACCAAAGGAAATTTGTTTGATCGGCTCAGTTCCTCGGCAGCCAGACCCTCACCGTCAGGTACGAGCACTCGGACCGACCCGGAGTAGCCACCGACGTCCGCTCCGACCCGTCCTACACGGAAAGAGGAGATCTTCGTGCCCCGACTCAGCCGCGGGCGAGCAACGCTCGACCCGTTAGCCGTGGCGCTACTCGCCCTGGCACTCGTTCTGACCGCCGCGCCGTTCCCGATCGCCCGCCCCACAGCCGCCCAGGCCGCCGGCCGTACCACCACCCAGGCCGCCGCCCCCACCACCGCTCAGGCCGCGGCGGCGGAGCCGTTCTCCGTCCTGGTGTTCTCCAAGACCGCCGGGTTCCGCCACGACTCGATTCCCGCCGGCATCCGGGCCATCCAACAGCTCGGCACCGCGAACAACTTCACCGTCGTCACCACTGAGGACGGTGCCGCCTTCACCGACACCAACCTGGCCAGGTTCAAGGCGGTCATCTGGTTGTCGACCACCGGTGACGTGCTCAACGCCACTCAGCAGTCGGCCTTCGAGCGCTACATCCGGGCCGGTGGCGGATACGTCGGGGTGCACGCCGCCTCCGACACGGAGTACGACTGGGCCTGGTACGGCCAACTGGTCGGCGCCTACTTCAACAGCCACCCGGCCAACCAGACCGCCACCGTGAAGGTCGAGGACACCACCCACGAGTCGACCCGGCACCTGCCGGACCGGTGGTCCCGCTTCGACGAGTGGTACAACTTCCGCACCAACCCCCGCGCCCGTCAGGTGCAGGTGCTGGCCTCGCTGGACGAGCGCAGCTACAGCCCGGGCAGCGGAGCGATGGGGCACGACCACCCGATCGCCTGGTGCCAGAACTACGACGGTGGCCGGTCCTGGTACACCGGTGGCGGGCACACCCAGGAGTCCTTCGCCAACGCCGAGTTCCTCCAGCACCTGCTCGGCGGAATCCAGACCGCGGCCGGGGTGGTGCACGCCGACTGCGGCGCCGGTCGGGCCGCCAACTTCGAGAAGGTGACGCTGGACAGCAACACCAGCAACCCGATGGAGCTGGACATCGCCGAGGACGGGCGGGTCTTCTACATCGAGCGCGACGGCCGGGTCCAGATCATCAAGCCGGACACCGGGCAGACCGTCACCGCCCTGCGGCTGAGTGTCTTCGCCGGCAACGAGGACGGCCTGCTGGGCATCCGCCTCGACCCCAACTTCAGCAGCAACGGGTGGATCTGGCTCTACTACGCCCCGAGCGCGGGCGGGTCCCGCAACTACCTGTCCCGGTTCACCGTCACCGGTGACACGATCAGCGCGTCCAGCGAACGGGTCGTCCTGGAGGTGCCCACCCAGCGCAACACCTGCTGCCACATGGGCGGGACGATGACCTTCGACTCGGCCGGCAACTTGTACCTGGCCACCGGGGACAACACCAACCCCTTCGAGTCCAGCGGATACAGCCCCTTGGACGAGCGCTCCGGGCGCGCGGACTACGACGCCCAGCGTACCGCCGGCAACACCAACGACCTGCGCGGCAAGGTGCTGCGGATCCGGCCCCAGGCCGACGGGACGTACACCATCCCGAGCGGGAACCTGTTCGCCCCGGGCACCGCCCGGACCCGTCCGGAGATCTACGCGATGGGTCTGCGCAACCCCTTCCGGATCGGCATCGACCCGGTGACCAATGTGCTCTACGTCGCCGACTACGGCCCGGACGCCACCACCACCAACGCGAACCGGGGCCCGGAGGGCCTGGTGGAGTGGAACATCGTCGACCGGCCCGGCAACTTCGGCTGGCCGTACTGCCACGGCAACAACCAGGCGTACAACGACTACCAGTTCCCGTCCGGGCCGAGCGGGGCCAAGTTCAACTGCTCCGCGCCGGTGAACAACTCCCCCAACAACACCGGTCTGACCGACCTGCCGGCGGCCATCCCGGCCACGGTGGACTACGGCTACGGCGGCGACAGCCGCTTCCCGGAGATCGGCGGCGGCGGAGCGCCGATGGCCGGCCCGGTCTACCGGTTCGACCCGACCACCTCGTCCCGCCGCCAGTGGCCGGCGTACTTCGACGGCAAGTCGATCTTCGGCGAGTGGAACCAGTCGCGGATGTACACCATGCAGGTCAGCCGGGACGGCAAGACCCTCGTGGACATCAACCGGATCCTCGACCAGATGACCTTCGTCCGGCCGATGGACATGGAGTTCGGCCCGGACGGCGCGCTCTACCTGATCGAGTGGGGCAGCGGCTTCGGCGGCAACAACGACAACTCCGGGGTCTACCGGATCGACTACACCGCCGGGGCCCGGGCTCCGATCGCGGTGGCCGCGGCGACCCCCACCTCGGGGGCTCCCCCGCTGGCGGTCACCTTCTCCAGCGCCGGATCCCGCGACCCGGACGGTGGCACCCTCACCTACGCCTGGACCTTCGGTGACGGTGGCACCTCCACCCAGGCCAACCCGACCCACACGTACACCCGGTCCGGCAGCTACACCGCGCAGTTGCGGGTGACCAACCCGGCGGGCCGCAGCGCGGTGGCGAACGTGCCGATCACGGTCGGCAACACCGCCCCGACCGTCACCATCGAGTTCCCCCCGGACGGCGGCTTCTTCGCCTGGGGTGACCAGGTCGCGTACACCATCCGGGTGACCGACCCAGAGGACGGCACGATCGACTGCGACGAGGTCGAACTCCAGGTGCTGCTGGGTCACGACGAGCACGCCCATCCCCTGGAGCGGCACACCGGCTGCACCGGCACGGTGCAGACCCAGCTGGCCGACGGTCACGGGGCGGACGCGAACGTCTTCACCGTGCTGGAGGCGACCTACACCGACCGGGGTGGTTCCGACGGAGCCGAGCCGCAGACCGGCCGGGCCCTGAAGATCCTCCAGCCCAAGCGCAAGGAGGCCGAGTACTTCTCGGCCACCGGCCGGGTGGCCGGTGCCACCGGGGGCGGCACCGCCGGGGTGGAGAAGGAGACCACCGGTGACACCGCCGGCGGCGGGCAGAACATCGGCTTCATCGAGGACGGCGACTGGTGGTCGGTCAGCCCGGCCAGCCTGACCGGGGTCACCTCGATCCAGTTCCGGGTAGCCTCGGCTACCTCCGGTGGCCGGATCGAGGTCCGGGCCGGGGCCGCCGACGGTCCCCTGATCACCACTGCCACGGTGGCCGGCACCGAGGGCTGGCAGACCTACACCGACGTCACCGCGCAGATACCCAACGGCGCCTCCTCGGAGGGCGGGCTGTACTTCGTCGCCCGGGACCCCAACCGGGGCACCGGAACCCTGTTCAACGTCAACTGGATGAACTTCGTCGGCCCTGGGGTCAGCGGCAACGCCCCACCGACGGTCACCGCCACGGCCACCCCGACCAGCGGGACCGCGCCACTGGCCGTGACCTTCACCGGTACGGCGTCCGACCCGGACGGGGACACCCCGCTGACGTACGCCTGGGACTTCGGCGACGGTGGCACGGCGACCACCCTCAACGCCACCCACACCTACACCACGGCGGGCAACTACACCGCCACCCTGACGGTCACCGACAGTCGGGGTGCCCGGGGCCAGGCCACCGTGCAGATCCGGGTCGACGGGCCCGGGGGCAATGAGCCCTGCCAGGTGGAGCAGGGGCCCCAACGGTCGGACGAGTTCACCGGCACCGCGCTGGATCGCCAGCGGTGGACCAGTGTGGTGCGGGACAGCCAGGGGTACTCGCTGACCGGGGGTGCCCTGCGCCTGCCCACCGCGGCGGGTGACCTGTACGGCACCCGCAACGACGCGACCAACCTGGTGCTCCAGCCCGCGCCCAGCGGGGCCTGGCAGGCGACCACCCGGGTCACCGTCGCGGCCCGGGCCGACTACCAGCAGGCCGGCCTGATCCTGTACGGCAACGACGACAACTACGCCAAGCTGGATCTGGTCTACGGCGGCAACCGCAAGGTGGAGTTCATCCGGGAGAGTGCCGGCACCCCGCGCAACGAAAGCGCGGACGCCACGGCCGCTCCCACCGGTGACACCATCCACCTGCGACTGACCAGTGACGGGACGAACCTGACCGCGGCCTACTCGACCGACGGGCAGACCTTCACCCCGGTGGGTCGGTCCGCTGCCCTGGCCGGGATCACCAACCCCCGGATCGGTCTGTTCGCCCTCAACGGCGGCACCACCGCCCCGGTCCTGAACGCGGACTTCGACTGGTTCCGGATCACCCCGGAGGCCACGACGGGTACGAGCGCCACACCCTCGGACGAGTTCACCGGCAGCAGCCTGGAGAAGTGCCGGTGGAACGCCATCGTGCGGGAGGAGGCGACCCGGTACCGGGTGACCGACGGTGCGCTGCGCATCGATGTACCCAACGGTGACATCTACGGCACCAGCAACACCGGGCCGACGAACTTCATCCTGCAGAACAGTCCGGCCGGGAACTGGACGATCCAGACCCGGGTCGACGGCAGCCTGTTCAACGAGCAGTACCAGCAGGCGGGTCTGCTGGTGTACGCCGACGACGACAACTACCTGAAGTTCGACTACGTCACGGACAACGCGGCCGGTCAAACGATCTCGCGACGGATCGAGTTCCGTAGTGAGGTCGGCGGGGTGGTGCAGAGCACCCAACCCCAGGCCACCGGGCTGACCCAGGGGATCTGGCACCTGCGCCTGTCCCGCAGCGGCAGCACCTACACCGCCGCCTACTCGGCGGACGGAACGAGTTGGACCAGCCTGGGCTCCCTGACCAGCACCGCGGTCGGGACCACCCCGAAGGTGGGGCTGTTCACCCTGGGGGCCAACCAGACCGCCTCGAAGACGGCCGCCTTCGACTACTTCCGGTTGACCCCGGGCTAGTCGACCGATCGGAGCCGGCCCGCACCTGGAGGGGTGCGGGCCGGTTCCCGTCCCGAGGTGCCGGGCCGACCTCCAAAGGCCCGAGACCGGACGTACGACTTAGCGGGTGATACCGGGAAATGTCACCCTCCGTTACCGAACCGTTATTCATCGAAACCTTGCCAAGTACTCATAGAGCGGAAGTAATTTGTTCAACGGCTCAACATAATGCTGGAACGGACGCCCCGGCAGGCGACCGATCCGGCTCCACCTGGGACGGTCTTCGGCGAACCGGCCCCGCGACCCCTGTCCGTCAGGACCAAGGAGACCGGAGTGTCCCGACCACACCGTGCCCGCGCACCCATAACCGCCGCCTTGATGAGTCTCGGCCTCGCCGTGACCACGCTCGTCGGCGGACCCGCGCAGGCCGCCCCCACCACCACCAAGACAGCACCCCTGGCGCAGACCGCACCGGCGCCGGCCCCAGCACCACAGGCCGCCGCCGACGACTTCTCGGTCCTGGTCTTCTCCAAGACCGCCGGCTTCCGGCACGACTCGATTCCGACCGGCATCGCCGCGATCCAGCAACTGGGTGCCACCCACGGCTTCACCGTGGAGACCACCGAGGACAGCGCCTCCTTCACCGACGCGAACCTGGCCCGCTACCGGGCGGTGATCTGGCTCTCCACCACCGGTGACGTGCTCAACGCCGAACAGCAGGAGGCCTTCGAGCGCTACATCCAGACCGGTGGCGGCTACGTCGGCGTGCACGCCGCCTCCGACACCGAGTACAACTGGCCCTGGTACGGCGAGCTGGTGGGGGCGTACTTCGCCAACCACCCGGCCAACCAGACGGCCACCGTCAAGGTCGAGGACCCGGCGCACGAGTCCACCGCCCACCTGCCGGAGCGCTGGTCTCGGTACGACGAGTGGTACAACTTCCGCACCAACCCGCGCGGCAAGGTGCACGTGCTGGCCACCCTCGACGAGCGCAGCTACTCCCCGGGCACGGGGGCGATGGGTCACGACCACCCGATCGCCTGGTGCCGGGACTACGACGGCGGCCGGACCTGGTACACCGGTGGCGGTCACACCCGCGAGTCGTACGCCGAGCCGGAGTTCCTCCAGCACCTGCTCGGTGGCATCCGGACCGCGGCCGGGGTCAGCGGCGCCGACTGCCGCGCCTCGCTGACCTCCAGCTTCGAGAAGGTGACGCTGGACAGCAACACCAGCAACCCGATGGAGCTGGACATCGCGGCCGACGGCCGGGTCTTCTACATCGAGCGCGACGGCCGGGTCCAGATCATCAAGCCGGACACCGGGCAGACCGTCACCGCGATCGACCTCGACGTCTTCACCGGCAACGAGGACGGCCTGATCGGCATCCGCCTGGATCCGAACTTCGCCACCAACAACTGGGTGTACCTCTACTACGCCCCGAACGACGGGGTCGCGCGTAACCTGCTGTCCCGGTTCACGGTCACCGGCGACACGATCGACCCGGCCAGCGAGAAGCAGGTGCTGCGGGTCGACACCCAGCGCAACACCTGCTGCCACGCGGGCGGGACGATGGTCTTCGACTCGGCCGGCAACCTGTACCTGGCCACCGGGGACAACACCAACCCGTTCTCCTCGGACGCGTACACCCCGATCGACGAGCGGCCCGGCCGCGCCGACTACGACGCGCAGCGCACCTCCGGCAACACCAACGACCTGCGCGGCAAGGTGATCCGGATCCACCCGGAGGACGACGGGACGTACACCATCCCGGAGGGCAACCTGTTCGCGCCGGGCACGGAGAAGACCCGCCCCGAGATCTACGCGATGGGCTTCCGTAACCCCTTCCGGATCGGCATCGACCTGGAAACGGACGTGCTGTACGTAGCCGACTACGGGCCGGACGCCGCCTCCGCCAACCCCAACCGGGGACCGGAGGGCCTGGTCGAGTGGAACATCGTCGACCGGCCCGGCAACTTCGGCTGGCCGTACTGCCACGGCGCGAACCGGGCGTACAACGACTACCAGTTCCCGTCCGGGCCCAGCGGGGCGAAGTTCGACTGCGCCAACCTGGTCAACGACTCCCCGAACAACACCGGTCTGACCAACCTGCCGCCGGCCGTCTCGGCCACGGTCGACTACGGCTACGCGGCCAACCCGCTGTTCCCCGAGATCGGTGGCGGTGGCGCCCCGATGGGCGGCCCGGTCTACCGGTACGACGCCGACCTGACCTCCGACCGCAAGTGGCCGGCGTACTACGACGGCAAGGCGCTGCTCGGTGAGTGGAACCAGTCGCGGATGTACACCATGCAGGTCACCTCGGACGGCAAGTCCCTGGTGGACATCAACCGTCTGCTGGACGGGATGAGCTTCATCCGGCCGATGGACTTCGAGTTCGGTCCCGACGGCGCGCTCTACATGATCGAGTGGGGTAGCGGCTTCGGCGGCAACAACGACAACTCCGGGGTCTACCGCATCGACTACATCGCCGGTGACCGGGCCCCGATCGCGGTGGCCAACGCCGACCCCACCTCCGGCCCGGCCCCGCTGACGGTCAGCTTCTCCAGCGCCGGCTCCCGTGACCCGGACGGCGGAGCCCTGACCTACGCCTGGAACTTCGGCGACGGCAACAGCTCCGAGGAGGCCAACCCCACCCACACGTACGCCTCGGCGGGCAACTACACCGCCCAGCTCACCGTGACCAACCCCAAGGGGCGTACCGCGGTGGCGAACGTGCCGGTCACGGTCGGCAACACCGTACCGACGGTCACCATCGAGTTCCCGCCGGACGGCGGCTTCTTCGACTGGGGTGACCAGGTCAAGTACACCATCAAGGTGACCGACCCCGAGGACGGGGAGATCGACTGCGACGAGGTCGAACTCCAGGTGCTGCTGGGTCACGACGAGCACGCCCACCCGCTGGAGCAGCACACCGGCTGCGAGGGTGTGGTGCAGACCCAGCTCGCCGCCGGACACGGCGCCGAGGCGAACGTGTTCACCGTGCTGGAGGCCACCTACACCGACCAGGGCGGCTCCGGTGGAGCCAGCCCGCTGACCGGCCGGGCCCTGCAGATCCTGCAGCCCAAGCGCAAGCAGGCCGAGTACTACTCCAACACCGGTCGGCTGGCCGACGGCACCGGCGGCGGCGACCCGGGAGTGGTCAGGGAGGCCGCCGGGGACACCGCGGGCGGCGGCGAGAACATCGGCTTCATCGAGGACGGCGACTGGTGGTCGGTCGAGCCGGCCAGCCTGACCGGCATCGAGTCGATCCGGTTCCGGGTGGCCTCGGCCGCCTCCGGTGGTCGGATCGAGGTCCGGGCCGGTGCGCCGGACGGTCCGCTGGTCACCTCGGTCGTCGTACCGGGCACCGGGGACTGGCAGTCGTACACCGATGTCACCGCTGAGGTTCCGGCCGAGGCGGACTCCGACGGCAAGCTGTTCTTCGTCGCCCGCGACCCGGCCGGCGGCACGAACAGCCTGTTCAACGTCAACTGGATCGACTTCCTCGGCAAGGGAGTCACGGACAACGCCCCGCCGGTCGTCACGGCCAACGCCACCCCGACCACCGGCACCGCGCCGCTGGCGGTCTCCTTCAGCGGTACGGCCACCGACCCCGAGGGCGACACCCCGCTGACGTACGAGTGGGACTTCGGTGACGGTGGTACGGCCGACACCCTCAACGCCGAGCACACCTACGCCGCGCCCGGCACCTTCACCGCCGTCCTGACGGTGACGGACAGCCGAGGTGCCCGGTCGTACGCCACCGTGCCGATCCGCATCGAGTCCCCGAACACCTCCTGCCTGGGGGCCCGTTCGGACGACTTCAGCGGCGACACCCTGAACCGGGACCGGTGGACCAGTGTGGTGCGGGAGAACCAACTCCTGTCCGTCTCCGACGGCGCGCTGCGCATCCCCACCGAGGCCGGTGACCTGTACGGCAGCCGCAACGACGCGACCAACCTGGTGCTCCAGCCCGCACCCAGCGGGGCCTGGCAGACGACCACCAAGGTGACCGTGCCGGTCACGGCCACCTACCAGCAGGCCGGTCTGATCGTCTACGGCGACGACGACAACTACGCCAAGGTGGATCTGCTCTACAACGGCAGCCGCCGGGTGGAGTTCCTCCGGGAGACTGCCGGCACCCCGCGCAACGAGAGTGCCGACAACGTCGCCGCACCGGAAGGCGACACCGTCTGGCTGCGGATCAGCAGCGACGGCAGCACCCTGACCGCGGAGATGTCGGCCGACGGGCAGACCTTCAGCCCGGTCGGGCGCGCCGCCGACCTGGCCGGCATCGAGAACCCGCGGATCGGCCTGTTCGCCCTCAACGGTGGCACGGACGCCCCCGTCGTGGACGCCGAGTTCGACTGGTTCCAGGTGACTCCGGACGAGCCAGCCGGGCCGGTCGAGCGGTCCGACGAGTTCGACGGCATCTCGCTGGACAAGTGCCGGTGGAACGCCATCCTGCGGGAGGACCCGAGCGCCTACCGGGTCAGCGGCGGGAAGCTGCACGTCGACGTGCCCAACGGTGACATCTACGGCACCAACAACACCGACCCGACGAACTTCATCCTGCAGAACGCCCCTAGCGGCGACTGGACGATGGAGACCAGGATCGACGGCAGTCTGCTGGACGAGCAGTACCAGCAGGCGGGTCTGATCGTGTACGGCGACGACGACAACTACGTCAAGTTCGACTTCGTCGCCGACAACCCGGCCGGCCAGCCGGTGACCCGACGGATCGAGCTGCGCAGCGAGATCGGCGGGTCGATCCAGGACCCGCAACCGGGTGCGGAGGGCCTGACCTCCTCCGAGTGGTACCTACGGGTGTCCCGCACCGGTGACGTCTTCACCGGGTCGTACTCGACGGACGGCACCACCTGGACGGAGTTGACCGGGCTGACCAACGCGGCCGTGGGGGCCACCCCGAAGATCGGGGTGTTCACCCTCAGCGGCAACCAGACCGCCTCGAAGGTGGCCACCTTCGACTACTTCCGGTTCTCTGCGGAGGACGCTCCGAGCGACACGACGGCGCCGGTGACCACCGCCGAGGTGTCCGGCACCCCGATCGAGGGCTGGCACACCGGGCCGGTGACGGTCACCCTGTCCGCCACCGACGAGGAGGGCGGCAGCGGGGTGGCCCGCACGGAGTACCAGCTCGGCGAGGCCGACATCTGGACCACCTACACCGATCCGGTGCAGGTGACCGGGGACGGCGAGCACGAGCTGCGGTTCCGGTCCGTCGACGAGGCCGGCAACGTGGAGGAGACGAAGACGGTCACCGTCCGAATCGACACCACCGCCCCGGTCAGCACGGCGACGTTCGCTCCGGCGAACGACGAGGGCTGGCACGACGGCACCATCCCGGTGGTGCTCACCTCGACCGATGCCGGTTCCGGGGTGGAACTGCTGGAGTGGTCACTCGACGGTGGCGCCTGGACGCCGTACTCCGAGCCGGTGGAGATCAGCGGCGACGGCACCCATGAGCTGCTGTACCGGGCCACCGACAAGGTCGGCAACGTCGAGACCCTGAAGTCCGCGGTGGTACGCATCGACGGCACCAAGCCGACCCTGCTGGTCTCCGGCATCGCCGACGGCCAACTGTACGGCGACAGCCAGGACGTACGGGTGTCCTGGCAGGCGGTCGACCCGACCTCCGGGATCGCCACCGTGGTCGGCACCCTGGACGGCCGGCCGTACTACAGCGGCACCCTCCAGGCGATGTACGAGCTGCCGTTGGGTCTGCACGAGCTGACCGTGACCGCGACCGACAAGGCGGGTAACAGCACCACCGCCTCGGTCCGGTTCTTCGTCACCACCTCGTTCCGGGACATGCAGTTCCTGCTGGACCGGTTCAAGGCGACGGGACGCCTGTCGAACAAGGCGCACGAGCAGTTGTCCAAGCAGCTCGAGAAGGTCCGCAAGGAGGAGGCGAAGGGCAACGACGAGAAGGCGATCAAGGAGCTGAAGAAGTTCCGCGACCTTGCCGCCGACGCCAAGCTCATCGCCGAGGCCGAGATCCGGGAGGTGCTGATCCGGGACGCCGACGCCATGATCGTTCGGCTCGGCGGCACGGCCAGCACGGCAGGGGTCAAGGCCAACGAGGGCAAGTCCGTCAAGGGGGCCGGACGCCTCGGTGACGACCCGACCCGGTTGGCACCCGGCCGCCGGCTGTGATCCACGGGCCCCGTCCGGTCTCGACCGGACGGGGCCCCGCTCCAACCACGAACCGGCCCGGCACGCAGCACGCGTGCCGGGCCGCTTCATACACCCCAGGCCCCGGTTCACACGCCGGGCTACTGACTGTCGAGCACCTCGCGCAGGGCCGCCAGGTCGGCCTCGGTGGGCTGCCAGGATCCGGCCGCCGCGTTGGCGCGTACCTGCCCCGGGGTGGTAGCCCCGGCGATGACCGAGGTCACCGAGGGTTGGGCGGCCAGCCCGCCGATGGCCACGTCCAGCATGGACACCCCCCGCTCGGCGGCGTACTCCTCGATGGCCTCGATGGTGTCCCAGTCGGCGGCGGCGAGCCGCTGGGCGTACCGGCCGCCACCGGCCAGTCGGCTGCCCGCCGGCGGGGCCTCGCCCCGCTTGTACTTGCCGGTCAGCAGCCCGTTGGCCAGCGGGAAGAACGGCAACATGCCGAGCCCGAAGCGTTCGCAGGCGGGCAGCACCTCAATCTCGACGTCCCGGTTGAGCAGGCTGTAGTTGTTCTGGGCGCTGATGAAGCGGGTCAGCCCGCGACTCTTGGCCGTCCAGTCGGCGTCGGCGATCTGCCACCCGGCGAAGTTGGAGTTGCCCAGGTAGCGCACCTTGCCGTCGCGGACCAGGTCGTCCAGGGCCGCGAGGGTCTCCTCGATCGGGGTGCCCGGGTCGGGCTCGTGAAACTGGTACAGGTCGATGTAGTCGGTGTCCAGTCGACGCAGCGACGCCTCCGCCGCCCGGATGATGTAGCGCCGTGACCCCCGGACCCCGAAGTCCCGCCCGTTGGCGCCGCTCATCGACATGCCGAACTTGGTCGCCAGCACCACCTCGTCCCGGCGCCCCTTAAGGGCGGCACCGAGTTGCGCCTCCGACCCGCCGTGCGGTTCGCCGTAGATGTCGGCGGTGTCGAAGAAGTTGATCCCGACGTCGAGGGCCGCGTCGACCACGGCGCGAGTGCCGTCGAGGTCGAGTTTGCGGCCGAAGTTGTTGCAGCCGATCCCCACAGCGGACACCACGAGCCCGGAGTCGCCCAACCGGCGATAGGTCATCTCACTCACGAGATCACCATATGCCGCGCGGAGGAACGCCGAGTGACCTCGCCGGTCACCGCCGGGAGGACACCTCCCAGACCGGCTCGTCCGTCTCCACCACCTCGCCGTCGCCCTGGAACAGCAGGAACCGGTCGAAGGTGCGGGTGAACCAGCGGTCGTGCGTCACCGCGAGCACCGTGCCGGAGAAGGCGGCCAGCCCGGCCTCCAGGGCCTCAGCGGAGGCCAGGTCGAGGTTGTCGGTGGGCTCGTCGAGCAGCAGCAGGGTAGCCCCGGACAGCTCCAGCAGCAGCACCAGGAAGCGGGCCTGCTGCCCGCCGGAGAGGGTGCCGAACCGCTGGTCCCCCTGGCCGGCCAACTCGTACCGGCTGAGCGCCGCCATGGCCGCGTGCCGGTCCATGCCGTCGCGGTGCTCGTCACCCCGCCAGAGGATCTCCACCAGGGTCTTGGCCATCAGCTCCGGCCGGTCGTGGGTCTGGGAGAAGTGCCCGGGACGCACCCGGGCACCGAGCCGCGCGAGGCCGCCGTGGGCCACCGGGGCCAGGGCCGCCGCGCCGTCGACCGGCGGGTTGGCCGGGTCGGGGTCCGTGCCGCCGCGCGCCAGCAGCCGCAGGAAGTGGGACTTGCCGGTGCCGTTGGCACCGAGCACCGCCACCCGGTCGCCGTACCAGACCTCCAGGTCGAAGGGGTAGGTCAGGCCGTCGAGTTCCAGCTGTTCGCAGATCAACGCGCGTTTGCCGGTCCGCCCGCCGGTCAGCCGCATCCGGATGTCCTGGTCCTTCGGCGGTACGGGCGGCGGCCCGGCCTCCTCGAACTTGCGCAACCGGGTCTGCGCCGACTGGTAGCGGGAGGCCATGCCGGAGTTGTACGCGGCCTTCTGCTTGTACATCAGCATCAACTCGCGCAGCTTCTCGTGCTCCTCGTCCCACCGCTTGCGCAGCTCGTCCAGGCGGTCGTGCCGGGCCACCCGCGCGGTGTGCCAGCTGGCGAAGCCGCCCGGGTGCACCCAGGCGCTGCCACCCTCCACAGCGACCACCCGGTCGGCGGTGTGTGCCAGCAACTCCCGGTCGTGCGAGACGTAGAGCACGGACTTGCCGGACTCCCGCAGTCGCGCCTCCAGCCATCGTTTGCCGGGTACATCGAGGAAGTTGTCCGGCTCGTCGAGCAGCAGCACCTCGTCCGGGCCGCGCAGCAGCAACTCCAGGGCGAAGCGCTTCTGCTGACCGCCGGAGAGGGTGCGTACCGGTCGCTGCCGCGCGGTCTCCCAGGGCAGGTCGAGCACGATGGTGGCGACCGTGTCGAAGAGGACCTCCGCGTCGTACCCGCCGATCTCTCCCCAGGCGGCCAGGGCCTCCGCGTACGCCAACTGGGCCTTGCCGGCGGCGCTGCTGTACTTGCCGCGCAGCTCGGCGGCGCGCATGGCCGCCTCGGTCTCGGCGAGTCGGCGACCGGCCTCCCGCAGCGGCGGCGGGGCCAGCGACAACGCCAGGTCGGCCAGGGTGGACTCGTCACCGATCATGCCGATGAACTGCCGCATCACCCCCAGCCCACCGGCCCGGGCGATGGTGCCGGTACGCACCGGCAGGTCACCGGCGACCATCCGCAGCAGGGTCGTCTTGCCGGCACCGTTCGGCCCGACCAGGGCCACCTTGGCGCCCTCACCGACCCGGAACGACACCTCGGCGAAGAGTTCCCGCCCGTCCGGCAGGTGGTGTCCGACCGCTGCCACGTCCACGTATCCCACGCGGGCATCCTCCCGGAGCCCGGCTAAGCAGCCAACCGATTAGCGGCCTGGGCCGCTCACCGCGTGACGCGAAGCACCCGGAAGCCCTTCTGGCTGGCGTGCCGCTCCACCTGCCAGCCCTGCTCCACCAGCCAGCGGTGCAGCGAGTCACCGCCCAGGTGACGACCCACCACCAGCCAGGCCACCCCCTGCGGGGTCAACCGGGGCAGCCAGTGCAGCAGCAGGTCGTGCAGCTCGTCCTTGCCGGGCCGGATGGGCGGGTTGGACCAGATCTGGGCGAAGGTCAGGTCGGCCGGCACCTCCTCGGGTGCCGCCACCCGTACCCGGTCGGCCAGGCCCAGGCGGTCCGCGTTGGCGGCGGTGAGTTCCCGGGCCCGCTCGTTGACGTCCACCGCCCACACCTTTGCGGTCGGGGCGACGGTGGCGAGCACACAGCTGATCGGTCCGAAGCCGCAGCCGAGATCGAGCAGGGCCCCCTCGGTCGAGGCCGGTGGCAGGTCGGCCTTGCGCAGCAGCACGGCCGTACCCGCATCCAGGCGGTTGGCGGAGAACACCCCGGCCGCCGAGGCCAGGGTGAAGTCGCGGCCGGCGACGGCGAACTGCACCTCGCGCGGCTTGGCGGAGGCGCTGGGTGCGGTGGTGAAGTAGTGGTCCCCGGTCACGCCGGTCATTCTTCCACCGGCCCGGAACTCCCCGGCGGGACGCCGGCCCTCGGCGAAGCGACCCGCCGCAAGGTGTTTTCCTCAAAAAACCTACTAAAGGGATAAAAGTCCCTACTCTGGTCGGCATGGTATATCGGTACGACTCCGATGAGGACGCCTACGGCCCGTACCGGGATGACGACCCCGAGGGACAGGCACCGCCCGCGACCGACGCGGTACCGGCCGGACCCCCGCGGTCCCGTTTCCCGGCCCCGTCGCTGCCGCGGCCCAACCAGATGGTGCTGCCCTCGACGACGGCCTCGGCAGCGGCCCCGCCGCCGCAGGACCCGCCACCCCGCTACGAGGCCGCCACGACGGTGCCGTACGACCCCTCTCCCGCCGCCGTACCCCAGCCCGCACCGGCGTCGGCCGCCCCACCACCACCCCGTCGCGGTGGTGGCCGCACCTGGCAGGTGCTGATCGGCGGTGCCGCCGCCCTGGTGCTGCTGGCCCTCTGTGGACTGGCCGGCGCCGCCCTGCTCGACGGCCGGCAGTTGATCGGCCAGCAGGCGGCACCGAGCACCCCACCGGAGGACAACACCCCGGTCACGGATTCGCCCCGGGCCGGCGACCTGGATTCCCGCGACACCGACCAGGCCCCACTGACCGGCCGGGAGGTCTTCCCCAACAGCACCCTCACCGTCGGCGACGGCCGACGCTACGAGGTGCTGCGCGCCCAGTCGAGCGCCAGCTGCGCGGTGGCGGCCACCGGGGAGGTCTCGAACCTGCTCGTCCGGCTCGGTTGCAGCCAGGTCGTCCGGGCCACCCTGCGCTCCAGCGACCAGCAGCATCTGGTCACCGCCGGACTGTTCAACCTGACCGACCGGTCCAGCGCCGAACGGGCCCGGGACCGCATCCGGCAGGTGCTCGACGATCGGGAGGGCCGCTTCCGCGGTATGCCGGCGGGCGACGGCACCGAGGTCATCGCCACCGCCCCCGCCCGGGTCGGCTGGCAGGTACGCGGCCACTATGTCGCGTACGCGGTGGTGACCCGCGCCGACGGCGACACCATCCGCTCCGGCGACACCGCAGTCCGCGAGATCCTGTTCGACCTGCTGGAACTGCACCTGAACCGGGAGGTGCTGGAGCACCGGGCCAACGGGGGCATAGCCAACCAGCCCACCCCCGCAGAGGACACCGGCAGCCAGAACGGGTCCGACGAGGACTGAGGCTCAGGCCTCGGCCGGCACCCGCAACCGTCGGGTGGCCTCGGCCCGGCGGGCGTACTCGGCCGGGTCCTCCGGGTAGCCCACCGCCACCAGGGTCAACCCGTGCGCCGGGGCCACGGTCACCTCACTGGACCGTTCCCGCCGGGTCAGCAGCCCGGCCGGCCACTCCACCGGTCGGCGACCGTCCCCGGCCACCAGCATCGCGCCGACCAGGCTGCGCACCATGGCCTGGCAGAAGGCGTCCGCCTGCACGGTGGCGACCAGGATTCCGTCCGGGTCACGCCGCCAGTCCAGCCGGGTCACCTCCCGCAGGGTGGTGGCGTTCTCCTTCCGCCGGCAGTACGCGGCGAAGTCGTGCTCCCCCACCAGCCCGGCGGAGGCCGCAGCCAGCCGATCGCAGTCCAGCGGGCGGGGCCAGGCCAGCACCTCGTGCCGACGCAGCGGCTCGACCCCCCAGGGGGCATCGGTCACCCGGTACTCGTACCGCCGGAAGGTGGCCGAGAAGCGGGCGTCGAAGGTGTCCGGCACCTCCGTCATCGCCCGGACCCGCACATCACCCGGCAGCAGCCGGGCCAGCCGACGCAGCAGCCGGTCCCGGTGTTCCTGCCAGACCTCGGCGGGCAGGTCGAGGTGGCAGACCTGCCCGGAGGCGTGCACCCCGGCGTCGGTCCGGCCAGCCACCGTCAACCCGGTCGCGGTCCCGGCCCCGAGCACCAGGTCCAGCGTCTCCATCAGGACCCCGGCGACCGTACGCCGACCCGGCTGGGCGGCCCAGCCGGAGAAGTCCCCGCCGTCGTAGGCGACATCCAGCCGCAGCCGGATCCGCTCGTCCACCTCGTACCTCCTCACGACGACTCGGGCCCGGCATCCCGTGGGGGATGCCGGGCCCGACGACGGCCTTGATCAGGCCTTGCCTTCCTCGGTGGCCAGGTCGCTGTCCTCGCGGGCGGCGGCCGTGTCACCGGACGCCGACACCGGGGCCTCGGAGTCCTGGTCGGCCGAACGCGCGGCCGGGGTCTCCTCGGCCGGGGCGAGCGCCTCGACCTTGTCCTGCTGGGCGGCCTTGCGGGCGGCGGTCTTGCGGTTCGCCGTCGGCTCGGTGACCTGCAGCTCCTCGACCAGCTCGATGATCGCCATCGGAGCGGCGTCACCCTTGCGCGGACCGGTCTTCACGATCCGGGTGTAGCCGCCGTTGCGGTTGGCGTACCGGGGCGCGATCTGGTCGAACAGGGAGTAGACCACGTCCTTGTCCTTGACGACGCCCAGTACCCGGCGGCGCGAGGCGAGGTCGCCGCGCTTGGCCTTGGTGATGAGCTGCTCGGCCAGCGGACGCAGCCGCCGGGCCTTCGTCTCGGTGGTCTGGATCTTGCCGTGCTGGAACAGCGCGGTGGCCAGGTTGGCCAGCATCAGCCGCTCGTGCGCGGGGCTGCCGCCGAGGCGGGGGCCCTTGGTGGGCGTGGGCATGCTTGGTGCTCCTCAGGTGTGGCGGCAGCGCGGACTAGAGCTGCTCGGTCTCGCGGTAGTCGTCGGTGTCGTAGTCGGCCTCGCCGAAGGCGTCCACGACGTGCGCCGGGTCGAAGTTCGGAGCCGAATCCTTCAGCCCCAGACCCATCCCGGCGAGCTTCATCTTGACCTCGTCGATCGACTTCTGGCCGAAGTTGCGGATGTCGAGAAGGTCGGCCTCGGTACGCCCGATCAGCTCACCAACGGAGTTGATGCCCTCGCGCTTGAGGCAGTTGTAGGAGCGGACGGTCAGGTCCAGCTCCTCGATCGGCAGGGCCAGGTCCGCCGCCAGCTGCGCGTCCTGCGGCGACGGGCCGATGTCGATGCCCTCCGCCGTCTCGTCCAGCTCCCGGGCCAGCCCGAACAGCTCCACCAGCGTCGACCCGGCCGAGGCCAGGGCGGTACGCGGGCCCATCGACGGCTTGGTCTCGACGTCGATGATCAGCCGGTCGAAGTCGGTCCGCTGCTCGACACGAGTCGCCTCGACCCGGTACGTCACCTTGAGCACCGGCGAGTAGATCGAGTCGACCGGGATCCGGCCGATCTCCGCGCCGGCCTGCTTGTTCTGCGCCGCGGTGACGTAGCCGCGACCCCGCTCGACGGTCAGCTCCATGTCGAGCCGGCCCTTGCCGTTGAGGGTGGCGAGCTTCAGGTCCGGGTTGTGCACGGAGACACCGGCCGGGGGCTGGATGTCACCGGCGGTCACGTCACCCGGGCCCTGCTTGCGCAGGTACATGCTGACCGGCTCGTCGTGCTCGGAGCTGACGCAGAGCTCCTTGATGTTCATGACGAGCTCGACCACGTCCTCCTTGACACCGGGGATCGTGGTGAACTCGTGCAGCACACCGTCGATCTTGATCGAGGTGACGGCCGCGCCCGGGATGGACGACAGCAGCGTACGCCGCAGCGAGTTGCCCAGGGTGTAGCCGAAGCCCGGCTCCAGCGGCTCGATGGTGAACCGGGACCGGGTCTCGTTGATCGACTCCTCGGAGAGGGTCGGTCGCTGGCTGATGAGCATGTCTTCTCTTCTCTTCCGGGGCGCCCGCCATATGACGCCCACGACACAAACTGTTCCGGTGGCCCGCCCGTCGCCGGGCGGGCCACCGCAACGAGCCCTTACTTGGAGTAGAGCTCGACGATCAGCTGCTCCTGGACCTGGGTGTCGATCACCTGGCGGGCCGGGAGCGAGTGCACGAGAACCTTCATCTGGCTCGGGATGGCCTCCAGCCACGCCGGCACGGTCTTCGAACCGGCCTCGGCCTGAGCCACGATGAACGGGGTGAGCTCCTTGCTCTTCGCCCGAACCTCGATGATGTCGTGTGCACTGACGCGGTACGACGGGATGTCGACCTTCTTGCCGTTCACCGTGAAGTGACCGTGCTTGACCAGCTGACGGGCCATGTCCCGGGACTTGGCGTAGCCAGCCCGGTAGACCACGTTGTCCAGCCGCGACTCGAGGATCTGCAGGAGGACCTCACCGGTCTTGGCCTGCTTGGCCACGGCCTCCTCGTAGTAACCGCGGAACTGCTTCTCCAGCACGCCGTAGACCCGGCGAGCCTTCTGCTTCTCACGGAGCTGGAGCAGGTACTCCGTCTCCTTGGTGCGGCCGCGGCCGTGCTGCCCGGGCGGGAACGGCCGGGACTCGAACGGGCACTTCGGGCCATCGCACTTGCTGCCCTTGAGGAACAGCTTCATCTTCTCCCGCCGGCAACGGCGGCAGTCAGCACCGGTGTAACGAGCCATCTCTCTCTAACCTCTCAGACCCGACGACGCTTCGGCGGACGGCATCCGTTGTGCGGCTGCGGGGTGACGTCGGAGATCTGCCCGACCTCCAGACCCACCGCCTGCAGCGAACGGATGGCGGTCTCCCGGCCGGAGCCGGGGCCCTTGACGAACACGTCGACCTTGCGCATGCCGTGCTCCATCGCCCGACGCGCGGCGGCCTCGGCGGCCAGCTGCGCGGCGAACGGGGTCGACTTGCGCGAACCCTTGAAGCCGACCTGGCCCGCGGAGGCCCAGGAGATGACGGCACCGGTCGGGTCCGTGATGGACACGATGGTGTTGTTGAAGGTGCTCTTGATATGCGCCTGCCCGTGGGCGACGTTCTTGCGTTCCTTGCGCCGGACCTTCTTTACAGCGGCCCCGGCACGAGCCTTCGGTGGCATAAGTCTGTGCGCTCCTAGTTGACTTCCCGGCACGGGTTGCGGCCTGGCCTACCTGGGCAGACCCGGACCCGCACTCCGGTGAAAGAGAATTACTTCTTGCCGGGCTTCTTCTTGCCGGCGACCGTCCGCTTCGGGCCCTTGCGGGTGCGGGCGTTGGTACGGGTCCGCTGACCACGGACGGGCAGACCCCGGCGGTGCCGGATGCCCTCGTAGCAGCCGATCTCGACCTTGCGGCGGATGTCAGCGGCGACCTCGCGGCGCAGGTCGCCTTCAACCTTGTAGTTGGCCTCGATGTGGTCACGGAGCTGGACCAGCTCCTCGTCCGTGAGGTCCCGGGCGCGCTTGTCCGGCGAGATGCCGGTGGCAGCGAGCGTCTCCAGGGCGCGGGTGCGACCCACGCCGAAGATGTAGGTGAGCGCGATCTCCAGCCGCTTCTCGCGGGGGAGGTCGACGCCGACTAGACGTGCCATCTGTGGGCGTACTCCTTGTGCTGTCTCGCGGAGGTGTGGACCCGACCCACCCCGCTACCGACCGACCTGTCTCCTCCGGCGCGTGCTGCGCCGGCGACCGGTTCGGTCGCTGCCCAAGCGGGCCCCGGCCTCCGACCGGGGGTCAACCACGAAGAAGTACGCGCTGCGCACCGCTCGCGGCTGGGACGAGCATGTGTGATGTGCTGGCTGGATCTGCGGCCCGGATCACGCCCTCGGCCGACCGGCGGTCACCGGTCGGCCGTGACGATCAGCCCTGGCGCTGCTTGTGGCGCGGGTCGGTGCAGATGACCATGACCCGGCCGTGCCGGCGGATCACCCGGCACTTGTTGCAGATCCTCTTGACGCTCGGCTTGACCTTCACGGTTGCCTTACTTCCCATCTGGCCCGTTGCCACGAGGCGCGGCACCGGACGTCGAAGACGGACACGGGACGTTCCCGGCCGTCGTCAGGACTACTTGTAGCGGTAGACGATGCGCCCGCGGGTCAGATCGTACGGCGAGAGTTCGACGACGACCCGATCCTCCGGCAGGATGCGGATGTAGTGCTGCCGCATCTTGCCGCTGATGTGAGCCAGCACCTTGTGGCCGTTGGCGAGCTCCACCCGGAACATGGCGTTCGGCAGGGGCTCGATGACCCGACCTTCGATCTCGATGGCTCCGTCTTTTTTCGGCATGTCCTCCGCTGTCCTGACGTCGGTTACTCCGGACCGGCTCACAACGCCTTACACGAGTGCCTGATCAAGATCAGGTGACCCGCGCCAGCCGCGGCTCCGCGTCCCACCGAAGCGCTTGGTGGGCATGGCGGAGTGGACGCTGTGCGCCGATCAGAAAGTGTACGCCCGCCTGCACGCCGTCGCCAAACCGACCGGCCAACACCCCCGAACCGGTACGACAAACGTGACTTTCAGGTCTCCCGCTCCGGAAATGCCCGCAGCGGGAGCCTGTCCGGCCCGGCCGCCGGGTAACCCGGATCACCCTTCCGCTCCGGCCCCTCGGCGCCCACCTCGGTCTCGTCGAGAGCGGGCTGGTCGAGAGCCTGCTGGCCGTCGGCTGCCTTGCGCTGCCGTTTGAGGGCCTTCTTCGCCGCCCGCCGCTGCCGGCGCTGCTCCTGCTCGGCCGCCCACCTCCGAGGTTCGCCCTTGACCAGGCCGGTAAGGGTCTCGACCAGCAGCAGCGCGCCCCAGGGCCCGGCGACCCACCCCGGCCAGAAGTAGAGCAGGTCACCCGCAGCTAGCGAGGTCAGCGCCCAGATGGCGACCACGATCCCGACCGCCTGCAGCCAGGACTCCCAGACATGGGCCAGCCAGCGCCCCGTCACCTGCCGGCCAGCCGGGCTGACCGACACCGCGCTGCCCCGCTGCGCCGGCACCGGTGCCTCGACACCGGCCGCCGGCAGGTCCCGCACCAGGGCATCCAGGTCGGCATAGCTACGAGCGGCATAGGCGCGTTGCAGTCGTTCGTCGTACTCGTGCAGATTCAGTCGGCCCTCGTCGAGCGCGACCCGCAGCCGCTCGGCGATGGCCTGCCGGTCGGAGTCCCCTGCCCGCAGGCCGTCGCGCCCTTCCATGCCGGCAAGCATGCCACCGTCCCGCCAGTCCCCCACCCGGGCCGCCGTACCGCAGACCCGCGGGTCTCCGGGCATCGCTGGCTCAGGGCCCCATCCGCCGCAGCGCAGGCCCTGGAGGCCCCGGGCCGACCGGCGCACCGCAGGGGCCCGGAGGCCGCAGGGGTGGGTTCGTTCAGGCCGTCGGGGCGTTGCTCGGCTGGCGGGCGGTGACCAGGTCACCGAGGCGGCCCCGGCCACCGTCGGGGGCGGTCAGCACCCAGACCCCGTCCGGCAGCAGCGCCATGGTGTGCTCCACGTGCGCCGCACGCGACCCGTCCCGGGTGACGACCGTCCAACCGTCGGCCAACTCGACCGTACGCGGCGAACCCATGGTGATCATCGGCTCGATGGCCAGCGCCATGCCCGGCACCAGCCGAGGTCCCTTGCCCGGCCGGCCGTGGTTGAGCACATGCGGGTCCTGGTGCATCTCGGTGCCGATGCCGTGGCCGCCGTAGCCGTCGACGATGCCGTACCGGCCCGCCTTGCGTACGGCGTTCTCCACGGCGTGCGAGATGTCGGTCAGCCGGCCCTTGCCGCTGGCGGCACCCCGGGCGGCGGCGGCGATGCCGGCCCACATGGCGTCCTCGGCGACCTTGGCCATCCGCAGCAGGGCCGGGTCGACCTCACCCACCCCTACGGTGATCGCCGCGTCGCCGTGCCAACCGTCGAGCACCGCGCCGCAGTCGATCGAGATCAGATCGCCCTCGGCCAGGGCCTGCTCGGGCGACGGGATGGCGTGCACGATCTGCTCGTTTACCGAGGAGCAGATCGACGCCGGAAAACCGTGGTAGCCCTTGAAGGAGGGGACCGCACCTGCCTCGCGGATCGTCGACTCGGCGATGGCGTCCAGGTCGGCCGTGGTCACCCCGGGCGCGACCGCCTCCCGCATCCTGCGTAACGCCTCCGCGACCACCAGGCCGGCGGCTCGCATCTTCTCGATCTGCTCGGGAGTTTTCAGCTGGATGTCCAGCTGGGGACGACGCATGGAGGCGATACCTTTCGTTGCCACGAACCAGCGGGGCACGCTGAGCGTACCCCGCTGTTCGCACTCTCTATCCGGACGGCGGTGAGCCGACCCTGTTCAGCTCCCGTAGGACCGCAGGGCGTCGATCGCGCGGACGGTGACGTCCTCCACCGGGCCGGTGGCGTCGATGCCGACCAGCTTGCCCTGGGCACCGTAGTAGTCCACCAGGGGTGCGGTCTTTTCCGCGTACTCCCGCAGCCGGGCGGCGATGGTCTCCGGCTTGTCGTCGTCGCGCTGGAAGAGCTCGGCGCCGCAACGGTCGCAGATGCCCTCCCGGCTGGTCGCGTCGAACTCGACATGCCAGATCTTGCCGCAGCCCCGGCAGGTGCGCCGGCCGGACAACCGCCGGATCACCTCGTCGTCGTCGACCACCAGCTCCAGCACGATGTCCAGGGCGGTGCCCAGGTCAGCGAGGAGCTTGTCCAGCGCCGCCGCCTGCGGAGTGGTCCGCGGGAAACCGTCGAGCAGGAAGCCCTCGGCGGTGTCCGGCTCGGCCAGCCGGTCCCGGACCATGTTGATGGTGACCTCGTCCGGGACCAGCTTGCCGGCGTCCATGTAGCGCTTGGCCTCGACGCCCAACGGCGTGCCCTGTGAGACGTTGGCCCGGAAGATGTCGCCGGTCGAGATCTTCGGAACGGACAGGTGCGCGGCGATGAACTCTGCCTGTGTGCCCTTGCCCGCACCCGGCGGGCCAACCAGAACCAGTCTCATCTACCGCAGGAACCCTTCGTAGTTCCGCTGCATCAGTTGGCTCTCGATCTGCTTGCTGGTCTCGAGAGCAACACCGACCATGATCAGCACAGCGGTACCACCGAACGGGAAGTTGAGGTACTGCTGCCGGTCCAGCCAGATGAAGAAGAAGTTCGGCAGGATCGAGATGATCGCGAGGTACAGCGCCCCCGGCAGGGTGATGCGGCTGAGGATGAAGTCCAGGTAGTCGGCGGTGGGCTTGCCGGGGCGGATGCCCGGCACGAACCCGCCGTACTTCTTCATGTTGTCCGCGACCTCGGTCGGGTTGAACGTGATCGAGACGTAGAAGTAGGTGAAGAAGATGATCAGAAGGAAGTAGACCGAGATGTAGATCGGGCTGGTCGGATCGACCAGGTTGTTCTGGATCCACGCCTGGGTCTTGCCCGGGTCGTTCTGGTCGAAGAACTGCAGCGCCAGCTGCGGCAGGTAGAGCAGCGAGGAACCGAAGATGACCGGGATGACACCCGCCTGGTTGACCTTCAGCGGGATGTAGGTCGAGGTGCCGCCGTACATCCGCCGGCCGATCATGCGCTTGGCGTACTGCACCGGGATCCGGCGCTGGGCCTGCTCGATGAAGGTGACCGCGGTGATGACCACCAGGACCAGAGCGATGACGAGGAAGAACTTGAACCAGCCCTGGCTCTCCTTGATCCGCCAGCCCTCGCTGGGGAGCCGGGCGGCGATCGAGGTGAAGATCAGGACGGACATGCCGTTGCCGACGCCGCGGTCGGTGATCAGCTCACCGAGCCACATGACCACACCGGTACCGGCGGTCATCGTCATCACCAGGACGGACAGCGTCAGCCAGTCCGGGATGCCGGTGCCCTCAGGGATGATCGGGAACTGGTCGCACTGGTTGTTGAACAGCTGACCGGAGCGGGCCAGCGCCACGAACGCCGAGGCCTGGAGGACACCGAGGCCGAGAGTCAGGTAGCGGGTGTACTGGGTGATCTTCGCCTGGCCGGCCTGGCCCTCCTTGCGGAGCTGCTCGAGCCGGGGGATCACCACCGTCAGCAGCTGAAGGATGATCGACGCGGTGATGTAGGGCATGATGCCCAGCGCGAAGACCGACAGCTGGAGCAGTGCGCCGCCCGAGAAGAGGTCGAGCAGGTTCAGCACACCGGTGGAGCCCTCGATCGTGTCGAGGCACTTCTGCACGTTGCCGTACGAGACACCTGGGCTGGGCAGGGTGGCGCCGAGCCGGTAGATCGCGATGATGCCTACTGTGAACAGCAGCTTCTTGCGCAGGTCAGGCGTACGGAACGCACTGAGAAAGGCGGACAGCAACTTCTTCCTCCTGCGCGAGGCGGGCCGCCGGGCATCCCTGGCGGATCGGGGTGGTGGTGGTGCCGGGCAGGTGCCCGATTCTCCATGCTGGGAAGGGACTCTAACAGCCCGATCCCGGTCCGGGCAGGTGTGCCCGGCTACATAAACCAATTCCGATGTTACCGGGCGCACACGCCCGAGTTGAGAGCAGGGCGCCCGCCAGCTGGGATCAACTGGCGGGCGCCATACGTTTTTGCAGCTTACAGCTCTGTTACCGAGCCACCGGCGGCGGCGATCTTCTCCTTGGCGGACGCGCTGAAGGCGTGCGCCGAGACCTGGAGGGCAACCCCGCCCAGATCCCCGGAGCCGAGAACCTTGATCGGCTGGCCCTTGCGGACCGCGCCGGCCTCGACCAGTTCGGCCGGGCCGACCTGACCGCCGTTGGGGAACAATTCAGCCAGTCGGTCCAGGTTGACCACCTGGAAGACCACCTTGAACTTGTTCTTGAAGCCCTTGAGCTTCGGCAGTCGCATGTGGATGGGCATCTGCCCACCCTCGAACGCCGCCGAGATGTTCTTTCGGGCCTTGGAACCCTTGGTACCCCGACCGGCGGTCTTGCCCTTGGAGCCCTCACCGCGACCCACACGGGTCTTCGCGGTCTTGGCCCCCGGCGCCGGGCGCAGGTGGTGGACCTTGATCGTCATTACTCGACCTCCTCGACCTTCACGAGGTGGCTGACCTTGAAGATCATGCCGCGGATCTCGGGCCGGTCTTCCTTGACCACCACGTCGTTGATCCGCTTGAGACCGAGCGAACGCAGCGACTCACGCTGGTTGTGCTTGGTCCCGATCTCGGAACGAACCTGGGTGACCTTCAGCCGTGCCATCAGGAAGCCACCCCCGCCCGCGACGCCAGCATGGCGGCCGGAGCGACGTCCTCCACCGGCAGGCCTCGACGCGCCGCGACGGCCTCGGGGGACTCAAGCCCCTTCAGCGCAGCCACGGTGGCGTGCACGATGTTGATCGGGTTGGACGATCCGAGGCTCTTGGAGAGCACGTCGTGGATGCCCGCGCACTCCAGCACGGCACGCACCGGACCACCGGCGATGACACCCGTACCGGCCGAGGCCGGCTTGAGCAGCACCACACCGGCAGCGGCCTCGCCCTGCACCGGGTGCGGGATCGAGGAACCGATCCGCGGCACCTTGAAGAAGTGCTTCTTGGCCTCCTCGACGCCCTTGGCGATCGCCGCGGGCACCTCCTTGGCCTTTCCGTAGCCCACGCCCACGGTGCCGTCGCCGTCGCCCACGATCACCAGGGCGGTGAAGCTGAAGCGACGACCGCCCTTCACGACCTTGGCGACACGGTTGATCGCGACGACCCGCTCAAGGTGCGGGGTCTTCTCGGCGGGCGCGTTTCCGCGGCCGCCCTCACGGCGGTTGTCGCGGCGACCACCCTCGTTGCCACCGGACCCGCCGCCACGGCGCTGTTGACCTGGCATCAGCAGCCTTCCTTTTCTCTCGTGACGGGGATTGTCAGAACTCGAGCCCGGCTTCGCGGGCGGCGTCGGCAAGCGCGGCTACCCGCCCCGCGTACCGGTTGCCACCGCGGTCGAAGACGACCTTGGAGATGCCGGCAGCCTTGGCCCGCTCGGCGAGCAGGGTGCCGACCTTGCCGGCCAGGGCGCTCTTGTCGCCCTCCGTGCCGCGCACCGAGGCGTCCAGGGTCGAGGCCGACGCCAGGGTGTGCCCCTTGGTGTCGTCCACGATCTGGGCGACGATGTGCCGCAGCGAACGGGTGACGACCAGGCGCGGGCGCTCGGGCGTACCGCTGACGCTCTTGCGGACCCGGAAGTGCCGACGCGCACGCCCGACGGCACGCTTGGCGGCGACGCCGCGGCGGCGCTTGAGCAGCGTGGCGCTCACTTCTTACCTGCCTTTCCAGCCTTGCGGCGGATGACCTCGCCCTGGTACTTGACACCCTTGCCCTTGTAGGGCTCCGGCGGGCGGATCTTCCGGATGTTGGCGGCAACCTCACCGACCTGCTGCTTGTCGATGCCGGCCACGTGGAACAGCGTCGGCTTCTCCACCGTGAAGGTGATGCCGTCCGGCGCGGGGACCGTGACCGGGTGCGAGAACCCGAGCGCGAACTCGAGGTCCTTGCCCTTGGCCGTGACCCGGTAACCGGTGCCGGAGATCTCCAGGCTCTTGCGGTAGCCCTCGGTGACTCCGACGATCATGTTGGCGACCAGGGTACGGCTCAGGCCGTGCAGTTCCTTGGCCTTGCGCTCGTCGTTCGGGCGGTTGACGCTCAACTGCCCGTCCTCGGCCCGCTCGATGGAGATCGGCTCGGCCAGAGTGTGCGACAGCTCGCCCTTGGGGCCCTTGACCTTGACGGTCCGGCCGTCGATCGTCACGTCGACGCCGGCAGGTACCGGGATCGACTTACGTCCAATACGCGACATTTCTACCTGTCTCCCGTTACCAGACGAAGGCGAGGACTTCCCCGCCAACGCTCCGCTTGCGGGCCTGCCGGTCGGTGAGCAGCCCCTGGGACGTCGAAATGATCGCCACGCCCAGCCCGCCGAGCACCCGCGGGAGCCCGTCCGACTTGGCGTACACCCGCAGACCGGGCTTGGAGACACGCTTGATACCGGCCAGGCTCCGCTCCCGGTTCTGGCCGTACTTCAGCTCGACGACCAGTCGCTTGCCGACGGCACCCTCTTCGGGCTCCTCGACCGACCAGGTGGCGATGTAACCCTCGGTCTTGAGGACCTCGGCGATGTTCGCCTTGATCTTCGAGTAGGGCATCGTCACCCGGTCGTGGTACGCCTGGTTGGCGTTACGCAGACGCGTGAGCATGTCTGCGATCGGGTCGGTCATCGTCATGTAACTCGTCAACCTTTCTCGCCGGGGTTCCCGCGGCTCGCGCAGGCCTACGGCGAAGAGACAGTCCAGCTAACGCGCGGGGCGCGGCGCCGGGCTATTACCAGGAAGCCTTGGACACGCCGGGCAGCTCACCGCGGTGGGCCATCTCCCGGATGCACACCCGGCAGAGCCCGAACTTGCGGTAGACCGCCTTGGGACGCCCGCACCGCTGGCAGCGGGTGTACGCGCGAACCGAGAACTTCGGCTTCGCGGCCGCCTTGATGATCAGCGCCTTCTTGGCCATCTCAGTTCTCCTTGAACGGGAAGCCCAGGAGCTTGAGCAGCGCCCGGCCCTCGTCGTCGGTCGTGGCGGTCGTGACCACCGTGATGTCCATGCCCCGCTGGCGATCGATCTTGTCCTGATCGATCTCGTGGAACACCGACTGCTCGGTCAGACCGAACGTGTAGTTGCCGTGCCCGTCGAGCTTGCGCCCGTCGAGGCCGCGGAAGTCACGGATACGCGGCAGCGCGATGGACAGCAGCCGGTCCAGGAACTCCCACATCCGGTCGCCGCGCAGGGTCACCTTCGCGCCGATCGGCATTCCCTCCCGCAGCTTGAACTGCGCGATGGACTTCTTCGCCCGCCGGACCTGCGGCTTCTGGCCGGTGATCGTGGCCAGATCGCGGACCGCACCGTCGATGAGCTTGGCGTCGCGAGCAGCCTCGCCGACACCCATGTTGACGACGATCTTCACCAACCGCGGCACCTGCATCGGGTTGGCGTAGTCGTTCTGCTCGCGCAGCTTCGCCACGATCTCGTTGCGGTACCGCTCCTTGAGGCGCGGCATGGACTTGGTTTCGGTAGCCGTGGTCATCACAGGTCCTTACCGGTGCTACGCGCGATGCGGACCTTCTGGCCGTTGTCGTCGATGCGGTAACCGACACGGGTCGGCTTGCCGTCGGAGTCCAGGACCATCACGTTCGAGACGTGGATCGGGGCCTCCTGGGTGACGATGCCACCGGTCTTGGCGCCACGCTGAGTGGTGCTGATGCGAGTGTGCTTCTTGACCCGGTTCACGCCCTCGACCAGGACCTTGTCCTGCCGCGGGTAGGCCGCGATGACCTTGCCCTTGGCACCCTTGTCCTTGCCGGCGATGACGACGACCGTGTCGCCCTTCTTGACCTTCACGGTCACAACACCTCCGGCGCGAGAGAGATGATCTTCATGAACCGCTTGTCCCGCAGCTCACGACCGACCGGGCCGAAGATGCGGGTACCTCGCGGGTCCCCGCCGTCCTTGATGATGACGGCGGCGTTCTCGTCGAAGCGGATGTACGACCCGTCCGGCCGGCGCCTCTCCTTGGCGGTGCGGACGATGACCGCCTTGACGACGTCACCCTTCTTCACACCAGCACCGGGGATGGCGTCCTTGACGGTGGCGACGATGACGTCGCCGATGCTCGCGTAGCGCCGACCGGAGCCACCGAGAACTCGGATGCACAGGATCTCCCGGGCACCCGTGTTGTCGGCGACGCGCAGTCGCGACTCCTGCTGAATCACGTCTATCTCCTATGTCTGCCGGTTCTCCGGCCGCCGGAGCGGCCGGAGCCTGGCGGAACCTGCGCCCGACCGATCCGGCCGAGCTCGAGCCTTCGCTACTTGGCCTTCTCGAGGATCTCCACGAGCCGCCACCGCTTGGTCGCGGACAGCGGACGGGTCTCCATGATCAGGACCCGGTCGCCGATGCCGGCGGAGTTCTGCTCGTCGTGGACCTTGAGCTTGCTGGTCCGGCGCATGATCTTGCCGTACAGCGCGTGCTTGACCCGGTCCTCGACCTCGACCACGACGGTCTTGTCCATCTTGTCGCTGACCACCAGGCCCTCACGGACCTTACGGCGTCCTCGCACGAGCTCCGCGCCCGCGGTCGTCGTGTTCTCGCTCATGAAGCCACCTCAGTCGGCGCGACCGAGAGCCCCAGCTCGCGCTCACGCATGATCGTGTAGATCCGGGCGATCTCCCGACGGATGACCTGCAGCCGCCGGTTGTTGTCCAGCTGCCCGGTTGCGGCCTGCACGCGGAGGTTGAACAGCTCCGCCTTGGCCTCACGCAGCTTCGTGACCAGCTCCTCCTCGGAGAGCTCACGCAGCTCGGAGGCCTTAACGCCCGCTGCCATCAGGATTCACCCACTTCGCGCGTCACAATCCGGCACTTCATCGGGAGCTTGTGGATCGCGCGACGCATCGCCTCTCGCGCGATCTGCTCGTTCGGGAAGGACATCTCGAAGAGAACCCGCCCCGGCTTGACATTGGCGACCCACCACTCCGGCGAGCCCTTACCGGAACCCATCCGCGTTTCGGCCGGCTTCTTGGTGAGGGCCTGGTCCGGGAAAATGGTGATCCAGACCTTGCCGCCACGCTTGATGTGGCGGGTCATCGCGATACGCGCCGACTCGATCTGCCGGTTGGTCACGTACGCCGGCTCGAGAGCCTGGATCCCGAACTCGCCGAACACCACCCGGTTGCCGCCCTTGGACGCGCCACTGCGGTCCGGGTGGTGCGGCTTGCGGAAGCCCTTCGGGGGCTTGCGCGGCATCAGCATCTGTCAGCCCTCCTGCTGCGTTTCTGCCGCGGCGGCGACGGCGGACGTGTCCACCGGCTCGCCACTCGGCGTCTCGGCCTGCTGCGCGACGGTCGTCGCGGCAGCCCGGCCGGCCTCGGTACCACCGGAGGTCGTACCGGACGAACCGGAGCGACCACGACGCGGCCGCTCGGGGCGGTCACCCCGATCCCGGCGCGGGCGCGACGGCGCCTCGGCCGGAGTCTCCCGACCCGGCACCGCGTCACCCTTGTAGATCCAGACCTTCACGCCGATGCGGCCGAAGGTGGTACGGGCCTCGAAGAAGCCGTACTCGATGTTGGCCCGCAGCGTGTGCAGCGGAACCCGACCCTCGCGGTAGAACTCCGTGCGGCTCATCTCGGCGCCGCCGAGGCGACCCGAGACCTGCACCCGGATGCCCTTGCACATCGGGTTCTTCATCGCCGACTGCATCGCCTTGCGCATCGCCCGACGGAAGCTGACCCGGCTGGAGAGCTGCTCGGCCACGCCCTGGGCGACCAGCTGCGCGTCCGACTCGGGGTTCTTCACCTCGATGATGTTCAGCTGCACCTGCTTGCCGGTGAGCTTCTCCAGCTCGCCACGGATCCGGTCGGCCTCCGCACCCTTACGGCCGATGACGATGCCCGGCCGGGCGGTGTGGATGTCGACCCGGACCCGGTCGCGGGTGCGCTCGATGTCGACCTTGGAGATGCCGGCCCGCTCCAGACCCTTGGACATCATCCGGCGGATCTTGACATCCTCGCCGATGTAGTCCTTGTAGAGCTTGTCCGCGAACCAGCGGGACTTCCAGTCGGTCGAGATGCCGAGGCGGAACCCGTGCGGGTGAACCTTCTGACCCATTACTCGGCGCCCTCCGTGTTGCTCTGCGTCTCGGCCGGTGCGCTCTGCGCCGCCGGTGCCGCCTTCTTCGCCGACTTCTTCGGCGCGGCCGGCGCCACCGCCTCGACCGCCACCGTGATGTGGCAGGTGCGCTTACGGATCCGGTACGCCCGGCCCTGCGCCCGCGGCTGGAACCGCTTCATGGTCGGGCCCTCGTCCACGAACGCCTCGCTGACGAGCAACGCGTCGGGGTCCAGCCGCTCGTTGTTCTCCGCGTTGGCGATCGCACTCGCGAGCACCTTGTACACCTGCTCGCTCGCAGCCTGCGGCGCGAACTGCAGCACCGTGAGAGCCTCCTTCGCGGGCAGGCCGCGGACGAGGTTGACCACCCGGCGCGCCTTCATCGGCGAGATGCGCACGTATCGCGCAACCGCCCGCGCGCCCGGAAGCACCGGAGCGTCGCCCTTTCCTGGCATCGCTGTAACCCCTTGATCCTCTATCCGTATGCCCGCGGCGTCAGCGCCGGCGGCTCTTCCGGTCGTCCTTTTCGTGACCCTTGAACGTACGGGTCAACGCGAACTCGCCGAGCTTGTGCCCGACCATGGCCTCGGTCACGAACACCGGGACGTGCTTACGTCCGTCGTGCACCGCGATCGTGTGCCCGAGCATCTCCGGGATGATCGTCGAGCGCCGCGACCAGGTCTTGATGACGTTCTTCGAGCCCTTTTCGTTCTGCGTCTCCACCTTCTTGAGCAGGTGGTCGTCGATGAACGGGCCCTTCTTCAGGCTGCGAGGCATGTCTTATCTCCCTCAGCCGCGCTTACGCGTGGCGTAGCGGCGGCGGACGATCAGCCGGTCACTCGGCTGGCCCTTACGACGGGTGCGGCCCTCGGGCTTACCCTGCGGGTTGACCGGGTGGCGACCACCGGAGGTCTTGCCCTCGCCACCACCGTGCGGGTGGTCGACCGGGTTCATGGCCACACCACGGACGGTCGGGCGCTTGCCCTTCCACCGCATCCGGCCGGCCTTACCCCAGTTGATGTTCGACTGGTCGGCGTTGCCGATCTCGCCGATGCTGGCCCGGCAGCGCACGTCCACCCGCCGGATCTCACCCGAGGGCATACGCAGGGTGGCGTACACGCCCTCCCGGCCGAGCAGCTGGATGCCGACGCCGGCCGAGCGGGCCAGCTTGGCCCCGCCACCCGGGCGCAGCTCCACGTTGTGGATGGTGGTACCGACCGGGATGTTGCGCAGCGGCAGGTTGTTGCCCGGCTTGATGTCGGCGCCCGGACCGGACTCGACCCGGTCGCCCTGCTTCAGGTCCTTCGGCGCGATGATGTACCGCTTCTCGCCGTCGGCGTAGTGCAGCAGCGCGATGCGCGCGGTGCGGTTCGGGTCGTACTCGATGTGCGCGACCTTGGCCGGCACGCCGTCCTTGTCGACCCGCTTGAAGTCGATGATCCGATACTGCCGCTTGTGGCCGCCACCCTGGTGCCGGGCGGTGATCCGCCCGTGGGCGTTACGCCCACCCTTCTTGGGCAGCGGTGCCAGCAGCGACTTCTCCGGCGTCGACCGGGTGATCTCGGCGAAGTCGGCGACGCTGGAGCCACGCCGGCCCGGCGTCGTCGGCTTGTACTTACGGATAGCCATTGTCTACACCCCTCAGCTGACCGGGCCGCCGAAGGCCTCGATACGGTCGCCCTCAGCCAGCTTCACCATCGCGCGCTTGGTGTTCTTGCGCTTACCGAACCCGGTACGGGTCCGCTTGCGCTTGCCCTCGCGGTTGAGCGTGTTGACCGTCAGGACACGGACGTTGAAGATCTGCTCGATAGCGATCTTGATCGCGGTCTTGTTCGCGTCCGGGTGCACCAGGAAGGTGTACCAGTTGCGGTTCAGCTCGCTGTAGCTCTTCTCCGAGACGACCGGCGCCACGATGATGTCGCGCGGGTCGGCGATCGTGCTCACTTGCCACCCTCCTCGGTGGTCTCGGCGGGAACGCCCAGGAACTCGTCCAGGGCCTCCTTGGTGAAGACCACATCGTCGGCCACCAGCACGTCGTACGTGTTCAGCTGGCCGGCTTCGATCAGGTGCACCCGCGGCTCGTTGCGCAGCGACACCCAGTTCAGCTCGTCGACACTGCTCAGCACGACCAGCACCCGGCGGGCCTCGGTCAGCTTGGCGAGCGTGGCCAGAGCGGCCTTGGTCGACGGCTTCTCGCCCGAGACGAACGCCTCGACGACGTGCACCTGCCCGGCGCGGGCCCGGTCCGACAGGGCGCCACGCAGGGCGGCGGCCTTCATCTTCTTCGGGGTGCGCTGGCTGTAGTCGCGCGGCACCGGGCCGTGGACCACGCCACCGCCGGCGAACTGCGGCGCGCGGATCGAGCCCTGCCGGGCCCGACCGGTGCCCTTCTGCTTGTAAGGCTTCTTGCCGCCACCGGAGACTTCGCCCCGGGTCTTGGTCTTGTGGGTGCCCTGCCGGGCCGCGGCCAGCTGCGCCACCACGACCTGGTGCATCAGGGGCACGTTGGCCTGCACGTCGAAGATGTCACCGGGCAGCTCGACCGAGCCGGTCTTGGTGCCTTCGGAGTTCAAGACGTCAACCGTGCTCACTTGGCCACACCGCCCTTCTTCACCTTCGCCTTGGCCGCGGTGCGGACCAGGACCAGCGCGCCCTTCGGGCCGGGAATGGCACCGCGGACGAGCAGGAGGTTGTTCTCAGTGTCGACCGCCTGGACGGTCAGGTTCTGCACGGTGTAGCGCACGCCACCCATGCGACCCGCCATCCGGGTGCCCTTGAAGACCCGGCCCGGGGTGGCGCAGGCGCCGATGGAGCCCGGCGAGCGGTGCTTGCGCTCGACACCGTGGCTGGCCCGCAGACCGTGGAAGCCGTGCCGCTTCATCGCGCCGGCGAAGCCCTTGCCCTTGGTCTTGCCGGTGACGTCGATGGAGACGCCGGCCGGGAACTCCTCGACCGTGATCTCCTGACCGAGCGAGTAGTCCGCGGCGTCGGAGGTGCGCAGCTCGACGATGTGCCGGCGCGGCGCCACGTCAGCCTTGGCGTAGTGCCCACGCAGCGGCTTCTTGGCCTTGCGCGGGTCGATCGTGCCGTACGCCAGCTGGACCGCGGAGTAACCGTCCTTGTCGGCGTCACGAACCTGGGTGATGACGCAGGGGCCGGCCTGAACCACGGTCACCGGAACAACCTTGTTGTTGTCCCAGACCTGGGTCATGCCGAGCTTCGCGCCCAGGATCCCCTTAACTTGCCTGTCCATGTGTCCGGTCCCTACAGCTTGATCTCGATGTCGACGCCAGCCGGCAGGTCGAGGCGCATGAGCGAGTCGACCGTCTTCGGGGTCGGGTCGATGATGTCGATCAGCCGCTTGTGCGTACGCATCTCGAAGTGCTCGCGCGAGTCCTTGTACTTGTGCGGCGAGCGGATGACGCAGAAACGGTTGATCTCCGTGGGCAGCGGCACCGGGCCCGCGACCTGCGCCCCGGTGCGCGTCACCGTCTCGACGATCTTCCGAGCCGAGGAGTCGACGACCTCGTGGTCATAGGCCTTGAGCCGGATGCGGATCTTCTGTCCCGCCATGGTGGCTTCTGTTCCTTCTCTCGATGCCGCTGTGTTGCGGGTGTCCTGTACCGGCTGGTACAGACCCTATTCGCCCACCCCCGCGGTCGGGCGTGTCGCGCCCTCTGGCCTAGCTCCGCCCCGAGCTTCCGGGGCGATCTGAGACCGTGGTGGGTCCAGGCGCCGATCGCACTACCGCGACCTGAACGCCGCGCGAGGGTGGTTGACGGACGGGCCGCCAACCACCCCACGCCCGACTGCTCTGCCTACCCGGAGGTTCGACGTGAGTCGAACACGGGCAGCGAACTGTCGTTACGCAACCTGACTAGTATGCCGCACGACCGGCGGCGGGTCTAATCGGGGTTACCTAGCTCACTTGATGATCTTGGTGACGCGACCAGCGCCGACCGTACGGCCACCCTCCCGGATCGCGAACTTGAGGTTTTCCTCCATCGCGATGGGCTGGATCAGCTTCACGGTCATCGTGGTGTTGTCGCCCGGCATGACCATCTCGGTGCCCTCGGGAAGGGTGACGACACCGGTGACGTCCGTGGTCCGGAAGTAGAACTGCGGACGGTAGTTCTGGAAGAACGGGGTGTGCCGGCCGCCCTCCTCCTTCGAGAGGATGTAGACCGTCGCCTCGAACTCGGTGTGCGGGGTCGTGGTGCCCGGCTTGACGACCACCATGCCGCGCTCGACGTCCTCGCGCTTGATGCCACGCAGCAGCAGACCGACGTTCTCGCCCGCGCGGGCCTCGTCGAGCAGCTTGCGGAACATCTCGATGCCGGTGCAGACCGTCTTCTGCGACTTCTCGCGGATACCGACGATCTCCACCTCCTCGTTCGGCTTGAGGATGCCGCGCTCCGCGCGACCGGTGACGACGGTGCCACGACCGGTGATCGTGAAGACGTCCTCGATCGGCATCAGGAACGGCTTCTCGGTCTCGCGCTCCGGCTGCGGGATCGCGGTGTCGACAGCGTTCATCAGCTCCAGCAGGCGCCCGGTCCACTCCGGGTCGCCCTCCAGGGCCTTGAGCGCCGAGACCCGCACGACCGGCAGGTCGTCGCCCGGGTACTCCTGCGACGAGAGCAGCTCACGAACCTCGAGCTCGACGAGCTCCAGCAGCTCCTCGTCGTCGACCATGTCGCTCTTGTTGAGCGCCACGACGATGTACGGCACGCCGACCTGGCGGGCCAGCAGCACGTGCTCGCGGGTCTGCGGCATCGGGCCGTCGGTCGCGGCGACCACCAGGATCGCGCCGTCCATCTGGGCGGCACCGGTGATCATGTTCTTGATGTAGTCGGCGTGACCGGGGCAGTCGACGTGCGCGTAGTGCCGCGCCTCGGTCTGGTACTCGACGTGCGCGATCGAGATCGTGATGCCGCGGGCCTTCTCCTCCGGCGCCTTGTCGATCTCGTCGAACGGCGTGTACGGGTTCAGGTCCGGGTACTGGTCGTGCAGGACCTTGGTGATGGCCGCCGTCAGCGTCGTCTTACCGTGGTCGATGTGACCAATGGTGCCGATGTTGACGTGCGGCTTAGTCCGCTCGAACTTCGCCTTCGCCACTGGTGTCCTCCTGTGGACTTCTTGGTTCGTTCGCCCCGGTACGCCACGAGTGGCGCTTAGGACTCTGTCGACAGCCTTTCCGGCCAGACGGCCGGGAAGCTTTTGTGGGCTCTGCGGCGATGAAGCCTACAGGCCCGGAATTCACCCAATCCGACCGAGGTGGTCGCGGTCGGGGAAACCTCCCGCGACCACCGTCGGATCAGCTCAGGCGGACGTCACTCACCCGTCGCCTTGGCGATGATCTCCTTGGCCACCGAGGCCGGAACCTCGGCGTAGGAGTCGAACTGCATGCTGTAGCTAGCCCGGCCCTGGGTCTTCGACCGCAGGTCGCCGACGTAGCCGAACATCTCCGACAGCGGCACCAGAGCCCGGACGACGCGGGCGCCGCTGCGCTCCTCCATCGCCTGGATGATGCCACGGCGGGAGTTGAGGTCGCCGATGACGTCACCCATGTTCTCCTCAGGAGTGGTGACCTCAACAGCCATCATCGGCTCGAGCAGCGCGGGATCGGCCTTGCGGGCCGCGTCCTTCATCACCATCGAACCGGCGATCTTGAACGCCATTTCCGACGAGTCGACCTCGTGGTACTGCCCGTCCAGCAGCGTCAGCTTGACGCCCACCAGCGGGAAGCCGGCCAGGATGCCGTACTGCATGGCGTCCTGCGCACCCGCGTCCACCGAGGGAATGAACTCCCGGGGGATACGGCCACCGGTGACCGCGTTGGCGAACTCGTAGGTCGGGGCGTCGTTGCCCAGCGGCAGCGGTTCCAGGCTGACGATCACCCGGGCGTACTGGCCGGAACCACCGGTCTGCTTCTTGTGGGTGTACTCGACCTTCTCCACCTTGCGGCGGATGGTCTCGCGGTACGCCACCTGCGGCTTACCGATGTTCGCCTCGACGTTGAACTCGCGGCGCATCCGGTCGACCAAGATGTCCAGATGCAGCTCGCCCATGCCGGAGATGACCGTCTGACCGGTCTGATCGTCCAGCTTGACGCGGAAGGTCGGGTCCTCCTCGGCCAGCCGCTGGATGGCGGTGCTGAGCTTCTCCTGGTCGGCCTTGGTCTTCGGCTCGATGGCCACCTCGATGACCGGCTCCGGGAAGGTCATCGACTCCAGGATCACCGGGTTCGCCGGGTCGCACAGGGTGTCACCGGTGGTGGTCTGCTTCAGACCCTGCACCGCGATGATGTCGCCGGCCTTCGCGGTGCTGCGCTCTTCCCGCTTGTTGGCGTGCATCTGGTAGATCTTGCCGATCCGCTCCTTGCGGTCCTTGGTGGAGTTGACCACCTGGGAGCCGGACTCAAGGGTGCCGGAGTAGATCCGCACGTAGGTGAGCTTGCCGAGGTGCTTGTCCGTCTGGATCTTGAAGGCCAGGCCGGAGAAGGGCTCGGAGACCGAGGGCTTGCGCTGCAACGGGGTCTCGCCGTCGGTGGCCGTACCCTCGATCGCCGGGATGTCCAGCGGCGAGGGCAGGTACGCGACGACCGCGTCCAGCATCGGCTGGATGCCCTTGTTCTTGAAGGCGGTACCGGTGAAGACCGGGTTGGCCTTGCCGGCGATGGTGGCCCGACGGATGGCGGCCTTGACCTCCTCGACGGAGATCTCCTCGCCCTCCAGGTACTTCTCCATCACCGCGTCGTCGACGTCGGCCAGGGTCTCCATCAGCTTCTCGCGCCACTCGGCAGCGGAGTCAGCCAGGTCGGCCGGGATCTCCTCGACCGCGTAGTCCTCACCCTTCTGGGTCTCGCCACGCCAGGTGAGGGCGCGCATCTCGACCAGGTCGACCACGCCGATGAAGTCACTCTCGGCGCCGATCGGGATCTGGAGCACCAGCGGAGTGGCGTTCAGCCGGTCGATCATCATCTGCACGCAGCGGAAGAAGTCCGCGCCGGTGCGGTCGAGCTTGTTGACGAAACACATCCGGGGGACGTTGTACTTGTCCGCCTGACGCCAGACGTTCTCCGTCTGCGGCTCCACGCCGGCCACACCGTCGTAGACCGCGACCGCACCATCCAGCACCCGAAGCGACCGCTCCACCTCGACCGTGAAGTCGACGTGGCCGGGCGTGTCGATGATCTGGATCGTGTGGCCCTTCCACTCGCACTTCGTGGCGGCGGAAGTGATGGTGATACCGCGCTCCTGCTCCTGCTCCATCCAGTCCATGACGGCGCCGCCCTCATGAACCTCACCGATCTTGTACGTGATACCGGTGTAGAACAGGATCCGCTCGGTGGTAGTGGTCTTACCGGCATCGATGTGCGCCATGATGCCGATGTTGCGTACGTTGGCGAGCGCGTCTGCGGCGGCCACTTCAATCCCTACTTATCGTCGTCCCGACACAACTGGTGGCGGTCCCGGCGCCGGTAGGCGCCGGGACCTCAGGTGTTACCAGCGGTAGTGCGCGAAGGCCTTGTTGGACTCCGCCATCTTGTGGGTGTCCTCACGCCGCTTGACGGCGGCGCCGAGGCCGTTGCTCGCGTCCAGCAGCTCGTTCATCAGTCGCTCGACCATGGTCTTCTCGCGGCGGGCGCGGGAGTAGGTGACCAGCCAGCGCAGGCCCAGGGTGGTGGCCCGGGCCGGACGGACCTCGACCGGAACCTGGTAGGTCGCGCCACCGACACGGCGGCTGCGGACCTCGAGGGTCGGCTTGACGTTGTCCATCGCGCGCTTGAGGGTGACGACCGGATCGGTGCCACTCTTCTCGCGGCAGCCCTCCAGGGCGGCGTAGACGATGCGCTCGGCGAGCTGACGCTTGCCGCGGAGCAGGATCTTGTTTACCAGCTGGGTGACCAGCGGCGAGTTGTACACCGGGTCAGCGACCAGCGGCTTACGCGGGGCAGGTCCCTTACGCGGCATGTCAGCTCTTCTCCTTCTTCGCGCCGTAACGGCTGCGCGCCTGCTTGCGGTTGCGGACACCCTGGGTGTCCAGCGAGCCGCGGACGATCTTGTAACGCACGCCGGGGAGGTCCTTCACACGGCCACCGCGGACGAGCACGATCGAGTGCTCCTGCAGGTTGTGCCCGACGCCCGGGATGTAGGCGGTCACCTCGACCTGGCTGCTGAGCTTGACACGAGCAACCTTGCGCAGCGCCGAGTTCGGCTTCTTCGGGGTGGTGGTGTACACGCGGGTGCACACGCCGCGCCGCTGAGGGGAACCCTTCAGCGCCGGGGTCTTGGTCTTGGTGGTCTTCGCCTGGCGGCCCTTTCGGACCAGCTGTTGGATCGTGGGCACCGGGTTTCTCCGCTCCCTTCGGCCGCTGTCGCGACCGCGCCGTCTGTCGTAGCCGACCTGATGACCGGCTCTCCTACATTCCGACCAGGGCCACCTCACGGAGGTCCCGGCACCCGCGGTCGGGCGTGTCGCCCGATCACGGTCCCGGTTCCGCGCGGATGAAGCGCAGCCCCGGGGTCTGTCACCGGCACACGGAGGCCCGTACGCCGGATCTTTGGCTCAGTCGTGGCGCCTTCCGGAAACCGGAGGCCGGATCCAGCGCACGCACGATTTGCCCAGGCGAGCCCGGGCACAAGGGGAAAGAGTACCTACCACAGCCGTGCAGGTCAAAACGGGAGACCTGCCGAACTTCTCACCGCTCGGCTATCGGCTCCGTCGCTCCGCCCGCCCGTGATGGGCACCTACGACGCCAAGTGTACCGGCTCCACCGGAAACCACCCGCCGACCCCCGAGCCCGACCACACCCGCCCGCCGCCCGGGTCGGCCGGCCCGGTCAGGCCAGGGTCATCAGCAGGGCCAGACCCACGCCCAGCAGGCTCAACAGCAGTCCGGCACCGCCGCAGCTGACCCCGGCGATGGCCAGACCCCGGCCGGTGAACCGCACCCCCGGCGGGGGCGCCGGTCGACGGATCTGCCGCATGCCCAGCAGGCCGGCGACGAGGGCACCGGCCCCGGTCAGGCCGCCCAGAGTGGCGAAGGAGCCGGCGGCCCAGACCCCGTTCAGCCCACCCCCCACCCCACCCACGCAGAGGACCAGGAAAGACACCAGGATGGAGACGATGCCCGCGACCAGCGAGCCGACCGCCAGGCCCGAGGTGACCGGCGGCACATCCAGGTGCACCATGGCGAAGGGGGTGCCCGGTACGGGCTCCACCCGACTCGGCGGCCGGGGCCGTTCCTGCGGTGGCGGAACGACAGCACCCCGCCCTGCCGCGGCACCCCAGCCCGCCGGCGCACCGGCACCGGGCCCACCCGGCGGTGGCCCACCCGGCGCGGACGGGAACGGGGCCGGCGGGGACGGGGCGTACCCGGCGGGTTGGTTCGCCGCCCAAGGCCCCGGTGGCGCCCACCGGGGCGGTTCGGGTGTCTCAGGCCCCGGAGGCCCGGCGGCGGGCTGAGCGGGTTCGCCGCTCTCGGGACGCGCCGGTTCCGTCACGGGGATCCTCCTCATCGACCGCGTCCACCGCCGCGCGGTGGACACCGTCAGGCTACCGTCGCCGATCAGCCCCCCGGCGCCGGAGACGGCGGCACCCCAGCCGAGCGCCCGCCCCGGTGCGGACCTCAGTCCACGTTCGGTGCGAAATCCTGACCGTAGGGCGCCTCGGCGAGCCGGATCACGCCGATCACCACCAGCACGACCACACTCACCGCGACCAGCATCAGGCCCGTCCAGGCCAGGCTCTCCCCCCGCCGCAGCCAGGCCGCGCCGGTGAGAAAACCCCCTGAGGCGTACGCCTCACGGCGGGCCTGCCGGGCCAACTGGAGGGCGATCGTGGCCGGTACCACTCCCCCGATGAACAGCCCGGTCAACGCACCCATCAGGCCGAGCGCGAAGACGGCCCGTGCCTTCGTGGCCCGAACCGGGTCCGGGTCCAGTGGATGCCGTGGAGGCCCGGGCAGTGAAGCGACCGGCATCGGTCCGGCGGCGGTCGTCATGGCTCCATCATGCCGTGCCCGAAGCGAATCGGGAGGACCACCGACGACGAGGCCCCCGGCGGATGCCGGGGGCCTCGTCGGTGCAGCGGATATTAGCGGTACGACCCGAAGTCGAAGTCGTCCAGCGGAACCGCCTGGCCGCTGGCCGGCCCGAAGCCGTAGTCGGTCTCCGGGTATCCGGTCATCGAGTAGACCTTGGCCTTGGCCTCCTCGGTCGGCTCGACCCGGACGTTGCGGTACTTGCTGATGCCGGTACCGGCCGGGATGAGCTTACCGATGATCACGTTCTCCTTGAGACCGATCAGCGAGTCGCTGCGGGCGTGGATCGCCGCGTCGGTCAGCACCCGGGTGGTCTCCTGGAAGGAGGCCGCCGAGAGCCAGGAGTCGGTGGCCAGCGAGGCCTTGGTGATACCCATCAGCACCGGACGTCCGGCTGCGGGCTCGCCGCCCTCGCCGACGAGCCGGCGGTTCTCCGACTCGAACAGCGCCCGGTCGACCAGCACACCCGGCAGGAACTCGGTCGAGCCGGAGTCGATGACCGTCACCCGCTTGAGCATCTGGCGGATGATGATCTCGATGTGCTTGTCGTGGATGAGCACACCCTGCGAGCGGTAGACCTCCTGGACCTCCTGGGTCAGGTGGACCTGGACCGCGCGCGGGCCGAGGATGCGCAGCAGCTCGTGCGGGTCGATGGTGCCCTCGGTGAGCTTCTCGCCGACCTCGACGTGGTCGCCGTCGTGCGCCCGCAGCCGGACCCGCTTCGAGATCTTGTCGTACACGATCTCGTCGCTGCCGTCGTCCGGGATCACGACGATCTTGCGCGACCGCTCGCCGTCCTCGATCCGGATCCGGCCGGGGGTGTCGGCGATCGGCGCCTTGCCCTTCGGGATCCGGGCCTCGAAGATCTCCTGGACACGGGGCAGACCCTGGGTGATGTCCTCACCCGCGACACCACCGGTGTGGAAGGTACGCATCGTCAGCTGGGTACCCGGCTCACCGATCGACTGGGCGGCGATGATGCCGACCGCCTCGCCGACGTCCACGATCTTGCCGGTCGGCAGCGAGCGGCCGTAGCACGCACCACAGACGCCCAGCTTCGACTCGCAGGTGAGCACGCTGCGCACCCGGACGGTCTCCACCCCGGCGGCGACGATCTTGTCGACCAGGATCGAGTTGATGTCCGAGCCCCGCTCGGCGACGACGGTGCCGTCCGGCCCCTTGATGTCGTCGGCCAGGGTACGGGCGTGCACGCTGGTCTCCGCGTGCTCGTGCACCACCAGCCGGCCGTCGAGCTGCTGACCGATCTGCATCGGGATGGCCCGGTCGGTACCGCAGTCCTCCTCGCGGATGATGACGTCCTGCGAGACGTCCACCAGACGACGGGTCAGGTAACCCGAGTCGGCGGTACGCAGGGCGGTGTCCGCGAGACCCTTACGGGCACCGTGGGTGGAGATGAAGTACTCCAGCACGGACAGACCCTCCCGGTAGCTGGCCTTGATCGGCCGCGGGATGATCTCACCCTTCGGGTTGGCCACCAGACCACGGATCGCCGCGATCTGCCGGAGCTGGAGCAGGTTACCGCGAGCACCCGAGTTGATCATCTTCCACAGTGGGTTCTCCTGCGGCAGCGCGGTGTCCATCTCCTTGGCGACCTCGTTGGTCGCCTTGGTCCAGATCTCGATGAGCTCGCCGCGACGCTCCTCGGCGGTCATCAGACCACGCTGGTACTGCTTGTCGATCCGGTCGGCTTCCTTCTCGTACTTCTCCAGGATCTCCCGCTTGCGCGGCGGAGCGATGACGTCCTCCATGCCGATGGTCACGCCGGACCAGGTGGCCCAGTGGAAACCGGCCTCCTTGAGCCCGTCGAGGGTGGCCGCCAGGGCCACCTTCGGGAACCGCTCGGCGAGGTCGTTGACGATCGCGGAGAGCTGACCCTTGCGGATCTCGTAGTTCACGTACCGGTAGCCCTGCGGCAGGGTCTCGTTGAACAGCACCCGGCCCAGGGTGGTCTCCACCGTCAGCGGCTGACCCGGGGTCCAGTCCTCCGGCGGGGTCCACGGCTGCCCACCAGCGCCGTTGTCGACCTCGACCACACCCTGCAGCCGGATCTTGACCGGTGCCTGGAGGTGCAGCTCGCCGTTGTCGTACGCCATCCGCGCCTCGGCGTCCGAGCTGAACGCCCGGCCCTCGCCCCGCTCACCGGTGGTGAGGTGGGTGAGGTGGTACAGGCCGATGACCATGTCCTGGGTGGGCATGGTGACCGGCTTGCCGTCGGCCGGCTTGAGGATGTTGTTCGACGACAGCATCAGGATCCGCGCCTCGGCCTGGGCCTCGGCGGACAGCGGCACGTGCACCGCCATCTGGTCACCGTCGAAGTCGGCGTTGAACGCGGTGCAGACCAGCGGGTGGATCTGGATGGCCTTGCCCTCGACCAGCTGCGGCTCGAAGGCCTGGATGCCCAGTCGGTGCAGGGTCGGTGCGCGGTTGAGCAGCACCGGGTGCTCGCCGATGACCTCTTCCAGCACGTCCCACACGACCGGCCGCTGCCGCTCGACCATCCGCTTGGCGGACTTGATGTTCTGGGCGTGGTTGAGGTCGACCAGCCGCTTCATCACGAACGGCTTGAACAGCTCCAGCGCCATCTGCTTGGGCAGGCCGCACTGGTGCAGCTTGAGCTTCGGGCCGACCACGATGACCGAACGGCCGGAGTAGTCGACGCGCTTGCCCAGCAGGTTCTGACGGAACCGGCCCTGCTTGCCCTTGAGCATGTCGGACAGCGACTTCAGCGGACGGTTACCCGGACCGGTGACCGGCCGGCCCCGACGGCCGTTGTCGAACAGCGCGTCGACGGCCTCCTGGAGCATCCGCTTCTCGTTGTTGACGATGATCTCGGGGGCGCCGAGGTCGATCAGTCGCTTGAGCCGGTTGTTCCGGTTGATCACCCGGCGGTACAGGTCGTTCAGGTCGCTGGTAGCGAACCGGCCACCGTCGAGCTGCACCATCGGACGCAGGTCCGGCGGGATCACCGGTACGCAGTCCAGCACCATGCCCAGCGGCGAGTTGCGGGTGTTCTGGAACGCCGCCACGACCTTCAGCCGCTTGAGCGCCCGGATCTTCCGCTGACCCTTACCGGTACGGATGGTCTCCCGCAGGCTCTCCGCCTCGGCGTCGAGGTCCATGTTCTGCACCAGGGCCTTGATCGCCTCGGCGCCCATGCCACCGGTGAAGTACTCGCCGAAGCGGTCCCGCAGCTCGCGGTAGAGCAGCTCGTCGGTGACCAGCTGCTTCGGCTCCAGCTTGCGGAAGGTGTCCAGCACCTCGTCCAGGCGGTCGATCTCGCGCTGGGCCCGGTCGCGGATCTGGCGCATCTCGCGCTCTCCGCCCTCCTTGACCTTGCGCCGGACGTCCGCCTTCGCGCCCTCGGCCTCCAGCTCGGCCAGGTCGGCCTCCAGCTTGGCGGCCCGCTTCTCGATCTCCGAGTCGCGGCTGTTCTCCGACTGCCGCTTCTCGGCCAGGATCTCGTTCTCGATGGTCGAGAGGTCACGGTGACGCGACTCGGCGTCAACGCTCGTCACGACGTACGAGGCGAAGTAGATGATCTTCTCGAGGTCCTTCGGGGCGAGGTCCAGCAGGTAACCCAGCCGGCTCGGCACACCCTTGAAGTACCAGATGTGGGTCACCGGGGCGGCCAGCTCGATGTGGCCCATCCGCTCCCGGCGGACCTTCGAGCGGGTCACCTCGACGCCGCAGCGCTCACAGATGATGCCCTTGAAGCGGACCCGCTTGTACTTACCGCAGTAGCACTCCCAGTCCCGCTGCGGACCGAAGATCTTCTCGCAGAAGAGCCCGTCCTTCTCCGGCTTGAGGGTGCGGTAGTTGATCGTCTCGGGCTTCTTGACCTCACCGTGCGACCACTGACGGATGTCGTCCGCAGTCGCAAGGCCGATGCGCAGCTCGTCGAAGAAGTTGACGTCGAGCACGTTATATCCCTCGTGTCGTGTCTGATCTGTAGCTAGCCCTCGGCGGGGTTGGGGGCCGGTCGACTCGCGTCGGGATCAAGCCTGACCGCCCAGAGCGAACCGGACGGCCCCCAACCTCCCCAATCACACCTCTTCGACCGAGCTCGGCTCACGCCGGGACAGGTCGATGCCGAGTTCCTCCGCGGCGCGGAACACCTCGTCGTCGGTCTCGCGCATCTCCAGGGCCACGCCGTCGCTGGAGAGCACCTCAACATTGAGGCACAGCGACTGGAGCTCCTTGAGCAGCACCTTGAACGACTCCGGGATGCCCGGCTCGGGGATATTCTCGCCCTTGACGATGGCCTCGTAGACCTTGACCCGACCGAGGACGTCGTCGGACTTGATCGTCAACAGCTCCTGCAGGGCGTACGCGGCACCGTAGGCCTGCATGGCCCAGCACTCCATCTCACCGAAGCGCTGGCCACCGAACTGCGCCTTACCACCCAGCGGCTGCTGAGTGATCATCGAGTACGGACCGGTCGACCGAGCGTGGATCTTGTCGTCGACCAGGTGGTTGAGCTTCAGGATGTAGATGTAGCCGACCGCGATCGGGTCCGGCAGCGGCTCGCCGGAGCGACCGTCGAACAGCTGCGCCTTGCCGGTGGCACCGATCAGCTGCTTGCCGTCCCGGTTGGGCAGGGTCGAGGCGAGCAGACCGGAGATCTCCTCCTCGCGGGCACCGTCGAAGACCGGAGTGGCCACGTTGGTGTCCGGCTCCGAGGAGTCCGCGCCGATGCTCTGCAGCTGACGCTTCCACTCGGCGTCGTCGCCCTCGACCTTCCAACCGGTCTTGGCCACCCAGCCCAGGTGGGTCTCCAGCACCTGCCCGATGTTCATCCGGCTGGGTACACCCAGCGGGTTGAGCACGATGTCGACCGGGGTGCCGTCCTCCAGGAACGGCATGTCCTCGACCGGCAGGATCTTGGAGATGACGCCCTTGTTGCCGTGCCGGCCGGCGAGCTTGTCGCCGTCCTGGATCTTCCGCTTCTGGGCGACGTAGACCCGCACCAGCTCGTTGACGCCCGGCGGCAACTCGTCGCCGTCCTCGCGGGAGAAGGTACGCACACCGATGACCGTGCCGGTCTCGCCGTGCGGCACCTTCAGCGAGGTGTCCCGGACCTCACGCGCCTTCTCACCGAAGATCGCGCGCAGCAGCCGCTCCTCCGGGGTCAGCTCGGTCTCACCCTTCGGGGTGACCTTGCCGACCAGGATGTCGCCGGGAACGACCTCGGCGCCGATCCGGATGATGCCGCGCTCGTCGAGGTCGGCGAGCATCTCCTCGCTGACGTTCGGGATGTCGCGGGTGATCTCCTCCGGGCCGAGCTTGGTGTCCCGGGCGTCGACCTCGTGCTCCTCGATGTGGATCGAGGTGAGCACGTCCTGCTGCACGAGGCGCTGCGACAGGATGATCGCGTCCTCGTAGTTGTGGCCCTCCCAGCACATGAACGCCACGAGCAGGTTGCGCCCGAGCGCCATCTCACCTTCGTCGGTGCACGGACCGTCGGCGATGACCTGGCCGGCCTCGACCCGGTCGCCCTCGAAGACCACCGGCTTCTGGTTGACGCAGGAGCCGGCGTTGGAGCGGCGGAACTTGTGCAGCAGGTAGGTACGGCGGTGGCCGTCGTCCTGGTGGACGGTGATGTAGTCGGCGCAGAGGTCCTCGACCACCCCGCCGACCTCGGCCACGACCACGTCACCGGCGTCGACGGCGGCACGGTACTCCATGCCGGTGCCGACGAGCGGGGACTCGGCCTTGACCAGCGGCACCGCCTGGCGCTGCATGTTCGCGCCCATCAGGGCCCGGTTGGCGTCGTCATGCTCCAGGAACGGGATCATCGCGGTCGCGACCGAGGTCATCTGCCGCGGCGACACGTCCATGTAGTCCACGGCCGCCGGGGGTACGTCCTCGGTCTCGCCGCCCTTACGACGGACCAGGACCCGGTCCTCGGCGAAGGTGCCGTCGGCCCGCAGCGGCGCGTTGGCCTGCGCCTTAACGAACCGGTCCTCCTCGTCCGCGGTCAGGTAGTCGATCTGGTCGGTGACCCGACCGTCGACGACCTTCCGGTACGGCGTCTCGATGAAGCCGAACGGGTTGACCCGGGCGAAGGTGGACAGGGCGCCGATCAGACCGATGTTCGGGCCTTCCGGCGTCTCGATCGGGCACATCCGGCCGTAGTGGGACGGGTGCACGTCACGGACCTCGAAGCCGGCCCGCTCCCGGGACAGACCACCCGGGCCGAGCGCGCTCAGCCGGCGCCGGTGGGTCAGACCCGCCAGCGGGTTGGTCTGGTCCATGAACTGGGACAGCTGCGAGGTGCCGAAGAACTCCCGGATCGCGGCCACCACCGGGCGGATGTTGATCAGGGTCTGCGGCGTGATCGCCTCGACGTCCTGAGTCGTCATCCGCTCGCGGACCACCCGCTCCATCCGGGAGAGGCCGACCCGAACCTGGTTCTGGATCAGCTCACCCACGGTACGCAGCCGCCGGTTGCCGAAGTGGTCGATGTCGTCGGCCTCGTAGCCCTCCTCACCGGCGTGCAGCCGGCAGAGGTACTCCACGGTGGCGACGATGTCGTCCTCGGTCAGGGTGCCGGTGGTGATCGGCACGCTCAGCTCGAGCTTCTTGTTGAACTTGTACCGACCGACCTTGGCTACGTCGTACCTCTTCGGGTTGAAGAAGAGGTTGTCGAGCAGAGTCTGGGCGTTCTCGCGGGTCGGCGGCTCGCCAGGGCGCAGCTTCCGGTAGATGTCGAGTAGCGCCTCGTCCTGGCCGGCGATGTGGTCCTTCTCGAGCGTGGTCATCATCAGCTCGGACCAGCCGAACTTCTCACGGATCCGCTCGGCCGACCATCCGATGGCCTTGAGCAGCACGGTGACGGCCTGCCGACGCTTACGGTCGATGCGGACGCCGACCGTGTCGCGCTTGTCGATGTCGAACTCCAGCCAGGCACCCCGACTCGGGATGACCTTGACGCTGGAGAGGTCGCGGTCGGAGGTCTTGTCCGGCTGCTTGTCGAAGTAGACGCCCGGGGAACGGACGAGCTGGCTGACCACCACCCGCTCGGTGCCGTTGATGATGAAGGTGCCCTTCGGCGTCATCATCGGGAAGTCACCCATGAACACCGTCTGGCTCTTGATCTCGCCGGTGGTGTTGTTGGTGAACTCTGCGGTCACGAACAGTGGCGCGCAGTAGGTGAGGTCCTTCTCCTTGCACTCCTCGATCGAGGCCTTGACCTCGTCGAAGCGCGGGGCGGAGAAGGACAGCGACATGGTGCCGGAAAAGTCCTCAATGGGACTGATCTCGTCGAGAATTTCCGCGAGACCCGAGCGTGCGTGCGGGTCGTCCGCCGACCGGCCCTGCCAAGCCTCGTTGCCGACGAGCCAGTCGAAGGACTCGTTCTGAATGGCGAGGAGGTTGGGGACCTCGAGGTGTTCGGTGATCCGGCCGAAGGAAACTCGGCGGGGAGCGAATGCGCTCGACGTACGACTGGTCTTCGCAGGGCGGGAAGCTGCCAAGATGCGTCCTTCCGAGGACCGGTGCTGCAGAACGGCTGGTACGCGTGCACTCCAATGACCCCACCAGAAAATATCCATAACCGGACATTTCCGAGCAGGGGTCAAGTCGGAAGGCAGCGCAAACTAGCAGTGTAGCCGAGAGGCTAACCGCTGTCCAGCCCATCCCGCAGGACGTCGCGGAACTGGTCTCGGGACCCTTGGATCGGGTCGTACCGGACCGCTCGGAACGCAACGTTCCCGCCGGGCCGCTCAGGTGCCCGCGGCAGTTGGTGCTGCCGCTGATCTACCCACGCAGTGGCCGTCGCAAGCGCGGAAGGTCTTGCTATGTCAGCGTGCCTGTCAGCCCATGGTCGCGTCAAGGGCCGAGATTGCCATCCGCTGCTCTTTCCCACCGTAGGGCCGGCCCTCCGCAGGGGTCAACGGATCCCCACGGCCTGCTCATGCCCGCTGCGCCTTGCGTCCACCAGCACGGCGGGCGGCAATCCGTCAGATCGGATTGCCGCCCGCCGCGACATGGTGTGCCCCGGCTCACGCGAGTCGGGACGGCCAGGTGGAGCTCAGGTCACTTGAGGGTGACCTTGGCGCCCTCACCCTCCAGCTTGGCCTTGGCCTTGTCGGCGGTCTCCTTGTTGACCTTCTCCAGCACGGCCTTGGGGGCCGACTCGACCAGGTCCTTGGCCTCCTTGAGGCCCAGGCCGGTCAGCTCACGCACGACCTTGATGACCTGGATCTTCTTGCCACCGTCGGCGTCGAGGACGACGTCGAACTCGTCCTTCTCCGGCTCGGCCTCGGCAGCGGCGCCACCGGCGGCCGGACCCGCCATCATCATCGCGGCCGGGGCGGCGGCGGTGACCTCGAAGGTCTCCTCGAACTGCTTCACGAACTCGGAGAGCTCGATCAGCGTCATCTCCTTGAACGCGCCGAGCAGCTCTTCGGTGCTGAGCTTCGCCATGTCTGGCGTCCTTTCCTAAAGGTTTAACTAAGAACGTGGGTGCGCCGTACGGCCTCAGGCCGCCTCGGCGTCTTCCTTCTCGCGCTTGTCCTGAAGGGCAGCCGCCAGACGGGCGGTCTTCGACAACGGGGCCTGGAACAGGGCCGCAGCCTTGCTCAGGTTGCCCTTCATCGCGCCGGCCAGCTTGGCCAGCAGCACCTCACGGGACTCCAGGTCGGCGAGCTTCGTGACCTCGGCCGCGGAAATGGCCTTGCCCTCGAAGACACCGCCCTTGATGACGAGCTTCGGGTTGGCCTTCGCGAAGTCGCGAAGCCCCTTCGCCGCCTCGACGACGTCGCCCGAAACGAAAGTCAGCGCGGTAGGACCGGTGAACAGCTCATCGAGGCCGGAGATGCCCGCGTCCGCCGCGGCACGCTTGGCCAGCGTGTTCTTGGCGACCGTGTAGCTGGTCTCCTGACCGAGCGAGCGCCGCAGCTGGGTGAGCTGGGAAACCGTCAGTCCGCGGTACTCGGTCAGCACGGTGGCACCCGCGCTGCGGAAGCTCTCGGTCAGCTCAGCAACAGCCGTGGCCTTGTCGGCCCGGATCGGCTTGTCCGCCATGTCCCTCCTCTCTCGTTACTCGAGGCTGGTCGCCAGCGCAGGCGGTCGCCTACGACTGGAGCGAGGGCGTCGCGACAACAGAAAAGCCCCGGCGCAGGGCGCACGGGGCGAGATGGGCAACCCTCACCGCAGTCGGCGGACCACGGGATGCTGCCGATGTTCGCTTACCGCCCTGCGCGGGTCGCCCGTCTTCGCGGAACCTTCGACCATGCCGAGGCACGGTGACCAGCGGTCTCTGGGTGGAACTTCACGCACGACAGAATCGTGCGACGTCAACAGGCTACGCGACCCCACCCCCACCCGCCAAATCGCCCCCACCCCCACCCTGCCCCACCCCGCACTGGCCCTGGGCCCCCGGCCCTCGCCCCGCCTTTGGCCCTCCGCCCTGGCCCTCGGCCCACGGCACTCGCCCCGCACTCGGTCCCCCGCCTTCGCCCCGCACTCGGTCCCCGCCCGCCCCGTTGATCATGAGGTTAGCCCGACCATCCGCCGGCACCACCTAGCTGGCGCCCGCCGTATCGCCGAAACGGCGGGGTCAGCCTCCACGGGACACCGCCGTTTCGGCGCAACGGAGTCGATCACGGAGAACGGAGCCGATCACCGCGCTGACCGCCACCGCCAGGGTGCCTGGGTGAGCGCCGAAACGCGCGAGCCCCGGCACACCCTGCGACAAACGCGGAAGGGCCCCGCCACGTACGCGTGGCAGGGCCCTTTCGGTGCGTCGTGCTCAGCTGTCGGCCGAGCCTTCCTGCAGGTTCTTCACCACGTTCGGGTCGACCGGGACACCCGGGCCCATGGTGGTGGTCAGGGTGACCTTCTTGAGGTACTTGCCCTTGGCCGCGGACGGCTTAGCCCGCAGGACCTCGTCGAGCACCGCGGCATAGTTGTCCACCAGCTGGGCCTCGGTGAAGGAGGCCTTGCCGATGATCAGGTGCAGGTTCGAGTGCTTGTCCACCCGGAAGGTGATCTTGCCACCCTTGATGTCGGTCACCGCCTTGGTGACGTCCATGGTCACCGTGCCGGTCTTCGGGTTCGGCATCAGACCGCGCGGGCCCAGGATCCGCGCGATCCGGCCGATCTTGGCCATCTGGTCCGGGGTGGCGATGGCCGCGTCGAAGTCCAGCCAACCACCCTGGATCCGAGCGACCAGCTCGTCGGTGCCCACCTCGTCGGCACCGGCGGCGACGGCCTCCTCGGCCTTCGCGCCGGCGGCGAAGACGATCACGCGGGCGGTCTTACCGGTGCCGTGCGGCAGGTTGACCGTGCCGCGGACCATCTGGTCCGCCTTACGGGGGTCGACGCCGAGGCGCATGGCGACCTCGACCGTGGCGTCGAACTTGGTGGCGGTGGTCTCCTTGGCCAGCTTCACGGCCTCGGCGGGGGTGTAGAGCTTGGACCGGTCGATGACCTCGGCGGCCTTGCGGTAGCTCTTGCTGCGCTGCATGTTCTGTCTACTCCTGTGGTCTCTGGCGGGCCGCGATGCTCGCGCGCCCTCCCACGATCCGTACGGGTCGGTGGTGGCCGAGGTCAGTCGGTGACGTCCAGGCCCATCGACCGGGCGGTGCCGGCGATGATCTTCTCAGCCTGCTCGAGGTCGTTGGCGTTGAGGTCGGCCATCTTCTTCTCGGCGATCTCCCGCACCTGGGCACGGGAAACCGTCCCGACCTTCTCCTTGTGCGGGACGCCCGAGCCCTTCTGCACACCGGCGGCCTTGATCAGCAGCCGGGCGGCGGGCGGGGTCTTCAGCACGAAGGTGAAGGACCGGTCCTCGTACACGCTGATCTCGGCGGGGACGATGTCGCCCCGCTGCGACTCGGTCTGCGCGTTGTACGACTTGCAGAACTCCATGATGTTCACGCCGTGCTGGCCGAGCGCGGGACCGACCGGCGGCGCCGGAGTGGCCTGGCCCGCCGGCAGCTGAAGCGTGAACGTCTTGACGAGCTTCTTCTTCGGAGGCATGTCTCTTCCTGGGGCTTGGAACTGGGAATGGTTCGCACCGACACCACCACCGGGCGCGCACGGTCAGCGCGGGAAGGCAGCGGCGACGTTCTAGGGTAGCGCAGGCGGGTGGCGGCTCACCCACGGAGGTTGCCCGGCGGGCGAGACAGACAGACAACGACCGCTGGCAACGGCCCAGAAGCCATCGCCAGCGGTCGTTGAATCAGATCTTGGCGACCTGGTTGAAGTTCAGCTCCACCGGCGTCTCACGGCCGAAGATCGACACCAGCACCTTGAGCTTCTGCTGGTCGGCGTTGATCTCGCTGATGGTGGCCGGCAGGGAGGCGAAGGCACCGTCGGTGACCGTGACCGAGTCGCCGACCTCGAAGTCGAGGACCTTGATCTCCGGCTTGGCCTTCTTCTGCTCGGTCTCCACCGCCGGGGCCAGCCACTTCAGCACCTCGTCGAGGCTCAGCGGCGCCGGGCGGTCGGCCCGGTCCGTGGCCCCCACAAAGCCGGTGACCCCGGGGGTGTTGCGTACGCAGGAGTACGACTCGGCCGTCAACTCCATCCGGACCAGGATGTAGCCGGGGAAGACCTTGGCCTGCACCTGGGACCGCTTGCCGTTCTTGACCTCGACCTCTTCCCGGGTCGGCACCTCGACCTGGTAGATGTAGTCCTCCATGTCGAGGGAGGTGATCCGGGTTTCGAGGTTGGTCTTGACCTTGTTCTCGTAACCGGCGTACGAGTGCACCACGTACCAGTCGCCGGGCGCGTAGCGCAGCTTCTGGCGCAGCTCGGCGACCGGGTCGTAGTCCTCCTCGGGCGCGGGCTCGGTCATCGCGAACTCCGGCTCGCTGGCGGCCTCGACCGACTCGTCGCCAGCCGCCGTCGCCACCGTGGACTGCTCGTCCGGGGTCTCGGCGGTCTCGTCGTACTCAGGCACGCTCGCTCACTTCCGTCACTATCGGCACAGTCAGCCGGTCAGCTGGGGTTGCCGAACACCCACAGCACGCCCTTCGCGAAAGCGAAGTCAAGGAGGGCCACGATCGCCAGCATCATCGACACGAACGCGACTACCACGCCCGTGTAGGTCAGCAGCTCCTTGCGGGTCGGCCAGATGACCTTACGCAGTTCCGCCACGACCTCGCGGATGAAACGCGCGATGCGGCCGAACAGGCCCACCTTCTCGCCATCGGTACGCGTCTTCGACCGGCTGTCGGCGGAATCCGCCTTGGCCCGCTCCCGGGTGGCGGTGCCGCCCCGGGTTACCGGCTCGTCCGCGTCGGTGGCGTCGTCGTCGGCGCCGTCACTGACGACCTCGTCGTTCAGGCGCTCGTCGTCGGCGTCCTCGCCGCGCCGCTTGTTGTCGGCCACTTCGCCCTCCGTCGCGGGATATCGGGGTCGTACGCGGTTCGCGTACGCGGCGTCTGGTCACGCCAGCCGGACCCAACCGTCCCGGGACGGGCCGCGGCCGGCGGATCTGCCGGAAGGCCCCGATGCCTCGGAACCTCCCCGCCGATGCCACCACCACGGGCCGGACGCCACCTTTCGGTGGCGCGACCCACGGAACGGTCAGGCCTGAGGCGCAGGGGTGACAGGACTTGAACCTGCAGCCTGCGGTTTTGGAGACCGCTGCTCTGCCAATTGAGCTACACCCCTATGCGGCAACGCTCATCCCCCCAGGTCACACGACCAGGCAGGAGTCACTTGCCCCACGGCGGACCAGTGTACGGGTACTAACCCGAGTTTCCCAACCGGTCTGGCCATCGCGCCCTGCGGAGCAGGTCAGCCCGCCGTCCGAACGGTGGCCCGAGCCTGCGACAACACCTTGTCTCCCTGACAGGTCGCGGTGATGTCTAGCCTGGTCAGACCCGCTTCGGTCACCTCGCGGACCACTGCGGTCACCACGATCTCGGTGCCTTCGTCGTCATCGGGAACCACCACCGGGCGGGTGAACCGGACCCCGTAGTCGACGACCGCGTCGGGCGCGCCGGCCCAGGCGGTGACCGCGCGACCGACCAGGGCCATGGTGAACATGCCGTGCGCGATCACCCCGGGCAGGCCCACTCCGGTGGCGAAGCGGTCGCTCCAGTGGATCGGGTTGAAGTCGCCGGAGGCGCCCGCGTAGCGGACCAGGTCCGCCCGGGTCACCCGGAACGTCTGGGTGGGCAGTTCCATCTCAGGCCTCCCCGCGTACGACGAGCTTCATCCAGGCGGTGACCACCGGCTCGCCGGCGGTCGTGCGGACCTCGGTCCGACTGGTCACGAAATCGTGACCACCGCGGCTGGTGATCTCCTCGATGTTGTTGACACAGACCAGCTCGTCGCCGGCCACCACCGGACGGGTGTACGCGAACCGCTGATCGCCGTGGAGCACCCGGCTGTAGTCGATGCCGAGGTCCGGGTCCTCGATCATCTGCTGGTTGGCGGCCATGGTGAGCACGATCGGGAAGGTCGGCGGCGCAACCACGTCCGGGTGGCCCAGGGCACGGGCGGCCTCCGGGTCGTGGTGGGCGGGATCGGTGGCGCCGATCGCACGCGCGAACTCACGGATCTTCTCGCGGCCCACCTGATAGGGGGCGGTCGGCGGATAGGTCCGGCCGATGAAGGAGTGGTCCAGGGACATGCCGCCGAACCTACACGCACAACAAGATCGCCGATCCACGCGGTCGGGAACGGCCTACGGCTGCGCCCACCGGGTGAACCGGCGATCTTCGTTGTTCAGGGTGCCGGGCGATACCCGGCGAGGTTCAGCGCGTCTCGCGGTGAACGGTGTGCCGCCCGTCCCGGGGGCAGAACTTCTTCAGCTCGATGCGGTCCGGGTCGTTACGACGGTTCTTGCGCGTGATGTAGTTGCGCTCCTTGCACTCCACACACGCCAAAGTGATCTTCGGCCGGACATCGGTCGCCTTCGCCACGGCGGAGTGCCTTCCTCGCTAACGGATACAACTACGGCGTCAAAGCCTACGCGCCGCCGGGGCGGACACGCAAAGTGGGCGCCTGTGGCGCCCGTCCCACTGACCACCGGGTTCACCGGCGGCGGAGAGTAGCGGTGGCCGGACTTGAACCGGCGACACAGCGATTATGAGCCGCTTGCTCTGCCATCTGAGCTACACCGCCGTGGTGGGCCCAGCCGGACCCTCTGAGCCCCCTTACGGAATCGAACCGTAGACCTTCTCCTTACCATGGAGACGCTCTGCCGACTGAGCTAAGGGGGCCTGCGCGATCACTCCGTGGCCGCGCAGAGGTAAGAGTACACGGCCATCCCGGGCTGGTGAAATCGGATCCCCGGTGCCAGCGTATGCCCAGGTCAGGGCACTGCGCGCAGGCGCGGCAGCTCCCGGTTGGAGATCGAGTCGGGGTCCACCCGGGCACCGAACCAGGCCTCCAACCGCTCGTACGGCAGGGGCCGGCTGAACAGGAATCCCTGCCCGATCTCGCAGCCGATGTCCTGGAGCAGCTCCAGGGTCAGCTCGCTCTCCACGCCCTCGGCCACCACGGTCAGCCCGAACTGCTGGGAGAGGGTGACCACCGCGTTGACGATCGCCAGGTCCCCCGGGTCGGTCGCCATGCCCTGCACGAAGGAGCGGTCCACCTTGACCTCGTGCACCGGCAGCCGGCGCAGATGGGCCAGGGAGGAGCTGCCGGTGCCGAAGTCGTCCACCGACAGCCGTACGCCCAGATCACGCAGCCGACGCAGGCTCGGGATCGGCCGGTCGGTGCCGTCGAGCACCCCGGCCTCCTCGATCTCCAGGGTCAACAACTGCGGTGGTACGCCGTACTCCGCCAGGAGGTCCCGGACCTGCTCGGGGAAATGCTCGTCGTTGAGCGTTCGCGCGGAGAGGTTGACCGAGACGGCGAGCGCCTGGCCGCCGTGCGCCCAGTCGCGGCTGTGCCGCAGCCCCTCCCGGAGCACGAACTCGGTGAGCCGACCGAGCTGGCCGGTGTGCTCGGCGACCGCGACGAAGTCCGCCGGGGAGACCGTGCCGTGGGTCGGGTGCTCCCAGCGGGCCAGGCACTCCACCCCGACCAGCCGGCGGTCCCGCAGGGTCACCTTGGGCTGGTAGTAGATCTCCAGATCGCCGTTGTCCAGGGCGCTGCGCAGGTCTCCGGCCAGCCCCAGGCGACGCAGCGAACGCGACTCCAGCGCCGGGTTGTACAGCTGCACGCTGCCCGGCACCGACTTCGCGGCGCTCGCCGCCACGTCCACCCGTTGCAGCAGGGTGGCCGGGTCGCTGCCGTGATCCGGATGTACGACGACCCCGACGGCGGTGTCCACGTCCAGGGTCAGGGCGTCGAAGACCATCTCGTCGCGGATCTGCTCGCGGAGCTGACCGGCGAGTTCCACCGCCGCTTCGGCGCTCTCCAGCCGCAGGGTCACCAGGAACTCGTCCCCACCGGCCCGGCCGACCAGGGCGGCCGACGGCACGCAGCCCCGCAACCGGTTGGCCACCTCGGTCAGGACCTTGTCCCCGGCGGCGTGCCCCAGCGACTCGTTGACCTGACGCAGCCGGTCGACGTCGAACAGCAGCAGCGCGACCACCTCACCGGGGGCCCGGATCCGGACCGCCTCGGCTAGCGCGCCGAGGATCCGGCGCCGGTTCGGCAGCTTGGTGAGCCCGTCGTGGTACGCGTCGTGGCGCAGCCGGTCGACCAGGCGGGAGTTCTCCAGGGCGACCGCGGCGTGGGCGCTGACCGTCTGGAGGACCGGCACATCCGCCGGACGGAAGGAGTTGACGTCACCGAGGCGGTTCGCCACCTCCAGGGTGCCGATGACCGCCTTGCCCGACCGCAGCGGCACCACGATCACGTCCTTGGCGGCACGTCCCAACGACTCCCGAAGCTGGGGGTCGGCGGCGAAGCGGCTGCCCACCGCCACCGTCGCCTGACGGGCCACCGCCGCCTCCCGCAAGGCCTGCGGGGTCAGCGCCGAGTCGAGCAGACCGGACTTGCCCTCCTGGGCGGTCAGCAGCACCTCCGGGTGCCGCCCCTGGGCGGGCAACCACAAGGTGGCGTACTCGGCCTGCATGAGGCCGCGGATGCGGACCAGCAGGGCGTCGATGAGATTGCCGTCCGACCCGCTCTCGGTGATCGCCTTGGTCAGCTCGTACATCTCCGTCAGCGTGCGGTGCTGCCGGATGACCTGCGTGTAGGTGTCGTAGACGAGGGCGAACGCCACCGCCAGACCGGCGAAGAGGAGAAGCGCCCACGGCGTGGTCTCCAGGCCGATGATGATCAGGATGCCGATGGAGAGATTGATCGCCACGGTGAGCGACATCGGCGGTACAGCGCGGATCAACTCCCGGCCGGACTGCCAACCCTGCACGACGGAGATCACCGCGACCACGGCGACGAACCCGACGAGGGCGTGGGTGCCGATCGCCGCGAGCAGCAACCCCCAGGTCGCCGGCCCGACATTCTCCGGGGTCGGCAGAACGGTGTAGACCGTCGTGGCCAGGGCGGTCGCCGCCGCCGCGAGGGCCACATTGAACCAGAGCTTCGGCGGCAGCAGCTTGCGGCGCCACTGCACCACCAGAGTGGCCACGGTGTACGCCAATACCACCGACAGCGGTGGCAGCACGAACAGCGCGACGACGAGCGGAATCTCGGTGAAGGTGGTGCCCAGCGCCTGCCGGCGTACCACCACGTTGATGGTGGGAATCGCGGCAATGATCATCGCCGCTGTCAGCAGCAGCGTGAGCAGCCAGTCACCGAGTGCGGGCCGAGCGGTCAGGCCCAGCAGAAGTGAGAAGAGGACCGCACAGAGCGCGAGCGGAGCCGTGATCAGCCAGGCCCGCTCGGTCCGTCCACGAGGAGAGCCAGACCTAGGCGACGTCATGGCTCTCCTCGCGACGTGGGGTGCTCGAGGTGGCGAGCCCGGTCAGGACGGGGAGCGCGTCAGCGCACCTGCGAACCCAACGTCGGCATCTGCCATTCGATGCCGTGGGTCCGAACCTCGAACTCGCTGGCGACACCGGCCGCGACCACCAGACCGGAAACAAGCAGAAGGGAGCCGAGTAGCCGGCCCAGACGGTGAGCAGACATGAGCGCTCCTGGCGGGGTGACGGATGTGCGTAACGGGGCTATCCGATGGTGCCACAGCCAGCCGGGCGGTGGAAAGTTCACAAACCCGATGTCGGTCGGGTTGTCGCCCGACATTGCCCATACGTTCCCCGTCGCACCACTTTCGACCAGGTCAGGGGCGCCATCACCACCGCCTGCCGGAAGAACACACCAACCGCGCATACGTTACTTAGACGGCTTAGCGGGTCTAGCGGACCCACCTTCCGGTCAATGATTTTTATCGATAGTGCTCTATAACATCATCGCGGACGTCCAGTCAATACACCCCCGACGTCCGCCTCCCCCTCCCGGCCGCCGCCCGCCCCGACGACCCGACGCCACTACCGACAGCCAGGCTCAGCCGACCAGGACCAGAGTAGGCGTGACGAACCAGTTCAGTCACCCCCATGAATGGATGATTCAACCGCTCAGTCAGGAAATACACTGTTGAAGCGGCCATGAGGATGTGCTGAGACCCAGCAGAAGCCCTCGCCCACTTCTCCGACCTGTCGCCACCCACAGCCAGTAGCCGGCACAGACAGTCTGCGACTGCCGCTGGGGCTGCGGAACAAGCCAGCCCTACCGAGGAGAACAGGACATCAGCAGCGCACGGGCCAATCGCCGTTCCTAGCACGGGGGCCGGCGGGCAACTGTGGACAGCAACCACATCGGACCGCGGCGCAGCAGCGAGTGCGGGACCGCTGGTACGGCGAGCTGGCGAATCGGTAGGGTCTGGCCGCCCCGGCTGTGCGGGCTGTGCCGCGAAGGCGGGAGGGTCATGGGTCACGGGGAACAAGCTGCACATGACCATGAGTCGTGGGAGTCGCTCGTCTCGGCGGCCCGCGACAGGGTCGGGCAGCGGCATGCAGCGATGATCTCCGACCACGGGCTCAGCGGCGATGCGCAGTACCACTGGTCGATGGACGACGCCACCATCTCCTGGTCACGCGACGGCCGGGACTCCCTCCACGGCCGAATCACGATGATCGGCAGCGTGGACCACGTCCAGCAGACATGGTTGTGGTCCTGGGCCAACGACTCACTCCCACCGGCGGTGCTCGGTGACATCACCGACGTTCGCCGCTACGGAGAAGAACGCTCATTCCCCTTGTTGATGTCGCCGAGCTTCCGTGCCGAGCAGAAGCCGGTGGCGCAGGCCAGGATCGTCGCTGCCGACGTGCTGGCGGCCGAAGGTCTATGGTTCGAGCCCGGCGACGAACTGGACCTGCATTTCGCCATTCACGATCTGCGCCGTGTCTAAGGGGCGACTCCAGCGAGGGCGGGCGGCGTCGATGAACATGCCGCACGATCACAAGTTCGGCGGTTCGCTCGACGCAGCGAACGTCTGCACGGCGTGGAGCAAGCGGTCGAGGAAGGTGGGCAGGTCCGGGGCGACTACATCGAAGCGCGGGTCTTCTGAGGTGTAGATGCCGTCGAGGACCAGGCCCGGTGGGAGTCGGTAGACGGGTGAACCGGCGGGCGTGGCTAACGCGTACTGGGTGCCGCCGCCATCGCTGGCGAATACGACAACGTCGCCGACATGGCGGCCACGTACGTGCCGGAGGTCGCGTGACTCGTGGGTGTGGGCCACGTCCGAGGCCGTGTGCAGGAAGAACCCGTTACCGATGGCCGGTAGGTCGACGGCGCCGACCGTTGCGTACAGGTCCACGAGGTCGTCGGGGATCGCGGGACGGACAGCAGCGATCGGGTCCGGCTCGCGGACGACGTTCTCGCCCGGCGGGTACCCGTAGCGGTCTTCGAAGTCGAGCACTGCGGAGGCGACCGCCTTCCGCAGATCCTCGCGCCAGGTCTGCCCACGTCCAGCCCCGGCGCTCACCGCAGCATGTCTGCAATACCAGTCTGCGGATCCACCGCGATCGACAGCGTGCGAAGCGCGCCGTGGTCGGTCATGTCTCGGGGAGCGAAGTCAAAGACAATGTGCGTCTTGACTCCGTCGAGGGTTCTCACGGAGTCCTGCCGCGAGCCGGCAAGCTCCCATGCTTGGTTCCACCCGCCGCCAAGCCGCCCGGCGAACTCTGCGACGGCGAGTTCTCGCGCACGCTCCATGTCCATGACAACATTCTCGGCCCCGAGGCACTGGCGTGCCGCCCCCGGACGGTGCAAGGACAAAGCGGCGAACGCATGCGACACAGCCAGTGAGACCAACGTAATCGGCCCCTGATCAGCATTCCTGCTGGTCAGGGGCCGTTTCTGCACCTGGTGGCGGGTAGAGGATTCGAACCTCTGTAGCTTTCGCGACGGATTTACAGAGCGCCAAGTTCAAGGCGCCGACCAGGGCAAGTGTGCACTAATCAAGGTCTAGCGACACAAGTACGACACGTCGCCTGCCCACTGGGCACTACCGACAGCCGAGGGACGGCCAGCTAGTACGGCAGCCGCCGTTCGGGATCATGGCTGAAGTTCGAGGTTGAGGCGGCGTGTGTAGTGGGATCGTCGGGCTCGGGCTTGGTGCTGCCGCCGCCATCCTGACCAGTGCAAACGGTGGGCGAGGTCGCTGATCGGGCGGATGATGCAGGCGTTGATCAGGCGGCGGACCTCGTTGACGGTCAGCTTGATCAGTCCGGTGTCGGTCGGGTCGTCGTGGGTCGCGTCGGCAGCGCAGATCGCCAGGACGGCGAGGGCGGCCAGGGCCAGGGTGGTGAACCGGTGCCAGGAGTCCCAACGGCGGACCTGGTGCTGATCCAGGCCGACCTGGCCCTTGGCGGCCTGGAAGCTCTCCTCGACGGTCCAGCGGATGCCGGCGATCCGCACGAGTTGGGCAAGGGTGGCTGGCGTGGGGGTCCAGCAACGGTAGAAGGCCAGCTCACCGGTGCTGGTGTTGCGGCGGATCAGCAGGCTGTGGTGGCCGCCGTCGTCGGGGTCAGCGTCGGTGCACACGTCATCCAGCCAGGCCCAGTCGTAGAAGCGGGGGCCCTTGGATCCGGCGCCAGCGCTGCGGCGCTGCCACGCCGAGGCGGGCATGTCGGCGGCGATCCGGTCGGCGCGAACTCGGGCCTTGCCGCCGTCGAGCGGAACCAGGTGGCTGCGGGACACGGCCAGGACGTAGCCGAGGTCGTGTCCGCGCAGATGAGCGCGGAAGGCGGCGCTGTTGCCGTATGCCTCGTCCGCAGCGACCCAGCCTGCCGGCACCCCGGCGTCGAGGGCCGTGGTGATCATGTCCGCCGCCAACTCTGACCTGGTGGCGAACTCGATCTCGTCGGGCACGCCGGCGGCGTGGCAGCGGTCCCGGTCGTCGGTCCACGACGCTGGTAGATACACCCGTCGGTCGATCAGGGTGTGTCCGTCCCGGCCGGCGTAGCCCAGGAACACCCCGACCTGGCTGTTCTCGATTCGCCCGGCGGTGCCGGTGTACTGGCGCTGCACCCCAACCGTGTGGGTGCCCTTCTTCAGGTCGCCGGTCTCGTCGACGACCAGGACCGCGTCCGGACTGCCGAACCGGTCGGTGATCAGTTGCCGCAGGTCGTCGCGGACAGCGTCGGCGTCCCACACCGCCCGGTACAGCAGCCGCTGCATCGCATCCGGCCGGGCGTGCCCGGCCTGCTCGGCCAACTGCCAACACGTCTTGACCTCAAGATCGGACAGCAGCCCCGTCACGAACTGTCCCGCCACACGACGCGGCTCCACTCGCCCGAACCGGCCCGCGAAGCAGCCCAGCACCTCGGCCAGCACCCGCTCCCACCGACCAACAGCTACGCTGTGGCACGCGGCCACCGCAAGATCTGATGTTGTGTCCACAACGCACAGACGATCACGCGGTGGCCGCCTCGCGTTCACCCCGGTTCACCAGCAAGATCTCAAACGGCGGCTGCCGTACTAGGAGGTCTCAACTGCGTCGTCGATCACCACGAGGGGAAAGCCGCCCTGTCGTGGCGTGTTTACCTGGACGCGGTCGACCACGGCAGCGATAGCGTGATACAGCCGGTTGGCCTGCTCCTCCTGTGCAGGAGTCGGAGACGCCTTCCACCCGATCTCCATGCCAGACGGAGTGGCGTATATGTCGTTGCGGCGGTACCGAGGCAGGTACCAGAGCGTGGAGACCAGTTCGGCAAGCTTGGCCCCAGACAGTCGCACCTTCACCAGCCCTTCATCGGCCCGGACGACGCTATCCGCCGGATCTTTGGTCCACTTGCCGTCCACCAACCAGGGCCCCGACATCACATTGAGCGCTGATTGCCATGTGTCAATATGACACTGCAAGATCACTGCGGACAGGCCGGAGCACTTCCGCACTCGGGCTCGATGAACTTCAGGGCTGCTCGACTCGATGGCAGCACGGCGCGCTTGGGCTGCCACATCCCGCTCCCGACGCTCCTCTTCGGTCAGATGCCCGCGCATGATACGGATGCTGTCTGCCAGCCCCATCAGCACTCCTAGGATGAGAGTTCATCGACCATCGCAACCGAATCTTACGATCGGTGCATCGATGCGCAACCCTGCGTGCATGAGTGGCGCAGGGGCGCACGTCACACCTTCGCCATCAACGCTTCCGCGACAGCTTTCATGGTGGTTACGACAGCGTCTGCCCCTGCGACGTACATGGCCTCCTGCTTGCCCATCCGGTTGGCGAAACCAATGAGCCTTTTCCAAGCTGATCTTGCAGCTCAGGGTGGGTGCGGCAGGCCCGGTGATCGGTGGGTGCGAGGCTCCAGGTAGGACAGCTGTCGACCAAGACTCGAAGCCCCGACCGGGAGCCTCGCCATGCTGTCCTACCCTGCCACGATTCCGTTGTCCAGCCGCACCCTGAACTACCTCGCCGAACGCATCCGCGGTCACCGCAAGCAGCGCCGCTCCCGGTGGCGGCGTCTCGAACCCGGCCGGCAGGCGCTGCTGGCTCTGGCCCATCTGCGTAACGGCGACACCTACACCCGACTCGCGGCCGGCTTCGCCATCGGCGTCGCCACCGCCTGGCGCTACGTGCAGGAGGCGATAGCCCTGCTCAGCTCGGCAGCCGACGACCTGGACACCGCCATGGAACGGATCCGTCGGCTGGCGTACGCGATCCTGGACGGCACCCTGATACCGATCGACCGGGTCGCCGACCAGAAGCCGTACTACTGCGGGAAACACAAGCACCACGGCGTGAACGTGCAGGTCATCGCCGATGCCGCTGGCCGGCTCGTCTGGGCTTCACCGGCGCTGCCCGGTTCGGTCCATGACCTGACCGCAGCCCGGACTCACGGCATCATCGACGCGCTGAGCAGGGCAGACGTGATGACCTTCGCTGACAAGGGCTACCAAGGAGCCCGCGGCAGCGTGCGCACGCCATTCAAGCGGCGCCGCTTCCGCCCAAAGCTGTCACGCCGGCAGAAAGCCGTGAACCGTGCCCACGCGAAGATCCGCGCTCGCGGCGAACGCGCGATCGCCACCCTCAAGACCTGGAAGATCCTGACCAAGCTGCGCTGCTGCCCACGCCGAGCGACCCCGATCGTGCAGGCCATCCTCGTCCTGCACCACGTCGAGACCGACCGCTACGCAGGATGAAAAAGGCTCAATGACTCTCACCGAAGCGGCACACGCGCCCTCGATGTCCGAGAGCGAGTCACCGATCAGCACGGGAGTGTGTCGTTTTCCGTGTTTGGGCCTGTGGTGTGATCGAGGTTGTTAGATGGTGTGCTTCACCTGCGCGAAGACGAGTACGAGCGACCCGCCCAAACCGGGGGATGGGGTGTGCTGCACCTGACCGGCTCAACGGTGGCCGTTGGCAAGGATTGGGGCGACGGTGGCGACACTGCCGAGAATCGCGAACTAAAGCACCGAGCAAAGGCAGCCACCCGGGATGTGCCCGTGCCGCCGCCGCTCGTGCGCCTAATTGACCACCACATCAACGAGTACCCGCCCGGATCGAACGGCAGGCTGTTCGTCACCCGACGCGGCCCCGGCGGACGGTACGTGCCCACCGCCGGTCAGCCGATCCCGAACAACACCTACGGCAAGGCATGGCGGGACGCACGAGCAAAGGTCCTCACCCCGGCTCAGCAACGCTCACCCCTGGCCCGCCGTCCGTACGACCTGCGACACGCCGCCGTGTCCCTCTGGCTCAACGCCGGAGTACCCGCTACCCAGGTCGCCGAGTGGGCGGGGCACAGTGTGCATGTGCTCATGCGGGTCTATGCGAAGTGCGTCTATGGCCAAGAGGAAGCTGCGCGACGACGGATTGAGTCTGCTCTAGGCGCACTGTCGTCGAAGTAGGCGGCCCTACTGCCGACATGCGTCCAGATGCATGGCATCCCCAACGCTGACCATCGCGACTACAACATCTGCCTCCTTGGCTTCACCTCGCGCATAGTCGCGCACAACCACGTAAAGGTCACTCGCCTCACGGGCCATGTCCGGCCCACCGAGGATCATGACCTGCATACGTAGGCCAGACATCTCGGCCAACAACTCGACAACCTCGGGCGGCAACTGCACGTCAGCCGCCTCACCTTCGAGCTGGATTTCGTCATCGTCGGGTTCTTCACGGCCTACCAGTTGAAAGAGGGCAGCCGTCTTCTTTCGCTCGAGAGAAATCCTGTTTCGGACGTTATCCGCCAAGCTGAGGAACTTGGCATACAGCACCCGCTTTTCGTCTAGAAGAGCTTTCGTCAGAGCTGATTCAGACTGAACCTTGGCCAGCTCAACCTGCGTCCGTCGCCCAGACTTGGCGGTCAAGGCCGATGCCGTAACACCGGCCAATGCCCCGACCATCGCTCCGACCACCGTCCCTGCCGGAGCCAACCACTCCCACGCCATCCGACCATGATGGCGGCACCTCGCAACATGATCGGCCGGCGACACACATGCGACACAGCCAGCGAGACCGAACGAGACCGAATGACACAGAGCGAGACTCACGAAAGAGGCCCCTGCCCAGCGTTCCTGCTGGTCAGGGGCCTCTTTGTGCTCCTGGTGGCGGGTAGAGGATTCGAACCTCTGTAGCTTTCGCGACGGATTTACAGTCCGCTCCCATTGGCCGCTCGGGCAACCCGCCAGGGCACACCTCCGCACCGTGGTGCGGCGGCGGAAGCAAGGATAGCGGTTCCTACTGGCTTCGCCGCAACCGGGTACCGTCAGGGGGTCGCGCCCCTGGTCATCCAGGGGCAAACGATCACAAACAGCCGGACAGCAGGAGTATGAGCATGGCAGCGAACCCGTCGTTCGACATCGTCAGCAAGGTTGACCGCCAGGAGGTCGACAACGCCCTTCGCCAGGCAGAGAAGGAGCTTGCGACGCGGTTCGACTTCCGGGGTACGGGTGCGGAGATCTCCTGGTCGGGCGAGGAGGCGATCAGCCTCCAGGCGGAGACCGAGGAGCGGGTACGGGCCGCGCTGGAGGTCTTCCGGGAGAAGCTGATCAAGCGGAACATCTCGCTGAAGTCGCTGGACGCGGGCGATCCTCGTTCGTCGGGCAAGATCTTCAAGATCGACGCCAAGGTGGTGCAGGGCATCGACCAGGAGAAGGCCAAGGCGATCAGCAAGAAGATCCGCGACGAGGGGCCCAAGGGCGTACAGGCGCAGATCCAGGGCGACCAGCTTCGCGTGACAGGCAAGAAGAAGGACGACCTTCAGGCCGTCATCACCCTGCTCAAGGCGGAGGACTTCGGCGTCGCCCTCCAGTTCACCAACTACCGGTAAGCATCACCCGGCCGTCCGTGGAATTGCGTCCCAGGCAGACGGCGTTGCCGACGGCTGTCGTCGGCGCTGCTGCCCATGACCACTGGCGCCGACCTGGTTCCGTCTGAACTGTCGGTGGTCATGGGCAGATCACGCCGAGGATGCGGGCGAGCTGGTTGATCGTGGTCGGGCCGTCCGGGTCGCGAGCGACTCGAGACGACCGGCAACAGGTCGGGATGTAGGGGTGGAGGAGGCCCCCATCATTCCCGCCTGCCCGAGTTCGGTCGGTGCAGGTTGCGGCCGGGCGGGCCCCGGTGGGCGCGCCGTATCGCCGGAACGGCGGGGTGCGCGGCGGTGGGAGACCGCCACTACGGCGTAACGGAGTCGATCACCGCCCGTCGGTCGACCGCCGGCCCGAGCGGGGGTCGCTCTTGGGCGACTGCGGCGCAGGGCAGCGGCGGGGTCAGCGGTTGAAGATCAGCAGGAGCACGATGGTGCCGATGGCGCTGACCACGATCGAGCCCAGGCAGCCGAGACGGTTCGAGAAGAAGGCGAACATGCCTCGGTGATACCCACCGGCGCCCCGGTCAGACCGGGGCGGGGGTTTCCACGCGTACGGAGGCGGCTTCTGCTCGGGCGATGGGGCCGGCGGGCAGGGCGGCGATGGCGGCCCCGGCGGCGACCGCCGCACCGGCGAACAGGAAGGCCCAGGGCACCCCACCGGCGTGGTCGATGATCAGGCCGGCCACCGCGCCACCGGCGGCGCTGGCCCCGACGGACATGGTGACCACCCAGGTGTACGCCTCGTTCAGCATGCCGGCCGGGGAGATTCGCCCGACCAGGGTGTTCTCCAGGGTCAGGGCCGGTGCGATGGTGGCCCCGCCGACGATCAGGGCGACGCCGAGCGCCAGGGGGGTGGGCATCACGGCGAAGACGACGAAGCTGCCCGCCACCGCCGTCAGTAGCCAGGCGAACTGTCGGGTCATGTTGGGGGCCGGGCGGCGGATTCCGAACCAGAAGCCGCCTACCGCGCTGCCGATGCCCCAGACGGCCAGGAGTATCCCGGCCAGGCTGTCCGGGTCGTCGGCGGTGTAGCGGGTGGCGAAGGCGGGCACGGTGACCCCGGCCGCACCGAAGGCGATGCCTAGGCTGGCCACGCAGAGCAGCAGGGCCGGGAATCCGCCGAGCCGCAGCGGGCCCAGTCCTCGGGTGCGGTGGTCCCGGGAGTGCGGCTGCCAGCCGCGCATGGTCTGGCCGAGCGCCACGGCCACGGTGCCGAAGAGGGTCACCACGGCTGAGCCGATCAGGGCGGCCCCGGCGTCGGCGAACATGACGAAGCCGGCGACCAGCAGGGGGCCGAGCACGAAGACGACCTCGAACAGGGTGGTCTCCGCGGCCAGGGCGGTGTTGCGCAGGTGGTACCGGCCGGAGGCGACGCTGGTCAGGTCGTTCCAGGCGCCTCGGATGGCGGCGGTCAGCGGGGGGTAGGTGGCGCCGGCCACGGCGGCGGCGACCAGGACCAGGGCGAAGGGGGTCTGCTCGGAGCGGGCCGACCAGAGCAGGCCGATCAGGGCCAGGGGGTGGGCGATCGCGGTGCCGATCAGTACCGGGGTGGGGCCGATGCGGTCGGCGACGCGCCCGGCCACCGGGCTCAGGGCGGCGCCGGCCAGGGCGTAGGCGCCACCGGCCAGGGCGGCCAGCGAGTAGCGGCCGGTGACCTCCTCGATGACCAGCAGCAGGGCCAGCGGGGTCATGCCGATCCCGAGTCGCCCGATGATGCCGGTGATCAACAGGGTCGGCGCCCCGGGAAGGTGCCAAACGCCCAGGTAACGGCGCAGACCAGCCACCGAGGACCTCCACAAGTGTAATGAGTGAGAGCGGTTTGAACCCTAACGCTGCCCGGCTGGCCCGCAACCCAATAGGGTGCCGCCCGCGCCGGATGGACCCGGCACGGGCGGCGAGAGGTTGGCGCAGTTCAGCGCTGGTAGCGGACCGGGCCCATGTTGCGGGCCATCTCCTCCAGCCGGGCGACCCGCTGTTCCATCGGCGGGTGGGTGGCGAACATCGCCGCGACTCCACCGCCCTTGAAGGGGTTGGCGATCATCAGGTGGGCGGTGCTGGTGAGCTGCCCCTCGGCCGGCAGGGGCCGACGCTGGGCCCCCATGTGGATCTTCCGCAGCGCGCTGGCCAGGGCCAAGGGGTCACGGGTGAGTTCGGCCCCGGAGGCGTCCGCCTGGAACTCCCGGCTGCGGCTGATCGCCAACTGGATGATGCTCGCCGCGATCGGGCCCAGGATGATGGTGAGCAGCAGCACGATCGGGTTCGGGCTGTCCTCGTCGTTGCCGCCGAGCGGGATGAACAGGGCCAGGTTGGCCACCATGGTGATGATGCCGGCCAGGCCGGCGGCCACGCTGGAGATAAGGATGTCCCGGTTGTAGACGTGTGACAGCTCGTGGCCGATGACGCCCCGCAACTCCCGGTAGTCGAGCAGTTGGACGATTCCCTGGGTCACGCAGACCGCCGCGTTCTGCGGGTTACGGCCGGTGGCGAACGCGTTGGGCTGGGCGGTCGGGCTGATGTAGAGCCGGGGCATCGGCTGCCGCGCCTCGGCCGCCAACTCCCGCACCATGTGGTACAGCTCGGGGAACTGTGCCTCGCTGACCGGTTGCGCCCGCATCGAGCGCAGCGCCAGCTTGTCGGAGTAGAAGTAGGTGACACCGTTCATCACCAGCGAGATGACGACGGCGATGACCAGGCCGCCACTGCCGCCGAACCAGTAGCCCACCGCCAGGATCAGCGAGGTGAGCAGGCCGAGCAGCGCGGCGGTCTTCAGACGGTTGTGGTGCACGATCACTCCTTCGGTGCACGGATGCCTGGATCCGTTGACCGGTACAACAACCCGGTACCCGTCAACCATCCGTCTCATGACTGAGAGTTACCTGAATGACAGTCATGTTCGGGAATGAAACGGCAGGTCGGAGCGGATTCAGCTCCCGGTGAGATCAAGCACCAGTTGCGGTGCGAAGCCGACCAGCACGGCCAGGGCGGTCGCCACGGCCAGGGCGGCGGCCACCAGCCGGGCCGGCCGCACCGCCACCGCGGGGGTGCCGTGGGCCTTGTCGTTCGGGGCGCTGTCGGCCGGGGCGTACAGCAGGGCGGCGAAGCGCAGGTAGTAGGCCAGGCCGACTACCGCGTTCAGGGCCACCAGCAGGGCCAGCCAGGCCGCCTCCCCGCCGAGCAGCGACCGCACCACGGTCACCTTGGCGAACAACCCGGCCAGCCCGGGGGGCAGACCGGCCAGCCCGATCAGGGCGAAGGCCAGGCCCGTACCAACCCAGGGATGCCGCCGGGCCGCCCCGCGCAGGTCGTCCAACTGCCCGCCGTCCGCCCCGGCCGGGCGCAGGGCCACCACCCCGGCGAAGGCGGCCAACTCCAACAGCACGAAGAAGACGGCGTACGCCAGGGCGGCGGCGTACGCGGCGGAGCGGGCCTCGACATCGGCCAGGGCCAGGGCACCGAGGGGGGCCAGGATGTAGCCCGCCTGGGCCACCGAGGACCAGGCCAACAGCCGCACGGTACGCCGCTGACGCAGGGCCACCAGGTTGCCCACGGTCATGGTCAGCGCGGCGACCAGGGCCAGCACCGGCCCGGCGACACTGGGCGGCAGGGCGTGCTGCACCACGGCCAGCAGGGCTACCACCCCACCGAGCTTCGAGGCGGTCGACAGGTACGCGGCCACCGGCAGCGGGGCCCCGTCGTAGGTGGCCGGGGCCCAGGCGTGGAACGGCACCGCGGCCACCTTGAAGGCCAACCCGGCCAGCACCAGGGCCACCGCTACCGTGGTCAACGGCAGGTCCAGCAACTCCGAGCGGTCGGCCAGGATCACCCCCAGCCGTTCCAGGTGCAGGCTGCCGGTAGCCGCGTAGAGCAGCGCCGCGCCGAGCAGGGTCAGGGTGGTGGCCACCACGCTGACCACGAAGAAGGTCACCGCCGCCTCGGCACTGGCCAGGCTCCCCCGGCGCAGCCCGACCAGGACGTACAGCGGCAGGGTCAGGGCCTCCAGGGCCACGATCAGGGTGATCAGGTCCCCGGCCGCGCCGAGCACCACGCCACCGGTCATCGAGCAGGCCAGCAGGAAGCAGAACTCCCCCACCGGGGTCACCCCGTCGCGCAGCAGCGGCCTGGACAGCGCCAACACCCCGAGCACCAGCAGCGCCACCAGCCCGGCCACCAGGGCGGCCCGCCCACCGAAGACGTACGAGCAGTCGGCCCCGACGCAGAAGGTACGGCGTTCGCCTCCGGCCCCCACCGCGACGGCCGCGACGAGGGTGGCGAGTGCACCGGTGGCCGTGGCCACGATCGTCGCCGCCCGGCGGGCCAGCACCAGGTCGACCAGGAGCGCCAGCACGGCCGTCCCGGCGGCCAGGTACGCCGGCAGCAGCGCCACACTGTCGACGCTCTGCACCCTGCTCACGGCTGCCTCCCGTCGGCCCGGTCCCGGGTCGTCGTCATCGCAGGACCTCCACCAGGGCGGTCACCGGCGCCTCGGCGACACCCAGCACCAGGGTCGGTGCCAACCCGACGGCCAGGGCCAGCAGCACCAGCGGCGTCCAGGCGACCAGTTCGGCCCCGGCCAGCCCCGGTTTCAGCCCGGCCACCGCAGGGGTCGCGGGACCGTGGGTGACCTGCCGCAACAACCGCAGCAGGTACGCCGCCGTCAGTGCACCACCGAAGGCGGCCAGCACCGCCAGGGTGATCCACAGCGGGCCGCCCACCTCGACGGCGGCGACCACAGCGAACGCCTCCCCCCAGAACCCGGCCAGGCCGGGCAGCCCCAGCGAGGCGACCGCCGCGAAGGCCAGCAGCCCGGACAGCCGGGGGGCGGTCTCCCGCAACCCGGACAGGTCGCGCAGCGCCCCGGTGTGGGTCCGGTCCTTGATCGCCCCGGCCAGGAAGAACAGCAGGCCGGTGATGATGCCGTGGGCGACATTGCCGATCAGCGCCGCCTGGATGCCGGTGGCGGTCAGGGTGGCGATGCCGAGCAGCACGAACCCCATGTGCCCCACGCTGGAGTACGCGATGAGCCGCTTCAGCTCGGTCTGCGCCAGACACACCAGCGACCCGATCAGGATGGCCGCTACGGCCAGGACCCCCAGCACCGGTGCCGCCCAGCGGGCCCCTTCCGGGGCCACCCCGACGGCCATCCGGATCAGGCCGTAGGTGCCCATCTTGAGCAGCACCCCGGCGAGCAGCACACTGCCGACCGTGGGGGCCTGGGTGTGGGCGTCCGGCAGCCAGGAGTGCAGCGGCCAGAGCGGGCTCTTCACCGCGAAGGCCACCGCCAGCAGGGTGAAGGCGGCCAACTGGGTGCCCCGGGACAGCCCGGTGCCCCCGGTCAGCGTGACCATGTCGGCGGTACCGGCGGCGGCCACCACCACATAGACCCCGACCAGCAGCAGCACCGAGCCGAACAGGGTGTAGAGGGCGAACTTGCGGGCCGCCCGACGCCGCGCCGCCACCGCCGCCGGGTCGGTGCCGTCGCCACCCCAGCCGACGATGATCGCGTACATCGGCAGCAGGACGACCTCGAAGAAGAGGAAGAACAGCACCAGGTCCAGGGCCAGGAAGGTGCCCAGGATGCCGACCTCCACCACCAGCAGCAGGGCCACCAGGGCCCGTCCGCTGCCGCCGGGCGGCACCCGCCAGCAGGTGTACCCGCAGCAGAGCAGGGTGAGCAGGGCGGTCAGCACCACCAGGGGCCAGGAGATGCCGTCCACCCCCAGGTGGAACCGCAGGTCCAGGCCGGGCACCCAGGGCAGGTCCAAGGCGTGCCAGGGGCGTACCGCCGGTGGGGTCGCCGAGTAGGCGGTCCAGGTGCCGGACCGGTCGACGGCCAGAGCCAGGGCCGCCACCAGGGTCAGGGCGGCGGCCACCGTACCGGCCACCCGGGCGGGCAGGTCCCGGGGGATCACCGCCACCGCCAGGGCCCCGAGCACCGGCACCGCCAGGACCGCTACCAGCAGGAACTCACCTAGGCTCATCAGCAGGCTCCGATCCGCGAGGCCCGGCCCGTGCCCGCTCCGCGGCTCATCACATCGCTCCGATCAGGGTGACAGCCAGGGCGATCAGCAGCGCACCCCCGAGCACCGCGGCGACCGCGCGGGGCAGGGCCGACCGGTGCAGGGTGGCCAGGCCACCGCCCAGGGCAGCCGCACCCCGACCGGTGCCGGTGACCGCCCCGTCGACGACCCGCTCGTCGGCCACCCGTGCGGCCCGGCCGAGGGCGGCCGTGGGGCGTACCACCAGGGTGTGCTGGGCCTCGTCCAGGCGGAAGGCGCGGGCGAAGACCGGCCGCAGCGGGCCCAGCGCCGCCGCCGGGTCGGCGGCGGTGTCCCGACGCCAACCGGCCCAGGCCAGCCCGGCCCCGAGCAGCAGCAACGCCAGGGGCAGCAGGACGGTCGGGGTGAGGTGGATCAGACCCTCCGGGGGCAGCAGATCCGACACCCCCTCGGCGTCGACCGGGGTGGTGCGTTGCAGTTGGGTGGCGAACCAGCCGGGGAAGCCGGCCAGGCCGAGCAGGGCCGCCGGCACGGTCAACGCCAGCACCGGCCAACGCAGCAGGGCAGGCGGATCGTGCGGGTGGGCCGAGGGGGTGCGGAGGGCGCCGAAGAAGGTACGCAGCAGCAGCCGGGTGGCGTACCAGGCGGTGACGGCCACCCCGACCAGCCCGGCCAGCCAGACCAGCCAACCCACCCAGGCCGGGGCCGAACCCTCGCCGTGCAGGGCGGCCTCCTCGGCGGCGGCCAGCACCCCCTCCTTGCTCCAGAACCCGGAGAGCGGGGGCACCCCGGCCAGCGCGCCCAGCCCGATCAGGGTGCACCAGAAGGTGACCGGCATGGTGTGCCGCAGCCCGCCCATCCGGGACATCGCCGCGGTGCCCAGGGCATGGATGACCACCCCGGCGGCGAGGAACAGCAGGGCCTTGAAGGCGGCGTGGGTGAGCAGGTGGAACAGGGCGGCGGGCGGGGAGCCGACGGCCAGCGCCCCGGTCATGTAGCCGAGTTGGGAGACCGTCGACCACGCGAGTACCCGTTTGAGGTCGTCCTGGGCGGTGGCGGCCAGGGCCCCGAGCAGCAGGGTCACCGAGGCCATCACCCCGAGCACGGCCAGCACCGTGGGGGTGGCCTGGAACAGCGGCCACAGCCGGGTCAGGGCGTACACCCCGGCGGCCACCATGGTGGCGGCGTGGATCAGGGCGGAGATCGGGGTGGGGCCGGCCATCGCGTCCGGCAGCCAGGTGTGCAGCGGGAACTGGGCGCTCTTGCCGGCCACCCCGGCCAGTAGCAGCAGACCGGCGGCGGTCAGGGTGGTGGTGCCGTGGTCGTGGGCCAGCACCTCGGCGATCCGGAAGCTGCCCGCGGAGACGCCCAGCAGGGCGATGCCGAGCAGGAACCCGACGTCGCCGACCCGGGTAACCAGGAAGGCCTTCTGGGCGGCGGCCGGGGCCTGCGGCAGCCGCCGGTCATGGGCGATCAGCAGGTAGGAGCAGATGCCCATCACCTCCCAGCCGACCAGCAGCATGATCAGGTCCCCGGAGACCACCACCAGCAGCATGGCGGCGGTGAAGAGGCTGATCTGTGCCGCGTACGGCGGGTAGCGGTGGTCGACGTCCGTGTCGTCGTGCGGACCCCGGGCCAGGTAGCCGACGGAGTAGACCTGCACGGCCAGGGCCACGGCCGCCACCGCCACGGCTACCAGGGCGGCGGCGCCGTCCAGGCGTACCCCCAGGGTGACCGTGAGGTCGCCGAAGCGAATCCAGGTGGTCGAGGACTCCGCCGGGGCCTCCAGGGTCACCAGCAGGGCCACCGCCAACACCAGCGCTCCGGCCGCACCGGCCACCCCCAGGGCCACGGCCGCACGTCGGGCGGCACCCCGGCCGTCCGAGGCGCCGGGCCCGGCCGGTGGCAGCAGCAGGCCGCCGAGACCGGCGACCAGGGGTACGACCGGCAGCAGGACACCCAGCAGGGTCGTGGTGCTCACCGCTGACCCTCCCGCTCCAGCGGCACCTCGTCGACGGCGACACTGGCCCGCATCCGATAGAGCTGGAGCACGATCGCCAGCCCCACCCCGATCTCGGCCGCCGCCAACACGATCACGAAGAGGGCGAAGACCTGGCCACTGTGCGGCAGCAGGGCCCGGGTGGTGGTGTCCGCGGTGATCAGGATCAGGTTCACCGCGTTGAGCATCAGCTCGACCCCCATCAGCACCAGCACCGCGTTGCGTCGCCGCAGTACGCCGTACACTCCCAGGCCGAACAGCAGGGCGGCCGTGACGTACGGGATGACCGGTCTCACCGGGCTCCTCCCGCGCCATCCGAGCCGGTCCGCTCGGCCGGCTGGTCCTGGCCCTCCGCGGTGCGGCCGATGTCCGGGCGGGACAGCACGATCGCGCCGACCAGCGCGGACAGCAGCAGGATCGACAGCACCTCGAAGGGCAGCACCCAACTGGCGAAGACCTGCTCACCGATGCGCTCGGCGGTGCCCGCCTCGGGCAACTCCACCTTGGTCCAGCGGTACGCGTCGATCAGCAGGGCGGCCAGCCCCAGCCCGACCCCGCCGCCGATCAGGGCGGCCGGCCAGCCCGGACGGTCCAGATCGTCCGAGGCGCCGATCGGGGCGCGGGTCAGCATCACCGCGAACAGCAGCAGCACCACGACCGCGCCCACGTAGATCAGCACCTGCACCCAGGCCACCAGCTCGGCGGTGAGCACCAGATACATCCCGGCCACCGCCCCCAGACAGGTGACCAGGTAGAGCCCGGCGCGGACCAGGTGCCGGGTCGACACCACCAACACCCCGGACCCGACGGCCACCGCCCCCAGGGCGAGCAGCAGCGCGTCCGCCCCGGTCACTCGGAAGCACCTTCCCCGGGTGCCGGCTCGGGGCGTACCGGCGGGGCGGTCGGACGGGCGGCGGACGCGGCGGGGATCGCGGCCTTGCGCGCGGCGGCGGTCTCCTCCTTGGCGGGCTCACCGTTGGGGTCGTGCGCCGGTGGCGGCGGTACGGTCGCCATCCACTCGCCCAGGTGATCCTTGTCGTGCAGCAGATCCTTGATGTCGTACTCGGCGTACTCGAACTCCGGCGACCAGTAGAGGGCGTCGAAGGGGCAGACCTCGATGCAGATGCCGCAGTACATGCAGAGCGAGAAGTCGATGTCGAACCGGTCGAGCACGTTGCGCTGGCGGGGGCGGGCGGCGCCGGGCACCACCACCTCCTCCTTGTGCGAGTCGATGTAGATGCACCAGTCCGGACACTCCCGGGAGCAGAGCATGCAGACCGTGCAGTTCTCCTCCAGCAGGGCGATCACCCCACGTGAGCGGGGCGGCAGCTCGGGAGCCACGTCCGGATACTGCTGGGTGGTGGACCGCTTCGTCATCGTCTTGAGCGTGACCGCCAGCCCCTTGACCAGCCCGCTGCCCGGCACCCCCGCCGACTCGCCTCGCTCGCCGAGCCGATCGTCCGCTCGCTCACGCTCGCTCATGTCGAACATCCTGCCCTGTGGGCACGGCGCGCGCGACCACCACCCGGGCTCTGCCGTTAGTACCGTGACCACGGGGAGAGAGCGACACATCGGAAAGGACCCGTCAGATGACCGCCGCGCTGCACGACGGCCGACCACCGTCGGGCGAGTGGACGACGGACGACCTCGACGCCCTGCCCGACGACGGCCGCCGCCGCGAACTGCTCGATGGAGTGCTGCTCGTGTCCCCCTCCCCCGCCGCCCACCAGACCATCGCCATGCGCCTCGGCGTCGCGCTCGAAGCGGAGTGCCCGGACGAGTACGAGGTCACCCAGGGGGTCGAGGTGCGGATCAACCGCACCCGTTCCTTCATCCCGGACGTCCTGGTCATCACCGCACCGGCGGCCCAACGCCGACCCGCCCGGTACGAGCCGCACGAGGTGGTGCTAGCCGTCGAGATCGTCTCGCCGAGCACCCGCTCGATCGACCGGGTGCTCAAGCCGGCCCTCTACGCCCAGGCCGGCATCCCCTACTACTGGCGGATCGAGACCGATCCGGCCGGTCTCGTGGTGCACACCCACCGGATCGATCCGGTGCACGAGGTCTACACCGAGACCGGACGGTGGACCAAGTTCGTCGACACCGGTGAGCCCTTCCCGGTGAACCTGTCCGTGGCCCACCTGACGCCCAGGTACCTCTGACGGGCCCGGGTAGTCGCCCGATCTTCGTCGCCTCCGTCGATCTTCCGCTCCTTCTGCCCGGCCAGTGGGCTAAGTGTCGGCCATGATGGGAGCGGCATGGCAGGCGGCACAGGCAAGGAGCAGGGCGATGATGGTGGAAAACGACCCGGGCCAGAGACAGACCGGCGGAAAGTACGTGGAGCCGGGAGGTGAGTTCAACCGGGACCAGAACTACATCACCACCCGGATCACCGCCGACGGGCGGGACGGCTATCCGGTGGAGCCCGGACGGTACCGGCTGGTGGTCAGCCGGGCCTGTCCCTGGGCGAACCGGCTGATCATCGTACGGCGGCTGTTGGGGTTGGAATCGGTGCTGTCGATGGGCATCACCGGGCCCACCCACGACGCGCGGAGCTGGACCTTCGACCTGGACCAGGGCGGGCGGGACCCGGTGCTCGGCATCGAGCGCATCCAGGAGGCCTACTTCGCCCGCTACCCCGACTATCCGCGCGGGATCACCGTGCCGGCCATCGTGGATGTGCCGACCGGGCAGGTGGTGACCAACGACTACGCCCAGATGAGCCTGGACCTGTCCACCGAGTGGACCGCGCACCATCGGCCCGGTGCCCCCGATCTGTATCCCGAGCACCTGCGGGCCGAGATCGACGAGGTCAACGCGGTGGTCTTCCGCGATGTCAACAACGGGGTGTACCGGTGCGGCTTCGCCGGCAGCCAGGAGGCGTACGACAAGGCGTACCACCGGCTCTTCGACCGGCTGGACTGGCTCAGCGAGCGGCTGGCCGGGCAGCGTTACCTGGTCGGTGACACCATCACCGAGGCCGACATCCGGCTGTTCACCACCCTGGTCCGCTTCGATCCGGTGTACCACGGGCACTTCAAGTGCAACCGGCAGAAGCTGACCGAGATGCCGGTGCTGTGGGCGTACGCCCGGGATCTGTTCACCACCCCCGGCTTCGGCGACACGGTCGACTTCGACCACATCAAGCGGCACTACTACGAGGTGCACCGGGACATCAACCCGACCGGGGTCGTGCCCTTGGGCCCCGACCTGTCGAACTGGCTGACCCCACACGGCCGGGAAGCCCTCGGCGGCCGCCCCTTCGGCGACGGCACTCCCCCACCACCCCCCATCGACCCGGTAGACCCCACTCACACCCCCCTCCCGTAAACCCCGACCCACGCCCTCCGCGCGCCCCCACACCCCACCCTCAGCCCCGCGATCTTGCACATTGTGTCGCCGCGAATGGGGCAAAAGCCACAGAAGAGCGACCAAAAGTGCAAGATCGCGGGGGCGAGAGCGGGCGGGGGCGGGGGTGGGGGTGGGGGGTGGGGGGTGCGCGGGGGGTTAGAGGGTTAGGCGGATGGTGGCGGTCAGGACCAGTTGGGCCAGGGCGGTGGGGACGAGGATCAGCCAGCAGAGGCGTTGGAGTTGGTCCTCGCGCAGGCGGGGGAACGAGACCCGCATCCAGATGATCACGAAGCTGACGGCGGCGACCTTGAGCAGGGTCCAGAGCCAGCCGAGTTGGGCGTCGGCGAAGGGGCCCTGCCAGCCGCCGAGGAACAGCACCGTGGTCAGCGCGGCGATCACCACTATGCCGACGTACTCGGCGAGCAGCAGGAAGGCGAAACGCAGGCCGGTGTACTCGGTCAGGTAGCCGAAGACCAGTTCCGAGTCGGCCACCGGCATGTCGAACGGCGGTCGGCGGATCTCGGCCAGCCCGGCCAGGAAGAAGACCACCATGGCGGGGGCCTGCCAGATCAGCCACCAGGGCTGCCACGCCTCGACGATGCCGGACAGGCTGAGGGTGCCGGCGGCCATCGCCACCGAGGCGGCGGCCAGCACCAGCGGCAGTTCGTAGCCGAGCAGTTGGGCGGCCCCGCGTACCCCGCCGAGCAGGCTGTACTTGTTGGCGGAGGCCCAGGCCGACATCAACACCGCCAGCACACCCACCCCGACCACCGCGAGCACGAAGAACAGACCGATGTCCAGGGGCTGCCCCACCAGGTCGTTCGGGCCCAGGGGGATGACCAGCAGAGCCAGCAGGTACGGCACCAGGGCCACCGCCGGAGCCAGCCGGAACACCGGCCGGTCGGCCGCGCGGGGGGTGATGTCCTCCTTCTGTACGAACTTGACCCCGTCGGCGACGAGCTGTGCCCAGCCGTGGAACCCACCGGCGTACATCGGCCCCAGCCGCCCCTGCATGTGGGCCATCACCTTGTGTTCGGCCTGCCCCACCAGCAGTGGCAGCACGAGGAAGGCGACCACCACGCCGCCGATCCGGATCACCAGCTCCAGCCACAGTGGCATCAGGTCGTACCTTCCTCCTCAGGCTGCCCGCCCTCGGCCGGGGGCGCCGGGTCGCCGGGCGGGGCCGCGGCGGCGGGTGCCACCGGGGCCGGGCGTTCCCGGGGCGGTCGTTCGCGGGCCGGCCGGGCCGGGGTGCCGCCGCGCGGCCCTTCCCCGACGCCACCGGCACCGGCCGGGGTCGGGGTGGTCCCCCACTCGCCCGGTGCCGGTACCCCGGGTGGCCGGATCGGTCGTCGGCCACCTCCGGCCTCGGACTCGCCCGGTTCCTTCGCCCCGGGCCAGGGCTTGGCCACCCGGGAGGCGAGCACGAACTCCTTGCGCAGCGGATGCCCCTCGAACTCCGGGGGCAGCAGCAGCGGCAGCAGGCCGTCGTGCCCGGCGAAGTCGATGCCGAACATCTCGTGGGTCTCCCGCTCGTGCCAGGCGGCACCCGGATAGACCGACACCACCGAGTCGATCGTCGGGGTCGCCCGGGGCACCCGCGCCCGCAGCAGCAGACCGTGCCGGTGGGTGGTCGACCAGAGGTGGGCCACCACGTCGAACCCCTCGGCCAGCTCGTCCACCGCGGAGAGCCAGTCGAAGAAGTCGCAGGCCAGCTCGGTGTCGTCCCGCGCGGCCAGCAGCGCCGCCCGCCAGGCCGAGGGGGGTACGTCGACCGTGGCCCGGGCGTGTGCCTGACCTCCGGAAACCGTAGCGGTGGCCTCGACGGGTGCGAGCAGCGTGACAAGGCGCCGGCCGGCCTCTTCCGGTGTCATGGCACTGATCCTATGGCCGTACCCGGCCCGACGCGCCGCCCCGGTGTGATGCCGACACCACGCGGCCGGGTGGAGATACCCGCTTTGCCGGCGGGGGTCGACCCGCGCGCAGCAGGATGGGGCCGTGCGCGCTGTCACCGTGATTCCCGGGGTGCCCGGCTCCCTGCGGCTGCTTGAGGACTACCCGGAGCCGACCACCGAGGAGGGGTCGATCCTGGTGGAGGCCCTGGCGGTGGGGATCTGCGGCACGGACATGGAGATCATCGAGGGCAAGTACGGTGAGGCCCCGCCCGGTCATGATCATCTGGTGCTCGGGCACGAGTCGCTGGGCCGGGTGATCGAGGACTCGACCGGCACCCTGCAACCCGGCGATCTGGTGGCCGGGATCGTCCGGCATCCCGATCCGGTGCCCTGCCCGAACTGCGCGGTCGACGAGTGGGACATGTGCCGCAACGGGTTGTTCACCGAGCACGGCATCAAGGCCCTGCCCGGCTTCGCCCGGCAACGCTGGCGGCTCCAGCCCCGCTTCGCCGTCGGACTGGACCCGGCCCTGGGCGAGGTGGGGGTGCTGCTGGAACCGACGAGTGTGGTGGTCAAGGCGTGGGACCACATCTTCCGCATGGGTCAGCGGGCGCAGTGGCAGCCGCGTACCGCGTTGATCACCGGTGCCGGTCCGATCGGCCTGCTGGCCGCCCTGCTGGCCAGCCAGCGTGGTCTGGACGTCCATGTGCTCGACCTGGTCACCGAGGGTCCCAAGCCGGCGCTGGCCAGTGCCCTGGGGGCCACCTACCATGCCGGCTCGATCGACCAGCTGGACTTCACACCGGATGTCATCGTCGAGTGCACCGGCGCACCGGCGGTCGTCCTCGAAGCGATGTACAAGGTCGCCCCCGCCGGGATCGTCTGCCTGGCCGGGGTCTCCAGCGGGGGCCGGACGGTAGACCTCGACGCCGGCTCCCTCAACCGCACCCTGGTCCTGGAGAACAACGTGGTGTTCGGCTCCGTCAACGCCAACCGGCGGCACTGGAACGCCGCCGCCGAGGCGCTGTCCCAGGCCGACCAGTCCTGGCTGGCCTCGTTGATCACCCGCCGGGTGCCGCTGTCGGAGTACGCCTCGGCGTACTCCCCCGGCCCGCAGGACATCAAGGTGATCCTCGACTTCACCTCCTGACCGGCCGGGGGAGGCTACGCCTCAGAGACCCGGCAACCTGCCGTTGCGGAACAGGTCGACGAAGAGCTGGTGATCCTGGCGGGCCCGAATGCCGTACGCGTGGGCGAAGTCGACCAGGTGCGCGACGAAGCCCGCGGGGTCGGCGGCCACCACGGCGACGATCGCCTCCTCGGTGGAGTAGTCGACCAGGTCGTGGCTGGACTCGTCGTCGGCCACCGAGTGCATCCGGGCGACCGCCCGACCCAGGTCGGCCAGCACCCCGGCCAGTTCCTCGGGTTCGTTGACGTCGGCCCAGTCCAGGTCGGCGGCGTACGGGGAGACCTCGGCGACCAGTTGGCCCACCCCGTCCAGCTCGGTGTAGCCCACCCAGGGATCGGCGTGCGCCTGAAGGGCCCGCTGCGACTCGGCGGTGCGGTGGCCCTGGTGCCGGAAGTAGCCACGGACCCCTTCGTCGTCGACATGTCGGGCCACCGCCGGCACCTGAGCCTGCTTCATGTAGATCACGACGTCGTTCTCCAACGCCTGGGTGTGCCCCTCCAGCAGCAGGTTGTACGACGGCAGACCGGCCGAGCCGATGCCCACCCCCTTACGCAGCACCACGTCCTTGATCTGGGTGGCCAGCGGGCGGGCCTGCGCGGTGGCCGCCGGCAGGGTGTCCAGGTAGGCCTCGAAGGCGGCACAGACCCTGGCCCGCACCTCCCCGTCGATCTCGTACACCCCGTCGCGCAGGGAGAACCGCCGCTCGTACGCGTCGATGGTGGTCTGCTCCCGCAGCAGATCGACCCGGGTGTTGAGCCGGGCCTGCTGGAGTACCCGGCGCAGCACCCCGTCGGCGTTGTCCAGGGTGATCGACCCGATGGCGTCGTCACCGCCCTCGGCGATGGCCCGCAGCTCGGTCAGGTAGCTCTCCGCGAAACCGGTCACCAGCTCGCTGATCACCCGGTCGGAGAGGGCCTTGGTGTAGCCGATCAGGGCCACGCTGGCGACGAAGCGCCGCAGGTCCCAGGTGAAGGGCCCGACGTAGGCCTCGTCGAAGTCGTTGACGTTGAACACCAGTTGGCCGGAGCCGTTCATGTACGTGCCGAAGTTCTCCGCGTGCAGGTCCCCGTGGATCCACACCCGACTGGTCTGGGCGTCGAGGTAGCGGTCGTCGGCGAAGTCGCCGCGCTGGTCGGCGTAGAAGAGACTGGCACTGCCCCGGTAGAAGGCGAACGGGGAGGCGGCCATCTTGCGGAACTTGCGTCGGAAGGCTGCCGGGTCGAGCGCCATCAACGCGCCGAACTCCTGGGCCAGCACCTCGACGATGAAGGCGGAACGTTTCTCCGCGGCATCGGTCATGATCCGTACGCTAATCCCCGGCCGCCACCGCACCGTCCAACGACGCGGCGGCGCCCCGGTACGCCGGAGGTCAGGTGCCCGGCGGGCGTACCGGCGGGGCGGTGAGCGAGGCGGTGGAGCGGGGCGCCGTGCCCTCGGCGGAGGGCGCGTCGGTGGGCGAGGCCAGCGGGTCCGGGCGGGACACCCCGCCGGGGCCGGACTGCTCCGCGGCGATCTTCTCCTGAAGGCGCAGGATGCCGTGCAGCAGGGCCTCCGGTCGAGGCGGGCAACCCGGCACGTAGACGTCGACCGGGATGATCTGGTCGACCCCCTTGGTCACCGAGTAGGAGTCCCAGTAGGGGCCGCCGCAGTTGGAGCAGGCCCCGAAGGAGATGACGTACTTCGGTTCGGGCATCTGGTCGTACAGCCGCTTGATGGCCGGGGCCATCTTGTCGGTGACCGTGCCGGAGACCACCATCAAATCGGCCTGGCGGGGACCGTGCGCGAACGGGATGACACCCAGCCGCATGAAGTCGTGCCGGGACATGCTGGTGGCGATGAACTCGATGGCGCAGCAGGCCAACCCGAAGTTGAAGACCCAGAGCGAGTACCGCCGGCCCCAGTTCAGCACGAACCGGATCGGCTCGCCGAGCACCGCCGGCAGCTGCACGATCGCCCCCTTCCCGTTCCTCGACAGTCAACCACAGCCCTTCCGGTAAGGAAGGGCCCCCTGTTAACGCCTGGCGTTGTACAGGGGACCCCTCCTAACAGCGGGGGGTCAGTACGACGGGCGTTGCAGCAGACTGACGAACTCGACGAGCAGCCGCTCACGCAACGCCGGTGGCGCGGCGTCCAGCAAAGTGTTCACCGGCGCCATCCGCTCCGGCAGCCCCGCGCCGGCCCCTGGCCCGCCCGCGCCGGGACCGCCTGTGCCGGGACCGCCTGTGCCGAGGCCCAGGCCGGCGGCCAGGTTCGCTACCAGGTCGGCGGTGAGGGTCTCCGGGGAGAGGGCGCCGGCCAGGGCCAGCAGTTCCGGGGGCAGAGGGACCGGCCCGGCGGCAGCGGCCGCCGCTACCGCCTCGGCCAGGTCGGCGGCGAACTCGGCCGCCCGGGGGGCCACCGCAGCGGTCACCGTCAGGTGCACACTGCGCGGCAGTCCGGCGTACCGGAGCTGGGGTTGGGTGTGCCAGCCCCGGGCCGCCAGCTCGTCCACCAGGACGAACAGGTCCGGCCCGGAGTCCGTGGCGGTGAAGCAGACCACTGTCGACTCCGGCTCGGCGACCAGCCGCAACCCGTCGACTCCGCGTACGGCCTCGGCCAGCACCCGCACGGCCTGGCGGGTCCGCCGGGTCAACTCCAGGTAGCCCTCGTCACCCAGGTGCCGCAGGGTCGCGTACGCGGCCGCGATCGGTCCGCCCGAGCGGGTGGAGGAGATCACCGGGTTGATCATCGTGTATCCGGGCCAGTCGGCGTACGCGAAGTACTGCGGTGCCCGCAGGGCCGGATCGCGGTGCAGCAGCACCGAGACCCCCTTCGGGGCGTACGCGTACTTGTGCAGGTCCACCGAGATCGAGGTGACCCCGGGTACGGCGAAGTCGAAGTCGGGCACCGGCTCGCCGAGACGACGCAGGTAGGGCAGGGTCCAGCCGCCGAAGCAGGCGTCGACGTGGCACCGTACCCCCGCTACGGCGGCCGCCTCGGCGATCTGGGCTACCGGGTCGATGACCCCGTGGGCGTACGAGGGGGCGGAGCAGACCACCAGGACCGTGTCGGGGCGGATCGCGGCGGCGATGTCGGCGACCGCCGGTCGCAGGGTGTCCGGGTCGATCGGCACCGCATCGACCTGGACCCGCAGGTAGTGCGCCGCCTTGGCGAAGGCCGCGTGCGCGCTGGTCGGCACCACGATGCGCGGTGCGGTGATCTCCGGCCGGGCGTCCCGGGCCGCCTTCACGGCCAGGATCAGCGACTCCGTGCCGCCGCCGGTGATGCTGCCGACCACCTCCGGGGCACTGGTGCCGGGCCCACCGTTCAGTAGCCGGGCCGCCGCTCCGACCAGCGCGTTCTCCATCGCCAGCAGGGACGGGAAGGCGGTCGGGTCCAGTCCGTTGACATGGGCGCTCTCCGCGTACGCGGCGGCAGCCAACTCGTCCAACCCGGGCACCCCCGGGTCGTACACATAGGCGAACAACCGCCCCCCGTGCGTGGGCCGATCCAACCCCCGCAGCTCCCGGATCTCCCCCAACACCCGCTCCGCGGCCACCCCATGCACGGGCAGCGCCCCCGCTTCTTCGTCGATCATGGAGTTTTGGTCTCCTCTTCGTGCTGGTTCGCACCTTTAGTCCCGACGGAAAGTGCATGATCGACGGGAGAAAGGGCGGGGGTGGGGGTGGGAGGGGTGGTTAGGCGGGCTTGGGTCAGGTCGTAGGGGCGGAGGAGGAGGGTGGCCAGGGCTATCAGGAGGGCGGGGAGGAGGGTGAAGCCGAGCAGGACGCCTAGGCGGGCGGTGTCGGATTGGGGGGCGGAGGTGCCGGTGGTGGAGGAGACGTAGCCGGTCAGGGCGAGCACCAGACCGTAGATGCCAGGACCCAGGGCCAGGCCGAAGGTCTCCCCGGCGGTCCACAGGCCGGTGAAGACCCCGGCCTGACGGCGGCCGGTACGGGCGGTGTCGTACGCGATGCAGTCCGGGAGCATGGCCAGCGCGAACACCTGCTGCCCGGCGTACCCGACCCCGATCGACGCGACCAGCAGGTAGATCACGGCGGCGGGGAGCAGCGGCGCGGCTACCAGCGCCAGCCCACCGCCCGCCAGGATCAGGGAGGCGATCACCAGCCCGGCGAGCTTGCCCAGTCGGGCACCCACCCGCGACCAGAGCGGCATCACCACCAGGGCGGGCCCGACGAAGCAGGCGAACAGCAGGGTGGGGCCGGTCTTGGAGTCACGCAGGATCTGGTCGGCGAAGTACTGCACCCCGGCGAGGATCGTCGCCACCCCGGCGGACTGCACCACGAAGCAGAGCAGCAGCACCCGGAACGGCCGGTTGCGGCCGGCCACCGCGAGTTGGACGCGCAGGCTGGGTTCACTCTCGGCGACCACCTGCTGGGGAGCGGACCGGGTGCCCAGGAAGGCACCGACCGCACCGAGGGCGATCAGGGCGGCGACGAAGACCCCCATCCAGCGGTGTCCCGGCACCCCACCCCCGGCGGCGTCCCGGACCAGGGGGGCCACCGCGCCGGAGACCAGGATGGCCAGCGCCAGCACCGCGATCCGCCAGGTCATCATCCGGGTACGTTCGGCGTAGTCGCTGGTCAACTCGGCCGGCATGGCCACGTACGGCACCTGGAAGAAGGCGAAGGCGGTCGCCGTGGCCAGGAAGGCGACAGCGACGTACGCCCCGGCGGCCGGCCCGGCACCGAAGGGGGCGGCGAAGATCGACCCGAAGAGTACGGCCAGGGCCAGTCCACCGATGAGCAGGTACGGCCGGCGGGCACCCCAGCGGGAGCGGGTCCGATCCGAGATCCGCCCGGCCACCGGGTTGACCAGCACGTCCCACGCCTTCGGCAGGAGCACCAGCAGGGCCGCCACGCCGGCGGCCACCCCCAGGGTGTCGGTGAGGTACGGCAGCAGCAACAGCCCCGGTACGGTGCCGAAGGCCCCGGTGGCCAGCGAGCCTAGGGCGTAACCGGCGTGCACTTTGCGCGGCAGGGCCGCGGCGGCGCCACTGGGCGGTGCGGTCATGGCGCCGAATCGTACTCAGATTATGGCTCTCGTCACATCCCCTCGGTCGGCCACCAACTGGCCGCCCGCATGTCCACCCGGTCCTGGCGCATCGGCGTGCCCTCGGCCAGCCACCGCGCTCGCGCCTGCGCCGCCAACTGCGGCGGCATCGCCCCGGCCGCGTTGACGACCCGGTGCCAGCCGACCGCCCCACCGTGCCGGGCCATGATCGCCCCGACCAGTCGGGCGGAGGCCCGACCCGAACGCTCGGACAGGGCGTCGGCCACCGCCCCGTACGACATCACCCGACCAGGGGGAATCCGGTCAACGAGGTCCAGAACCGCCTCGACGTACTCCTCAGGGGTCACGACCAGCCAGAGTATGGGAACGCCGAGGGGAGTCCCAAGGACGACAGCGCAGAATAGGCGGGTGCGCGACGCGGTAACCACGGCCCGGCGGGTCGTCGTCAAGATCGGATCTTCCTCGTTGACCACCGCCACCGGCGGTCTGGACGACGAGCGGCTCGACGCGCTGGTCGACGCCCTCGACACGCGTACGGTCGACGGCCGCGAGGTGGTGCTCGTCTCCTCCGGCGCGATCGCCGCCGGTCTCGCGCCGCTCGGGCTGGCCCGGCGACCCCGCGACCTGGCCACCCAGCAGGCCGCGGCCAGCGTCGGGCAGGGCCTGCTGATCGGGCGGTACGCCGCCGCCTTCGCCCGGCACGGTCGCACCGTAGGGCAGGTGCTGCTGACGGTCGACGACGTGACCCGGCGGGCCCACTACCGCAACGCGTACCGCACCCTGCGCAAACTGCTCGACCTGCGGGCCGTACCGATCGTCAACGAGAACGACACCGTGGCCACCCAGGAGATCCGGTTCGGTGACAACGACCGGCTGGCCGCCCTGGTGGCTGCCCTGGTCGACGCCGACCTGCTGGTGCTGCTCTCCGACGTCGACGCCCTCTGGACGGGCAACCCGGCCCGACCCGGTGCCCGCCGCATCGCCGAGGTACGTGACGAGTCCGACCTGGCCGGAGTCGACATCGGCGGCACCGGCCGTTCCGGGGTAGGCACCGGCGGCATGGTGACCAAGGTCGAGGCGGCCCGCATCGCCACCGGGTTCGGCATCCCGGTCGTGCTGACCTCCGCCGCCCAGGCCGTGGCGGCGCTCTCCGGTGAGCCGGTCGGCACCTTCTTCCACCCCAGTCCCCGACGGCCGGCGGCCCGCCTGTTCTGGCTGGCCCACGCCACCTCCCCCCGGGGACGGCTGCACCTGGACCCGGGTGCGGTGGCCGCCGTGGTGGGCCGACGCAAGTCCCTGCTGCCGGCCGGGATCACCGCCGTGGACGGGGCCTTCACCGCCGGTGACCCGGTCGACCTGGTCGACGACGACGGCGCCCCGGTCGCCCGAGGGCTGGTCAACTACGACGCGGTCGAGCTGCCCGGCCTGCTGGGACGCTCCACCTCCGACCTCGCCGCGGCGCTGGGCCCGGCGTACGAACGGGAGGTCGTCCACCGCGACGACCTGGTACTGCTGTAGAAGCCGGTAAGGAGGGGCACCTTATTAACGCGTGGCGTATTAAAAGGGCCCCCTCCTAACACTTGAGGAGCATGGGATGAACGTTAGCGAGCAGGCGCGTCGGGCGCGGATCGCGGCGGAGACACTGGCGACGGCGACGCGTACCGCCAAGGATGCCGCGCTGAACGCGATGGCCGATGCGCTGTTGGCGCGTACCCCCGAGATCCTCGCCGCGAACGCCGCGGACCTGGCGGCCGGACGCGAAGCCGGGCTGAGCGCGGCCGTGCTGGACCGGCTCGCCCTCGACGAGGGCCGGATGGCCGGCATCGCGGACGCCCTGCGGCAGATGGCCGCCCTGCCCGACCCGGTGGGTGAGGTGGTACGCGGCTCGACCCTGCCCAACGGGCTGGAACTGCGGCAGATCCGGGTGCCCTTCGGGGTGGTCGGCATCATCTACGAGGGACGGCCGAACGTCACCGTGGACGCCGCCGGCATCTGCCTGAAGTCCGGAAACGCGGCCCTGCTGCGCGGTTCCTCCTCGGCCGCGCACTCCAACGCCGCGCTGGTCGCGGTGCTGCGGGACGCGATCGTCGGTGCCGGCCTGCCGGCGGACGCGGTGCAACTGCTCGACTCCAGCACCCGCGACTCCGTCAAGGAACTGATGCGGGCCCGGGGCCTGGTGGACGTGCTGATCCCGCGCGGCGGGGCGTCACTGATCCGGGCCGTGGTCGAGGAGTCCACCGTGCCGGTGATCGAGACCGGGGTGGGCAACTGCCACGTCTACGTGGACGCCGCCGCCGACCTGTCGATGGCCCTGTCCATCGCCCTGAACGCCAAGACGCAGCGGCTGTCTACCTGCAACACCGCGGAGTCCCTGCTGGTGCACGCGGCCGTCGCCGACGACTTCCTGCCGGCGATGCTGACCGCCTTCGCCGAGGCCGGGGTCACCGTGCACGGCGATGCCCGGACGGCCACCTACTCCGAGGCCGTGGTCCCGGCCACCGAGGAGGACTTCACCACCGAGTACCTCTCCGCGGACATCTCGGTCGCCGTCGTCGACTCCCTCGACGCGGCGGTCGCACACATCCGGCAGTACGGCACCGGCCACACCGAGGCCATCGTCACCGACTCCCAGGCGGCCGCCCGGGAGTTCGTGGCCCGGGTCGACTCAGCCGCGGTGATGGTGAACGCCTCGACCCGGTTCACCGACGGCGGCGAGTTCGGCTTCGGCGCGGAGATCGGCATCTCCACCCAGAAGCTGCACGCCCGAGGCCCCATGGCCCTACCCGAACTCACCAGCACCAAGTACGTGGTAACCGGCACCGGCCACCTCCGCTAAACCCACCCCACCCCCGCCCTCACCCCGCGCCCGCGCCCCTGCCCCGCCCCCGCGATCTTGCACTTTTGGTCGCCAATTCGCCCCGATATGCCGGCTTTGCCCCGACCGAAAGTGCAAGATCGCGGGAGGTGAGGGCTCGCGGCGTCGTGGGGGCGCGGGGCGGGCGGCGCTCGGGGAGGGTGGTGGGGGGTCAGCGGAAGGCGCGGATTACGGCGAGGGTGGTGTGTACGTCGAACTGGTGGCCGTCGTCGCTGGTCCAGCCGCCGTCGCTGCGTTGGGTCTCGGCCAGTCGGCGGCGGGCCGCCACCAGGGTCCACTCCTGCTCGTCGACGCCGACCCGACGCAGGGTCGAGGCCAGCCAGGCCGCGTCGGCGGGTGAGGCCTGCGGGAGACGCTCGGCGAGCACGGCCTTGATCCGCGCCGACTCGTAGAACAGCTGCTGGCGGTGCAGTACCGCTGCGGTCAGCCAGCCGGTGGCCAGGAAGGACGGCCAACTGCCGTCGGGGTTGAGGTGGGCGGCCAGCGCCTGCCCCGCGGCCTGCACCACCCCGGCGTACGCCCCACCGACCCGGTGGTCCAGCGGCCCGGCGGCGCGGGCGTCCAGCCCGGCCACGGTGAGCCAGAAGGCCGCGTTGGCGGTCAGGTAGAGCCGGGCCTCCGGGTCTCCCGGCCGGGCCCACTCCGGGGCCACCTCGGCCAGGGCCTCGTCCTCCTCCCAGCAGCCGTCCCGCTGCTGGGCGGCGGCCAGCCAGTCCAGGGCCCGGCGGGCGGCCGGGCGGCTGAGGGCGCCCAGGTCGTCCAGTTCGGCGAGGCGGAAGCAGGTGGCGTCGACCGACGCGATCTCGTCGCCCCAGGAGGCCGGCCAGCCTCCGCCCAGGGTCTGCCCGACCTCGGCGCTGTCGAGCGTCTCGGGTGACGGCGGCGCGCCGGTACGCAGCCAGGAGAGGCGGGCACGTTCCACCGCGTCCCCGTGTGCCACCACGAACCCGATCGCGGCGTCGATGTCGACCACGGCGGTCAGGCTACCGGCGCATACGTGATCTCGCCTCGGCGAATCGGGCAGCCGACATCGGCCCGGACGGCAGGTGTGAGCAGGGCGTTGCGGCGGATGTTAAGAAGGGACCCCTGCTCTACCGGAGGCGTTAAGAAGGGGCCCTTCCTTACACCCTCAGTAGGTCGGGAGGGAGGGGTCGATCTGCTTGATCCAGGAGAGCACCCCGCCCTGCACGTGCACGGCGTCGCGGAAGCCGGCCGCCTTGAGCGCGGCCAGGGCCTCGGCGGAGCGGACCCCGGACTTGCAGTGCAGCACGACCTGCTTGTCCTGCGGCAGCTTGGACAGCGCCTCCCCGGAGAGGATCTCGCCCTTGGGGATCAGGGTGGCGCCGGGGATGCGGACGATCTCGTACTCGGCCGGCTCCCGGACGTCGACCAGGAAGATGTCCTTGCCGGCGTCCTGCCACTCCTTCAGCTCGGCGGCGGTGATGGTGGCGTCGACCACGGCCTCCTGGGCCTCGACGGACACCGCGCCGCAGAAGTCCTCGTAGTCCTCCATCAGGTCGGTCAGGGTCGGGTTCTCGCCGCAGAGCACGCAGTTCGGGTCCTTGCGGACCTTGATCTTGCGGTAGCTCATCTCCAGGGCGTCGTAGACCATCAGCCGGCCGACCAGCGGCTCACCGACACCGGCGAGCAGCTTGATCGCCTCGTTGACCTGGATCGAACCGATCGAGGCGCAGAGCACACCGAGCACCCCGCCCTCGGCGCAGGAGGGGACCATGCCGGGCGGCGGGGGCTCCGGGTAGAGGCAGCGGTAGCAGGGACCGTGCTCGGCCCAGAACACCGAGGCCTGGCCGTCGAACCGGTAGATCGACCCCCAGACGTACGGCTTGCCGAGCAGCACCGCCGCGTCGTTGACCATGTAACGGGTGGCGAAGTTGTCCGTACCGTCGACGATCAGGTCGTACTGGGCGAAGATCTCGCGGACGTTGTCCCGGTCCAGGGCGGTGTTGTGGATCTCCACGTTGACCAGGGGGTTGATCTCGCGGATGCTCGCCGCGGCCGACTCGGCCTTGGAGCGGCCGATGTCGGAGACCCCGTGGATGATCTGCCGCTGGAGGTTCGACTCGTCGACGGTGTCGAAGTCGATGATGCCCAGGGTGCCGACCCCGGCGGCGGCCAGGTACATCAGGGCGGGGGAACCGAGGCCACCGGCGCCGACGCAGAGCACCCGGGCGTTCTTCAGCCGCTTCTGACCGGTCACCCCGACATCCGGAATGATCAGGTGACGGGAGTAGCGACGGATCTCGTCAACGGTCAGCTCGGCGGCGGGTTCGACGAGCGGGGGCAACGACACGGTGAACTCCCCGGAATCGATGGCGGACAACCGGGCCATTGTTGCTCGCCGACATGGCCGTCGGCCATGAGCGGGGACACGTAGCCCGGCATACGGGAGCGGGAATAACCGGGGACCGGCCGGCGGGCGGGTCAGACACCCCAGGAGCTGAGGTGTCAAGCTGCGGCGGTTAGCTCACGGTGTGACCAGGCAGTGTTCTTGTCGTAGACGGTGGTGGTTTTGAGGCAGCCGTGGAGGATTCCGACGAGGCGGTTGCCGACCTGGCGTAGGGCGGCGTTGTGGCCGATGTCGCGGGCGCGGAGTTCGTCGTAGTAGGCGCGGCTGCCGGGGTCGTGCAGGACCGCGGCGCTGGCCTGCATGTGTAAGGCGTCGACGAGGCGATCGTTGTGGATGAACCGGGCGTGGACGGTCTTGGATTTGCCGGACTGGCGGGTGATCGGTGCGGTGCCGGCGTAGTTCTTGCGGGACTTGGCGCTGGCGTAGCGGCCTGCCGCGTCGCCGAACTCTGCGAGCACCCGGGCGCCGAGGATGACGCCGATGCCGGGCTGGCTGAGGTAGACCTCAGCGTCCGGGTGCTGGCCAAAATGGGCCTCGACCTGCCCTTCGAGGGTGCGGATCTCGGTGTTGAGGGTTTGCAGGACTGCGACGGTGGCGCGGACGGTGGCCGCGTAGGCGCCGGCGACGATGTCGGCCTGGCCCAGGTGTTCGGTGCGCAGGGCCCGCTGTATCGCGGCGGCCTTGGCCGGAATGTCCCGGCGGCGGGCCTTGTTCAACACGGCGCTGATCTGCCCGATGGTCAGCTTCGCCGCCGCGGCGGGCGTGGGCGCCTTGGCCAGCAGTTCGAGAGCGTCGGCGCCCGTGAGCGTCAACACCTGGTAGGCGGCCAGCGCGGCCGGGAAGTAGTCACGCAGTGCCGCCCGTAGCCGCAGCATGTGCCGGGTGCGTTCCCAGATCAGCGTCTGGTGGGCCCGGGCCACGACCTTGACTGCCTCGGCGATGTCGGAGTCCGCAGCGACCTGGCGCAGCTGGTGGCGACAGGTCCGGACCATGTCGGCCAGGGTGTGCGCGTCGGCCTTGTCGCTCTTGGCTCCGGACAATGACAGCAGCTCACGGTGCCGGGCTGCCTGTTTCGGGTTCACCCCGTAGACCTGGTAGCCAGCCGCGATCAGGGCCCGTACCCACGGGCCGCGGTCGGTCTCGATGCAGACGAGGACATCCGACGGTTTCGCGTCCTCAGGCAGGAACCGGGCGACGAGCTCATGGAACCGGGCCATCCCGTCCACGCCCTCAGACAGCCGGGCGGTGCGCATCGCCCGGCCATGTTCGTCCTGTACCTCCACATCGTGGTGGTCTTCGGCCCAATCGTCACCCACGAACAGCACTACATGCCTCCGCTGCGTCACGGCTCCCATGTCAGCAGCCCGCGGAAGACCTCAGCGCCCTAATGGACCAGTGCTCACGCCAACGTTCTCGGCAGGCACGACACCCCATCAGCCATCCGTCTCCCGACCACGAGCGGGGGCACGGTCTGACCCTAGGACTCGACATCGGTCCAGGGGATGAAAGTGCTCACCCGCCCGCGGCTACCAGGCACCGAGTCTGCCAACGGCTGACCCGGTAGCTCCCATTAGGGGATCAGGTCATCGGCGTACCGGGGGCCGTCGGGGTAGGGCCAACCGTTGGCCAGGCAACCGGCCAGGCCGTACGTCTGCTGTTGCATGACCGGGGCCGGCAGTCCCGGCCCCGGGCACTCCGCGTGCCACTCACCGAACTCGTGCCCCACCTCGTGGTTGATCACGTAGGCCCGGTAGACCGCCAGCGGTGCCCCGTAGTCCGGCACCGCCTCCCGCCACCGCGCCAGATTGATGATCACCTCGCCGGGGAGCCGGCAGGAGGTGTAGCCCTCCGTGCTCAGGCCGCCGACGGCGCACATCCGCTCCGAGGTCAGCGGGGTGGCCAGGTAGACGGTGAAGTCGGCCCGGTCGAACTCGGCTACCCGCTGCACCCGCAGGTCCCCCGACCCGATCCAGCTACGCGGATCGGACAGCACCCCGTCGACCTCGGCCGCGAAATCGGCCGCCTCCGTACCGGCCTCCTGCTCGACGGCCACCCGGTAGCGCACGAGCGGCCCGTCCAACCCGTACACCGGGGACTCCGCGTCGGCGACCAGGAACTGCCCGCTACCGGCGCTCGGGTACGGGCTCGGTTCCGGTGGCTGCTGCACCAGGCCCTGCGCGGGCCGGCTCCGGCCGTCCGGCTCCCCCGCCGGGTCATCCTTGAGGCCCAGCACGGCCAGCACGACGACCGCGAGCATCAGCAGACCCAGGGGTACGGCCAGCCAGTGCCGTCGCAGCCGCGCTGCGGGAACCGAACCGCCCGGGCGCCCAGCAAGGGGTGAAGAGGGCATGACCCGATCGTCTCACCCATGTCAGGTCGAATCGGCGCAAACTGGAAATGTCTCGGGTCAGCTTGGACCGGTCACAGGGGCGGACCGGCGTAGCGCCGACCATCGAGGTACGGCCAGGGGTTGGCCTTGCAGCCCTTGAGGAACAGGGTCTGCTGCATCATCACCGGGGCCGGTCGGCCCCGCCCCGGGCAACGCTCGTGCCGGTTGCCCAACTGGTGCCCGACCTCATGGTTGATCACGTACGTGCGGTAGACCGACAGGGGCACCTTCGCCTCGACGAAGTGCGGCACCGACCGCCGCCACCGCTCCAGGTTGATGATCACCTTCCCGGGGGCCCGGCAGGAGGTGTAGGGCCGCCCACCTACCCGGATGTCCACCCCGCCGGCCGCGCACATCCGGCCCGCCGTCGCCGCCGTGGCCAGGTAGACGGTGAAGTCGTACCGGGACGAGGTCGGCACCTGACGCAACCGCAGTCGGCCACTGTCCACCCAGCTGCCCGGCCCGGTCAACGCCTCCTGCACGACCAGCCCGAACTCGCCCGGATCGACCTTCGCGCCGGACTCCACCGCCACCCGGTACCGCTGAAGCCCACCGGACTTCCCCAGCACCGGGCCGGTCCGCTCGTCGTAGTCGAAGCGACCCCGCCCCGCCGAGGGCACCCGCCCGGGCTGCTGCAACACCGGCGCCGCCGGGGAAGGACTTGCCACCGCAGGCGCGGAGGACGGCGTCGCCGGTGACGGTACGACCGCCGACACCGGTGGCGGGACCGCCTGCACCTCGTCGGCGTCGGCCGGGCCGGGGAGCCAACCCGTACCCCCGGCCACCAGCATCACCGCGGCACCCACCGCCGCCAGCACCCCCACCCGGACGGCGACCCTGGGCCGGTGGCCGGCCCGCCGGTCGACGCCTTGCCCGGAGGAAGCCCCGCGACTGGTGTGTCGGCCAGGATGCCGGCGGTGGCTACGAGGGGTGACCATCCCGGTCATCCTGCCAGGTCTGACCGGTACCTCGCGTCCCCCGTCTCGGTGAGCAGCCCGACCACGGCCCGAGCCACCAGGCGCGGCACCTCCAGTTGGGCCACATGGCCCACCCCGTCGAGCATCAACAGTCGACTGTCCGGAATGGCCCGTGCGGTCTGCGGCGCCACCCGGACGTCGACCAACCGGTCCCGCCGACCACCGACGACCAGTGTCGGCGCCTGCACGGAACGGGCCAGCCGCCACAGCGAGTCCGCCCCCGGCAGGTACGACCGTAGGAAGCTGTGAACCAACCCCCGGAAGGTACGCACATAGGCTGCGGCGTAGTGCTCCGCCTGGTAGCGCACCCGGATCTCCTCCAGCGCCTCCTGTCGACGCTGATCGCAGATCCGGCTCAGGTCGGCCACACAGGACTCCATCACCTGCTGCGCCATCACCTCCGGGGCCATCTGGGCCAGCCGCCAGGCGACCAGCCGCTCGCCCCGGGGAACAGCCAGCACGGGGAGCATCCGGCCCTGCAACGACCGGCGGAAGTTCAGGAACGGCAGGGCCGGCGAGACCAGGGTCAAGGTACGGACCAGGTCCGGGCGCAGCGCGGCCACCCGGACCGAGATGGCCCCGCCCAGCGAGTTGCCGAACAGGTGCACCGGCCCCCGGCCTGAGTGCTCGATCCAGCGGATCACCCGTTGCGCGAAGAAGGGCACGGTGTACCGCAGACCCGGCTCGCTGCGACCGAAGCCCGGCAGGTCGATGGCCTGACCGTCCAGCCGGTCGGCCAGCAGACCGGCCAGGTCGGTCCAGTTCTGCGAGGAACCACCCAGCCCGTGCACGTACAGCGCCGGTTCGGCGTCCGGCCCGGTAGCCGGGGTGTCGCGCACGTAGGTGACCGTGCCGTCTAGCCGTACCTCCCGACCGGGCCAGGGTGGTGGCACCGAGTGGGCGGGCAGCAGCCGGTCGGAGGAGAGACGAGCAGGCTTCACCATTCCAGTCTGCCCGGGTGCCCCTCAGGCCAGCAGGGCCTCCAGCCGACGATTCACCGCAGCCAGTGTGGCGCGTACCACCGCCTGTCGGGGATCACCGGCGACCAGGGCGGACCCGGCCAGTTGCTCCACCCACCCGTCGCAGACCAGCAACGCCACCACGGTGGCCACCTCACAGTTGCCGAAGGGCACCACGGCGGCATGTTCGACGAAGCACCGTCCGCCCTCCACCGGACCGCCGGCACCCCGCAACAACTCGTCGATCGAGGCCGCGGCCGCTACCGCACAGAGCCGCAGCACGTAACCGTCGACCGCCGGGCCGGTGGCGTACCCGGCGGCACTGTGCTCCCCCGCGACCAGCCGGACCTCGACGGTGGCGTCCAGCCCGAAGGTGCTGACCTGCACGTGGTCGAGCACCACCCGGGGACCGGGACGCCCGCCGGTGTCCAACGGCCGCGACGGCGCGGACTCCGTGGTGGTCAACTGCCCACCGGAGTACGAGGCGCCCAGGGTCGCCGGGCTCCCGGTCGCGCCGGGCTCCTCCACGGCGGCCCGGCCACTGTTGGGTGAGGGTGCCGGACGTCTACGCCGCAACTGATCCGGCGCGGCTTCGGTGCGGGTCGCCACGCCTTCCGTACGGGCGCCCGCCGGTCGGTTGGTCGGGCGTCGAGGCTCGCCGCCGGCCCGGCTCTCGCCGTCGCCACCCCGGTTGTCCGCGGACCGACGTCGCACCGGCGCGGCCGGTGTCACCGGCACGCCGCGCGGTGCGGCGGCAAGACCCATCCGCTCCTGGAGCAGCCGGGCCACCTGCCGGCTGACCTCGGCCGGGTCGGCACCGTCTGAGAGGTCCAGACGCAGGCTGTGGGCACCCGCCGGGGTACGGCGCAGCGACGCATCGCGTACCCCCTCGACCCCTCGGACCGCGTCGAGGATCGCGTTGACGTCGAAGCCCTCCGGCCGGTCGCGCAGCGGTGCCGGCTCGTCATCGCGGCGCAGATGGGTGGCGATCCGGGCGAGTTCCGGCGTTTCGGCAGGTGGATCCACGGCAGGCGGCTCCGGAACGAGGGGCACGTCCGGTTCGGCGGGGACGCGCTGGGGCAACACCGCCGCTGTGCCGTCCGGCGACCGACCCCCGCCCGGTTCCACCGGCGGTACGGGTTCCGGCGCGGACCGACGTGCCGCGTAAGGGGCCGAGTTCGTCGACCCGTTGGCGGCATGGCTCTGCTCGTGGCGGCCCGCCCCCGCGGCGTTCATCCCGGTCAGCGCATCGGCGGGAACCGGAGTCGGGTCAGGCTGGCCGGGGGTAGCCGCGGAACGAGTCGGGGCCGGCTCGTCGGAGACCGGACGAAGCCGGAAGGGTCGGTGAACAGACAGGTCGGTCGGCTGCCGGTGATCGGCGACCGGCCCGGCACCAGAGGTCGGCCTGAGGTCTGCGGTCGGCATCGGGTCGGTGGTCGGCCTGAGGTCGGCGGTAGGGCTGAGTTCAGCGGCGGATCTGGCCGCAGCGGTGGCCCATGGATCCGGCGTGGCTTCCGGGGCGGCGGCCAAATGGGCCCCGGGTGCCTCCCGGTAGGTCGACCCGCTGGCCGGTGGGGCGCTGGTCGGGCCGTGCGCCCAGGGCCCCTGCTCCTCCATCGGCGGCTGAGCTGCTCGGGTGCCCCAGCGCCCCTGCTCCTCCGACGGCGGCTGGGCGCCCCAGGGCAGCCCCTCCTCGGCCGGCGCGGCGCTGACCGGGCGGGCCCAGGCCGGACGCTCCGGCGGCTGCGCGGTCGGGCCGGTCACCGGCCGTTCGTCGGCGGCCCGAGGAGCCCAGGTCGGTCGCTCCATCGGGGCGCTGGTCGGCGGCATCGCCCAACTCGGCCGGTCGGAGAAGGTCTGCTCAGCCCGCCCGGGTAACTCTGGCTCAGCCCTACCGGACAGGTCCTGTTCAGCTCCGACAGGCGGATCCTGCTCAGTCCTGCCGGGCATGTCGTGCTCAACTGGATCGCGCTCAGCCCTGCCGGAGGGATCCTGCTCGGCCCTACCGGGCGGGTTCTGCCCGGCCGTCACGCCGGGGTCGGACTGAGCCCAACTGGGGACGGCCTGCTCCGGCTGACCGGGGGTCGGCTCCGGCCCCTGACCCGAGGAGCGAAATCCCTCGTACGGTCGGGTTGGTTGCACGGGTACCGGCTCGTAGGAACGGCTCGGCGCGGCGCGCACCGGCTCGTACGGCCGACTGGGCTCGTGGGCCCAGGTCTGAGCCGGAGTGTCACGCGAGCGTCGACCTGGTGAGTCCCCCTCACCCCGGGCCCACGAAGGAGCCCATTCGCTGGTCGGAGTCGACCGGGCCCAGTCCGGCTGCTCGGCGGCCGCCGGTAGCCGGAGCCCGGCCTGGTCGGTCGGTGCCGGGTCAGTCGGCTCGGCGGCAACGGCCTCGGCGGGCCCCCACCGGTTGGCCCCGTTGGAGTCCTCCCACCCGTGCGACGCCGGGCCGGCCGACTCCTCCCGGTGGCGCTCCGCGGTGGGCGCGTGCAGCCCAGGGGGCATCTCGAAGCCCGAGGCGGCGGTGCCGACCGGCGGCACCTGCACGGTCGGCGACGAGGTCGGCAGGCCGGTCACCGGCGGAGCCGACGTCGGCAGACCACTCACCGGTGGCCCGGAGGCGGGCAGGCCACTGACCGGCGGCGCTGAAGTGGGCAGGCCACTCATCGGTGGCCCGGAGATCGGCGGGCCGCTCACCGGCGGGGCCGAGGTGGGCAGGCCAGTGGGCGGCCCAGAGGTGGGCAGGCCGGTCATCGGCGGGGCCGAGGTCGGGGCAGCGTGCACCGGGGCCGACAGGCCCCCGGCCGGTGGCGCGGAGGTCGGTAGGCCGGTGGGGGGTGCGGATTGCTCACTGGCCGGTACGGGGCGCGGTGCCGGCAGCACCAGGCGCTCGTGACCAGGGTGGTGGCCGGAATCACGGGACCCGGGCGGGGCACTCACCGGGGCGTGCCAGTCGGCGGAAGGCTCGTTCGCACCGGGGTACCTGCCGTTGACCTGCTGACCGTTGACTCCCTCGGACCGCTGCGGCACCGGCTCTCCGGGTGGGGCCGGCAGGTCGGCGTAGGGGGGCGAGGCCGTGGACCAGCCGGTCGGCGGCGGAATCACCCGCCAGCGTTCCCCGGTCTCCTGGGAGCTTTCCGCGCTCCAGGACCAACCCCCGGTCGGCGGCGCCCACCCGTTGCCGGAACGGCCCAGGTCATCATGCTGACCCGTACCGTCGCCGTGCTCTCCCGGGGTGGCGGCACCGGGCTGTCCTGTTTCACTCACCGCGCGCTCCTTGGTCGCCCCCGCTGAGGCTACCGTGTGGCGACAGTGGCGATAAGTTACAGCGGCGGGCCAATTCCGCCCGGGGCCCTCCAGGCCCTGGTCGGTTTGACAGAAATGCCGGTCCGCACGACGACCTCGGAGGTTCTGATGACCGCTGCGGGGAACGGCGCCCAGACCGCCGGCCGGCCCACGCGCCTACCTCGTTCGGCACGCCGTAAGCAGCTGCTCGCCGCAGCTCAGGAGGTGTTCGTCGCGCAGGGTTACCACGCCGCAGCCATGGACGACATCGCCGAGCGGGCGGGAGTCTCCAAGCCGGTGTTGTACCAACACTTCCCCGGAAAGATGGAGCTGTACCTGGCCCTGCTCGACACGCACTGTGACGCCATCGTCGCCAAGGTGCACGATGCCATGGCCAGTACCACCGACAACAAGGAGCGGGTCGGGGCGTCCGTGCGGGCCTACTTCGACTTCGTCGACCACGAGAGCGAGGCCTTCCGGCTGGTCTTCGAGTCGGACCTTCGCAACGACCCCGCCGTGCGGCAGCGGGTCGAGCGGGTGGAGCAGGGCTGCATCGCCGCCATCACCGACACCATCATCTCCGACACCGGAGTGAGCCGGGCCCACGCCGAGCTGCTCGCCTCCGGCCTGGTCGGTGCCGCCGAGACCGCCGCACAGTTTTGGCTGGCCGGGGGCCGTCCGGTGCCCAAGGCCGAGGCCGAGGCGCTGGTGGCGGCGCTCTCCTGGCGGGGCATCGCCAGCTTTCCGCTGCAAGGTGAGTCAGCCTGAACTAGCACCTTGTGATCGGATAGCCTTCGCACGGCGGCCATTTCGCCCGACGGAGGAGGCACAGTGGAGGTCAAGATCGGCGTGCAGTACGCGCCCCGCGAACTGGTTCTGGAGAGCGCGCAGTCGCCGGCAGAGATCGAGCGGATCGTGACCGACGCCGTCGCCCGAGGTGAGGGCACCCTGTCCCTGACCGACGAGAAGGGCCGGCGGATCATCGTGCCGGTCAGCAAGGTCGCCTACGTGGAGATCGCGGAGGCATCTCCCCGGGCGGTGGGTTTCACCGTCCGCTGACGGTCCAGTTGGTAGGTCCGGCGGCGACCCTCCGCGCGATGCGCGAGTCGGTCAGCCGCCGGATCAAGCCCCCTGACTGCTCACCCTGACAGATTCAGGTGGTGAGCGCCCCACGATCGACGCCGGTCACCCCCGGGACAGCCGCCACCCCCATCGACGGCCGCTTGGCCATTCCGGGTCGGCGAAGCCCGCTTCCGGCCATCGACGTAGCCCGGCCCTCGGCCCGGCGCATCTTGTCGGAGTCCGGCCCTCCGCCCGGCGCATCTTGTCGGAGTCCGGCCGCACACCCGGCGCATCGAGCCCGATCAGCCCACAGCGGTGCAGAAGTTGCGGTCGAGACGGGCAACCCGCAGTTTTCGCCGAACGGGGACACACCGGGATCTGCGGGCAGAAATTTCGAGAGGCCCGACCTGGTCGACAGACCGGGCTGCCGGTGATACACATCACGTAAGAGCCTGCCCGGTGACGCTTGCTTGCGCGGAATCAGGACAGCGTATGGCCCGTTCAGGTAGCATGGAGGAGTTGCCGTAGGCGCCGATCCGGCCGGAATCGCAGTGGATCTGGGATGGCATTGCTTCCCGATCCGCAGGTGATCCCGAGTCGAAGTCCGACCCCACGGCGCGCGTGCGGCCCGGTCCGCTCGGCTTTCTGCCGCCGACCGTGTGGCCCGCGCCATACCGAACGCGCCCTGAGGACATGACGGGGCGCACCCACGAGAGGGCACCCCCAAATCCATATGAGTGAGCTGACTCAAGACCTCACAGACGGCCAGGAACTGGCCCCCACTGCCCCGGTCCGACCGGAGGCACCGACCTTCGCCGAGCTGGGCGCCCGCGACGAGACCGTCGAGGCGCTGGCCGCGGCCGGCATCACCCGCGCCTTCGCCATCCAGGAGTACGCCCTGCCGATCGCGCTGCGCGGGGCCGACCTGATCGGGCAGGCCCCGACGGGCACCGGCAAGACCCTAGGCTTCGGCGTACCGCTGCTGGAGCGGGTCTTCGCGCCCGGCGAGGGCAGCGGCGACGGGCTGCCCCAGGCGCTCGTCGTGGTACCCACCCGCGAGCTGGGCATCCAGGTGGCCAAGGACATCGCGGCCGCTGGCCGCACCCGCGGTGTACGCGTGCTGCCGATCTACGGCGGGGTGGCGTACGAGCCGCAGGTCGAGGCGCTGCGCAAGGGCGTGGAGATCCTCGTCGGTACGCCCGGCCGCCTGCTCGACCTGGCCAAGCAGAAGCACCTGCGCCTGAACGGCATCCGGGCGCTGGTGTTGGACGAGGCCGACCGGATGCTCGACCTGGGCTTCCTCGACGACGTCGAGCGGATCCTGGCGATGCTGCCCGAGGACCGGCAGACCATGCTGTTCTCGGCGACCATGCCCGACCCGATCGTGACCCTGTCCCGGCGATTCCTGCGGCACCCGGTCACGATCCACGCCGGGCACACCGCGGAGACCGGCCCGTCCCCGCAGACCGAGCAGTTGGTCTACCGCACCCACTCGATGAACAAGGTCGAGATCGTCGCCCGGATCCTCCAGGCGGAGAGCCGTGGCCTGACGATGATCTTCACCCGGACCAAGCGCGCCGCCGACCGGGTCGCCGAGGATCTCGACTTCCGCGGCTTCGCGGTCGCCGCCGTGCACGGTGACCTGGGCCAGGGCGCCCGCGAGCGGGCCCTGCGGGCCTTCCGGGCCGGGAAGATCGACACCCTGGTCGCCACCGACGTCGCGGCCCGGGGCATCGACGTCACCGGCGTCACCCACGTGATCAACTACGACTGCCCGGAAGACCAGGACACCTACACCCACCGCATCGGCCGCACCGGCCGGGCGGGCGCGAGCGGTGTCGCGGTGACCTTCGTCGACTGGGACGACATGCCGCGCTGGCGGATCATCGACAAGACCCTCGGGCTGGACATGCCCGAGCCGCAGGAGACGTACCACACCTCCCCGCACCTCTACACCGACCTGCACATCCCGACCGACGTGACCGGCACCCTGCCGACCGCCGAGCGCACCCGGGCCGGGCTCTCCGCCGAGGTCGAGGAGGACCTGGGTGGCGGCCGGTCCCGCCGAGGCGAGCCGCGCGGCGGACGCCGCCGGGACCGTGGCCGCAACGACAGCGGGCGCGGTGAGGATCGCGGGCGTGCCGAGGGTCGTGGACGTTCCGCGGGCCGCTCTGCCCAGGAGGGCGAGGCTGCGCCGGAGACCACCGAGGTCACCGAGGGCGGCAGCCGTACCCCCCGGCGTCGTCGACGTCGCCGGGACGGCGAGGTCATCGCCGGTGTGGACGCGAACGCCACCGTCGGTGCGACCACGGCCGTCGAGACCAGCGCCGGCACCGAGGGCGCCGCAGGTGAGGCGGGACGCCCCCGTCGCCGCCGACGCCGCCGTGGCTCCGCCTCCACCGCCGGTACGGCCGCCGAAGCCACCGACTGACCCCAGCGACACCCATGCCGCACCGTCCCCAGGGCGGTGCGGCTCTGCGTTCGCCACCCCCTCCCCGGCCGGGTCGACAAGATCACGCTCGATCTTTGATCGAGTGGCCTCGTTCGCGTCTGAGGCCACTCGATCCCACATCGAGCGTGACCTTCAGCGGAGGCTGCGGCGGGGCAGCCGCGAGCGGGCGGGCAGGCTGGCGGCGGGGCTGGGCAGCCCGGGAGGGAAGATGGGGTCATGCCCGAACCGTTGGATGTTGCCCTGGCCGAGGTCCGCTCGATGCTGCTCGGGTCCGGGCTGACCCGGGCCGTGGCCGCCGGGCGGCGGCGTGGTCAGCGTCCTTCCGTGGTCCGGGCCGAGCTACGGCCGGTGGTACTCAAGGCCGGGCCCCGGTTGCAGATCGCCACCTCGGACGGCGCCCGGCCGTACACCCGGAATGTGGCACCGGGGCCGGAGTCGGATGCGGCGGTTGAGGCCCTGCTGGCCGAGCCGTTCGGGAACTGGCATGTCGAGACCACGGACAGCGTCCTGCAACTGCGGGTCACCAAGTCGGGCGAGGCCCAGGTGCACCGCCGGTCGGTCGCCCCGGCCGACGGGGAACAGCCGAGCGCAGCGCAACAGGCTGCGGTGCGGCACGACCGGGCCAAGGAGTACCTGCTCGATCCCGGTGACCCGATTTTCGCCGAGATCGGCGGCTCGGCGGCGAAGCGTCGGCAGGTGGACGCCTTCCTGCGGGCGCTGGTGGCCACGTTGCCCGCCGGGCTGACCGGCCCGCTGCGGGTGGTGGATCTAGGGTGCGGCAACGCGTACCTGACCTTCGCCGCGTACCGGTACCTCTCCCAGCACGGGCTGGAGGTGGAACTGGTCGGGGTGGACGTACGCGAGGACCAGCGCCGCCGCAACACCGAGCTGGCCGAACGGCTCGGCTGGGCTGATCGGGTGCGGTTCGTGGCCGGCACCATCGCGGACGCCGTCGTCGAGCCGGCACCTGATCTCGTTCTCGCCCTGCACGCCTGCGACACCGCCACGGACGAGGCGTTGGCCCGTGCGGTGCGGTGGGGGGCCCGCTGGGTGTTGGCCGCACCCTGCTGCCATCACGATGTGGCGACGCAACTGCGCGCCGGTGGGGCACCCACCCCGTACGGTCTGCTGACCCGGCAGGGCATCCTGCGGGAGCGCTTCGCGGACGTCCTCACCGACGCGCTGCGGGCCGGGCTGCTGCGGCTGCACGGCTACCGGGCCGAGGTGGTCGAGTTCGTGGATTCCGCCCACACCCCCCGCAACCTGCTCATCCGGGCCCGCCGTACGGATGTGGCCCCCACCGCTGAGCAGCGCGCGGAGTACGCGGAGCTGGTCGAGCAGTGGCGAATCACACCCCGGCTGGAAACCCTGATCAACCGGACCACAACGGCTCTTTAACCCCCAGCCGATGCCGCCAGCCGTGCCTGCCTGATCAGTCAGTCAGTATTTTCCGGCGAAACCCGTACTACTCTCGGATAAGCGCACCGTCAGGTGCCGTCGGGAGGGAAGACCCACCGGATGGGTTCGGCAGAAATATCGCCACAGATGGCGTTCGCGCGCTTCGTGCGCCGGGCTATCGACGACGCCCGCGAGGAACGCGGATGGACCGTCACCGACCTGGCCGCCCACACCGGAGTCGGCCGGTCCACCATCTTCCGCTGGCTGGCCGGTGACTGGCAGGACTACCCGGAACTGGCCAAGGTGCGGGGCTTCTGCTCCGCCCTGGACCTCCCGGTGGCGGCTGCCTTCCGGGCGCTGGGGCTGCCGGACACCGGCTCGGGAAGCCTCCCCCGGGGCAGCGATGGCCCGGTCGAGGCGGACGTGCGGGTGATCCTGCAACGGCTGGCCGACCCGAGCGTGCCGGCCGAGGAGAAGCACCACATCCGGGACCTGCTGCGCTACCTGGCCCGCCGCCCGATCCGCCGCGCCGGCTGACCTGCGCGAGCCCGGCCGACCTGCGCGGGCCTGGTCGGTCAGCGCACCAGCACGGTGAACTCGGCCGTGCGGACCTCACCCCCGGTGGCGAAGTCCAGGTAGAGGCGGTACCGCCCCGGTCCGGGTGCGGTCAGCCAGAACTGCATCGCCCCGTCCACCAGTTCCGGTTCCGGGTGTACGTGCAGGTAGCCGAGGTCACCTTCGCGCAGCGCGACAAGGTGGCCGTACGCCCCCAGGTACTGCTCCAGTTTCGGGCTGCTGCCGTCCGCTGCGGTGACCCGGAAGCTCACCGGCACGGTCAGGCCGGGCTCCGGGTCGCCCTGGTAGCTGACGGTCAGTCCGTCGACCGGGTTGCTGGTCGCGGGGGCGGGTAGGCGGCGCGGCGCGTACTCACCGGGGGCCACCAGGTCCACCCCCAGGGTGGTCGCGGTCTGCCGACCGTCCTCGGCCAGGGCGGTGAAGTCGGCATACGCCCGCCAGATGCCGGGCTGCGGCAGGGTCAGCGGTACCGACCAGGTGCCGTCGGCCGCCATGCTGGGATGCAGGTGCTGGTATCCGGTCAGGTCACGGCGTACCACGATCAGGTGCATCGGCTTGTCGTGGACCACCGCGAACCGGGTGACCGTCCGCCGTTGCGCGTCCTGGATCTGGAACCGCAGCTCATCGGCCTGCCCCGGGGTGAACTCGGCGGCCAACGGGGTGAGGGTGTACCCGGCCCGGCTGACCGCCAGGCCACCCGCCTCGGCCGCCTCCGTCTGCCCGGCCTCATGCGAGTGGGCACCGGTGCCCGGGGCGTGGGTGTGGCCGGTCAGGGCGCTCTGCGGCACCCCGCCCGCCGCCAGGGCCCCGCCGGTGTTCATCCGACCGAGCCCGAACCCGAGCAGTACGGCCAGGATCAGCCCACCGACCACCAGCGCCAGCCGCACCGTACCCGGATCGGCCCTGTCCACCCCGCCCTCGCCGCCGCCAACCCCGAGCTCCCCGACCCCCACCTGCCCATCCGTTCCGTCATCCCCCCGCACCGCCACATCCCCTTCTCGCTCCCCCGGCACCCACCCACCGTAGCCACCACCCCCGCACCCTCACCCCACCTCCCCCGCGATCTTGCACTTTTTGTCGCTGAGATGCGGCATTCACCCGTTATGTCCCGACAGAAAGTGCAAGATCGCGGGGCAGGTCAGGTCGTTAGGGCCAGGGTTAGGGGGAGGACGGCGGGGGCGTTGGCGCGGCGGAGTTCGCGGGCGGCCAGGGTCAGGGTCCAGCCGGTCTCGACGAGGTCGTCGACGAGCAGGACGGGGCCGGTCAGGTCGGCCAGGGCGGTGGCCAGGGGGGCGGGCACGGTGAGGGTGCCGTGCAGGGCGCGTACCCGCTGGGCGCTGTTTCCGCGGGCGGCACCGGGCGGGGCGGCGACGGTCACCCGGCCCAGCAGCGGCATCCGCCCGACGGCGGCGATCCGCTCGGCCAGTGAGGTGATCAGGAGCGGATGGGTGGTCGAGTCCACCGCCACCACCCCCACCGGGCGACTGGGCCAGGGATCGTCCCCGTGCGCCCACGCCTTCAGGACCTCGATGACGGCCGCGACCACGTCGTCCGGCACCGGCCCGTCCGGGGTACCCGGCCCGACCAGCCCGCGCAGCCGGTCACCCCAACCGAGATCGGAGAGCCGGCCCACGGCCCGACCGGGCAGCGCCTGCTCCGCCGGGGCGATGCGCCCCTTCAGGGGTACGCCGACCGCCGCCAACCCGGTCGGCCAGAGCTTCTTCGGCACGATCTGCACCCCGGGGCGGCCGAGGAAGTTCTGTGCGGCCGTCAATGCCGCCGGTGACACCTCGGAGGTGAACAGGGGCTCGGCACACCGGTCGCAGCGGCCACAGTCGGTCGCCTCGGCGTCGTCCAGGCACTCCCGTAGGTAACGCAACCGGCAACCGGGCGTCGAGGCGTACTCCAGCATGGCCTGTTGCTCGGCGGCGCGGGCGGTGGCGACGCGGCGCAACCGCTCGGCGTCGTAGGTCCAGGGCTCGCCGGTGGCGAGCCAGCCGCCGCGCACCCGGCGGACCGCGCCGTCGACGTCGAGCACCTTGAGCATCATCTCCAGGCGGGCCCGGCGCAGGTCGACCAGCGGTTCCAGGGCCTGGGTGGAGAGCGGCCGGTCGGTGTGCAGGGCGGCGAGCACCGCACGGACCTGGTCCTCCGGGGGGAAGGCCAGGGAGGCGAAGTACCGCCAGATGGCCACGTCCTCGCGGCCGGGCAGCAGCAGCACCTCGGCGTGGTCGACGGCCCGGCCGGCCCGGCCGACCTGCTGGTAGTAGGCGATCGGGGAGGGTGGGGCACCCAGGTGCACCACGAACCCCAGGTCCGGTTTGTCGAAGCCCATGCCGAGAGCGCTGGTGGCCACCAGGGCCTTGATCTTGTTGTCCAGCAGGTCCTGTTCGGCGGCGCGCCGGTCGGCGTCCTCCGCCTGCCCGGTGTACGCCGCCACCGACCACCCCCGGGCCCGCAGGAACTCCGCGGTCTCCGTGGCCGCCGCGACGGTCAGGGTGTAGATGATGCCGGACCCGGGCAGCCGGTCCAGGTGGTCGGCGAGCCAGCCGAGCCGGTGCGCCGGGGTGGGCAGGTCGAGTACGCCGAGCCGCAGGGACTCCCGGTCCAGGCTGCCCCGCAGCACCAGCACCTCCGGACCGGGGACGGCCACCTCGGTGCCGAGTTGTTCGGCCACGTCCCGGGTCACCCGGGCGTTGGCGGTGGCCGTCGTCGCCAGCACCGGGGTGTGGGCCGGCAGATTGCCGAGGAAGGTACGCAACCGGCGGTAGTCCGGCCGGAAGTCGTGCCCCCAGTCGGAGACGCAGTGCGCCTCGTCGACCACCAGCAGCCCGGTGGTGGCGGCCAACTGCGGCAGCACACCATCCCGGAAGTCCGGATTGTTCAGCCGTTCCGGGCTGATCAACAACACGTCCACCGTCCCGGCGTGGATCTCGGCGGTGATCTCCTCCCACTCCTCCAGATTGGCGGAGTTGATGGTGCGGGCCCGGATGCCGGCGCGGGCGGCGGCCTCGACCTGGTTCCGCATCAACGCCAACAGCGGGGAGACGATCACCGTAGGCCCGGCGGGAGAGGGCTGGTCACGCAGCAGGGCGGTGGCCACGAAGTAGACCGCCGACTTGCCCCAGCCGGTACGTTGCACGCAGAGCACCCGCCGCTGGTCGACCACCAGCGCCTCGATCGCCCGCCACTGATCCTCACGGAGGGTGGCGTGGTCGCCGGCCAACCGCCGCAGCACCTGTTCGGCGCGCTCCCGGACCATGCTGCGTTCCTGGCTCATCCGGCCTTTCTACCAGCGCGGGCGGGAGCGGGGGTGATGTCCCTCCGGCCCGGCCCGACCTGCTGGCATACGATGCCGTTCGATGAGAGAGGACGACATGACACAGCCAACCGGCACCACCGTCACGAGCCGGCGGATCGCGGTCGCCGTGGTGGCCCTGCTCACCGCCGCCATGGTGACCGGCTGCGACGACGACACGCCGCAGGCGGCCCCACCTCCGCCGGACCCGAAGCAGGAGCTGCTGGCCGCGGTGCCGACCGAGGAGGACCCGGCCTTCCGCTTCGTCACCCGGGACACCTCCGGCGACGTCTCCGGGGTGGTGGATCCGGCGAACCGGGGCATGGACATCGACACCGTCACCAAGGACAAGGACTTCACCCTGGAGATGTCCTTCCGGATGGTCGACTCACGGACCTGGATGAAGGTCAACTTCAAGGGTTCCAAGGACATCCAGAAGCTGATGAAGCTGCCCACCAAGTGGATGGAGATGGACCCGGCGAAGATCGAGAGCCCGGACACCCTGCCCACCTACCAGGGCACCGATCCCGGCAACGCCGAGGCGATCATCCGCGCGGCCAGCGAGGTCCAGGCCGGTGAGGGTGGGACGTACACCGGGGTGATCGACCTGGCCACCCAGCCGGACCTGGTGGAGGCCATGGAGGGGCTGGTCACCCTCGGGGACGGCACCGAGCCGATCCCGTTCACCGCCGTCGTCGGCCCGGACGGCAACCTGGCCTCGCTCACCCTGGAGATCCCGCCCGCCGGCAAGAAGAAGGCCAGCGAGTACGTGGTGGAGTACTCCGACTTCGGCAGCACCCCGCAGATCGTCGCCTTCACCCCCGACGAGGCCGAACCGGCCCCCACCTCCGCCTACGACCTCCTGAACGGCTGACCCCCTCCGGCTCGTCGTGTTGATCAAGAGGTTTGCGTCTGGAACGGGCTCTTCGGAGACGCAAACTTCTTGGTCAACACGTTTCTGGGGGGGTCAGCGGCCCAGGACGGAGCCGCCGTTCACGCCCAGGATCTGGCCGGTGACGTAGCCGGCGGCGGGGCTGGCCAGGTAGCGGATGGATTCGGCGATGTCGTCCGGGGTGCCGGCCCGGCCGACCAGGGTGGCGGCCACCCGCTTGGCGTGCCCCTCGGGGGTCATCCGACCGACGAAGAGTTCCGTCTCCGCCACGTAGCCGGGGCTGACCACGTTGACCGTGATCTGCTCCGGACCCAGTTGGGCCGCGAGACTGTACGCCCAGCCGTGCAGTGCCGCCTTCGCCGCCGCGTACGCCTCATCCCCACCCCGCTGGGCGGCGATCGAGCTGATCAGGATCACCCGTCCGCCGGGACGACGCAGCCTGGGCCGCAGCGCCTCGGTGAGCAGTACGGCCGTCAGCACATTGGTGTCCAGGGTGGCCCGCCAGTAGTCGGCGATCCCGGTCAGGGAGCCCTGCTGCGGGCTGTGGAAGGCACCGGCGTTGTTGACCAGCACGTCGACCGGTCGGTCCCCGACCGCCTCCAGCACCCTGCCGACCTGCTCGGGGTCGGTGAGGTCGACCGGCACCGGGCGTACCGCCTCCGGTCGGCCGGTCTCCGCCCGGATCCGGTCGGCCGTCGCCGCCAGCACCTCCGCCCGTCGACCGAGCACGAGCACCGAGCACCCGTCCGCGACGAGGGTCCGCGCCACGGCCGCCCCGATTCCCGTACCCCCGCCGCTGACCACAGCCAACCGCTCGGCCACCCCGGGTCCCCTGTCGTCGTCGGTACATTGATCGCCAAGGCTAGCGGCCTTCTGGTCAACTCTCCCGACGCGGGCCCCGACTCTCCCGACGTGGGCCCGGGCGCAGGGCGTTGCGCAGCAGGGCCAGGCGGGGAGCCAGGCTGGCCAGGCCGCCGGGGAAGAAGTAGACCGCCAGGATGAAGACCGTGCCGAGAACGAACAGGGGCTGGGAGAGGGGTCGGCTGAGGAAGTCCGGCAGGGCGTCCACCGCACCGGAGCTGCCGACCGAGACCAGGCGGTGGTCCAGGTACATGTAGAGGATGCCGCCCAGCACCGGGCCCCAGCGGGTGCCGGGGCCGCCGAGCACCACCATCACCAGCAACGACAGGGTCAGCTCACTGCTGGTGATGTGCGGGGAGGCGCCGCCGACGATCAGGCAGTAGACCACCCCGCCGGCCGCCGCCAGACCACCGGCCAGGGTGAAGGCGACCAACTTGAACCGGTACGGGTCCAGCCCGAGCACCCCGATGCGCCGCTCGTCGTCGCGCAGCCCGGCCAGCACCCGCCCGGTCGGGGAGCCGCTGACCCGGTGCACCACGAAGACCACCACGACCAGGTACGCCAACGCCAGCCAGTACAGGTTGACCGTGTTGGCCACCCCGACCAGCCCGGCGGGCACCCCGGTCACGTCCAGCGGCAGCCCCTCCTCGCCACCGGTCAACCCACCGAAGTCGCGGGCCACCAGGATCGCCCCGACCTGGGCGAAGGCCAGGGTGACCATGGCGAAGGCGATGCCGACCGTACGCAGGGCCACCGCCCCGACCAGCGCGGCCAGGATGGTCCCGCCGACGATCGCCAGCGGCGCGGCCTGCCACAGCGGCAACCCGGCCCGGGTGATCAGGATGTCCGTGCCGTACACCCCGGCGGCGAAGTAGAGGGCGTGCCCGAAGGAGAGCATCCCGGTCCGCCCGAACAGCAGGTCGTAGCCGGCCGCCAGGCCACCGAAGACCAGGCAGACGGCGAGCAGTTGCAGGGTGCCGGGCGAGTTCAGGGCCCCCTCGAACAGGCCCGGCAGGTGCAGGGTGGAGTACGGCAGGATCAGCGCCACCAGCACGACCAGGGGCAGGAAGGGGCGCAGCCGGGACCCACCGGTCGGCTGGGCCGGTACCTCCGCGACAGGTGCCGGGATTTCGGGACTCTTGACCTCGGTCATGCCGTAGCCACCTTTCCGGCGATGCCCTGCGGGCGCAGCAGCAGCACCACGGCCAGCAGCGCGACCACACAGATGTCGCCCAGCCCGGAGGTGCCGTAGTAGTTGACGAACTGTTGCAGCAGCCCTACCGCCACGGCCGCGTACGCGGACCCGATCACCGAGCCCATGCCGCCGATGACCACCACGATGAAGGCGAAGATCAGCAGGGAGCCGCCCTGCTGGGGCGAGACCGTGCCGAAGTAGACACTGCCCAGCGCACCGGCCAGGGCCGCCGCCGCGCCACCGATGGCGAAGACCAGGGTGAAGGCCTTGCGTACGTCGATGCCCAGCGCGGTCACCATCTCCCGGTTCTCCACCCCGGCCCGGATGATCAGGCCATACCGGGTCCACTGGAGGAAGGCCAGGATCGCGGCCAACACCAGCACCGCGGCGGCGATCAGCAGCAGCCCCCCGTTGGGCACCTGGGCACCCAGGATGGTCGTCACCTGGCGGGTCCACTCCGGACGCGGGAAGGGCCGGGCGTCGGCCCCCCAGGTGGCCTGCAACAACGCCACCCCGGCCAGGGAGAGACCGACGGTGACCAGCACCTGTTCGATGGTGCGGGAGTAGAGCGGCCGGATCAGCACCAGTTCCACCAGCACCGCCATCAGGGTGCCGGCGGCCACCCCGAAGGCGACCGCGGCCACAAAGCCGAAGCCGTCCGCGCCGGCACCGGGCAGGTTCCCCGCCGCCCACCAGGTCGCGTACGCCCCGACTCCGAGGAACAGTCCGTGCGCGAAGTTGAGTACGTCGGCCAGGCCGAAGACCAGTGACAGGCCGGAGGCCACCAGGAAGTACAGCGCCGCCAGACCCAGCCCGGTCAGGGTCAGCAGGATGACCGCGTCCATCAGTGCCCGTCCTTCCGTCCGGCGCCGGGCGCGGCGTGGTGGCTGCCGGGCGCGGCGTGGTGGCCCTCGGCCGAACCGACCCCGAGCAGGGACCGGGTCAGCTCGGTCTCGGCCAGCAGCCGCTGGGCGTCGCCGGTCCAGGCCACCTGGCCGGCGGCCAGCACCACGGCGTCGCGGGCCAGTCGCCGGACCACGGCCAGGTTCTGCTCCACCAGCAGCACCGGCACGGATTCGGCGACCCGCGCCAACACCTCCGCCACCTCGGTCACCACCTTCGGCGCCAACCCCTTGGTCGGCTCGTCCACCAGCAGCAGCCGGTTGTCGTTGAGCAGCACCCGACCGATCGCGAGCATCTGCTGCTGCCCGCCGGAGAGGGAACCGGCCCGCTGCCGGGACCGTCGCTGCAACTCGGGGAAAAGTGCGAAGACCCGGTCGTACGCCGCAGTGCCGCCCCGCCGCTCGGCGAGGCGCAGGTTCTCCGCGACGGTGAGTCCGGCGAAGACGCACCGGTCCTCGGGCACGTAGCCGAGCCCGCCGCGCACCAGCCGGTGTGTCGGTTGGCCGAGCAGCGCCGCCGACTGCATCCGGACGGTGCCACGCACCTCGCCGTTGCGGGGAGTGAGCCCGACCAGGGCCCGCAGCGTGGTGGTCTTGCCGACCCCGTTGCGGCCGAGCAGCACGGTGACCCCGGTGGGAGCGACCGTGAACGACACCCCTTGCAGGATGTGCAGCCCGGCGATCCGTACCGACAGGTCCTGCACTGCCAAGATCGGCTCCATCAGAGCTCCTCCCCCAGGTAGGCCTCTTGCACGGTCGGGTTGGCCATCACCGTCTCCGGGGTGTCGCAGGCCAGCAGGGCGCCGTGGTGCATCACGGCGATCCGGTCGGCCAAATCGAGGATCACGTCCATGTGGTGCTCGACCATCAGCACCGACCGGCCACTGTCTCCGGTCAGCGACCGGATGACCTGGACCAGTTCCGGGACGTCCTCGGCGCTGACCCCGGCCATCGGCTCGTCGAGCAGCATCACCCGTGGTTCGCCGGCCAGCAGCAGGGCGATCTCCAGCTTGCGTTTCTCGCCGTGGGCCAGGGTGCCGGCCAACGCCGTACCCCGGTGGGCCAGGCCGACCCGCTCCAACGCCGTGTCGGCGGCGGCGGCCACCTCCCGGTCGGCCGCCGCCCGCCGCCACAGCTTCATCGAGCCCCCGCGGTGTGCCTGTACGGCCAGCCGGACGTTCTCCCGTACGCTCAGCGACCCGAAGACCGATGAGGCCTGGAAGGTACGCCCCAGGCCCAGCCGGGCCCGCCGGTGCGGCGGCAGGGTGGAGATGTCCTGTCCGTCCAGGGTGACCTGGCCTTCGGTGGGCCGACGCAGACCGGTGATCAGGTTGAACAGTGAGGTCTTGCCGGCGCCGTTGGGCCCGATCACCCCGAGGAACTCCCCGGGTGCCAGGTCGATCTCGACGGAGTCGACGATGGCGACCTCACCGATCCGCCAGGTCAGACCGCGGGTGGCGAGCATCCTCAGCCCTTCATCGCCTGGACCGGCGGGGCAGCCTCGTCACCGGTCAGCGCCTTCTGGGCGGTGGCGGTGAAGGTGTCGCCGCTGCCGGTGAGGTTCGCCTGGTACATCGGCTGGAGCAGGGCGTGGTCCTCGGCGCGGATGGTCATGGTGCCCTTCACACCCTCGAAGCTCCAGCCCTCCAGGGCGGTGATCATCTTCTCGACGTCGTCCCCGCCCTCCTGCACGGCCCGGACCACCATCTGGGCGGCGGCGAAGCCGTCCGGGTGGAACAGGTCGAGGGTGCCGCCGGGCACCTTCGCCTTCGCGGCCCTGGCCGCCTCGGTGTCGCTGGCCCCGTCGAAGTAGTGCGACAGGAAGGAGATCTTGGTGCCGGCCGCCCCGAAGGTGGGCCAGGAGGCGCGGATGTCCAGCCCGGTGACCACCGTGGTGGAGCTGAGTACGCCCTGCTGGTCCAGGGTCTGCCACATCGCCGGGGCGGTGGTGCCGGCCCAGGCCACGAAGAGCAGATCCGGCTTGGCGGACTTGATCTGGCTGGCGAAGGGGGTGAACTCGGTGGCGCTGGCCGGTGCCCGGACCGCGCTGACGGTCGCCCCGGCACCCCCGATGATCTCCTTGACGGCGGCCTCGTTGGCGTCCCCGAACGCCCCGTCCTGGGCGAACACCACTACCTTCTTGCCGGTCGGGTCGCCGATGAAGGACCGGGCGGTAACCACGTCCTGGTACGACTGCCGCCCGGAGCGGAAGGTGTACTTGTTCACGCCGGTCACCGCGTCGGTGGCGGCCGGGCCGGAGATGAACAGCACCTTGTTCTGGGCGGCGATCGGGGCGACCTGAAGCGCCACACCGGACGCCGTCGAACCGGCGATGATCTTGCTGCCCTTGCCGATCAGGTCCTTGGCCGCGGAGACCGCCTTGGCCGGGTCACCGGCGTCGTCGACCTCGGTGATCTCGATCGCCCGGTCACCGACCTTGTTGGTGCCGCCGGTGGCGAAGTCCAGACCGGCCCGGAACCCTTCGATGTACTGCTTTCCGTAACTGGCCAGCGCTCCCGACTGGGAGTACACCAGGCCGACCTTCACCGGGGCGGCGCTGTCGCCACCACCGTTGGCGGTGTCCTGCGGGCTACCACAGGCCGTGGCGGCCATCGCCGCGGCCAACATCGTTGCGGCGGACAGGAGCGCCCGCCGTGTCGTCCGGACCGTCATTGCCACTCCACGTGAGGACTCAGAGGGAGAGAAACCTTATGTGTCGGCTCACGCTAGAAGTGACATCACCCACGGGCTATGTGGCCCGTGCACACAAGTGGCCCGAGGTGGATGGCTTCCGGTTACAGCCAGGAGAACCGGGCAGCGTCCTCCCGGGAAGACCATGGCCGCATATCCCACGGCCACCTCCCACCCTGTGTCGTCCACCGCTACCCGCCCGACCGCCCCTCGGGCGGGCAATCTTGGACAGTTTCCGTTCTCGGGTAGCGGCAACTGTCCAAGATCTACCTCGGGATTCCGATTTCCCTCCGTTCGAGATCGCCGGAAATCGGAAGATTGTCTGGTGCACCGGTTCTTTCGTCACCCCGTACGGCTGGTGCCGCTCGCTTTCCTGGTGGCGATCGGAATCGGCACCGGACTGCTGATGCTGCCCCCGATGACGGCCCCCCGACACGAACCGGCGCCGCTGCTCACCGCCCTGTTCACCGCCACCTCGGCGATCTCGGTGACCGGGCTGACCTCGGTGGACACCCCGACCTTCTGGTCCACCACCGGCCTGGTGGTGATCATGGTCCTCACCCAGATCGGCGGGCTGGGCATCCTCACCGGCGCCGCCCTGGTGGTCCTGACGGTCTCCCGACGGCTCGGCCTGCACAACCGGATGCTGGTGCAGGCCGAGACCCTGGAGTACGGCATCGGAAACCTGGGTCGCCTGCTGCTGCGCATCGGTGCGACCGTGCTGGCCTGCGAGGCGGCGATGACGGCCATCGTCACCGTACGGCTCTGGCTGGGGTACGACTATCCGCTCGGACGAGCCCTGTGGTCGGCGGGTTTCCACGCCATCCAGGCCTTCAACAACTCCGGCTTCTCCCTCTACCCGCACGGCCTGCTGTCCCTGGCCCGCGACCCCTGGGTCTGTCTGCCCCTGGCACTGGGCAGCATCATCGGCGGGCTCGGTTTCCCGGCCCTGTTCGAGGCGGTCCGCGAGTGGCGCCACCCGATCCGGTGGGCGGTCGCCACCAAGCTGACCATCTGGGGCAGCCTCGCCCTGGTCCTCCTCGGCTTCCTGGTCCTCCTGCTGATCGAGTGGAGCAACGCCCGGACCATCGGCCCGTACGCCGTCGGCGACAAGATCCTCGCCGCCTTCACCCAGATCGCACTGTCGCGTACCGGTGGGATCGAGGTGGTGCCCATCGCCGGCCTGCGGGAGGAGACCCATCCCCTGCTGACCGGGTTGATGTTCATCGGTGGCGGCAGCGCCAGCACCGCCGGCGGCATCAAGGTCACCACCTTCTTCCTGCTCGCCTTCATCATCTGGGCGGAGATGCGGGGCGAGCCGGACGTCACCGTGGGGCATCGTCGGGTGGCCACCGCCAGCCAACGGCAGGCCCTGACGGTAGCCCTGCTCAGCGTCGCGATCGTGGCCGTGGGCACCCTCCTGCTGATCGCCATGACCCACCAGGTGCCGTTCGACGCCGCCTTGTTCGAGATCACCTCGGCCTTCAGCACCACCGGCCTCTCCGTCGGGGTGACCTCGGCCCTGTCCGACGCGGGTCTGCTCCTGCTGACCGTGCTGATGTACATCGGCCGGGTCGGGCCGCTGACCCTCGGCTCGGCGATCGCGCTGAACACCCGGCGTCGGCTCTACCGCTATCCAGAGGAGCAACCCATTGTCGGCTAACCGCCCGGATCCGGGGCCCATCGCCGTGATCGGCCTCGGCCGGTTCGGCTCCCGCCTGGCCGAATCGCTCAGCGCCCTGGGTCACGAGGTCCTCGCCATCGACCATGACGCCCAGCGGGTGCAGAAGTGGTCGAACCTGCTGGACCAGGTGACCCAGGCCGACTCCACGGACGACCGGGCCCTGCGCCAACTCGGGTTGACCGACCTGAGCCGGGTAGTGGTGGCCATTGGGGCCTCCGTGGAGTCCAGCGTGCTCACCGTGCTGGCGCTCGTCGAGTTGGGGGTGCCGCAGATCTGGGCACGCGCCACCTCTACCCAGCACGCGAAGATCCTCTCCGCGGTCGGGGCGCACCATGTGATCTTCCCCGAGAAGGAGACCGCCGAACGGCTGGCGCACCTGATCGCCAGCCGGATGCTCGACTTCATGGAGTTCGGGGACGCCTTCGCCATCGCGAAGATGCCGGTACCCGCGGCCCTGGCCGGACACCACCTGAACGAGGAACAACTGCTCGACCGCCACGGGGTACGGATCATCGGGATCAAGCCGGCGCAGGAGCAGGGGTACCGCTACGTCTCGGACAGCCTGCGCCTGGGCCCCGAGGACCTCGTCATCGTCGAGGGGACCATCGAGCAGGTCCATGCCTTCGCCTCACTGACCTGACCTGACCTGACCCGACCTGACCTGTTCTGACTGGGGCGTACCGCAGATCCTCAGCCCTTCCGGCGGGGAGGCCGGTGCGACTTGCCCCGCTTGGCCGCCTTGCTCTTCTCCGGCTTGCCCTTCGCCGGGGTGCCCTTGGCCTGCTGCTCCTTCTTGCCGGGGCCACCCTTCTTGCCGTCCTTCTTCTCCGGCTTGGCCTTCTCCGACTTGCTCTTCGACTTGCCGGAGCTGCCCGAGCCCCCCGAACCGGCCTTGCCACCGGAACCGGCGGCGGCCTTCACCGGCTTCGGGGTCGGCGCACTGCCGGCGATGCCGGACACCTGCACCCCGCACTGCTCGTCACCCAGGCGGAACTCCACCGGCAGCGGATTGGTGCCGGTGTAGGTGCCGGTCAGGTTCAGCTTCTCGGTGGCACCGGGAGCCAGGGCGGGACGCTGCGGGGTGGCCAGCAGTGCCACCGCGCGCCCCTGCTGGCGGGCCGGCACCGGGCTGGCCTCGGTCACCTGCTGCTCACCGGGGAAGGCGAAGCGGACCGTCCAGTCCCGCAGTTCCCGCTCCCCGGTGTTGGTCAGGCTCAACTCGGCCGTGAACTCCTTGCCGGAGTCCTTGCGCAGCGCGTACGAGACCTGGCACGGGATGCGCTGCTCACCGCCCATCCGGGCCTGGGTGGGCTGGTCGATGCCGCCGCTGGCCGGGCTGCGGGAGGTCACCCCCCACACCGCTGCGGTGACGGCCATCAGCGCCACCGCGGCCACCGCCGCCTCGGCCCGCCGCCGCCGGTCCAACCGCCGCCGGGTACGCAGACCCATCAGCGGCATGGCATCCGTCGCCGCCGACCAGGGCAGGATGGTGGTGCCCGCACTGGCCAGCAACATCGCATCGGCCGGTTGGTCGGCCGGGGACACCGGCACCCGGGGCACCTTCCCGATCACCTCGGCCAGGGTCCGGGCCACCTCGGCCGTGCCGGGCCGGTCGGCGGGCCGCTTGGCCAGGCAACGGTGGATCAGCTCGGCCACCCCGGCCGGCAACTCCGGCACCGGGGGCATGGGTTCGGGTTCGCGGTACATGTGCGCCCGCAGCATCTGGGTGGTGGTCTCCACCTGCCAGGGCAGCCGTCCGGTCAGCATCCGGTAGAGCAGCAGTCCCACCGCGTACACGTCGGTGGCCGGGCTGACCTGGCCGTTGTCCAGGCGTTCCGGGGCCAGGTAGGCCGGGGTGCCGAGCAGGGTGCCGTCCGTGCCCTTCTCGCTCTCCCCCACCAGGGCGGAGATACCGAAGTCGACCACCTTCACGCCGGTGGGGGTGAGCATGACGTTTCCCGGGGTGACGTCGCGGTGCACCACCCCCCGGGCGTGCGCGGTGGCCAGGGCGGAGGCCACCTCGGCCGCGATGGTCACCGCCTCCCGCCAGGGCAGGGTGCCCACACCGGCGAGCCGGGCGGTCAGCGGAGCACCGTCGATCAACTCCATCACCACGTACGGCAGGGTCAGCCCCACCTGCTGGGACTCGCCGTAGTCGTACACATTGGTGATGTTGGGGTGGCAGAGCCGGGCCGCGGCCTGGGCCTCGGTGCGGATCCGGTGGCGGAAGGCCCGGTCGCTGGCCAGCCGGGAGGCGAGGACCTTGACCGCGACCTGCCGGCCGAGCACCTCGTCGTAGCCGCGCCAGACCACGGACATCCCGCCCGTGCCGAGTTGCTCGATCAGCCGGTACCGCTCACCGAGCAGCTGCGCGCCCCTGCGTACCTCTGCACCCATGGTCGGCCTTGTTGCCCGATGCGAACCCGCCTACACCTTTCTGAACGGATTCGGTCGCGGATTCACCCGATCAGGCGGTGGCCAGCAGTTGATCCACCGGGGCGTAGTCGTCCGTGAGCACCAGGGCCTCCCCGACGAAGTCCGTCAGATCCCCGCCGCTGAGCAGGCTGACCGGCTCGTTGGCGGCGTCCAGCCGGGCCCGGATGGCGGCCAGCGGCAGCGGGGCGTCGGAGGCGACGATGAGGAAGTTGGCCCCCTGCTCCCCGGCCAGGGCCTCCGGCGGGGCGATCAGGGCCACCTGCGGGAACTCGGCCGCCACGGTGGCCACCTCGCTGCGGATGAACCGCAGCGGCGGATAGTCGATGACGTTCTGCACGTACACCCCACCCGGCCGGGTCACCCGCCGGATGTCCGCGGCCATCTCCCGGGTGGCCAGATGCCAGGGCACCACCAGGTGGCCGAAGGCGTCCCCGACCACGAAGTCCCGACTGTCGGTGCCCTCCTTGGCCACCAGCATCCGGGCGTCACCCACCACCGCCCGCAGGTCCGGCCCCTGGCGTACGCCGAGCAGCCGCTCCCCCAGGTCGACCAGCCCGCCGTCGATCTCGAACACCAGGTTGTCCGTACCGGGCCGGGTGGCGGTCAGGTAGCGGGGCATGGTGAAGCCGCCCCCGCCCAGGTGCAGGGCGTCCAGCCGCTGCCCCTCCGGGGCCATCACGTCCGCCACCGCGCCGATCCACCGGGTGTAGGCGTACTGGAGGTAGGTCGGGTCGGCGAGATCCACGTACGAGTGCTGGGCCGAGTTGAGCAGCAGGGTGCGTCCGTTCTCCCGGCCGGGATCGGCCTCGACCTTGGCGCAGTGGTACGCCGTCTCCACGTCACACGGATTCGGGGCGACCATGGTCAGCCCGGCACCGACCAGGCCGAGCACCGCCAGCGCCGCCTTCACCCGGGCCGGACCGGGCAGGGTGGCCCGGTCCTGGCGGTGCAGGTAAACCCCCAGGGCGATCCCGGTGATCCCCAGGGAGGCGGCCAGCCCGAACAGGATGACCGTGCTGGGCAGCGCGGCGACCAGCACGAACCCGGTGCCCAAAGTCGCCGTGACCGCGCCCAGGGTGCCGATGCCGGAGAGCCGACCGACCACCTGACCGGTACGGCGCAGGTCGGCCAGTTGCAGCTTGACCACCAGCGGGGTGACTGCCGACAGCAGCATCGCCGGGGCGAACACGGCGACCGCCACCAGCAGCAGGATGGCCCCGGCCGTGCCGCCGGTGAGCACCTCACCGGCGTACCGCACCGCCGGCAGGGTGATCGCGGTGGCGATGCCGGAGAGCACCAGGGCAGGGGCCAGCAGGGTACGCGGATTGCGCTTGTCGGCCAGCCAACCCCCCGCCCAGGCCCCGTAGGCGATCGCGGCCAGGGCGATGCCGATGACCGAACTGGTCACCTGAAGAGTCACCCCGACGTACGGCCCGACCAGGCGCAGCGCCGCGGTCTCCAGCACCAGGACGGCGCCGCTGGAGTAGAAGACCAGGAAGGCGGCGAGCCCGTTGGGCAGGGCCCGTGGGGTCGTCGGATCGGCCGAGGCGGCCGGTGCCGCGAGGTCAGGCGATGGAGAGTTCATCGTGGGCATGGTACGCAGCGTCGCGACGGCCCCGGGTCAGTACATCGAGAGATGAACGTGGTTCGTGTGGTCCGCGGCGGGACTGCCACTGCCGCCGTACGACCGCCAACCGGTGCCCGGGTGCCAGATCTGCCGGTACCAGATGACGTACAGCACACCCAGCCGATCGGCGTTGCGTACGTGCCAGGCGGCCAGACTGTCCCCGTACGCCTTGTCCCCGCCGGTGGCCGTGCGGTCCTCGAAGCCGTTGGTGGCGGCGGAGAAGTCGCAGGCCCGGCCCTTGGGGTGTTCGCCCGAGCCACCGCTGCGGTAGCAGGAGACGTACCGCTTGTAGCCGGCGGCCTGGGTCTGTTGCAGGGCGTGCAGGGTGCGCGGGGTGATGCAGCCCGAGGTGGTCGGGTCGTTCACCGAGCAGGACTCCGACGGCCAGGAGCCGTTGGCGTTGCGTGGTGCCGGCTTGGCCGAGGTGGAGTTGCCGCCGCTGAAGCCGCCGCTGCTGCCCGAACTGACCGCGGCCAGGGCCGCCTCGGTCTCCTTCTTCTTCTTGGCGATCACGGCTAGCTGCTTGGTCTGCTCGCGCACCTCGGCGTTGATCGCCAGCTTGGCCTGGCGGGTCTGCTCACGGGCCTCGGCCAGCTCGCGGACCCGACGGCCGTCCCGCTGGGCCATCATGTCCAGGCTGGCGGCCCGCTGCACGAAGGCCTCCGGGGTGCCGCTGTCCAGCAGGGCTGCGGCGGCGCTGAGCCGACCGATCCGGTACGACTGCGCGGCCACCTCACCGACCATCAGGCTCAGCTCGGCCAGCCGCTCCTCCAGCTCGGACAGCTCCTTGGCCATCTTCTTCTGGCGCTTCTTGGAGCCGTCGAGCTTGCGCTTGGCCTCGATGTGGGCCTTGGCGGTGGCCTCCAGGGTGTCCCGCAGCTTCTTGCTGCCCCCCTCGTTGGGCTCCGCGTACGCCGGCACGGCGCCGAGGCCGAACAACATCATGACGGCGGCGAGCAGGGCGATCAGCGTTCGATGCGAGCGCCGCCGCACGGGCATGGACCTGCGCACGAAAGCATCCTCTCGTCGTCCGCCGGCCCCCCTTGGTGAGATCCACTGCGCGGCGGCGGTCCCCGCCGGCGCCGATCGGCGGCCTGCTGGCGATGAACCGCCGGTCAGAATACCGGAACCAGCACCCCCGACCAGTCCCCCGACCCCCACACCCGTCAATCATCAACCCACCGCAACCCCCACCTCACCCTCCGCCCTCATGCCTCGCTGATCAAGAAGTTTTGGTCTTGATCCGGGCTGCGGAAGACCAAAACTTCTTGATCAACTCAACGGAGGTCAGATCGGGAGGAGGGTTTCGTGGACTGTGTGCCAGACCTGGTCGTTGACGGCGACCAGGAGGCCGTGCTCGGTGTCGGCGGGGTGATAGTCCGCGCCGTCGAAGCGGCGGGCCACCCCGCCTGCGGCCCGCACCAGCAGGGTGCCCGGACCGTGGTCCCAGGGCAGGGTGCGCCAGAAGATCACGAACTGCTGGGCCCCGGTCAGCAGGTCCAGATATTCCCGGCCGGCGCAGTGCTGACCCGGCAGCAGTTCACCGACCCGCGCGCCACCGGCCTCGACCGTCCGCCGGGAGGCCGGCGGCAGGAACCTGGTCATCGCCGCGCCCCGCAGGCTGCCCAGCGGGGGCGCCTCGGTCGGCAGACGCAGCGGGCGACCGTCGAGGTGGACTCCGGTCTCCAGCCAACCCGTGGCCAGGGTCTCCGCCAGCGGATCGAAGATCCAGCCGGCCACCGGCTCACCGCCGGAGAGCAGCGAGATCATCAGAGCGAAGGGACGTTGACCGGCCGCGAAGTTGGCCGTGCCGTCGATCGGGTCGACCAGCCACACCTCCCCTTCCGACCGCAGGTGGCGCAGCAGGCCCGGATCCTCCGCCACCGCCTCCTCGCCGACCACCAGCGAGTTCGGCCGCAGCCGGCGCAGCCCGGCGGTGATCGCCTCCTCGGCCCTACGGTCGGCGACCGTGACCAGCTCACCGGGTGCCTTCTCGATCACGTCGGCGGCGTCCAGATGACGGAAGGACGGCAGTACGATCCGGTCCGCGGTCTCCCGCAGCAGTCCGGCGACGTCGTCGAGCAGGGTGTCAGCCACGCGGCGGCAGTTTCACCACACTGACGAAGAACTCGTCGATCTGTCGGACCACCGAGATGAACCGCTCGAAGTCCACCGGCTTGGTGACGTAGGCGTTCGCGTGCAACTGGTAGCTGCGCAGGATGTCCTCGTCGGCCTGGGAGGTGGTCAGCACGACCACCGGGATGCGGCGGAACTGCTCGTCGTTCTTGATCTCCTCCAGCACCTCCCGGCCGTCCCGGCGGGGCAGGTTCAGGTCGAGCAGGATCAGATCCGGCAGCACGGCGTCCGCGTACTGGCCCTCGCGGCGCAGGTAGGCCAGGGCCTCGGCACCGTCGGAGACGACATTGAGCCGGTTACGCAGCTTGTGCTCCTCGAACGCCTCCCGCGTCATCAGCACGTCGCCCGGGTCGTCCTCGACGAGCAGCACCTCGATCGGGCTGTTGCCGTCCGCTGGCGCGGTCATCTCACCGCCTCCTTCATCCCACCTGTTTCGCCGCTACCCGACCCGGCGTCCCCGCCGACGGCCTCCTGCGAGCCGCCCTGGCGGGCCACCCCGCTCCGCTGCGCCCCGGCGGCCTGGTCGTCCGCCTCGGGAACCGAATCCGGGTCAGCGTCCGCGCCGACCGTACCCGCACCCTCGGGCTGCTCGCCTCCGTCGCGGCCTTCCGCGTCCGAATCCGGCGCCACCGCTCCGGCCGGCTGGTCGGCCTGGGCGGCCGTGACATCCTCCGGTCGGGCCGGCAGGGTGAAACGGATGGCCGTGCCCTCGGGTACGTCGGTGTCCACCCAGACCCGACCCCCGTGATATTCCACGATCTTCTTGACGATGGCCAGCCCGATGCCCGTGCCGGGGTAGGCGTCCTTGGCGTGCAGCCGCTGGAAGATCACGAAGATCTTGTCGGCGAACTCCGGCTCGATGCCGATGCCGTTGTCCTGGCAGCTGATCTCCCACTCCTCGCCGACCAGGCGGGCTGAGATGTGCACCTTCGGCGGCACCTCGGGTCGGCGGAACTTGACCGAGTTGCTGACCAGGTTCACCAGCAGGTTGGTCAGCAGGGGTTCCTCGCCCCGGATCACCGGCAGGTCGTCCCAGGTCAGCTCGGCGTCGGCGTACTGCCGGGCCGGCTCGGTCTGGGCGGCCACCTCGGCCATCAGGTTGTTCATGTTGACCTCGGTGAACCCGGCGGTGAGGCGACCGATCCGGGAGAAGGCCAGCAGGTCGTTGATCAGCCGCTGCATCCGCTGGGCGCCGTCCACCGCGAAGGCGATGTACTGGTCGGCCCGCTCGTCGAGGCGGCCCGCGTACCGGCGTTGCAGCAACTGGCAGAAGCTGGCCACCTTGCGCAGCGGCTCCTGCAGGTCGTGCGAGGCGACGTAGGCGAACTGCTCCAGGTCACGGTTGGACCGGGTCAACTCCTCGGCCTGCTTCTGCAACTGGGTGTTGACCCACTCGATCCGCTCCCGCGCCTCGCGTACCTCGGCCAGGTCGGCCGCGATCCGCTGACGCATGGCGTCCACATCCGCGCCGAGGCGCTGGAACTCCGGCGGCCCGCCACCGACGATCCGATGGGTGTAGTCGCCCGTGACGACCTCCCTGACCTGCCCGGCCAGGGCGGTCAACGGCCGCAGCACCATCCGGTCCAGCGCCAGCAGCAGGGCGATACCCGCCACGGCCACCACTAGGGCGGCGACGATCAGCAGGATGACCAGGAGGTTGCCGGTCTGCTCCACGTTGCGGGCGGTGGCCTGCCGGGCGGTGAGAATCTCCTCCTGGAGGGCGGCGACCGCGCCCCGTACCTCGTCGAACCGTTGCCGGGTCTCGTCGGTCAGCAGGGCCTGACCGGCTTCGGTGCCGCTGGTCCGGGTGGTCTCGATCACCGGCTGGGCGACCGCGCGCCGCCACTCGTCCGCCTGCTGCTCCACCGCCTGCAGATCCGCCACGATCTCGGGGTACTTGCCGGACAGCTGCCGGATCTCCTGCGCGGTGGCCCGTTCCTGGGCCAGGCCCTGCTCGTACGGGGCCAGGTCCTCAGGGTCCGCCGTCACCGCGTACCCGCGTACGGCGGTCTCCTGGTCCAGCAGCGCGTTGAGCATCTCCTGGCCCTGCACCCGCAGCGGGCCGACCTCCATCAGCAGCACGTCGGTGTACTCGCGGTTCTTGGAGGCCACGACCGCCTCGGCCACCGCGACACTGAGCAGCAGCACCCCGACCACACCCAGCAGCGCCAGCACCCGCCGGCGCAGCGTCCACCAGCTGACCCCTACGCTCACCGGCCACCGCCCCGGGTGACCAGCAGCATCGCCACGTCGTCGGCGAAGGGGCCGCCGTTGAGCTGCTCAGCCCGCCCGACCAGCCAGGCCGGCAGTTCGGGCAGGGCGACGCGGCGGCCGTCCGGCTCCTGCAACAGTCGGGTCAGACCGGGCACGTCGAGGCGTTCGTCGCCCTCGCCCACCCGGCCCTCGATCAGACCATCGGTGTACATCAGCAGAGACCAGTCCTCGGTGTCGAACTTCAGATCGAAGGCGACCGGGCGCCGTGGGCGTACCCCGAGCAGCAGGCCACCCGGTGCGGGCACCGGGGCCACCCGCCCTCCGGAGAGCAGGACCGGCGGAGGATGACCGGCCAGCCGTACGATGCCCCGGTTGGCGTCGAGGTCCAGGCGCACCGTGGCGACCGTGGCGAAGATCTCCTGGAGTCGGCGCTCGCTCATCAGCACCTGCTCCAGGGCGGGCAGTACCTCGTCGTCCGGCACCCCGGCCAGGATCAGGGCCCGCCAGGCCACCCGCAACTCGACCCCGAGCGCCGCCTCGTCCACCCCGTGCCCGCACACGTCACCGACGATCAGGTCGACCCGATCCGGACGGGTCTGCACAACGTCGAAGAAATCGCCACCGATCAGGGCAGCGTGTCGGCCAGGCCGATAGAAGGTGTGCACGGCGATCTTGTCGGTGGACATCAGTGGCTGGGGCAGCAGACCCCGCTCCAACCGGGCCGACTCGGCCTGCCGCAGCTCCACCTCGCGCAGTCGGCGGGCGTTCTCGTCGGCGCGCTTACGCTCCACCGCGTACCGCAGGGCCCGGGTCAGCAGCACCCCGTCGACCTGGCCCTTGACCAGGTAGTCCTGGGCCCCCTCGGCGACCGCGACGATGCCCAGGTGCTCGTCGCTGCGGCCGGTCAACACACAGACGGCCGCGCTGCCGGACATCTCCAACACCTGCCGCAGGCCGTCCAGCCCCTGCGCGTCCGGCAGACCCAGATCCAGCAGTACGCAGTCCACCCCGGTCATCCGGCGGCGGGCCTCGCGCAGACTGGTGGCGACCACCAGGTCGATGCCGGAGTTCGTCTCGGCCAGCAGCTCACCGACCAGGAAGGCGTCGCCCTCGTCGTCCTCTACCAGCAGCACCCGCAGCCGCTCCCCCGGCGGGAGGTTGGGATTACCTCCCAGGCCACCTCGCGGGTACGGCCATGACACGACGGAGGGACCGGTCGTGCCGGTCCCCCGGTGTGCCCGGGCCACCGCCGTGACCGGCGGGAGTTCGCTGGTGATGTCGGGCTCCTTCCGAGTGCCCCGCTGATCCTGTATTAGACAACGTTCGCACACAACACGACGGAGCGCCCTGGCGTGGCATAGAGGATGATGTGCACCCCCCAGGTCCCATCCCCCGAGGAGCCGTCCGTGGGCGCACCCCCCAGCCCCGCTGCCGATCGTGCCCTGTCCCGACCCCGTCGCCGCGGGCTGGCCGCGTTGGCGGCTCTGGTCGCGCTGGCCGCCGTCGGCACCCTGGCCCTGCTCGACATCCGCCCCCCGACACCCCGCCCCACGGACGCACCGGCCGAGGAGTTCAGCGCCGGTCGGGCGTACGCCCATCTGGCTGTCGTCGCCGGTGGGCCGCATGTCGCCGGCAGCCCGGCCAACGACGAGGTCCGCGCCTACCTGGAGGCCGAACTCCGCAAACTGGGCCTGACTCCGGAGGTACAGGACACCGTCGCCGAGGAGGCCGGTCAGCTCAGCGGAGCCGCCGCCGGCGCCACCCTGGCCCGGGTCCGCAACGTGGTGGCCCGGCTGCCCGGCACCGACCCGACCGGCACGGTGTTCCTGGTGGCCCACTACGACGCCGTGCAGACCGGGCCGGGCGGCAACGACAACGGGGCCGGGGTGGCCGCCATCCTGGAGGTGGCCCGGGCGCTGACCAACGGACCGGCCCCGCGCAACGAGGTCGTCTTCGTGCTCACCGACGCGGAGGAGGCCTGCCTGTGCGGGGCCTCCGCCTTCGCCGCCGACCATCGGCTGGCCGCCGAGAAGGGGGTGGTGCTCAACCTGGAGGCGCGGGGCCGCACCGGGCCGGTGATCATGTTCGAGACCTCGCCGCGGAACGCCGCGCTGGTGGAGGTCTTCGGTCGGGCCGCGCCGCATCCCGTCGGCACCTCCTTCGCCGTGGAGGTCTACCGCGCCCTGCCCAACGACACCGACTTCACGGCCTTCCTGGACCACGGTTTCGTCGGGCTGAACTCGGCCTATCTGGACGGGGGCGCGATCTACCACACCCCGCTGGACACCCCCGGGTCGATGGACCGGGCCAGCCTCCAGCACCACGGCGCCAACACCCTAGCCATGGCCCGCGAATTCGGTCGGATCGACCTGACCGACCTGGACGCCGGACACGACGCCACCTACTTCCCGATCCCCGGCGGCCTGGCCCGCTACCCCGGGCCGCTGGTGCTGCCGCTGGCCCTGCTGGCGCTGGCCGGGGTGATCGTGCTGGCCTGGCTGGCCCGGCGTCGAGGTCGGGTCACCGGGGGCCGGCTGGCAGCCGGGTTCGGGCTGGCGCTGGTGCCGATCGTGGTAGCCCCGCTGGGCGCGCAGTTGCTCTGGGCCGCGATCACCGCCATCCGGCCCAGCTACGCGATGCTGCTCGACCCGTACCGGCCGACCTGGTATCGACTGGCGGTGCTGGCGCTGGCCGCCGCCGTGCTGTTCACCTGGTACGCCCTGACCCGTCGACGGGTCGGTCCCGCCGCCCTTGCCATCGGTGGACTGGGCTGGCTGGCGCTGCTCGGCGTACTGCTCGCGGTGCTGGTGCCCGGTGGGGCGTACCTGGCGACCCTGCCCGCCCTGGCCGGCGCCCTGGCCGGGCTGGTCGCGGTGGCCGCCCGCATCGAGGGCCCGGTACCGGTCATCGCGGTGACCCTGGCCGGCGCGGTCGCCGTGGTCGTCCTGCTGCCCGTGGTGGTGCTGCTGTTCCCGGCGCTGGGCATGACCATGGGGGGTGTCGCGGCACTGTTCGCGGTCCTGCTCGGCCTGGCCGCCCTGCCGGTGGTGGACCTGCTGCACCCCGAGGCCGGCGGCCAGCGGGGCCTGGTGGCCCTGCGGGCCCGGCGGCTCGGCGCGCTGCCCGCCGGGGCCGCCACCCTGGCCGCGATCGTGCTCGCCGGGGTCGGGCTGGCCGTCGACCGGTTCGACGCCGCGCACCCCACCCCCACCCACCTGATGTACGCCCTGGACGCCGACACCGGACAGGCCCGCTGGCTCAGCCGCGAAACCGACCCCCAACCCTGGACCGCACAGTACGTCGAGGGGCCGGTCTCCATCGCGGACGACTTCCCCGGCCTGGCCCACACCGACCTGCTGGGCGGCCCGGCGCAGGCGGCCCCACTGCCCGCACCCCGGCTGGAGGTGCTGGCCGACACCAGCACGGCCGGGCAGCGCACCCTGCGCCTGCGGCTGACCCCCCAACGACAGGTACGCCTGGCCACCCTGCACCTCGACACCTCCACGGCCACGGTTCGCAGCGCCACAGTGGCCGGCCGGCCGGTGCCGATCGAGACACGCGAGGGCCGGTGGGGCTTCGGGGTGGTCTTCCACGCCCCGCCCCCGGAGGGCATCGAGATCACCCTGACCGTAGAACCCCGGGCGGCACAGGTCTCCCTGCGCGCCCAAGACGTCAGCGACGGCCTGGACCAGATCCCCGGCTTCCGCCCCCGCCCACCCCACGTAGGCGTGGTCGGCTCCCACACCTCCGAAATGCTCGCCGTAGCCCGCACCTACCCCCTCTAGCCCTCGCCCTCCCCTCTCCCTCCCCGGCGATCTTGCACTTTTGGTCTCCGCAAAGCGGACATACTCCGCAGAAAGGCGACCGAAAGTGCAAGATCGGCGGGGTGGGGTGGGAGAGGCGGGGAGGGTGGGGGTCTTACTTCCAGCGGAAGTGGACGAAGAGGCGGCCGAAGTTCTTGGAGTCCTTCTCTACCCGGTGGTAGAGCTGCTTGACGTCCTTCTGGTCCAGGAAGCGCAGCACCCGCTTCTTGAGCTGGCCGGAGCCCTTGCCGGGGATGATCTCGACCAGGGTGGCCTTCTTCGCGACCGCCTCGTCCATGATCCCGCGCAGCGCCCGGTCGATGTCGTGACCCTTGTTGAAGATGTCGTGCAGGTCCAGCTTCAGCTTCATGGCGCGTCCACCGTCCGGTCGGCTCCCATGTGCCCATGGTAGGCAGGGTGGTTGCCGGGGCCGGAACCCTCGAAGGGGCAGCCCGGGTGGGCTGCCCCTTCGAGGGTTCCGATGGTCAGCGGGCGCTGGTCCCCAGCCGGGTCTCGACCCGGCGCAGGGCGGTCCGGTAGTCGTCGTTGGCGCCGTGCATGGCCGCTGCGATGCGCAGGTGGCGCAGCGCGTCGGAGTGCCGGTTCAGTCGCTCCAGGGTCCGGCCCAGGACGTGGTGGGCGTAGTGGTCGCTGGGGTTGCGGTCGACCAGTTCCCGCAGGTGCTCCTCGGCGCGACCGAGCTGGGCGGACTGGAAGTACGCCCGGGCCAGCAGTTGCCGTACGGCGGCGTTGTCCGGCTCGGCCTCGATGATCGGTTCGAGCAGTCGGGCCGCCCCGGTGGGGTCGCCCGACTCGAAGAACAGATTCGCCCGTCGGTACTCGGCCAGAAGATCCATCTTGACCACCCTCTCCCGTCGCAGCGCTGTTCTGACGCTCGCACAACAACGGCCGGACCGCGACTGTTCCCGCGTGCTCCTCCCGCCCCGCGCAGGCAGCGGTGTTAAGCAGGGGCCCTTCCTCTACACGAGGCGTTAATAAGGTGCCCTTCCTTTCACCGGAGCTTGAGGTCCCAGGCGCGGACCCCGCCGACTATGCCGGCGCTGTTGGGTACCACGACTACGTCGTCGCCCATCCGGGCGAGCTGTTCCGGGCGGATCAGTCGGGAGTTGCCGCCGCCCAGGTAGAGCCGGTCCCAGCGGAACACCGGGCGCAGCCCGTCCACCACCTGGCGGATCCGTCGGGACCAGAAGGCGTCGCCCAGCCGACGGCGTTCCGGTTCGCCGATGTAGGTGTCGTAGGTGGTGCCCCAGCGCACCGGGGCGTGGGACAGCTCCAGGTGCGGGGCGAGCACCCCGCCGTCGAACAGGGCGCTGCCCAGCCCGGTGCCCAGGGTCAGCACCAGCTCGCAGCCGGTGCCGGCGACCACCCCGGCACCGTGCACCTCGGCGTCGTTGAGCACCAGGGTCGGCAGCCCGAAGGCATCGGCGAGGGCGCTGCGGGCGTCGTACCCGGACCATTCGGCGAGCAGGGCCGGGTCCACCCGGGTACGCGGGCCGGAGCGGGTCACGTAGTGCGGGGTGGCCACCACCACCCCGTGCCGGATCATGCCGGGCATCCCGACCGTCACCCGGTCCGCCGAGGGCAGCCGGGCGCCCAGCTCCAGCAGGGTCTTGACGAACAGTTCTGGAGGCAGGGGGTACGGCGTGGGTACCCGCAGCGGCTGCGCCCGCATGGTGCCCGCGCTGTCCAGGACGGATGCCTTGATCCCACCGCCACCGCAGTCGATCGCCAGAGTGGTCTGCACGACCTGAGTCTGCCTCGTGCCGCTCGGCCGGCACGAGGAACCAGGGGGTGGTTAATCCGCAGACCGCCGACGGGTACGCGGGTAGGCTCGGCTCCTTGTGAGCGCCACGCTGATCGTCAAGGACCTTGCCGCCGGCCACGGGGACCGGACCCTGTTCACCGGGTTGGACCTGGTGGTGGCCCCGGGGGACGTGATCGGCCTGGTCGGGCCGAACGGGGCAGGCAAGTCGACCCTGCTGCGTACCCTCGCCGGGTTGTTGCCGGTGGAGGGCGGCAGCGTCACGGTGAGCCCGCCCGGCGCGAGCATCGGGCATCTGCCCCAGGAGCCGGAGCGGCGACCCGGCGAGACGGTACGGGCCTTCCTGGCCCGGCGTACCGGGGTGACCGGCGCGCAGGCCGCCCTAGACGCGGCGACCGAGGCCCTGACGGCCGGCAGGCCGGGGGCGGACGACGCCTACGCGGACGCCCTGGAGCGCTGGCTCGGACTGGGCGGGGCGGATCTGGACGAGCGGGCCGAGGAGGTGGCGGCCGAGTTGGGCCTCGCCGTCGACCTGGATCAGGAGATGACCGGCCTCTCCGGTGGGCAGGCGGCCCGCGCCGGGCTGGCCTCACTGCTGCTCAGCCGGTACGACGTGTTCCTGCTCGACGAGCCCACCAACGACCTGGACCTGGCCGGCCTGCACCGGTTGGAGCAGTTCGTCACCGGGTTGCGGGCCGGCACGGTGCTGGTCAGCCACGACCGGGAGTTCCTGTCCCGGACGGTGACCCGGGTGCTGGAGTTGGACCTGCACCAGCAGCAGGTGAACCAGTTCGGGGGCGGGTACGGGGCGTACCTGGAGGAGCGGGAGGTGGCGCGCCGCCAGGCACGCGCCGAGTTCGAGGAGTACGCCGACACCCTGGCGGGTCTGGAGGCACGGGCCCGGACCCAGCGGTCGTGGATGGAGAAGGGGGTCCGTAACGCCCGGCGCAAGGCCACCGACAACGACAAGATCGGCCGGAAGTTCCGCTCCGAGGCCAGCGAGAAGCAGGCCGCCAAGGCCCGGCAGACGGAGCGGCTGATCGAACGGCTGGACGTCGTCGAGGAGCCCCGCAAGGAGTGGGAACTGCGGATGGAGATCGCCGCCGCACCTCGCGCCGGCGCCGTGGTGGCCACCCTCCGAGACGCCGTGGTACGCCGAGGCGAGTTCACCCTGGGCCCGGTGAACCTGCAGATCGACTGGGCCGACCGGGTGGCGGTGACCGGGGCGAACGGGTCCGGCAAGTCGACCCTGCTGGGTGCCCTGCTCGGCCGGCTGCCGCTGGCCTGCGGACAGGCCGCTCTGGGCCCGGGGGTGGTGGTCGGCGAGGTGGACCAGGCCCGGGGGCTGTTCCTCGGGGACGCGCCACTGTTGGACGCCTTCCGGGCGGCCGTACCGGATCTGTCCCCCGCCGATGCCCGGACCCTGCTGGCCAAGTTCGGGCTGCGGGCCCAGCATGTGTTGCGTCCGGCCGCGACCCTGTCCCCCGGGGAGCGGACCCGGGCCGCCTTGGCGTTGTTGCAGGGGCGGGGGGTCAACCTGCTGGTGCTGGACGAGCCGACCAACCATCTGGATCTGCCGGCCATCGAGCAGTTGGAGTCGGCCCTGGACAGCTACCCGGGCACCTTGCTGCTGGTGACCCACGATCGGCGGATGCTCGACGCGGTACGCCTGGACCGCCGGCTGGAGGTTACCGCCGGGCGGATCGTGGAGTCCTGACCCGAGGCGCCAGGCATCTTCTGGGATAACCGACGCATACCGGGCAGCTATCCGGGTAACGGGCCGCCGGAGGTGGCCTGGATGGTGGCACTGGCACGCACTGCGCCCTCGGGCGAGCGGCTACGGGCGGTGGACGAGTTCCTCACCGAGGCGTGGACGGACCAGGTCCGGCACGACGATCGGCTGCGCCCGCTGGGAGTCGAGGTCCGCTTCGACCGGGGGGTCGCCCACCTGACCGGGGAGGCGGCGGACCCGGCCCAACTACGGCTGGTACGCGACCAGGTGGGCCGCCTGGCCGGGGTATTCGGCATCTGGTGCCGGGTACGGGTGGGCGGGCGCGACCCGGTGGTGGTGGACCTGGGGTGTGGGGCCACCAAGCAGTGGCCGGGCAATCTGGGGTTGGACATCTTCCCGGCGCCCGGGGTGGATGCGGTGGCCGACCTGTCGGGTTCCCTCCCGCTGGCCGACGACTCCGTGGACGTGCTGTTCGCGGTGCACATCCTGGAGCACCTGATCGACTTCCTGCCGCTGCTGGACGAGTGCCACCGGGTGCTCCGCCCCGGCGGGGTACTGCATGTGATGAGCCCCTGGTGGGGGCATGTGAACGCGGTCGCCGACCCCACCCATGTGCGACTGCTGGACGTACAGACGATCAAGGGGGTCTGCCTGATGCGCCCGCCGGGCACCCCCCGGTGGTATCCGCTGCACGCCGGCACGGACGGCGCCTCCATCTTCGCGGACCTGACCCCCCTGGGGCCCGACGACCCCGCCCCCTCCCCCGCGCACCTGGCCCGTTTCTTCGACTAGCCGCCACCTGGCGCAATCCCCGGGAGCTCAGGCTCCCGGGGATTCGTCTGTTTCAGCACCGGTCATCAATATTTCCCGCGAGTAACACCGAGCCGCCAAGGCATTGATCGACACTGATGACGCCGGTGACTCGCCGGTAACCCCCACCGCCCCCCACCCCCAGCGGAGGTTCCCCCAATGCCCAGACGACTCGCCACCCTCCTCGCCTCGGGCGTATTCGCGCTGCTCACCGTGGTCGCCGCCGCCTCCCCGGCGGCCGCCGCCGTGACCCCGGCACAGAAGCTGTCCGTGCTGTCCAGTTGGACGCAGACCAGCGCCAGCAGCTACAACGCCTGGAACTCGGCCCGGCAGAACCGTGCCGCCTGGGCGGAGTACAAGTTCGACTGGTCCACGGACTACTGCTCGTCCAGCCCGGACAACCCGCTGGGATTCAAGTTCTCCAACGCCTGCTTCCGGCACGACTTCGGCTACCGCAACTACAAGGCGGTCGGCCAGTTCAGCGCCAACAAGTCCCGCCTGGACAGCGCCTTCTACGAGGACCTGAAGCGGGTCTGCGCCACCTACAACTCCGTCGTCCGCCCGGCCTGCACCAGCCTCGCCTGGACCTACTACCAGGCGGTTTCCGTCTTCGGCTCGGTTGCCGCGGTGTCCCAGGCCGACATCGACCGGGCCGCCCGGATGAAGGCCGAAGCCGAGCGATACGCCCGATCCTGACCACCGCAGCCCACCGCGGGCCCGGCCGGCCACGGTCGCCGGGCCCGCAGTGGGGCGCCCGCGAACGGGTCAGTCGGCGGTGGCAGCGGACTGACAGGGCCCGCTACGACACCCCTCGGCCGGCGAACCGGTCCGAGTCGGCCGCCAGGTCGGGATGTTCGACACCGAGGGCCAGCGCCACCGCCTCGTCCAGGCCCAGCTCGGCGCCTTCGCCGTACGCCTCGTCGAAGGCGGTGTCGCCGAGGATCCGACGCAGCGCGGCCTGCTCTTGCATCCAGTAGGCGTCATAGATGCCGGGGGTGGACCGCAGGGTCGCCCGGGTCACCTGGGCCGCACCGAACAGCCGGGCCGCGGTCAGCGGCGCACCCCCGACAGCACACCGTACGGCGATGGCGTTCAGGGTGTCGCAGGCGCGGCCGTGGAAGCCGTGGTGCATCCGGGACCGCAACGCCGCCAGCAGGTGCTCGTGCGCCGCCACCAGGTCACCCCGGGCCAAGGCGACCATGCCGAGCAGCATGTCCACCGAGCGACGCCCCCGCTCGACCGGCCGGGCCGCCTCGACCGGCCGGGCCGCCCCGAGCAGTTCCGCCGCCTCGTCCAGCTCACCCCGCAGCCACAGCAACTCGGCCAGCCGGAACACCGCGAACAAGGCCTCGGAGTCCACCCCCTGGTCGTGCGCCCAGTCGATGACCTCCCGACAGATCCGCTCCGCCTCGGCGAACTGTCCCAGGTCGACCAGCGGCGCGGCCCGCCCGGCGAGCACCCGGGCCAGCAGGCCGACATCACCGGCCTGCCGGGCAGCGGCCTCCGCCCGCTGGGAGTACCGCAGTTCCTCGGCGTACTCGCCGTCGGCGCCGGCATGCAGCGAATGCAGGTGGTACGCCGCCGCCAGCTCTCCCTCCGGGACCACCTCGCCGGTCTCCGCCAGTCGGCCGTACAGGCGGAACAGCCAGAGTCGGCCCTCCCGCGCCAGCCCCCGCTCACGCCACCACTGTTCCAGGCCACCGGCCAACCGCAGCCCGATCCGGGCGCTGCCCCCGGTGGCGCACCACCGCAGGGCGGCCCGCACCTCCCCGGCCAGGGGATCCAGCGCGTACAACGACAGGGTCACCGGCTCCCCGTCCGGGCCCAGATGGGCCTGTTCGAGGGCGTGCGCGGACCACGCCACATGCCGGTTGCGGGCGTCCCGCTCCTCCCCGGCCTCGGCCAGCCGCCGGGCCGCGTACGCCCGGATCGGATCCAGCATCCGGTAGGTGTAGCCCGAGGCGTGCGGCTCGGCCAGGACCAGGGACTTGTCCACCAGGACCGAGAGGGGGTCCAGTGGATCGTCGCCGAGCAGCCACTCCACCGTCTCCAGGTCGACCGGACCGGCGAACACCGCCAACCAACGCAGCAGCCGCGCGGCCCGCGGGCCCAGGGTCCGGTACGACCAGGTGACGGTGGCCTGCATGGTCAGGTGCCGTTCGGCTGCCGTACGCACCGAAAGCTCCGGCTGCTCGTCGCCGGTCGACCCGCCCGAAGATCGCGGAGTGTCGGCGGTCGAGGGCTGGGGTGGGTCGTCCCGACCGGCGTCCAGGGTGCCGAGCACGTCGTCCAGGCGTTCGGCGAGCTGCCCTACCGAGAGCACCCGTAGCCGCGCCGCAGCCAGCTCTATGGCCAACGGCAGGCCGTCCAACCGCCGTACCACCCGACGCAGGTCGGCGGACTCGGCCGGATCGGGCTGTCGACCGCCCCGGGCCGCCGCCGTACGGTCCAGCAGCAGGGCGACCGCGTCGCTCTCGGAACCGTCCGCGGGCGGGTCGACCGACAGCGGCGGGATCCGCCACACCAGCTCGCCGGGCAGGGCCAGGGGTTCCCGGGTGGTGGCCAGCACCCGCACCCCACTGCCACCGGCCAGCAGCCGGGTGACCGCGTCCGCGCAGGCCGACGGCTGGGCGTCGCAGGTGTCCAGCACGATCAGCATCCGGCGGTTGGCCGCGTACTCCACCAGGGTGTCGATCATCGGGCGTCCGGGCTCGGGACGCAGCCCGAGCACCGCGGCGATCGCGAAGGCCACCAGCCCCGAGTCGGTGACCGAGGCGATGTCGACGAACCAGACCCCGTCCGGGTACTCATCGACCAGGTCGGTGGCGACCTCCACGGCCAGCCGGGTCTTACCGCCACCACCGGCACCCAGCACGGTGACCAGCCGATGCCGCACCACAAGCTCACGGAGGTCGGCGCGCTCAGCCTGCCGGCCGACGAAGGAGGTCACCTGGACGGGCAGGTTGTGGGCCTCGGCGTCGGCGGTACGCGGCCGGGGAAACTGCCGCTCCAGTCCGGGCGCGACGAGTTGGAAGAGGCGTTCCCGGTCGTCGAACCCCCGCAACCGGTGCAGCCCGAGGTCCAGCAGGGATGCCCCGGTCGGCAACGGGTCGGCGTGCCGGGCGGTCGCCGCCGAGCAGAGCACCTGTCCACCGTGCGCGGCGGCGGCCACCCGCGCGGCCCGATGCACCTCCGGGCTGGCGTACTCGCCGTCGCGCGGCTCGGCCCAACCGGTGTGCAGGCCCATCCGCACCCGGGGCGCCGACTCCGGGGTCGGCCACTCGTGCTCCCGAAGGGCACGTTGGGCGGTCAGGCAGGCGGTGATGGCCGCGCTGGCGTCGTCGAAGGCCAGGAAGAAGGAATCGCCCTCGGTCAGCAGCTCCGCCCCCTCGGTGGCGGCGATGGTCCGGCGCAGCAGCCGACGGTGTTCGGCGAGCACCGGCCGGTAGCCCGGGCCGAGCAGCTGCGCCAGCCGGGTGGAGCCCTCGATGTCGGTGAAGACGAAAGTCACCCAGCCGGCCGGGAGGTGGATCCTTGACGACACCCGCGCGACACCTCCCCTGGCCTCGACCCCATACTCCACGAAGCCGAATCGTCACGCATCGCGAGAACGGCCGGTCGAGGCTCCGCCCCAAGGTGCCATCAGACCCCGCATCCGGGCAAGACGGCCATCAGCCTTTCCCGCAGAACGGCCTAACAGCCGCAGCCACCGCCGCAACATCCACCCCCGGACGCCGGAGCAGCACCGGTGGCACCGGCGCCGCGGCCGGTGACCGCGACAGTGGAGAGCAGCTTGACTGTGTCGGAGTGCCCCTGGGGGCAGGACGCCGGCTCACCGGCCCGGGCCATCGGACGGTTGACCTCGAAGGTGTCGCCGCAGGCGCGGCAACGGAACTCGTACCGGGGCATGGCATCAGGGTACGACCGAACCTGGCGCCCGCGAAAACATGGGTGATACTCGACAGGTGGCAGACGGCGACCAGAACACCCCCCACCGCCCCCTACGGTCGGCCACTCCGCGTGCCGACTCCGATGTCGCGCCGGAGGGTCGGATCAGCAGGCTGCCCCGACCTCGCCGGCCCTGGCTGCGCTCCACCGAGCCGACCGGGAAGTCCCGGTCGGGCCTCAAGGGCGATCCCGCACCCGAGGCCGCCGGCGAACGCTCGCCGACCGAGCCGGCGGCCGGAACCGACAAGTCCGGAAGCGACACCCCACCGACCGGCAAGACCGACCCCGCAACCGGCACCCCAGCGACCGGCAAAGCCGAGTCCGGAGGCGATGCCCCACCGACCAGTAAGGGCGACTCCGCGAGCGACACCCCAGCGACCGGTAAGACCGAGTCCGGAAGTGACAGCCCAGCGACCGGTAAGGCCGGGGAGGCCACGGCATCGGCGTCGTCCACGCCGGACTCGGCGGCACCGGTCGCCCGACGCCGTCGGACCCGCTTCGCGCACGCCGTACGGGTGCCGGGTCCTCGGGCGGCGGCTCGGGCTACCCGGGATTGGTCGAAGCGGCCGAGTGGGCGGCTGACCCTGCCCGGGGTGTTCCTCCTGGCGCTGGTGGCCGCGACCGCCACGGCCGGCGCGATGCTGGTACCGGCGACCATCGGCGGGCCTTCGCCGGCCGCCGCCACCGACGGGCCCGGGGCGGATGGTGCACCTCCCTCGTCCGAGGTGGCGCCTCCGCCCGGTGCCCTTCCGCCCCTGGCCACCCTGCCCCCCGGCATGACCCCGCCGAACGCGCCGGGCACGGCGGCGCCGCCCGGTGCCGGGCCGGTCGGTGGGCGCCCCTCCGACGCCCTGGCCGGTTGGGCCCGGGAGGTCGGCGCCAAGGCCGGCATCGACCCGGTCGCCATGCAGGCGTACGGCTATGCCGAACTGGTCCTCGCCCAGACCAACCGCAGCTGCGGTCTGAGCTGGACGACCCTGGCCGCGATCGGCTTCGTCGAATCACGGCACGGGCAGGCCAACAACGCCCGCCTGGGGGCGGACGGTCGGGCCATCCCGGAGATCATCGGCCTGCCGTTGGACGGGCAGGGCGGCCGGATGCGGATCGCCGACACCGACCGTGGTGCACTGGACGGGGACACCACCTACGACCGGGCGATCGGGCCGATGCAGTTCATCCCGACCACCTGGCAGGAGGTGGGCGCGGATGCCGACAACGACGGCCGCAAGGACCCGCACAACATCCATGACGCCGCGCTGGCCGCCGGGGTCTACCTGTGTCGGGGCAATCGCAACCTGACGATCCCAGGGGACTGGTGGAACGCCATCCTGTCGTACAACAACGTCCGGCCATACGCGCAAGATGTCTTCAACACCGCCAACCGGTACGGACAGGCCAGCCGCACTTAAATTGATCGTTTCCACACATTGGAGAACTGGACACTTCCCCCAGGCTGCACTTGACGGCAAGCTAGACGGGTGATGGTGCGCGAGTGGGACCCCAGGAACGCGTCGTCCGCCGAGATCGCATCGCTGCTGGAGACGCTCAACGCGATCCTGGCGACCGATCTCCCGCAGGATCCGCCATGGCGTGAGACCTGTCTACGGGAGTATCTCGCCGAGGTGATGCCGGGCGAGCGGCGGATTTCCTGGGTGGCTCAGGCCGAGCCGGCCGCAGACGGCACCCCCGGGCCGATCCTGGGGCATGTGCACGTGCTGCTGCTCGGCAGCATCGGCGTACTCGAAGTGCTGGTGCATCCCTCCGTGCGGCGCCGCGGGCTCGGCCGGGACCTGGTGCTACGCGCGGCCCGTCGGGTCTACCAGGAGGGCTTCGAGTCGATCGGGGTGGAGGTCGTCGGCGGCACCCCGGCCATCGCCTTCTACGAGTCCCTGGGCTTCGCCCGGGAGTACGTCGAGACCCGCAGCGTGCTCGATCTGAACGAGGTCGACTGGGCCGAGTTGGCCCAGATGTCCACCGGCCTCGGGGCGGGCTATGACGTCCAGTTCCACCCGGGTGGTCCACCGGACGAACTGATCGAGGCGTACGCGCGGGCCAAGGCCGAGATCCGGGATGTCGAGGACGGCGAGCTGCGGCCGAGTTCGTACGACCCCCAGCGGCTACGCGACAGCCTGGACTGCCTGCACCGACGGGGCATGCAGCCGTACATCGTGCTCGCCCTGCACGAGCAGACCGGGGAGGTGGCCGGGTTGACCGAGGTGGTGGTGCCGGCCCAGCACCCCACCCGCGCCGACCAGTACGACACCATCGTGGTGCAGGATCACCGTGGCTACGGCATCGACCGGGCGATCAAGGCTCGGATGCTGCTGGAGTTGCGCTCGGCCGAGCCGCAACTGGAGGAGGTCCAGACCTGGAACGCCCAGGCCAACGAGGCGATGCTCAAGGTCAACGCCGAGCTGGGCTACCGGCCGGACCGCGAGTGGTGTGAGTACAGCGTGGACGTCGCCGAGCTGGTGCACCGCCTGGACGCCTCCCGCTGAGCCCGGGGCTCAGTAGCGCTGGCGGAGCAGTTCGGCGGCCTCGACGGCCCAGTAGGTGAGGATGATCTGGGCGCCCGCGCGCCGGATCGAGGTCAGGGTCTCCAGCATCACCTGCTCGCGGTCGATCCAGCCGTTCGCGGCGGCTGCCTCGACCATCGCGTACTCCCCGGAGACCTGGTAGGCGGCGACCGGGACCTGCACCGCGGCCCGGACCGCCGAGACCACGTCCAGGTAGGGCAGGGCCGGCTTGACCATCACCATGTCGGCGCCCTCGGCCACATCCAGCTCGACCTCACGCAGCGACTCGCGCAGGTTGGCCGGATCCTGCTGGTAGGTGCGCCGGTCCCCCTCCAGCGACGACTCGACCGCCTCCCGGAAGGGGCCGTAGAACGCGGAGGCGTACTTGACCGCGTAGGCCAGGACCGCCACGTCGGTGTACCCGGCCGCGTCCAGGGCCCGGCGTACCGCGCCGACCTGGCCGTCCATCATCCCGGAGGGCCCGACCACCGACACCCCGGCGGCGGCCTGGGCGACCGCCATCTCGGCGTACGCGGCCAGGGTGGCGTCGTTGTCCACCGAGCCGTCGGGGGCGAGCACCCCACAGTGCCCGTGCGAGGTGAACTCGTCCAGGCACAGGTCGCTCATCACCACGGTCGCGTCGCCGACCTCGGAGACCACGTCCCGGATGGCCACGTTGAGGATGCCGTTGGGGTCGATGCCGCCGGCCCCGCACTCGTCACGCGCCGCCGGCACCCCGAAGAGCATGATCCCGCCGACCCCGGCCTGGACCGCCTCCGCCGCGGCCTTGCGCAGGGAGTCCCGGGTGTGCTGGAGCACACCCGGCAGCGAGCCGATCGGGCGGGGCTCCGTCAGCCCCTCCTTGACGAACATCGGTACGACCAGTTCGGCCGGGGCGGGACGGGTCTCGGCGACCAGCCGCCGCACGGCTGCGTTGCGACGCAGCCGGCGGGGCCGGTGCTCGGGGTACGGCATGGCGGCTCTCCTAAACGGCTACCGGAACCTCAGCGCGGTCGGCCCCTGCACCTTCGAACCACGGCGCTGCTTCGCCGGCATGGCGGCGAGCTTCTCCCGCAGCTCGACGGCGTAGCCGGCGAGCGCTTCCACCAGGTCGGGCACGGAGGCGTGCGGCGGCTGGACGTCGACCCGCAGGCCGAACTCCGTGGCGGTCTCCGCGGTCTTGGGCCCGATCACTGCGACAACGGTACGCGCGTGCGGCTTGCCGGCGATACCGACGAGATTGCGCACCGTCGAGCTTGACGTGAAGAGCACGGCGTCGAATCCACCGGACTTGATGGCGTCCCGGATCTCGGCGGGCGGCGGGGCGGCCCGGACCGTACGGTAGGCGGTCACGTCGTCGACCTCCCAGCCACGCTCGGTGAGCCCGGCGGCGAGGGTCTCCGTGGCGATGTCGGCGCGGGGCAGCAGCACCCGGCCGACCGGGTCGAGCACCTCGTCGTGCGGCGAGAACTCGGCCAGCAGCCCCTCGGAGGACTGCTCCCCGGTGGGGATCAGTTCCGGCTGGATGCCGAAGGCGCGGACCGCCTCGGCGGTGGCCTCACCGATGCAGGCGATCTTCACGCCGCCGAAGTGCCGGGCGTCCAGGCCGTGCTCGGCGAACTTCTCCCAGACCGCGCGTACCGCGTTGACCGAAGTGAAGATCACCCAGGCGTACCGGCCGTCGACCAGGCCCTTGACCGCCCGCTCCATCTGAGCCGGGGTACGCGGCGGCTCCACCGCGATGGTCGGCACCTCGCACGGGATGGCGCCGTACGCCCGCAGCCGGGCACTCATCACCCCGGCCTGCTCCTTGGTCCGGGGAACCAGCACCTTCCAGCCGTACAGCGGGCGGTTCTCCCACCAGCTGAGCTTGTCCCGCTGGCTGACCCCGTCGCCCACGGTCAGCACCACCCGGCCGGTGAAGCCGAGTGCCGCCGCGACGAACGAGTCGACCGTCGAGGTGGTGGTGTACTGGGTCTCCCCGGTGCCGTCACCGGTGACTCCCACCGCGGTGGTGCCGTCCACCCCGGCGGCCAGCAGCCCGTCCCGGATCGCGGCCAGGTCACCGGCGTCCACGGCGAGCGCCAGCGAGCCGCGCTGCACCGCCGAGGCCAGCGCGTCGAAGTCCAGGGTGCTGACGTCCTCCACGTCGGCCGTGGTGCGTACGCCGGGCAGGGGCACCCCGGCGTAGGTGGACACCCCCTCGGCCTGGCTGACCCCGGGCACCACCTCGAAGTGGGCGGCGGTACGGGCGACCGCTTGCACCTCCTTGACCACGGAGTCGTGGCCGAAGGGGTCGCCGGCCACGAGGTGCACCGCGTTCTGCCCGGCGCGGGCGGCCGAGATGAGCACCTTCGCCACGTCACCCGGCACCCCTTCGGCCGGGGTGAACTCGGTCTCGGCCTTGGCCTCGGCCCGGACCACGTCGAGCAACGACTCGGGGACTCCCCGGTCGTACACCACCTGATCGGCGTCGACCAGGGCGTCGTGCGCCCGGCGGGTCAGCAGGCCCGGGTCGCCGGGTCCAGCCCCGACGAACGCGATACGGCCTACGGGCTTACGGGTGCGGGTCATTCTGTGCTCCCAAATTGCTGGGTCCCCGGGCCGTTGGGTCCTTGCGGGCCGAGGATCGAGTCGGCGCCGAGGTCGAGGAGTTCGGCGGCGAGTGCCTTACCGATCTCCGTGGCTTCGGCGAGCGTTCCGGTGCGGGACAGCCGGATGTCGCGGACGCCGTCCGGGCTGATCACCGCCCCGCGCAGGTAGATCTCCTGGACAACATCACCGTCGTCACCGGAGCCGGTGGGCTCACCTTCGGCGACGACGGCGTAGGCGGCGACCGGGGCGGAGCACCCGGCCTCCAGGGTGGCCAGCATCGCCCGCTCCGCAGTGACAGCGGCGCGTGACGGTGCGTGGTCAAGCGTACCTAGCAGTTCGAGCATCTCCGGGTCGTCGACACGGCACTCCACCGCCAGCGCACCCTGGGCGGGAGCCGGCAGCATCAACATCGGGTCGAGGGTCTCGCTGACGGCGTCGAGCCGACCGATTCGGGCCAGCCCCGCCCGAGCCAGGACGATCGCGTCCAGGTCGCTCTCCGGGTCGAGCACCCGAGCCAGCCGGCTGTCGATGTTGCCGCGGATGGGGGTGACCGACAGTTGCAGGCCCAGGGCGTGCAACTGGGCGATCCGGCGCAGCGCCCCGGTGCCGATCCGGGCACCGGGGGCGAGTTCGGCCAGCGTCTTCCCGTCGCGGGCGACGAGCGCGTCACGCGGATCCTCGCGCGGGGGCACCGCGGCGATGTGCAGCTCGGCCGGCATCGCGGTCGGCAGGTCCTTGTACGAGTGGACCGCGAAGTCGATCTCTCCGGCGACCAGGGCGTCGCGCAGCGCGGAGACGAACACCCCGACCCCGAGGCGCTGCACCGGCGCGGTGGACCGGTCACCTGCGGTGATCACCTCGACCAGCTCCACCGGGCGTCCGGTGCGGGCGGTCAGGGCCTCGGCGATGTGTCCGGACTGGGCCATCGCCAGTTTGCTGCCCCGGGTGCCGAGACGCAGCGGGTCACTGGTTTTCCGCCGGCTCATCGTTCACCTCCGTTGGTTGGGGTGATGTCGGGGACCGTGTCCACCGGGGAGGTCTGGGGTACTTCCAGGTCGAACAGTTCGCGCAGCAGGGCGGCGTACTGGTCACCGCCGGGCTCGGCGGCGAGCTGACGGACCCGTACGGTCGGCTGGTGCAGCAGCCGCTGCACCACCCGGTGCACCGTGCGGGCCACCTCGGCGCGCTGGTCGTCGGTGAGGTCGGGACGGCGCTGGGCCAGCCGGCGCAGTTCGGCGCTGACCACGTCCTCGGCCCGGCCACGCAGGGCGGCCACGGTGGGGGCCACGTCCGCGCCGCGCAGCCAGGTCAGGAAGGATTCGACCTCGGCGGCCACGATCCGTTCGACCGCGGCCGCGTCCGTGGCGGCCGGGCCGTCGGCGAGCAGCGCGCCCATCCGGTCGATGTCGATCACCTCGACGCCGGGCAGCTCGGCCACCCCGGGCCCGACGTCCCGGGGTACGGCCAGGTCCAGCAGGACCAGGGGCCCGCGTCCGGGGGCCCGACCAGCCACCGCACCGGCGACGATCTCCCGGGTGAGGACCGGCTCCGTGGCCGCGGTGGCGGCCACTACGATGTCCACTGTGGAAAGCGTGTCGGCCAGCTCGGCCATCGGTCGTGCGGTGGCGCCGTACGACTCGGCCAGCCGTACCGCCCGCTCGGCGCTGCGGTTGGTCACCGTCAACGGGCCGGCAGCGAGCCGGGACAGCGTCGCCACCCCCAGCGAGCCCATCGCCCCCGCTCCGACGATGAGCGCGGGTCGACCGGCGAGTTCGTCGCCGAGATGACCGGCGGCCAGTCCCAGGGCGGCGGTGACCACGCTCTGCCCGGCCCGGTCGATGCCGGTCTCGGAGTGGGCCCGCTTGCCCACCCGCAGGGCCTGCTGCATCAGCTCGTGCAGCAGCCGACCGGCGGTGTCCGCGTTGGTGGCACCGTGATAGGCGTCCCGGAGCTGGCCGAGGATCTGCGCCTCGCCGACCACCATCGAGTCCAGCCCGGCGGCGACCCGGAAGACGTGGTCGACCGCGGCGGAGTCGAAGTGCACGTAGAGGTTGTTGGCCAGCGCGGACGGCTGGCAGTCGGCCTGCTCGGCCAGGACGGCGCAGATGTCGCCGAGGCCACCGTGGAAACCGGAGACCGCCGCGTAGACCTCCACCCGGTTGCAGGTGGAGACCAGCACGGCCTCGCTGACGTACGGCTGGGCGACCAGGCGGCCCAGGATGCGGGTGAGGTCCTCCGGGGCGACCGCCAGCCGCTCCAGGGTGGCGACCGGCGCGGTGCGGTAGGAGGCACCCACGACGAGAAGCTTCACGTTCCGATCGCCTCCTGGCCCTCGGTGACCGCGAGACCACCGGGCAGGGCGGTCAGGGCGGATCCCCCCGTGCGGGGCAGACCGGTCAAGGACGCCTTGCGGTGCTCGTGGAACGACAGAATCTGCAGCTCGATGGCGAGGTCGACCTTGCGCACGTCGACCCCGTCCGGCACCGAGAGTACGCAGGGTGCGAAGTTCAGGATGCCGGTCACGCCGACGGCGACGAGTTGGTCGGCGACCCGCTGGGCGGCCGACGCGGGGGTGGCGATGACCCCGATCGCGATCGACTCCTCGGCCGCCACCCGGGGCAGTTCCTCGATGTGCCGGACGACCATCCCGTGGATCTCCTCGCCGACCCGACCCGGATCGGCGTCGAACAGGGCGGCGATCCGGAAGCCACGGCTGGCGAAGCCGTCGTAGCCGGCCAGGGCGTGACCGAGATTACCCACCCCGACCAGGGCGACCGCCCGACGTTGGGTGAGCCCGAGCACGTACTCGATCTGCTCGATCAGCAGGGCCACGTCGTAGCCGACCCCACGGGTGCCGTACGAGCCCAGGTGGGACAGGTCCTTGCGGAGCTTGGCGGAGTTGACCCCGGCGGCGTTGGCGAGCCCCTCACTGGAGACGGTCTCGTTACCGGTTTCAGCCAGGTTGTGCAGGGCACGAAGGTACTCGGGGAGCCGTGCGACCGTCGCCTCGGGAAGATCCGGAAGCGCCGGTACGGCACCGGCGCGGCCGGGCGCGCCAGGGTGACGGTGCTGACTCATGAGACTCCGTGCGGTGCGATCCTTGACCAACTCCACGGGCCGGCCGTTTGGGACTCCCGCTGGCGACCGGAGTTGCCGGCTGTGCTAGCAGGGCGCGTCGGAATTACAGAGTAGGCGCTTGTGAAGACGTGCACAAATCGCGATCTTGCTGCTCCGCCCCCCGTCCCCACCAGCCCCTCCGCCCAACAAGATCGACGCTCGCTCCCGCTTCCCGGGAACACCTGCGCGATTATCCCTCAATCCCGACTTCTCTGACCAATTACACGCGCCCCATCGGCCCAACCCAATTTGTTGATCATGTAGTTGTCGCCGTACGGAATTCATGATCAGCTCGCCGGGGCGGCCAGGGTGGTGGCGAGGGTCACCGCCTCGGTCAGGGTCTCGGCCACCGGATGACCGGAAGCGATCAGGCGGGAGCGGTCCGTGAAGCCGCCGGAATAGAGCACCGCACGGCCCCCGACGGCGAGAGCCGCGTCGGCGTCGTCGAGCGAGTCGCCGATCAGCACCACCGAGCGGCCGTCGACGCCGAGTTCGGCCAGGTGCCGCACCAGGGACTCGGCCTTACGGTCGCCGCCGACCGTGGCCCGCAGGCCGTCCACCCGGGCGAACCGGCCGGTCAGGCCGTAGGTCTGCACCGTCGGCACCAGCTCGTCGTGAAACCACATGGACAGCAGGGACTGACTGCCCGGCCAGGCCGCCATCGCGTCCACCGCGTCGTGGGCGAGGGCACAGCTGGTCAGACCCCGCCGGTACGCCTCATGGAAGATCCGGTCCAGTCGGCCGAAGGCCTCGTCGTCCACCGCCCTACCGAGCACCTCGGCGTAGTAGTCGGCGATCGGTCGACGAAACCGGACCCGGTGCTCCTCCGCGGTCACCGTCGGCCCGCCCTCGCGGGTGAAGACGGTATTGGTGCAGGCCACCACGAGACTCAGATCGTCCAGCAGGGTCCCGTTCCAGTCCCAGACCAGGTGGGGGTGCGAAGGGGTCATCGCCGCACTCTATCGGCGCTCCCCCTCGTCGGGCCCCCGTCAGAGCTGCGGCGTGGTCAGGTCACGCAGCAACCGTTCCTCCTCGACCCGCCAGTAACCGTGCTCCTTGCCGTCGAGCAGCACCACCGGCAGCCGGTCGCCGTACTCGCGCTCCAGCTCGATGTCACCGCTGACGTCCCGCTCGGTCCACTGGTCGCCGGTGACCGCGACCACCCGGTCCAGCGCTGCTTTGGCGTCCTCGCACAGGTGACAGCCGGGGCGGGTGATCAGCATCAGGCGGGGCTCAGGCATCGGTCTCCTCCGTCGTGCCGGGGTGATGTCGGCTGCTCGGTCCGACCTCGGTCGGGCACGCCAACCTCGCCAGGTTACGCGCGCGGCCGGCGATCGGTCCCCGGGTGCACTCATCGACCCGGTTGCCGCAAGCGCGACAGTCCCGTTGACGGAACCTGTGAACGTCACCGAGGGTACGCGCAGCGGCGTCGAGCTCACCCGGACTAGGAAGGCCGACCGGCCCTACCCAACCCCCGCGGTAACGCCTGGCGGCACCCTCCATCATCGACCTGACCTGCACAACTGCTTCAGATCAGGTGGACCGGCGATTGTCAACCACACTCGACGGACAACCGGTCCGGCAGGGGTGCGACACGTCGGGAAATACTTTGGCCCTGTGTAACGGACTTGCCACGCGCGGGTGACGTTGGCCCTATCATCACTCGGGTCGGCTCACCCCATTTGCCGTGAGTCGACACCCCTCAGCCCGAGGAGGCCCCCGTGCCCGTCAGCGCATTGGACCAGCACCTCAAGGGGTACTGCCGCAAGTCGGCACGCCCCGGAGTCGACCTGTCCGGCGGTGATCCGGCCGGTCAACCGGCCACCGCCGACGTCCTCGTCTGCGATGGAATGGAGGTGGGCCGATGACCACCTTCGGTTTCGCGCACCGTCCGACGGGCCTCACCGGTCCGGCGGCGCGGGTCCCGGTGAACGAGCGCGGGGCCGCCCACGCTCCGCAGAGCACGACGGGCAACCTGGCCAGCCGAGGTGAGAGCACCACGCGCCGGTACGGCAACCGACCACACCCGAACGAACCACCACACCGACCAGCGGCGCCCGGGGCCAACGCGATGCCGGCCGGCGGCGGGGTGGCCACCCCGAGCCGACCGACCATGCCGGCCCAGGCCCGGCGCAGCGGCGGTGACACCCCGGTGGCCGACCTGCCGACGGCCGAGACGGCGGTGATCCCCGCGGTGACCGCCCCGGTGGACACCTCCACCGGGTACCCGAGTCGCCCGGATCCCTCCGATCCGGCCACGGAGGTGTGGGCCCTGGTGGAACGGGCCCAGGCCGGGGAGGCCGAGGCCTTCGGGTTGATCTACGACCGCTATGTCGACACCGTCTTCCGCTTCGTCTACTTCCGGGTCGGCAACCGGCAACTCGCCGAGGACCTCACCTCGGACACCTTCCTGCGGGCCCTCAAGCGCATCGGCAGCTTCACCTGGCAGGGCCGTGACCTGGGAGCCTGGCTGGTCACCATCGCCCGCAACCTGGTCGCCGACCACTTCAAGTCGGGTCGGTACCGGTTGGAGGTGACCACCGGTGACGTGCTCGACGCCGACCGGGAGGATCGTGGCCCGGAGGGCAGCCCGGAGGCGGCCGTGGTGGAACACATCACCAATGTCGCCCTGCTGACCGCCGTCAAACGGCTCAACCCCGAGCAGCAGGAGTGCATAGTGCTGCGCTTCCTCCAGGGGTTCTCGGTGGCCGAGACGGCTCGGGCGATGGGCAAGAACGAGGGGGCGATCAAGGCCCTCCAGTACCGTGCGGTCCGCGCGCTGGCCCGGCTGCTGCCGGACGGTTTCCAGGCGTGACCGGCCCGGCGCAGACCGGCCGGCCACCCGGCCGACGCCGGTCCCGACCCGGGACTCACCGCCATCACTTTGGGTGATTTCCGACTCCGGCCGGCCCGTAACCCCACCCCGGCACGGCGCGTTTCTCCGGGTGCGACCGGTGACAGCCTGGCCTCGGGCTACGGACGACGGGCAACGACGCCGGCGAGTTCGCCGTGATGTCACGCGCTCATCGGTCGCTGGTGGCGATCGCGGCCGACCGGCCGCGCCCAGCGAGAGGAGGTGCCGCGGTGGACGACACCCTCTTCTCCCGACGGCGCGCCGAGCGCTTCGCGCAGCTACTCGACGAAGCGAACGGTGGCCGACGCCATCACGTCCGCTCCCGACTCGACGACCAGCTGACGCCCCTGGTGGGGCTGGGTCGGCAGTTGAGCGCCGACCCGCCGACGCCCGAGGTGGATCCGGATTTCCGGACCGGCCTGCGGGCCATGTTGGTGGCCACCGCCGAGCGCGAGGGCATCACCGCCCCGGCCGAGAAGGTCAGCACCAACCGGGCCCTGCTACCGGCCGTCACCGCACGTCGGGCTCGCGCCCGGGGTGCCATCCTGGTCGGCATCGCGGCCGGTGCCATCGCGGTCTCCGGCATCTCCGCCGCCAGCGAGAACGCCGTGCCCGGCGACGCACTGTACGGCATGAAGCGCAGCACCGAGCGGGCCCAGCTCGCGCTGGCCAGCTCCGAGATCAGCCGGGGGCAGCTCTTCCTGGACTTCGCCCGTACCCGGCTGGCCGAAGCCTCCGCCCTGGAGGGCAGCCGGTCCGGTTACCGCGCGGTGCTGGATGACATGGACGCCGACACCCGGCAGGGCGTACGCCTGCTGACCGAGGCCGCGGCGCAGCGCTCCGATCCGGCGGCGCTGGACGCGGTGGACGCCTTCCTGGTCCGGCAGCGACGGGCCCTCAACGCCCTGCTGGACAACGGGTCCCGTGCCGACCGGGAGCGGACCGCCCGGTCCCTGCTGCTGTTGGCTTCGGTGACCGAACGCGCCGAGGCCCTGCGTACCACGATCGCCTGCGGCCAGCCGGTCGGCACCGGCAGCGACAGCCTGGGCCCCCTGCCCGGCACCTGCGCCTGAACAGTGTGTGACACCTCCCGGCCGGGCGACTCCCCCGGTCGGCACCGCGACCGGCGGTTACCCTCGCGGAAGGGCAGCAGAGATCCGGACGAGGTGAGGGGGCGTCGGTGGCGCGCAACCGGAAGGTGACCGTCAGCACGGATGTGCACGGGCACACCACAGGTTGGGCCGAGACCGAGCCGGCTCCCCCGGTAGCGCCGGACCCACGGGCCGCAGCCTTCTTCGACGTGGACAACACGATGATGCAGGGCGCCTCGATCTACTGGTTCGCCCGCGGTCTGGCCGCCCGCAACTACTTCACCACGGCGGATCTGGCCCGGTTCGCCTGGCAACAGCTCCGCTTCCGGCTGCTGGCCCGCGAGCACGCCGGGGACATGTCACAGGCCAAGGAGGCCGCCCTGGCCTTCATCGAGGGCTGGCGGGTCGAGGAGATCGAACGCCTGGCGGAGGAGATCTTCGACGAGCTGATGGCCCCCCGGATCTGGGCGGGGACCCGGCGGCTGGCGCAGGGCCACCTGGACGCCGGTGAACGGGTCTGGCTGGTCAGCGCCGCCCCGGTGGAGATCGGCCGGGTGATCGCCACCCGACTGAACCTGACCGGGGCGATCGGGACGGTCGCCGAGGTGGTCGACGGGGCGTACACCGGCAGGTTGGTCGGTGACCTGATGCACGGGCCGGTCAAGGCCGAGGCGGTCACCGCCCTGGCGGCCGTGGAAGGGCTGGACCTCAGCCTCTGCAGCGCCTACAGCGACTCGGCCAACGATCTGCCGATGCTGTCGGCGGTGGGCCGGGCGGTAGCGGTCAATCCGGATACCGCCCTGCTGCGTCAGGCACGCCAGCGCGGTTGGGAGGTACGCGACTTCCGCACCGGCCGCCGGGCCGTCAAGATCGCTGTGCCCTCCACGGCCGCTGCCGGGCTGGTGGCCGGAGCGGTCACGGCCGGCATGGCGTTGCAGCGCCGTCGCCGTGGCGAGCGCAGCCCCGGGGAACGGCGCCCCGTCCGCTGACCCTGGCCGACGGCTAGGGGCCGAAGGGGTCCGGGCGGCGTTCGAGGAGTTCGTGCAGGGTCTGCTGGATGGTCTCGCGTACCTGGTCGGCGAGGTTGAACACGACCAGGGGGTCGTCCGCGGAGTCGACCAGGTGTGCGGTGGGGATCGGCGGGCAGAACTCGATCAGCCACTTGCTCGGCAGCGGCACCATGCCCAGCGGTCCCAGCCAGGGGAAGGTCGGGGTCACCGGGAAGTAGGGCAGCTTCAGCAGCCGGGCCAAAGGCTTCAGGTCGGCGAGCATCGGGTAGATCTCCTCGCCACCGACGATCGCCACCGGGATGATCGGGGTGCCGGTACGCAGGGCCGCCGAGACGAAACCCCCTCGGCCGAAGCGTTGCAGCTTGTAACGCTCCGCGTACAGCTTGCCGATGCCCTTGAAGCCCTCCGGGAAGACCCCGACCAGTTCACCGCCGCGCAGCAGCCGTTCGGCGTCCGGGTTGCAGGCCATGGTGCCCCCGGTCTTGCGGGCGATCTCGGAGACCACCGGCATCCGGAAGACCAGGTCGGCACCGAGCAGCCGCAGGTAGCGGTGGGCGGGGTGCTCGTGGTGCAGGGCGGTGGAGAGGATCAGGGCGTCCAACGCCACCGTGCCGGAGTGGTTGCCGACCACCAGGCCCGCCCCCTCGGCGGGGATGTGCTCCAGGCCGGTGACCTCGGTACGGAACCAGTCCCGGTAGAGCCGACGCAGCAGCGGATGGAAGACCGCCTCGGTCAACTCCGGATCGAAGCCGAACTCGTCCACCTCGTAGTCGCCGGCCAGCCGCCGACGCAGGAAGGCCAGTCCGCCCGCGATCCGCCGGTCCCAGAGGTCCCCGGGGCTCTCCGGCACCGCCGGCTGCCGGGGCGCCGGGTGGTGCCCGTTGTGCCGGGCAGGGTCGACCGCCGGGGAGGGGTTGTCCGGGCGCGTTTCGTCGTCGCTGCGCATCTCCAACTCGCTCACTGCTGCTCCCGCACGGCCGCACGCACCCGCCGGATCTGTTCCAGCACGAGTTGCTCGGCGGCGGCCAGTTGCTCGCGCGTCACCACGGACCGCCCGTGGTGGGCCCGGATGAAGTCGTCGAAGGCGGCCGCGGTGGATCGGGGGGTGAAGCCGTACTCCCGCTCCAGGCGGGCGGTGTCCACCACTCGGCCGTGCACGAGCAGGTCCACCTGGTCCAGGCCGTAGCGACCCAGCCCCATGGTCCGGGCCAGGGCCGCGGCCCCGGACAGGCCCGGTTCCAGGATCGGCACGGCCAGCCGGCCGGCCCGGCGGATCGCCTGGGACATCGCGAGCACCCCCGGACCGGCGACGTTGTACGTGCCCGGATGCTCCTCGGTCACCGAGCGGTGAATCACCTCAAGGGCGTCGTCGAAGTGCAGGAACTGCAACCGGGCGTCCCGGCCGAGGATGGTGGGCACCACCGGCAGCGAGAAGTAGCGGGTCAGGGTGGTGTCGGCCGTCGACCCGATGAACGGGGCGAACCGCAGCACCGTGGCGGTGACATCGGGCCGCCGTCGCCGGAAGCCACGCACGTAGCCCTCGATGTCGAGGATGTCCCGGCCGAAGCCGCCGCGCGGCACCTCACGGGGCTCGGTCTCCTCGGTGAAGACCGCCGGGTCCCGGAAGGAGGCCCCGTACGCCGCGGTCGAGGACCGGACCACGAGCTTGCGTAGCCGGGGTGCCCGCTGGCAGGCGGCGAGCAGCTGCATGGTGCCGATGACGTTCTGTTCCTTCATCGCCGACCGGCCGCCCTGCTGGTGATCCGGGGCGCTGACCAGGGCCAGATGCACCACCGTGTCGACATCCAGGTCGGCGAGGAGTCCACCCACCGAACCCGCGTCCACCCGGATCCGCTCCACCTGCTCCAGCAGGCCGGCGACCTCCGGACTCGGGTCGGGCAGGTCGATGCCGATGACCCGCTCGATGCGGGGGTCGGCAGCCAGCCGGGCGGCGACATGGGCACCGAGGTATCGGCTGACCCCGGTCACGACGACGACCCCCGGGAGGCTCGATGAGCCACCGGGGGTCATGTCTCGCACCTACCCCGGCGGCTGGGACCGAGCCGGGACAGCCACGGCCTGATCACCTGGGCCTCCGAGGGTCGACAGTTGGCAAGCGGCGAAGGCCGGGCAGCGCCCGGCATCCGTCACTTGCCGAGACGGCGACGCTGGACGCGGGTCTTGCGCAGCAGCTTGCGGTGCTTCTTCTTAGCCATGCGCTTGCGGCGCTTCTTGACCACCGAGCCCATACGAAAGCCTTTCGATGCAACATGCGGCGCGACCGGAAGACGCCACGAACCGGTGACGTCGGCGACCGCTTACGGACAACGGACCGGACCGGCGGGGTGGGCGGCGGGCGCACCAACGGTCACGATCGCTGTCCAGCGTAGCGGGACCACGTCATCCGGACCAACGCGCCCCCGGTCGATGCCGGTTACCGGGCCCTGTCCGGACGGTCTGACACCCGGATCAGGCGGTCTCCTGGAAGGCGCCACGGAGGTACTCGTGCACGGCGTGCTCCGGCACCCGGAACGACCTGCCGACCCGCACAGCGGCCAACTCACCGCTGTGCACGAGACGGTAGACCGTCATCTTCGACACTCGCATGACGGTCGCCACCTCGGCGACGGTCAGGAACTTGACATCCGACAGCCGACCGTCGGACGGTGACCCGGCCATGGCTCACCCGACCCATCCCATGCCCTGCGCGTGCCGCCCCACGGGTCCTCCCGCGCGGCCGGCGACGCGCGTGTTACCAGTACGGTAGCGGGACGGCTGTGACCGGCGCGATCCCTTCCTGCAACTGATCACGATCCGGAACCGGATGGTCGGTGGAAAACCCCTGGTCGGGTGGCGTGTGCCCGAATTGCCGACGGTGATCATCTTCGGCCACGGCGGGTTCACTCGGCCCGCAGGGCGACCACCGGGTCCAGGCGGCCGGCCCGTTGGGCGGGTACCACCCCGAAGATGATCCCCACCGCCGCCGAGACGCCGAAGGCCAGCGCCAACGACCACCAGGTGACCGCCGCCGGGATCGGCGAGACGGCGGCCACCAGCAGGGCTCCCCCCACCCCCAGGGCCATTCCGGTGAGCCCGCCGATCGAGGTGAGCAGCACCGCCTCCAGCAGGAACTGCACCCCGATGTCCCGAGGGCGGGCGCCGACCGCCTTGCGCAGGCCGATCTCCCGGGTCCGTTCGCGTACCGAGACGAGCATGATGTTGGAGACCCCCACCCCGCCGACCAGCAGCGAGATGCCGGCGATGGCGGCCAGCACCCCGGTCAGGATGCCCAGGATGTCGCCGAGGACGCCGAGGATCTGCTCCTGGGTGACGGCACTGAACTCCGTACCCGGGTGCCGACCGTTCAACTCGGTCACGATCCGCTGGCCGAGTTCCTCGATCCGGTCCCGGTCCGGTGCCCGCACCGCGATCGCGTCCACCCGCTGGGTGCCGTACAGCCGCTGGGCGGCGGTCACCGGGATGTGCACCTCGTCGTCCCGGTCGACCCCGAGGCTCTGCCCGAGCGGGGTGAACACCCCGATCACCCGGAACCGCACCCCGGCCAGGTTCACCTGCTGCCCGACGGCCTCCCGGTCGGGGAAGAGGATCCGGGCGACGGAGTCACCCAGAACGGCGACCCGGCGGCCGGTGTCCACGTCGGATCGGGTCAGGTAGCGACCCCGGGCCAGGTCCCGGGCGAAGACCGTCGGGGTGGTCTCCAGCACCCCCTGCACGGTGGTGAAATCCTGCCGGCCACCGGCCCGGACAGTGGCCCCGGAGGCCACCGTCACGGCCACCCGGGAAGGGTCGCCGACCACCCGGCCGACGGCCTCCGCGTCCTGCAGGGTCAGCGGGGAGACCGCCGGGGCCGAGCCCACGTCCAGCCGCCCCGGTACGACCAGCAGCAGGTTCGAGCCCAACCCCTCGACCTGCTGTTCGACGGTCTGTTTGGTGCCGGTGCCGATCGCCACCAGCAGCACCACGGAGGCGACCCCGATGATCACCCCTAGCATGGTCAGCAGGCTGCGCATCCGGTTGGCCCGCAGCGCGTCCGCCGCCACCCGCCACGCCTCGGCCAGCCTCACGAGGCGCCCCCACCCGACGCGGCGACACCGGGAGTGCCGGCCACGGCGCTGTCGGCTACGACGACGCCGTCGCGCATGGTGATCCGGCGGCGGGCCCGGGCGGCCACCTCCGAGTCGTGGGTGACCATCACCAACGCCACCCCGGACTCGGCGTTCAGCCGCTCCAGCAGCTCCAGTACGGCGGCCCCGGTGGTGCTGTCCAGGTTGCCGGTCGGCTCGTCGGCCAGCAGCACGGTCGGGTCGGTGACCAGGGCACGGGCGATCGCCACCCGCTGCTGCTCGCCGCCGGAGAGCTGGTTGGGACGGTGGTCCAGGCGGTGCCCCAGGCCGACCCGTTCCAGCATGGCCGCGGCCCGCGCCCGCCGCTGACGGGCGCTGACCCCCCGGTACACCAGCGGCAGGGCCACGTTGTCCACCGCGGTGGTACGCGGCAGCAGGTGGAAGGCCTGGAAGACGAAGCCGATGGTCTCGTTGCGCAGTCGGGCCAACTCGGGGGCGGACAGGGTCCCCACCTCCCGCCCACCGATCACCAGTCGCCCTCCGGTCGGCCGGTCCAGGCCCCCGAGCAGATGCATCAGGGTGGACTTCCCGGACCCGGAGGGCCCGATCAACGCCACGTAGTCACCGGACGCCACGGTCAGGGTCACCCCCCGCAGGGCCGGTACGGACACCCCGTCGAGCTGGTACGTCCGGGACACCTCTACCGCCTCGATGGCGGGGTTCACCCGACCTCCTGGCCGTCGCGCACCTGGTCGGTGCCGCGCACCACCACCCGGTCACCGGGCTGCACCCCGTCGACGATCTGCACCAGATCCTGACCCTGCACCCCTACCGTGACCGAGGCCCGTCCCACCCGGCCCTCGCGTACCACCCAGACGGTGTCCCGGCCGTCGGCGGAGAAGATCGCGGAGGCGGGTACGGTCACCGCGTCGCTGGCCTCGCGGACCTGCAACCGCAGCACCGCGTTCATCCCGGGGCGGGGGGTCGGTGCCGGTTCGGCCTCACCGAACTGACCCGCCCCCAGAGAGAGCCGGACCCGGTAACTGACCCCGCCCCGGGCCGAGGTGCTGGGCAGTACGTCGATTGAGCGGACGGTGGCCGGGTAGCTGGCACCGGGGACGGCGTCCAACTCGACCGTGCCGGAAAGACCGGCCTGGACCAGCAGCACGTCGGTCTCGTCCACCTCGGCCAGCAGCCCCAGTTCGCCGGTGTCCACCACGGTCAGCACCGGGGTTCCGGCGGTCACCCGACCGCCGACCGGGACGGCCGTGTCCACCCCGGCGGGCGGACCGGCCGCCGGGGCACCCAGCGCGCTCGGTTCGAGGCCGGGCGGCAGGACTCCCCCGCCGCCGAGCAGCCCCGCCAGGGCGCTGGCGGAGGCGTCCCCGGAGCTGACCCCGCCGGGCTGGACCACCCCGGCGATCGGTGCCCGCAGGGTCAGCGCGTCCACGGTCGCCTTGGCCAGGTCGTACGCCTGCTGGGCCTGGAGGCGTTGGGCGGTGGCCAGGGCCCCGACTGCGGAGTTGAGACTGCGTACCCCGCGCTGCACCTCACGTACCGCCTGGTCGGCGGCGCGCGCGGCGGCGGCGTACTGCCGCTGCGCGGACTCGACCTGCGCTAGCAGTGCCTTGCGCAGCTTCGGGTCGCTGATCTTGCCGGCGGCGGCGCGGGCGGCGGCGTGTGCCTTCGCGGCGGCCCGGTCGGTGCCCCGCAGGGATCCGACCAGGTTGCCGCCGCCACCCCCACCGGCCCGCTTGGCGGCATCCAGCGCCTTCCGGGCCTGCTTCAGGCGTTCCCGGGCCGAGGGTGAGTCGATCACGGCCAGCACCTGGCCGCGCCTGACCCGCTGTCCCGGCTCCACCCGGAGGCTGCGCAGGGTGCCGTCGGCCGGAGCGGTCAGGGTGGCCGCCGCCCGGGCGACGACCGTGGCCGGGGCGTCGATCTCCTCCGCCACCGCTGCCCGTACGGCCGAGGCCAGCGCGATCGGTGCCTCGTCCTCGCCGCAGGAGGCGGCGCTGGTGAGGGTCAGCACGGTGACGGCTAGCAGGGCGGTGAACAGGCGGGGCCGCGTGGCTGCGAGCAGCCGCGGCGAGTCGTGGCGGCGCACCGGCCCATGCTACGAGCCCCGGCGGACCGGTCGACGATCCGCCATGCCGTCAGTCCAGGTCGGTGCCGCCCGGCCAGGCGGAGAAGGCCACATCGAGGGCCGTGATCATCTGCTCGAAGGAGCGGTCGACCTCCCGGGGCAGGCCGAAGTCACCGGCCGCCTCCAGGGCCACGAAGCCGTGTACGGCGGCCCGGAACATGCGTACCCCGTCGACCGCGCTGTCGCCCTCGATGCCGTACCCGCGCAGGATGGCGTAGACCACCCCGACCGCCCGCTCACCGGCGGCCACATGCGCCGGATCGGCCGGATCCGGCACCCGCTGGGCCATCGGGTAGCGGCCGGGATGCCGTCGGGCGTACGACCGGTAGGCGGTGGCCACGGCCCGCAGGGCCTCCTCCCGGCTGCGCCCAGCGGCGGCCGTGGTCATCTCCTCGGCGAGTTCGGCCGTGGCCAGGGCGGCGAGCTTCTGCGCCAACGCCTCGGCGCCCTTGATGTGCTTGTAGAGGCTGGGCAGGGCGACCCCGAGCCGGCCGGCCAGCGCGGCCAGGGTGAGCTGCTGGTAGCCGACCTCGTCGGCCAGCAGGGCCGCCTCACGCACCACGATCTGCGGGTTGAGCCCGACCCTAGGCACGATCGGTCACCGCCATGAAGGTGGTCAGTTCGGCGGCCATCGCCTCAGGACGGTCGGCGTGCGGGTAGTGCCCGGCGTCGGTGATCATCCGGGCCTCGGCCAGGGGGAAGAGGCGCCGGGCGGCCCGGGCCTCGGCACCGGGGTCGGGGAAGTCCGGGTCCTTCGTGCCCATCAGCACCAGCACCGGTCGACGCACCTGCGGAGCGAGGGTGGTCCAGTGTGGCGCGACCGGGGCGGCCACCTCACGGACCGGCAGCATCCGGCCGGGCCGCCGCAGCGCGGTCACCAGGTTCTTGCGGTACCGCGCGTCGTCGGCCGGGCGATGGACCGGGAACAGGGTGCGGTGGAACATGCCGAACAGCCGAGGACTGCGGACCACCGCCCACACCCCCAGCCGCATGACGGGGTTGAGCTTCGGCTGCGTCACGAAGGCGCCGACCAGCACGATCCCGTTGACCAGGGCCGGTTCCTCGGCGGCGGCGAAGACCACCGCGGCGGCGCTGGAGGAGTTGCCGACCAGGGTGGCCGGCCCGCCGCCGAGTTCCCGGACCACCGCCAGCAGATCGCCGCCCACCTCGGCCGGGGCGTAGCTGGCCCACCCGATGGTGGAGTCCCCGTGGCCGCGTACGTCGACCGAGGCCACCCGGTAGCCGGCCGCCACCAGCAGGGGAATCAGGTGCCGGTAGGAGTGGCGGTTCTCCCCCATGCCGTGCGAGAGCACCACCAAGGGCCCCTGACCGTGCACCTCGTAGGCGATCCGTCCGTCGCCACGCTTCGCGAAGCTAGTGTTCATAGCCCTTAGGCTAATTCCATTAGCCAACCGACGTCAAGACGGGACCACGGCAGGGTCCGGTGGAACCTGCCGAGGCCGTTCGGATGGGTGGGTGGTTACTTGCGGGAGGTCAGGGCGCGGGCGAAGAAGGCCAGGTTGGCGGGACGCTCGGCCAGCCGGCGCATCAGGTAGCCGTACCAGTCGTCGCCGTACGGCACATAGGTGCGCACGATGTAGCCCTCGCCGACCAGCCGGTCCTGCTCCTCGGGCCGGATGCCGTACAGCATCTGGAACTCGAAACGGTCCGGCGCCCGGTCG